>NZ_MAOI01000036.1 GCF_001884235.1 Bacillus paramycoides | reverse complement strand
ATACGTTTGAAAAACTACAAGCATACGATGCAAACGGAGTAGCATACAAGTATGAAGTGAAAGAACAGCCAGTAGCCGGATATGAATCCAAAGTAAATGGTACTGACATCACAAATACAAAAGTAGGAAAAACAAAAGTAGAAGGAACGAAAACATGGAAAGACGATAACGCGAAAGATCGTCCGGAAATGATTAAAGTAGACCTTCTACAAAATGGTACAGTGATTGCGACGCAAGAAGTAAGCAAAGCAACAGGCTGGAAATACGAATTCAAAGATTTAGCAGCATACGATGCAAACGGAGTAGCGTACAAGTATGAAGTGAAAGAACAACCAGTAGCGGGATACAAATCCGAAGTAAATGGTTATGACATCACAAATACAAAAATCAAGGACGTACCAAATGTAGATCCAAAAGATCCAAGCACAGATCCAAAAGATCCAAGCACAGATCCAAAAGATCCAAGTACAGATCCGAAAGATCCAAGCACAGATCCAAAAGATCCAAACACAAATACAGACAAAAATAGCGATTCAAAAGTTCCACCTACTACAGAAAATGATAAGCCAACATTACTTCCTAACACAGGAGGGAAATCAGCAGAAATGATTTCAATTCTTGGAGGCATGGTATTGTTCCTTCTAGGTGGAATCCTATTCGCTCGTCAACGAATAAAATAATAAAAAAGCTTTAGATTATTGATTACACTGTAATCTGAGTAGCAGACGAATTAAAGAATTACTATTGATATTACGCCCTTTAGGTAAGTATTCAAAAACACTTCACGATAAAGTGAAGGGAAGAATGCAACCTGAAGGGTTTTTTTATAGAAAAAAGAGAACAGTTTCAAGGTGGAATTAATCTGCAGCTCAATAATATGGTCAGCTTACATAGAGATAAGCGGCTCTAAAGCGATAACAAAACTGCAAGAATAATTTTTTCATAATTGAAAAATCTCTTGTTAGATGTAATCAATATTATTACAATTTTTATTCTACATGATAATGCTATGTAATAAACACTCTTTTCATTTATATATTACGATTTTAATTATACACGATAATACCATATAATAAATATGCTTTTATGCATATTTATTTTTTCTCAATAAACAGCCACCGATTAATCGGTGGCTTGAAATAGTATTAAGCGGCTTTTCGTTCTGTTTTCACGGTAGATTGAAGGCTATTATAGACGCCTGTACCAATGACCTCTAATGCCATTTTCATACGTTCTAGCGAAATATTTTCTAATACGTTATCTTGAGGTGTGTGATATACCTTTTCAATGTGATAGATTAATGGATTCCAACTATCGACGCCCATCCAAATAAATAGTGCAGAAGGAATACCGACTTCAGCAAATGGTACGTGATCACTAGAGCCAAATCTTCCTTGAAGAACGAGATCATTATTTAATTGTTTCCCTGCTTGTAATGCTGCATCTGTTACAAAGTTCGTGGAACCGTCAGGAGTCATAGCGTATAAATTCTTTGCTTTATCATAATTTGTTGCAACCATATCAGCGTTGAAGACACCTAAAATGCGATTACGTTCTTTTTGTGATAAGTTTTCTACGTAATATTCAGAGCCGAGTAAACCAGTTTCTTCAGAACCAAAAGCGATAAAGCGGACTTCTTTATCAGTTTCTACATTTTGAAAAGCACGAGCTAGTTCTAATATTAATCCTGTACCAGAAGCGTTATCATTCGCTCCAGGTGCTCCAACAACACTATCATAGTGTGAACTTACAACGACAGCTTTTTCATTACCTGTACTATTTTTTGGTTTCTTTTTAGCAATAACATTTAGAGATGTTAAATTAGATTCATGTCTTGCTTTTAGGGAAAGAATTGTTGTCCCTTTTTTTGCGATTTCTTCTTTAAATGCATTTCCTTGAGCATAAGCAAGACCAAAGACAGGGACAGACTGTTTTTTAGTTAAGTAAGGATTGAAGGTTTGGCCGTAGTTTCCACGACCTCCAATTAAACTGTATAAAAGAACACCTTTCGCTCCTTTGTTAACAGCATTTTCAACTTGCTTATTATAATCTGCTGCTGTTGCACCTCTTTCGAATAAAACAATTTTTCCGTTTACCTCATTTGGAATCTCATCTAGTTTCGTTCCACCTTGAACAAAGATAAGAGGAGCTGTAACAGCTTCTGTAGAAATTAGTGCATTGGGAGCAGCGCCAGCTTGCCAATTACGTTTTGTGGATAATGGTGATTCGATAAATCCAACGTATTGATCCGGTACTTGAAAGGGCTGATATTCTACTTCATATCCCATTGATTTAAGTTGCATACCAACGTAGCGAGAGGCCCACTCTTCTGATTTTGTACCACCTGGACGGGGACCGATTGTTTCGGATAAGAAACGGATATGTTCGATGGCGCGGTTTGCATCAACTTGTTTTGTAATAGGTGGGATCTGTATAATTTCTGACGTGGAATCAGCTTTTGCTTGTCCGATTGGAGCTAAGCTAACGGCGAGTGATACAGCAAGCAAGGAGCTTACTATTTTTTGTTTCAGCGATTCTCTCATTTTTTCCTCTCCCATTCTTCTATTCTCTCTGACTGACAAAAGAAGACGGATAACGACTTTATTTTATCTTTCGGTGTCTGAATTTTCAATATTTAGAAGTTGAGAAATAAAAACGCCATATGCATATTTACATATTTTTAGCGGAGATATGTATGCTATCATTCTAAATGAAGGATTGCTTTCTATTCTGAAGGCTCCTACATTGCATGAATCTAGTGTACCCAAACTTTAGATTATGTAGGGAAAAGGGATCCATTATAGGATTTCTTTTCTCATGTTTGAATCATATGATGGTAACTATGTTTCCGCATTTCATAATTATCATCAGTGATATATGTAAGGCATCCATATGAAAATACGAGGCTGTTCAAAGGTTTTCCGTACTTTTGGACAGCCTCACCCCGTTAAAAAGGTGATACTTTGATGCATCACCTTTTTATTTATATAAGCTTTTACATACCTAAAAATAATAAAAAACAGCCGCTTAGTAGAAGGAATCTACAAAACGGCTGTTTTTTATTATATTTCTGTTAAGATAATCGGTTCACCACGTGTCACAACGACTGTATGTTCACATTGTGCAACAAGGCTTTTGTCCGGTGTAACGAATGTCCAGCCGTCATCACCGCGTTCGATAATATGATCAGCTTTCATAGAGATGAATGGCTCTACAGCGATAACAAGGCCGTCTTTTAGAAGAGCATTATCCATTGGATCATAGTAGCTTAAAATGTGGTTCGGAGCTTCGTGTAAGCTAAGACCAATACCGTGACCAGTTAAGTTTTGAATAACGTTATATCCACTTTTATGTGCAAAGTTAGAAACAGCACGACCAATTTGATTTTGTTTTGATCCAGCCTTTACTTTTTTCATTGCTTCCCAAAATGCATCTACCGCAGCTTGGCATAGCTTTTCTTTTTCTTCGTCTTCACCAAGAACAAATGAAATACCTGTATCAGCATAATAACCGTCAAGTGCTGCTGATACGTCTACGTTTACTAAATCGCCTTCTTTTAATACGCGATCTCCTGGAATACCGTGAGCAACTTCTTCGTTTACACTAATGCAAGTTACGCCTGGGAATTTATATTCTTTTTCAGGTGCTGACATAGCACCGTGCTCATCTAATACCTTCTTACCAATTAAATCTAGCTCTTTCGTTGTCATACCTGGCTTCGCTTGTTTTTTCATTTCTTCGCGTGCAAGTGCAACGATGCGGCCGATTTTTCGTAAACCTTCTAAATCTTGTTCATTACGAATAATCATGAAAACCACTGTCCTTCCTCGAATTTATATCTTATCCGATTGTATCATGTTTATTTTGCTCCTGCTACTCGCGTGCGGTATGCGGGTTGATTCTGCTCATAAAGAATACATGACAATTGTCATATGGATGTCATGACGCATCATACTGTTTCCTAACTTTTCCAAAACATACAATGTAAATATAAGAAACGGCGGGGGTGGAGAGATGGAAAAGATTATTGAAGTAAATGGTGTTTCTAAAACATTTAAACATAAAAACGCAGTAAATAATGTTTCGTTTCATGTGAATAAAGGGGAAATAGTAGCATTACTTGGACCGAATGGCGCAGGGAAAACAACGACGATATCGATGATGCTTGGATTAAAAGATCCAACGGAAGGAACGGTTTCTATATTTGGAAAGAGCCCAAAGCATAGAGATGTTCGTAATAGCCTCGGTGCGATGCTACAAGAGGTAAGTGTGATTGACAGCATTACAGTGGAAGAGGCAATTGAGTTATTCCGTAGTTATTATACGAATCCAGTAGCAAAAGCAACATTACTGCAGTTATCAAATTTAGAATCAGAGCGAAAGCAAAGATGTGAAAAGCTATCAGGCGGTCAAAAGAGAAGATTGAATTTTGCACTCGCACTTGCTGGTAATCCAGATTTGTTATTTTTAGATGAACCAACTGTAGGGATGGACATTACGTCTCGAAAAACGTTTTGGGAAACGATTAGAAAATTAGCAAGTGAAGGGAAAACGATTATTTTAACGACGCACTATTTAGAAGAGGCAGATGCTTTAGCAGATCGAATTTTATTATTTGCGAACGGAAAAATTATCGCAAATGGCACGCCTGACGAGATGAAAGCGACTATTTCTCGAAAAACAATCTCGTTTTATTCGAAAGAGAAAATTCCTAAGAACTTATTGAAGGAATTACCGAATGTAACAGAAGTACAGTCAAATGAAGGTCACTTCACTTTAACAACTGAAGATACGGATGCAACTTTAAAAGCAATTTATCAAAGAAATTTACCTGTAACAGACGTTTCAGTGGAACGTGGAAGTCTCGATGAAGCATTTGAACAGTTTGTCGCAAATCAGAAGGGGGAAATCGCATGAAAGCTTTATGGATGCAGTGCAAAATAGAGATTTTACGTACGTTTCGCAATAAATTATTTATCTTTTTCTCATTATTAATGCCAGTTATGTTTTATTACATCTTTACAAATGTAGTTCAAGTGCCACAGAACGGAGAAGCTTGGAAAGCACATTATTTAATTTCAATGGCAACTTTCAGTATTGTAGGGACTGCACTTTTTAGTTTCGGTGTGAGACTTTCTCAGGAAAAAGGGCAAGGGTGGACACATCTTTTAAAAATTACACCACTTCCAGAGGGTGCGTATATAACAGCTAAAATTATTGCTCAAACAGTAGTGAATGCTTTTTCAATCTTAGTTATTTTTATGGCAGGAATATTAATTAATAATGTGCAGTTAACAGTAGGACAATGGATCGGTGCTGGGTTATGGTTATTATTAGGCGTGACACCATTTTTAGCGCTCGGAACAGTAATAGGTTCAATTAAAAAGGCAGATGCAGCTGCTGGTCTAGCGAATATTTTAAATATGTGCTTAGCAATTCTTGGTGGCCTATGGATGCCAATTGAAATATTTCCAAAAATATTACGATCTATCGGTGAATGGACACCAACATATCATTTTGGAAGTGGTGCGTGGGATATTGTAGCTGGAAAATCAATTGGATGGGAAAATATCGCGGTACTAGGAGGTTATTTCCTTATATTTGTTGTAGTATCAATATATATAAGAAAAAGACAGGAAGCGGTATAAATGATAGAGAAGAAGAGGTTTGAGATTTTTCCGAAACATATGGGTTTCTTCCCATATATGTGGCTCGTGTATTTGTTGTTTCCAATTTACCATTTAACACAAGCGTCAGGATGGAAGTTTATAATAGGGAGCGGTATGTTGATACTTTTTATTATCACATACCGTCAACTTTATTTTGTTAATAAGACTTTCGTTTTATGGGCATGTGTTCAAATGATACTCATCTTTTTATTTGCCTTATTTTATAATGCTTTTATGATATTTTTTGGTTTTTTCACGGCAAGTGCGATGGGCTTTGCGCCAAGTAAGAAAGTATTTCGAGTGTTGTTGGGACTGTTGATTACAATGCTTGGGGCCTTTATATTCGTATATTTTAAACAGCTAACAACTACAAGTTTAGTGAATATAGTTCCGATGTTTATTTTAATGCTGCTTACACCATTTGGAATGCGTAATTTTAATCAAAAAAAGATGTTAAAGAATCAACTAAACGAAGCAAACGAGCAAATTAAAGATTTAGTAAAGCGAGAAGAACGTCAGCGAATTGCAAGAGACCTTCATGATACGTTAGGGCATACGTTATCTCTCATTACTTTAAAAAGTCAGCTAGTGGAGAAGTTAATTGTGAAGAATCCAGAACGCGCAAGTATAGAAGCGAAGGAGATTACACAAACATCTCGCACCGCTTTAAAACAGCTGAGAGAATTAATTTCTGATATGCGTATGATTACAGTAGAAGAAGAGTTGGAGCAAATAAAAGCGATCTTACAAGCGGCTAATATTGAATTAGAAGTGAAGCAAGAAGCTAATTCTAGTTCGTTATCACCAATTGAACAAAATATTGTAGGAATGTGTTTACGTGAGGCAGTGACGAATGTTGTAAAACATAGTAAAGCGACGCAGTGTACAGTCTCTGTATTAGAATCGCAAGGTGAGCTGATTTTGAAAGTAGAAGACAACGGTATCGGTTTAGCGGATCAAAACCATGATGGAAATGGTATCCGCGGTATGAAAGAGCGAATTGCTCTTATTGATGGATTCGTTGAACTAGATACGATAAATTCAGGGACATTGTTAACAGTGAAAGTTCCAATTGTAATTAGAACAGGGAAAGATGAGGTGAGGGCATGATTCGAATTATTATTGCAGAAGATCAACGGATGCTTCGTGGCGCATTAGGAGCCCTACTTGATCTAGAAGATGATATTGAAGTTGTTGGGCAAGCAGCGAATGGGGAAGAGGCGTTAAAATTAATCGAATCGCTAAAGCCTGATATAAGTATTATGGATATTGAAATGCCGATTCAAAGTGGTTTAGATGTTGCTGAAACGTTGAAGAAGGAGAAATCATCTTGTAAAGTAATGATTTTAACGACATTTGCGCGTCCCGGTTATTTTGAAAGAGCGATGAAAGCTGGTGTACACGGATATTTATTGAAGGATAGTCCGAGTGAAGATTTAGCCTCAGCAATTCGAAATGTCATGAAAGGGAAGCGAGAGATTTCGCAGGAGCTAATGTTTGGGTTATGGCAGGAGCAAAATCCCCTATCAGATCGTGAAAAAGAAGTACTTTTACTTGCGAAAGAAGGAAAGACGGCAAATGAAATTGCGAAGGCACTTTATCTTTCACCTGGTACAGTGCGTAATTACATTTCTGAAGTATTAGCGAAGCTCGATGCGAAAAATAGGATTGAGGCAATTACAATTGCAGAAGAGAAGGGCTGGATATAAAAAAGAAGTTTACCTATAAGTGGTGAACTTCTTTTTTGCTTATTTTCCTTGTTGTACTTCTACTACTTTATTAATTTTTGCTAGAGCCTTATATCCATGTGCTTGGAAAGCCTTTTCGAATTCTGTTGATGTCGTATTACCATATAAATCTTTTGCAGCCTGTACAATGTGAGATTGAAGTGATTCAAAATCTTCCGCTGAAGTTGCGTAGTTTTGCAATGCACGCATAACAACTTTACTTACTTTTTCATTTCCTTGTTTTTGAACAAATATACCGTTATACGTTTTACCTTCAGCTAATTGATATAATACATGGCTAATGATTCCGGAATTCACGTGAGATTCTTGATTATTGCCATCATTATAGAAATCTTGTAAGTTTGTATATAGTTTGTTGCCACCATCACCAATTTCCCTTGGGATGTCACGAATTGTTAGGCCACCTAACGTATCGCCCATAATCCAATTTCCTTTATCTTTCTTTACGTAATATTCTATTTGTGTACCCCAGAAATCTGCCAGGCCTTCATTTAGTGCAGATGTTTCAGCACTTGGATATCTCACAATTTTATTTTTTGTTGTACCACTAAATACAGCATGTCCAAATTCATGTGCAGTCACGTCAAGAGCAGAGGTTAATTTTCCATTTAGGCCGTCACCAAAGACCATTTGATTCCAAGCCGGATGCCAAAATGCATTTACATAATTTTCTTTTATACCATCACTAACTTCTGTAGAATCAAATCCGTGGACGCTAGCAACAACTTTTGAGTCTTTATTATCGTAACTTTTTAGATTATGTTCTTTCTTGAAATAGTCGTAAATATAGCTCATGTTTTTCATAACACCAGCTGCTTCTTTATCTGCAAAATTAGGGGTATTACTTGAAATGAGCGTTCCTGGATAGCCGACTTGGCTATCTCCGCCGAGGGAATCAGCATAGTTTGCGTTATAAATATAAATACCACTTCCGCGGGATAGATCAGCTAAATAAAACTTTCCGTCAGAACCCTTTGCAATATTAAATAATACATTTTCCTGTAGAGCATTTTTTCCAGTTCCTTGCTCTTTAGCTAGGGAAAGGCTGGGCGATGTTACTTGATTAATAGATTTATTTTCTTTATTTTTAATGAACTTTTCCTGGAATAGTACTTCACCAGTTTTTAAATCAACGATTGCATTACCGCTTATAATTTGTTCATGGTTTTCGTAAGTAAATGTAATAATAGTTGCGAACGTGTAATAACCATCTTTTTTCTTATAAACAACGGTTTCGCTAGAGAATTCTGTTTCAGCCGCATCGTTTGGAATTTGAACTGTATCGCGTAATTTAGATTTTACTTCATTTTTCGACAAAAAATTTGTTATAGTAAGATTAGGTTGTTGGTCTAAATTTTGGACAACTTTACCACTAACGGTAGTAATCACTCCATTTTTATCTACTTTTACAATGAGATCTTGACCATATACTTTATAGTTTTTGTAAGTTTGTGCAAGGCGAACTTCGGTTTGATTTTCTTTTGTTTCTTTATTTGTAGGTTGAAAATTAACGTTTTTTTCAGTTGTAACTTGCTCTTGTTGAGCTTTAGCCCCGTTTACCTCACCTTTTAAATATTTTTTAGCAATATTCTCTTTCGTATCATTTTGAGGTTGTGTTAATTTCCCAATTGTTAAACCAGGCTGAGCAATTTCAACTTTTACTTCATTTTTATCTAATTCTTGGGCATGAATAGCTTCTGTTGATAAAGGACAAAGGAGACCGAATGTAACGAATGCACTAGCAAGTTTTCTATAATTCATCTATAACACTCCTAATCTATTGTATGTGAGATGAATTGTATGAAAAATTTGCCGAATTTTATATATATTATGCATTATTTCATATCAAAAATTGTCGAATTCACATTATTGTAGTGGTATGACAACTCAAAAAATTAGATTGTTATAATGGGATGGTGAGTAAGTATGCACGCAGAAAAATTAGGAAGTGAAATAAAGAAAATTAGGGTTATGAGAGGATTAACACAAAAACAGTTATCCGAGAATATATGTCATCAATCGGAAGTGAGCCGAATTGAATCGGGCGCGGTATACCCAAGTATGGATATATTGCAAGGCATTGCAGCGAAGTTACAAGTTCCCATTATTCATTTTTATGAGGTACTCATTTATTCTGATATTGAGAGAAGTAAGCAGTTAAAAAATCAAATTATTATGCTTTGTAAGCAAAAGAAATATAAAGAAATTTATAATAGAGTATGGAATGAGTTGAAAAAGGAAGAATATCATCCCGAGCTTCAGCAATTTCTTCAATGGCAATATCATGTAGCTGCTTACATATTGAAAAAAATCGATTACGAATATTGTATTTTAGAATTAAGGAAATTGCTCAATCAACAATTGGCAGGAATAGATGTATATCAGAATCTTTATATTGAAAACGCAATTGCAAACATTTATGCTGAAAATGGCTATTTTAAGAAGAGTATTGAGTTATTTGAAAATATATTAAAACAATTAGAGGCATTGCATGATAATAAAGAGTTTGATGTGAAGGTGAGACATAATCATGCAAAAGCATTATACTTAGATAATCAATACGAAGAAGCGCTTTGTCAAGCAAATAAAGCCATTGAACTATCGTGTCGAATTAATAGTATGACATTAATTGGACAGTTATACTATCAAAAAGGTGAATGCCTAGAAAAGCTAGAGTGTGATAGAGCAGAAATTGAAGATGCTTACGAAAAAGCGTACTTCTTTTTCGATATATTAGGAATCCATGCGTTAAAAGAATCACTTATAAAAAAAATGAAGAAATAAAAAAGACCTAAAAAACAAATATGCATAATTGCATAAGATATGGATAAATTTTCATGATATATTTAAAGAAAAAAATGTGGGTGATGGAATATGAAAAAACTACTTATTGGTAGTCTATTAACGTTAGCGATGGCATGGGGTATTTCATTAGGAGATACAGCTTTAGAGAAAAATCAAGTAATTTCTCATGATGATCAAGAGATACAATTAGCTTCAGATGTACCTTTTGAGTACTAAAAAACAACCGTCTAACTTAGACGGTTGTTTTTTCATGGAGTAACATCCACACATCTTTACTAGAAACAGGTTTGCTAAAGAAGAATCCTTGAATGTGGTCACAGTTTTGCTCGTATAAAAACTTCCATTGTTCATCTGTTTCTACACCTTCCGCAATAACCCCTAAATTTAATTCTTTTGATAGTGCAATAATGGAAGCGATAATCGCTTCTTCTAACGGGCTATTTGTAATTCCGCAAATAAATTCTCGAGCAATTTTTAATGTATTGATTGGATATTTTGTTAAGTAAGCTAAAGAACTATAACCAGTCCCAAAGTCATCAATTGAAATTTGAATACCGAGATTTTGAAGTTGTTCTAGTTTAGCAATTACAGAATGATTTTGATTAATCGCGATACTTTCCGTAATCTCAATATCTAGTGCTTCCGGTTTTAGTTCTGTTTCTTCCAAGACTTTTGAAATAGTCGGGATTAAATCTGCACGGTTAAATTGAACAACAGATAAATTTACACCAACCTTTAAGTGAGAAAATCCTTGGTTATGCCACTTCTTTGCTTCTAAGCAGGCGGTACGTAAAATCCAATTACCAAGTTCAATAATAAATCCTGTTTCCTCCGCGAGAGGGATGAATTGGGCAGGTGATACAATTCCAAGTTTCGGATGTTTCCAACGAATTAATGCCTCAAAGCCGATAATTTGTTTTGTTTTTGTGTTTACTTGCGGTTGATAGTCAAGGAAAAATTCATTTTGTTGTAGTGCTTTTGAAAGTTCACCTTCTAGGAAGTGTATTTCGTTTTGCGCAATACTCATTTCCTCTGAGAAGAAAACAAATCTGTTTTTTCCATTCGCTTTTGCTCGATACATAGCCATATCTGCATTTTTCATTAATTCGGTTACATCGGTTCCGTATTCCGGATACATTGCAATTCCGATACTTGGTGTAATAGAGAGCTCTTCATCTTTAATGAAGAAGGGCTTATTTAAGATAGTCAAAATCTGTTCGGCTATAAAAGTAGCACTTTTTTCAGAGTACATATCTGGTAATAGAATTGTAAATTCATCTCCGCCTTGACGAGCGACGATATCTTTTGAACGCAAACATCCACGTAATCTTTTTGCTACTTCAATTAATAATAAATCTCCGACATCATGGCCGAGTCGATCGTTAATTTTTTTAAATCGATCTAAGTCAAGGAACATGACCGCAACGTCATTTGTGTTATTTTGAGCTGTATTTAAAATTGTTTTTAAATCTTTTTCGAATTTTCGACGATTCGGTAGTCCTGTAAGTGCATCATGGAAAGCCAAATGCTCTACTTGTTTTTGTTTTTCATATAAAGTTGTAATATCACGTGCTATACCAAACATCCCGACAATTTCTTTATTTATAAAAGTAGGGATGAGTGTGATGTGAAGGTAATAATAATAGCCTTCTTTTTCTTTTGTACGAATTTCTAAAGTTTGTGGTCTACCTTCTTTTGTAATTTGTAAAGATTTCTTCAATAACTCATGATCTTGTGGATCAATGAAGTGTAGAAGAGAATAGCTTGTTACTTCACAATAGTAGGCTGTAAATAAACTTTCGCAAGCCTTATTAGATTGTTGAAAAATCCCGTTCATATTTAAAGAAAAAACGGCATCAGGATGATCTTCGAATAAAGATTTATAACGTTGTTCACTTTTTAATAGTGCCGATGCACCTTCTTCAACTTTGCCTTCTAGTTGTGTAGTCAACTGTTCGTACGTATCGATTAATGCTTGATTGTCTTTCCACATGTAAAGTTGTCGTAGGAATAATAAGATGAGTGATAATATGAGACCAATTAACATGAACTTATCATCCCAAGGCTGAATGACAATAAAGGAAAAAGTAATGATTATACTAAAATAAGGTAGTATAAAGCGTACATAATCGAATCGATAATATTTTGTTTTAGTTTCATGTTTCATTGGTTTATCCCAAATGTACAGTATGGACGATAAACCAATTAATAAAATCGAGGCAGTATGTATTAAATAAGAGACTTCAGAAGAAGTTTCCATTCCTAAGTTTAACTGAAATAGGTGTATATATCCGTAAAAAAGTATGATAGTGAAGCCAATAATTAATGAGATTCTACTAGAAGAATACCGTTCTCTTCTATATAGGCTAATAACGGCGTAAATTACTAATGATTGTGCAATAAAATACCCAATCAAAACCCACGTATCCTTCGTTAACGTACGAAAGCTTGAAATATCTAAAATAAAGGTTAAGGTAAAGTAAATATTCATAATAACGATAAAGACGCTATCGAATGAAAATTGAGCAATACCTCTAATGGAGTAATGTTTTATGAACTTTATAGCAAAGCCAGAAAAGAGCAAAATATATTGTATGATGAAAAAAGGTAGTGCTTTATATGAGAATATGCCTTGATCATAAATGGAAAGTGAATGAAGAAATAAAGTTATTTCCATCGTTAGTCCACATAGGCAAGTACATAGTAATAAAACCCAAAATAGTTTATCACCGCTTTTCATCTTCTTAATTGCTTTATATAAACAATAGCAAGAAAAGATTGCTGCAAAACAAAATAAGAATAGAATTCCAATTTCTTTTATATTTAAGTCCCTAGGGATAAGGAATATCCAAAGAGAAAATATAATAATATACATCATGACAAATTGTACATATTTTTTTTGATTAATCATATTATGACTCCGTTTCAATAAAGTTGAATCGCAGGTTGAAAATGCTAATTTAAATAATAGCATATAAAATGGAATGTTTTTCATTGTGAAAATTACTTTTCTTGAAAAAAATAGCGCAATGTTACAATTTACCATTGTAACGTTGCGCCGTTTTTTCTTTTTATTCCCCTTATGGAAGAGATTTCATCTATTAATTGAAGAAGTGCTAAATCCTTTTGTTTGCTTTCAATCATAATATCGAAATTATGATTGATTTTTTTTGCAATGTGTAAAAAGGGTTTAATAAACCCTAAATCAATATAATCTGCGTGAGCCCTAAATTCTTTTTCTGATTTAGGAGAAGAAATATGAACTTTAGGAGGGGCGTTTGTATGTGACCAAGTTTCAAAAATCGCAGGAAGTAATTCTTCTAGCGGTTCACCACAAAGATTTGCTATGTGATGATGATAATCGAATACGAAAGGGATGGTTTCTTTTTGACAAATAGCCAAAGTTTCAGAAGTGGTATACGTTTTATCATCATTTTCAAGAGTCATTTGTTTTTTTATATATGAAGGAAGTTTTTTTATGTTTTCATGAAAACGTCCAATTGCACTTTCCTTATTTCCATACGCGCCGCCTACATGAATATTAATGTAGGAGGAATCTGCAATTCCTATAGCGTCTAATACGTTATAATGATAGGTCATATCTGTAATTGCATTAGTTGTAATATGTGGTTTGTCGCTTGTAAATAGCGTAAATTGATTTGGATGGAAACTTACGCGCAAATTGTGTTCCTGAATTAATGCCCCTATTTTACGCCAAAGCGGTGCAAATGCTTGAAGATAATTAAATTCGACTTCGGGATGTGTTGCAAGCGGAACGATAGAAGATGATAAACGATATAATGGAATTTCATGTGCAATATTGTAATGAAGGATACGTATTGTATGTTCTAGATTTTGTAGTGTAACATTGTATAATTTATCCTCACGCTCTTGTTTTTTGAGTTTTTTCCAGCTTGTAAATGTCATTGTTTTGGCAGGAGAACAGTCCCACAATGCCATAGCATGTGAGACATATCCAAATCGCATTATCATATGTGATGCACCTCTTTAGCTCTTGAAATTTTCCTATAAGAAGAAAGCGAGTATCGTTCCTATCCACTCTTTTCCCCGATCAATAATAGAGAGAGGGCTAACATCTTCAAAGGAAAGCAATGAGGAGCTTTTCAAATCTTCCTCGAATTTGTTTTTTACTTCTTGTATGAAATGTTTATCATATAAAAGGCAGTTGATCTCATGGTTAACATATAAACTTCTCATATCAACATTAGCAGTTCCGATATCACAAATACAATCGTCTACTATAATAATCTTGGCATGAAAAAATCCTTGTTGAAATGCGTAAATATTACAACCGGCTTGTATTAACTTCCGGCAATATGGAAACTTTGCCTCTCGAACGAGGGCGTGATCAGCCTTTTGTGGAACGAGAATCGTTATTTGAACCCCACGTTTCCGTGCTTTTAATAAAGCGTTCATAATTTCTTTACCGGGAATGAAATACGGTGTACCGATAAAGAGCTCTTCTTTTGCACTTTCGATTAAATGTAAAAATGTATTTTGTAAATAGGCACCGTCAGTCGGAATAAAGCGATGTAGAATAGCACCACGTTGTTGTTTGGGAAAATAAAGAGATGAATCTAATAAATTTTGGTTCGTATCATCAAACCAGTCATGTAAAAACTGTTTTTGCAAATCTTGTATCCCTTCTCCTGTAAGACGTAAATGATAATCTCGCCATAACCCTAACTTTTGATTGTGACCTAAATATTCCTCGCCGATATTAAATCCACCAATATAACCAATCTTCCCGTCAATAATTGTAATTTTTCTATGATTTCTTTGATTTGCAGAAAAGAAAAGAAAAGGAAATTTCACTTTGTGACAAAATGAAAAAGAGACACCATGTTTTTGTAGGGAGTACATCGCCTCTTTTGATAGAGAATGACTTCCAAACCGGTCGAGTAAAAGTCTTACTTCAACTCCCTCTTGTGCTTTATCGATAAGTAACTTTAAAAACTTACGACTTATTTCATCGTTTTTGACAATGAAAAATAAAACATGCACATGGTGTTTGGCTTGTTTAATATCAGTAAATAGAGCATCATACAAATCTTTTCCATATGTATAAAGGTGAAAGTCACTTTGACGCAAAGGGAATGAACGAGAACGTATACGCTTTAAATGAAGAATTCTCCCGTACGAAAGGTCAATTGTAATCCAAAGAGTGGCGCCTATTAATAAGAGAGATAAGAAGAACATGAGTAAATTCCCTCCTTCGCATTCTTTTCACCTTCAGTTTGTTACAAATTAAATTTTCACTTTATAGTTTCACCGAAATAAACAGCTTTATTAAAAAATGTGTTGTTGTATAACAAAAAACTGTTGACTGAATGCTCACTCATTATATAATGGTGGTAGGGGATATAATTCAGAAAATTATATATTTTCGAAGATTCTAAAAAGAAAGAAGGCTTACAAAGAGAGGGGTAGCATAAAAATGAATAGCTTACTAATTATTAATTGGCTGGCTGCCATTGCTGTTATTGCTTATGCGGGATATTTGTTTGTATATCTTATACGAACGAGGATGGCCTACATACAATTAGGAAAAAAGATAGAATTTGACCGTCGTTTTAAAGAGCGTTGGGATCTTCTTAAGGTCAATGTTTTCGGTCAGAAAAAGCTGCTTAAAGATAAAAAGAGCGGTATCATTCACGTTATGTTCTTTTACGGATTTATTCTTGTCCAATTTGGAGCAATCGACTTCGTTTGGAAAGGACTCGCACCAGGATCACATCTTCCACTTGGACCACTATACCCTGCATTTACATTCTTCCAGGAAATTGTCACACTCGTTATTTTAATTGCAGTCTTTTGGGCTTTTCATAGACGTTATGTTGAAAAGCTTGTTCGTTTAAAACGTAATTTCAAATCAGGCCTTGTCCTTATTTTTATCGGTGGTTTAATGCTTTCAGTGCTACTTGGTAACGGGATGGGAATTATATGGCACGGCGAGGAATTTTCATGGAGTGAACCAATCGCTTCTGTAATCGCTTACGTTTTCTCAGGAGTAAATGAAACTGTAGCCATTTCAGTATTTTATTTCTCTTGGTGGGTGCATTTACTAATTTTGTTAACGTTTTTAGTTTATGTACCACAATCAAAGCATGCGCATTTAATTGCTGGACCAGTCAACGTATTTTTTGGACGTCTTTCAAATCCAGGGAAACTTGAAAAAATCGATTTTGAAGATGAAACACAAGAAACGTTCGGTGTTGGTAAAATTGAAGACTTTAGACAAAATCAGCTCGTTGATTTATATGCTTGTGTAGAGTGTGGCCGTTGTACAAATATGTGTCCGGCAACAGGAACAGGAAAAATGTTATCACCGATGGATTTAATTTTAAAACTTCGTGATCATTTAACTGATAAAGGAGCAGCGGTAACATCAAAGGCACCGTGGGTTCCAGTTGTTGCTTTTAATA
This sequence comes from Bacillus paramycoides, assembly GCF_001884235.1. Lineage (GTDB taxonomy): Bacteria > Bacillota > Bacilli > Bacillales > Bacillaceae_G > Bacillus_A > Bacillus_A paramycoides. The sequence goes on along the minus strand of NZ_MAOI01000036.1, from coordinate 15,769 downwards.
ATACACAAGGCAATCAGTTGGCGATGATGGCAGCTGGAAAAGGACAACAAGAATCAGCGGCTACAGCGTTAGCTTACGATCCAAGTTTAATCGGAGACGTTATTACAGAAGAAGAGATTTGGGCATGTACAACGTGCCGTAACTGTGAGGACCAGTGCCCAGTTATGAATGAGCATGTTGACAAGATTATTGACTTACGCCGCTATCTCGTTTTAACAGAAGGAAAAATGGATGCAGAAGCGCAACGTGCAATGACAAACATTGAACGTCAAGGAAATCCATGGGGTCTAAATCGTAAAGAGCGTGAAACATGGCGCCAAGGTGATGATGAGGTAACCGTTCCAACTGTGAAGGAGAAATCAAAAGCTGGTGAGGAATTCGAATATTTATTCTGGGTTGGTTCGATGGGATCATATGATAATCGCAGCCAGAAAATTGCGATATCGTTTGCGAAGTTAATGAACGAGGCAGGCATCTCATTCGCGATTCTTGGTAATAAAGAAAAGAACTCTGGAGATACACCACGCCGCCTCGGAAATGAATTCGTATTCCAAGAGATGGCGACAAAAAATATTGAAGAATTTGAAAAAGCAGGAGTGAAGAAAATCGTTACGATTGACCCTCATGCTTATAACACCTTTAAAAATGAGTATCCGGACTTTGGCTTGCAAGCAGAAGTCTATCATCATACAGAATTGTTAGCTCAGTGGGTGAAAGAAGGGCGCTTAAAACCAGTTCACCCTATCGAAGAAACAGTTACGTACCATGATTCGTGTTACTTAGGAAGATACAACGAAGTATACGAAGCACCGCGTGATATTTTAAAAGCAATTCCAGGCGTGAACCTTGTGGAAATGGCACGTAATCGTGAAACGGGAATGTGCTGTGGTGCAGGTGGGGGCCTAATGTGGATGGAAGAAACGACAGGATCTCGTATTAACGTTGCTCGTACAGAACAAGCGCTAGCTGCTAAACCATCAATTATCGGTACAGGATGTCCGTATTGCTTAACGATGATTAGTGATGGTACGAAAGCAAAAGAAGTGGAAGAACAAGTTCAAACTCTCGATGTAACAGAGATTTTAGAACGCTCTGTTATCGGGCAGAAGAAAGAAGCAATGTAGTTTGTAGGAATGCATACAACTTTAGAGAGAGGTGCAATAATTGCACCTCTTCTCAACGTAAGAATACCGAACGAGCGCTCAGCGCTAACAAATGAAATGGGGGAAATGGACATGAGTAAAACAGTTATTTTAAGTGCTGCAAGAACACCGGTTGGTAAATTTGGAGGAACTTTAAAAGACGTAAAAGCAACAGAACTTGGAGGAATCGCAATTAAAGCAGCGCTTGAAAGAGCAGATGTTGCCGCTAGTGATGTTGAAGAAGTTATATTCGGGACAGTTATCCAAGGAGGGCAAGGGCAAATTCCATCACGCCAAGCAGCGAGAGCAGCTGGAATCCCTTGGGAAGTGCAGACGGAAACAGTGAATAAAGTTTGTGCATCAGGGCTTCGCGCAGTTACTTTAGCAGATCAAATTATTCGTACTGGTGACCAATCGCTTATTGTAGCTGGTGGAATGGAATCGATGAGCAACAGTCCTTACATTTTACGAGGAGCAAGATGGGGATACAGAATGGGTCACAACGAAGTTATCGATTTAAACGTTGCGGATGGTTTAACATGCGCATTTTCAGGTGTACACATGGGTGTTTATGGCGGAGAAGTTGCAAAAGAAGACGGAATCTCTCGCGAAGCACAAGATGAATGGGCATATCGTAGCCATCAACGTGCGGTGTCAGCACATAAGGAAGGTCGTTTTGAAGAGGAGATTGTACCAGTAACAATTCCGCAAAGAAAAGGCGATCCTATCGTCGTTGCTAAGGATGAAGCGCCACGTGAAGATACAACGATTGAAAAATTAGCGAAATTAAAACCAGTATTTGATAAGGCAGCAACAGTAACAGCTGGTAATGCTCCAGGATTGAATGATGGCGGTGCTGCACTTGTATTAATGAGCGAGGAAAGAGCGAAGCAAGAAGGAAGAAAGCCATTAGCGACAATTTTAGCGCATACGGCAATCGCGGTAGAATCGAAGGATTTTCCAAGAACGCCGGGTTATGCAATTAACGAATTGCTGAAAAAAACAGGCAAGACAATTGAAGAAATTGATTTATTTGAGATTAACGAAGCATTTGCGGCAGTAGCAATTGCGAGTACAGAAATTGCTGGGATTGACCCAGAGAAATTGAATGTAAATGGCGGCGCAGTAGCGATGGGACATCCAATTGGCGCGAGCGGAGCACGTATTATCGTTACTCTTATTCATGCTTTAAAACAACGCGGCGGCGGCATTGGAATCGCTTCGATTTGCAGTGGTGGCGGTCAAGGTGACGCAATTATGATTGAAGTTCATTAATCAAACGGTGCTGTAAGAGAACGGGTTCTTTAGTAATTAATGATTTGCTTTATTAAAAAGGAGGAAGAAAGAATGGGCGTACAAAAAATAGTTGTAATTGGTGCAGGACAAATGGGCTCAGGTATTGCACAAGTGTGTGCAATGGCAGGCTATGACGTGAAAGTACAAGATTTAAAGCAAGAGCAGTTAGACCGAGGATTGGCTGTCATTACGAAAAATTTAGCTCGTCAAGTAGAAAAGGGTCGCATGAAAGAAGAAGAGAAAGAAGCTACATTAAATCGTCTTACATGGACACTCGATTTAAATAGTGTCAAAGAAGCTGATCTTGTTATTGAAGCAGCTGTTGAAAAAATGGATATTAAAAAGAAAATTTTTGCGAATCTAGATGAAATTGCTCCAGAACACGCAATTTTAGCGACGAACACGTCATCTCTACCAATTACGGAAATTGCAGCGGTAACGAAACGTCCTGAGAAAGTAATCGGCATGCACTTCATGAATCCAGTTCCAGTTATGAAGCTCGTTGAAATTATTCGCGGTTTAGCAACAGATGATGCGGTATATGAAACGATTGAGGATATTACGAAAAAGATTGGGAAAGTTCCAGTTGAAGTAAATGATTTCCCAGGGTTTGTATCTAACCGTATTTTATTACCGATGATTAACGAAGCGATTTATACGTTATATGAAGGAGTAGCGACGAAAGAAGCGATTGATGAAGTAATGAAACTTGGTATGAATCATCCGATGGGACCTCTTACATTAGCTGATTTTATTGGTTTAGATACGTGTTTATACATTATGGAAGTGTTGCATGAAGGATTAGGAGATAGTAAGTATCGTCCATGTCCATTATTACGTAAGTATGTAAATGCAGGATGGTTAGGACGTAAAACGGGTCGCGGCTTCTACGTTTACGAGTAAATCCCTCCTTATTAATAAAGTAGTGGTCTTACCAAATAGTTAAAAAGATATATAGCAAATGGGGGCGAAGTACATGAATTTTCATTTTACTGAAGAGCAACAAATGATGAGGAAAATGGTTCGAGATTTTGCGCAGAAGGAAATAGCTCCCTTTGTTCCTAGTATGGAACAAGGGGTGTTCCCTAAAGAGGTTTTGCAAAAGATGGGTGAACTTGGATTAATGGGAATTCCAGCGCCTTCAAAATACGGTGGCGCAGAAATGGATTTTATTTCTTATATTTTAGCGATTGAAGAAATCTCAAAGGTAAGCGCAACAGTTGGTGTAATTTTAGCTGTACATACATCAGTTGGAATGAACCCGATTTTATATTTTGGAACAGAAGAGCAGAAGCAGAAATATGTTTCTAAGCTTGCGACTGGTGAATATTTAGGTGCCTTCGCCTTAACAGAGCCAAATGCAGGATCAGATGCAGGGAGTTTGAAATCACGTGCTGTAAAGAAAGGCGATCACTATATCATTAATGGATCGAAAGTATTTATTACAAATGGCGGTGAAGCAAGTACATATATCGTCTTCGCTTCTACAAATCCAGACGCAGGGAAAAGTGGTATTTCTGCATTTATTGTAGAGAAAGATACACCAGGCTTAATCATCGGAAAAGATGAGCATAAGATGGGGCTTCTTGGTTCTCGTACAGTGCAACTTACGTTCGAAGATATGAAAGTGCCGACTGAGAATTTACTTGGTGAAGAAGGACAAGGATTTAAGGTGGCAATGGCGAATTTAGATGTTGGACGAATTGGAATCGGAGCGCAGGCGTTAGGAATCGCGGAAGCAGCGCTTGCGTGTGCGGTTGATTATGCAAAAGAGCGTGAGCAATTTGGAAAGCCAATCGCGGCGCAACAAGGAATTGGCTTCAAACTTGCAGATATGGCAACAAGTGTAGAAGCAGCGCGACTACTCGTATATAGAGCGGCATCGCTTAGAGCGCAAGGGTTACCATGCGGTAAAGAAGCATCTATTGCGAAGTTATTCGCTTCTAAGACAGCAGTTGAAGTTGCGATTGAAGCGGTGCAAGTATTTGGTGGTTACGGTTATACGAAAGATTATCCAGTGGAACGATTTTTCCGCGATGCAAAGATTACGCAAATATATGAAGGAACGAGTGAAATACAAAAGCTTGTAATTAGTCGAGCTTTATAAAAAGGGTAAGGGGGAGACTGGAATGCATTTTAAATTATCAGAAGAACATGAAATGATAAGAAAAATGGTTCGGGATTTTGCGAGAAATGAAGTAGCGCCGACAGCAGCTGAGCGTGATGAGGAAGAGAGATTTGATCGAGCTTTATTCGACCAAATGGCAGAGCTTGGTTTAACAGGTATTCCATGGCCTGAAGAGTATGGCGGGATTGGAAGCGATTACTTGGCGTATGTAATTGCCGTTGAAGAATTATCCCGCGTCTGTGCTTCTACAGGCGTAACGTTATCTGCGCATACTTCACTTGCTGGATGGCCGATTTTTAAATTTGGAACAGAAGAGCAGAAACAAAAGTTTTTACGCCCAATGGCTGAAGGAAAGAAAATTGGTGCATATGGTTTAACGGAGCCGAGCTCTGGATCAGATGCTGGCGGAATGAAGACGACTGCAAAACGAGATGGAGACCATTACATTTTAAATGGTTCGAAAATCTTTATTACAAATGGCGGCATTGCTGATATTTATGTTGTTTTTGCATTAACAGATCCTGAGTCAAAGCAGCGCGGCACGAGTGCATTTATTGTGGAGAGTGATACGCCAGGATTTTCGGTTGGGAAGAAGGAAAGTAAGTTAGGAATTCGCTCTTCGCCAACAACTGAAATTATGTTTGAAGACTGCCGTATTCCTGTAGAGAATTTACTAGGAGAAGAGGGGCAAGGATTCAAAGTTGCGATGCAAACATTAGATGGCGGCCGTAACGGTATTGCGGCGCAAGCGGTCGGCATTGCACAAGGAGCTTTAGATGCTTCCGTAGAATATGCAAGAGAACGTCATCAGTTTGGGAAGCCGATTGCGGCGCAACAAGGGATTGGCTTTAAACTTGCGGATATGGCAACTGATGTAGAGGCGGCACGTCTTTTAACATATCAAGCGGCTTGGCTTGAGTCTGAAGGACTTCCGTATGGGAAAGAATCAGCGATGTCAAAAGTATTCGCAGGTGATACAGCGATGAAGGTAACGACTGAAGCAGTACAAGTATTTGGTGGTTATGGCTATACGAAAGATTATCCAGTAGAGCGTTATATGCGCGATGCAAAGATTACACAGATATATGAGGGAACACAAGAGATTCAAAGGCTTGTAATTTCTCGTATGTTAACGAAATAGGAACAAAAGCGTAGGTATTTTCCTACGCTTTTTCCTTCCAAAAATAATAGAGAGAGGTGAAGGGGATGGTTAAACATAATGTACATGCGTCAGTGAAAGATGAAAAATTAGTTGCGTTAAGGCGTGAACAAATGATTAAAGGTGCAGTGCAACTTTTTAAGCAAAAAGGATTCCCGCGTACAACAACGAGAGAAATTGCGAAAGCGGCTGGATTTAGTATTGGAACACTTTATGAATACATTCGCACAAAAGATGATGTATTATATTTAGTTTGTGATAGTATTTATGAACATGTAAAAGAACGTTTAGAGGAAGTAGTGTGTACAGAGAAGGGGAGTATAGAAAGTTTAAAGATAGCGATAACGAATTACTTTAAAGTGATGGACGAATTGCAAGAAGAAGTATTAATCATGTATCAAGAAGTACGTTTTTTACCGAAAGAATCACTCCCATATGTATTAGAGAAAGAGTTTCAAATGGTAGGGATGTTTGAGAATATTTTAGAACAATGTACGGAAAATGGAACGTTCATATTAAATAAAAAAGAAATACAGCTTCTTGCACATAATATTTTTATACAAGGACAGATGTGGGGATTTAGACGCTGGGCTTTACAAAAACTGTATACGCTCGAGGAATATACAGAAATGCAAATTAGGTATGTGTTGCAAGGGGCACATATGCTTCCGGAATAAGGAAGGGATAAATTATAATTTTATCACCATATAAAAGTTTCACGTTTTTTTTGTAGCATATTTGTGCGACTTTTGTTTATAATGAATAGTATGGATTTTTTTAAGCAGACCGTTATATATAAGGTTATATTTGAAGAAAGGAAGTGCCGCATAAGTGGATTTTAAGCAATATTCACCAGAAGAGCTAAAAGAATGTTCCATGATTGAAGTTGTACATAGTGTGTTAGGGGATAAAAGACAAGCAACGACATTCAACGAGTTGGTTCAAGAAATCGCTCAAGTGCTGGGACTATCTCAAGAGCAAGTTAATGCGAAACTCGCACAATTTTATACAGATTTAAACATCGATGGACGTTTCATTAATTTAGGAGAAAATCGTTGGGGGCTACGCAGCTGGTACCCATATGAGCAAATTGATGAAGAAATCTTACCTCAGCCAAAACCGAAGAAGAAACGTAAAGTTGAAGAGGACGGTTTTGACGACTACATCGAAGAAGATGAAGATGACTTCGACGATGCAGACGGAAATGCAGAAGAAGATGAAGATGATGTAGAAGATTTGGACAAGGTTCTTGAAGACGAAGACGCAGATGATGAAGATGATGATCTTGATGATTTAGAAGAAGATGAAGATGACTTCGCTGAAGAAGAACTTGAGTACGATGAAACTGAAGAAGAAGAAGAGGAAGAATTGTAGTTCTTGACTTTTCATTATCGTCCATGTAGAATCATTTTTGGGCTCTTTAAAAAAGGACGATAATACTTTTTAAGTGTAAATATAAAAGAAAATTGCTCCCTACTTATTACTTTATGTGATGAGGGGAGCAATTTTCTTTTTTGTTTTTTGTTTAGAAAATAAAAAGAGTCTAACAATAAGATAGATACAGTGTTATCTACATACGTTGCGCTTTGCAACGGTGATTATATAACAACAAGGTAGAAGGGAGTATTTTCATGACTAAGTATATTTTTGTAACAGGCGGTGTAGTATCGTCTTTAGGAAAAGGTATTACAGCAGCATCTCTTGGAAGACTTTTAAAAAATCGTGGTTTAAACGTAACTATTCAAAAGTTTGATCCATACATTAACGTAGACCCTGGGACTATGAGCCCATACCAACACGGTGAGGTATTCGTAACAGATGATGGTGCAGAAACGGACTTAGACCTTGGTCACTATGAGCGTTTTATCGACATCAACTTAAATAAATACAGCAACGTAACAACAGGTAAAATTTACTCTTCAGTTCTTCAAAAAGAGCGTCGTGGTGAATACTTAGGAGGAACAGTTCAAGTTATTCCTCACATTACTAACGAAATTAAAGAACGTGTATATCGTTCTGGTCGCGAAACAAACGCGGACGTTGTTATTACAGAAATCGGTGGAACTGTTGGTGATATCGAGTCTCTACCATTCCTAGAAGCAATCCGTCAAATTAAGAGCGACATCGGTCGTGACAACGTAATGTACATTCACTGTACGTTAATCCCGTACTTAAAAGCAGCGGGTGAAATGAAAACAAAACCAACGCAACATAGCGTTAAAGAGCTTCGTAGCTTAGGTATTCAACCAAATATTATCGTTGTTCGTACAGAACTACCTGTTTCTCAAGATATGAAAGACAAGCTTGCATTATTCTGTGACATCGATACAAAAGCAGTTATCGAAGCACGCGATGCAGATACTTTATATGCGGTTCCATTATCTCTTCAAGAACAAAACATGGACCAAATCGTTTGCGATCACTTAAAATTAGACAATCCAGCTGCAGATATGACAGAGTGGACTGCGCTAGTTAATAAAGTACGCAACCTTTCTAAGAAAACAAAAATTGCTCTTGTTGGTAAATACGTAGAGCTTCAAGATGCATACATTTCTGTTGTAGAAGCACTTCGTCATGCGGGCTACTCATTCGACACAGATGTAGAAGTGAAATGGGTAAATGCTGAGCACGTAACAGCAGAAAACGTAAAAGAATTAGTTGGCGATACAGATGGTATCCTTGTACCAGGTGGCTTCGGCGATCGCGGTGTAGAAGGTAAAATCGTTGCAATTCAATATGCTCGTGAAAACAAGGTTCCATTCTTAGGAATTTGCTTAGGTATGCAACTTGCATCAATTGAATTTGCACGTAACGTATTAGGATTAGAAGGAGCTAACTCTTCTGAAATTAATCCTGACACACCTTATGCAATTATCGATTTATTACCGGAACAAAAAGATGTAGAAGACTTAGGTGGTACACTTCGTCTTGGTCTATACCCATGTAAGCTTGCTGAAGAAACAAATGCTTACAATGCTTACAATGAGCCGGTTGTATATGAGCGTCATCGTCATCGTTATGAGTTCAACAATCAATTCCGTCCGGATATGGAAAAAGCAGGATTTGTATTCTCTGGTACAAGCCCAGACGGTCGTCTAGTTGAAATCATTGAGTTAAAAGACCACCCTTGGTTCGTGGCGGCACAGTTCCACCCAGAACTTGTATCTCGTCCAAACCGTCCACAACCATTGTTCCATGATTTCGTAAGAGCATCTATTACGAATAAAGAGAGCAAGTAATAAAAAAAAGCGCCTGAAATAGGGCGCTTTTTTTAATATTCGTTTAACATTTCATCAATTGTAAACTTCAATCCGTGATAAGCAAATAAAGCTACAATTAAACTTGGGAATCCGTAGCGGTTACCTTCATCGTCTGGAATAAGACCTTTTAACAGTTTTGTATCAATATGTACATCTGTATATTGTTCCAGTGATTCCGTACCTTCTTGAATAGCAGAGATTCCAACGATAGATTGACCTTCTTCTTGAAGTTTTTTCGCGATTTTTACAATTTCTTCGTCAGTTGAAAAGCGGCTAATAAGAAGTACACGGTCCGCTGAAGTCACTGTTTCCAGCTCTCCGTTTTCTATTAAACGTTTTGCTTGTTTCATTGGTTCAGCACCAAATAATGCCTCTGAAATAATGCCCTGCATTTCGTTTGTCCCATGCAAGTAAATAAAGCCTTCGCCTATTAACGCTTGAGCAAGTAAACGAGCGCTATCTTCTAAGTTCATTTCTTCTTTTTGGGAAATCTTAGAGAAATATCCACTTAATTGAGTTGAGAAAATTTTTAACATGTTGTTGCTCCTTTCTTTCGTGTTAGCCGGTTCCCATTATAGCTTATTTTTTTTAGAAAGGGGAAATCGTAGGGTGGCATAACAAAATAGGAGACGGTAAAATAAGAAAGAATAGGAAGGAATTTGGCAAAGAATAGCGAAAATAAATCGATAAGATATAAGAAGCTTTAAATCTTGTATTTACACAGAAAGGTTGGGAGTTATGGAAGGGAAAATTTTAATCGTTGATGATCAATATGGCATTCGTGTGTTATTACATGAAGTGTTCCAAAAAGAAGGTTATCAGACGTTCCAAGCAGCGAATGGATTTCAAGCTTTAGATATCGTGAAAAAGGATAATCCAGATTTAGTAGTGTTAGATATGAAAATTCCAGGTATGGATGGCATAGAGATTTTAAAGCATGTAAAAGAAATTGATGAGAGTATTAAAGTAATTTTAATGACTGCTTATGGAGAGCTTGATATGATCCAAGAAGCAAAAGATTTAGGAGCTTTAATGCACTTCGCTAAACCATTTGATATTGATGAAATTCGTCAAGCGGTGAGAAATGAGCTCGCTGTAGAGGCTTAAAAATGAATTTTTTATAAAAAATATGGAAAAAAGCGTTTACATGGACTATTGAGCAGGTGAATACGGTTGAGTTTTTGAGTACAAGTTGTTATCCTATTGAGTGTAGAAAAAAGTCCGGTATGTAGATATACATATTTTACCTTATTCTGGTCATACTACCAGCGATAAGAACTTATCGGATACAAAAAACGTTTTTTAGGAGGATTCACCATGCCTTTAGTTTCTATGAAAGAAATGCTAAACAAAGCACTAGAAGGAAAATACGCAGTTGGTCAATTCAACATGAACAACTTAGAGTGGACTCAAGCTATCTTAGCTGCTGCGGAAGAAGAAAAATCTCCTGTAATCCTAGGTGTATCTGAGGGTGCAGCTCGTCATATGACTGGTTTCAAAACAGTTGTAGCTATGGTTAAAGCTTTAATCGAAGAAATGAACATCACTGTTCCTGTAGCGATTCACCTTGACCACGGTTCAAGCTTCGAAAAATGTAAAGAAGCAATCGATGCAGGTTTCACATCTGTAATGATCGACGCTTCTCACCACCCATTCGAAGAAAACGTTGAAACTACTAAAAAAGTAGTAGAATACGCACACGCTCGTAACGTATCTGTTGAAGCTGAGCTTGGAACAGTTGGCGGACAAGAAGACGACGTAATCGCTGAAGGCGTAATTTACGCTGATCCTGCAGAGTGTAAGCACCTTGTTGAAGCAACAGGTATCGATTGCCTAGCTCCAGCTTTAGGTTCTGTACATGGTCCTTACAAAGGTGAGCCTAACTTAGGATTCGCTGAAATGGAACAAGTTCGTGACTTCACTGGCGTACCTTTAGTATTACACGGTGGTACTGGTATCCCAACTGCTGATATCGTAAAAGCTATTTCTTTAGGTACTTCAAAAATCAACGTAAACACTGAGAACCAAATTGAGTTTACAAAAGCTGTTCGTGAAGTATTAAACAAAGACCAAGAAGTTTATGATCCTCGTAAATTTATTGGACCTGGTCGCGACGCTATCAAAGCAACTGTTGCTGGTAAAATGCGTGAGTTCGGTTCTAACGGTAAAGCGTAAGAATAAAATTCCGTTTTGGAAACCGTCTAGTCTTTTAGACGGTTTCCTTTCGTTGTATAATGAAAGCGTGAACAAGTCTAAAGATTTTATAAAGTGAATTTTTAGTCTGTAAATCTAGAAAATAATGTGCATAGTCCTATTAATAAATGTGATAAGTATCTGAATTGATGAATTTGATTCGATGAATAGTTAATCTTCACCTATTTGTACTACAGGGGAGCTACAGGTGATGGTTTTCTACTTATTGAGTTTTAGGGTGGAAAGAGTGATTGAGATTCTTAAGGGGAATCTTCTACTTATTCTTATAAAGAAGTAGAAGGTAAATACATTCACAAGAAGGGAGCTCAATATGGAAAAATTGCTAATTGAAGGCGGAAGAGCTTTAAATGGAACAATTCGTGTGAGTGGTGCAAAGAACAGTGCTGTTGCACTAATTCCAGCGACGATTTTAGCGGATACTCCAGTAACTATTGGTGGCGTTCCTAATATTTCGGATGTGAAAATGTTAGGAGACTTACTAGAGGAAATTGGAGGGAAAGTAACATATGGGCAGGAGGAAGAGATGGTAGTAGATCCTTCTAACATGGTTGCGATGCCTTTACCAAATGGAAAAGTGAAAAAATTGCGCGCCTCGTATTACTTAATGGGGGCAATGCTTGGCCGTTTTAAAAAAGCTGTTATTGGGCTTCCTGGTGGATGTCATTTAGGGCCGAGACCGATTGATCAGCATATTAAAGGTTTTGAAGCATTAGGTGCGCATGTTACCAATGAACAAGGTGCCATTTATTTAAGAGCAGATGAACTACGTGGAGCGCGTATTTATTTAGATGTTGTTAGCGTAGGAGCGACGATTAATATTATGCTAGCGGCTGTACGAGCGAAAGGTAGAACTGTTATTGAAAATGCTGCGAAGGAACCAGAGATTATTGATGTAGCTACATTGTTAACAAGTATGGGCGCGCGCATTAAAGGCGCTGGTACAGATGTAATCCGAATTGATGGTGTAGATTCTTTACACGGTTGTCACCATACTATCATTCCAGATCGTATTGAAGCTGGTACGTATATGGTTTTAGGGGCAGCGTCAGGAGGAGAAGTAACAGTTGATAATGTTATTCCTCAGCATTTAGAATCAGTTACTGCGAAGCTAAGAGAAGCTGGTGTTCAAGTTGAAACGAATGATGACCAAATTACAGTGAACGGCAATAGAAGGTTAAAAGTAGTTGATGTAAAAACGCTAGTATATCCAGGATTTCCAACAGATTTACAACAGCCGTTTACAACGCTTTTAACAAAAGCGCATGGAACAGGAGTTGTAACTGATACAATTTACGGCGCACGTTTCAAGCATATTGATGAACTGCGCCGTATGAACGCGCAAATTAAAGTAGAAGGCCGTTCGGCAATTGTGACTGGACCTGTTTTATTACAAGGTGCGAAGGTGAAAGCGAGTGACTTACGAGCTGGAGCATCCCTTGTTATTGCTGGTTTAATGGCAGATGGCATTACGGAAGTAACGGGACTTGAGCATATTGATCGAGGGTACGAAAATATAGTAGACAAGCTTAAAGGGCTTGGTGCAAACATTTGGCGAGAACAAATGACAAAGCAAGAAATTGAAGAAATGAAGAACGCTTAAAGTGATACTTCCGTTAATGGGGAGCGAAGAATCACTATTGGCGGAAGTACACTTTATAGAAAAACACGGTTCACAAAATACGGCAGAAATATACAGACTTAAAGGAGAGGGATTATCGTGGAAAGAAGTTTATCTATGGAGTTAGTACGTGTAACAGAGGCTGCAGCATTATCATCAGCGCGTTGGATGGGACGCGGAAAAAAAGATGAAGCAGACGGTGCAGCGACATCAGCTATGCGTGATGTATTTGATACAGTTCCGATGAAAGGTACAGTTGTAATTGGCGAAGGTGAAATGGATGAAGCACCAATGCTATATATCGGAGAGAAATTAGGTACAGGGTATGGACCACGCGTAGACGTTGCAGTTGATCCTTTAGAAGGGACAAACATCGTAGCAGCGGGCGGATGGAATGCACTTGCTGTTATTGCAATTGCAGATCACGGTAATTTGTTACATGCTCCTGACATGTACATGGATAAAATCGCGGTTGGCCCAGAAGCAGTTGGGGCGGTTGATATCGACGCACCTATTATCGACAACTTACGTGCCGTTGCGAAAGCGAAAAATAAAGATATTGAAGATGTTGTAGCAACGGTTTTAAACCGTCCACGTCATCAAGCAATTATCGAAGAAATTCGTAAAGCTGGTGCTCGTATTAAATTAATCAACGATGGAGATGTAGCTGGAGCGATCAATACAGCATTTGACCGTACAGGTGTAGATATTCTATTCGGTTCTGGTGGAGCACCTGAAGGTGTATTAGCTGCAGTTGCATTAAAATGCTTAGGTGGAGAAATTCATGGAAAGCTCTTACCACAAAACGAAGCTGAATTAGCGCGTTGTAAAAAAATGGGCATTAACGATATAAATCGCATCCTTCGTATGGAGGACTTAGTAAAAGGCGACGATGCAATCTTTGCAGCAACAGGTGTAACAGACGGAGAACTATTACGCGGCGTTCAATTTAAAGGTAGCGTCGGAACAACACAATCTCTTGTTATGCGTGCAAAATCAGGCACAGTACGCTTCGTAGACGGACGCCATAGCTTAAATAAAAAACCGAATCTGGTTATTAAATAAAAAGCGTAAGCAGCTCGTTCAGAATGGGAGGGGGATGGAGCTTCTGACGTAGAGGTGCTTTTTGCCTCGTAGGAAGACGCGAAGCCACCGACCATTCTAGCTGCTGAAGCTGGATTAAATAAAAAGTGTAAGCGGCTCGTTCAGCATCGCAGGACATTGGAGCCTCGACAAAGAAGCGCCTTTTGCTTCGAACGAGAGAGCGAAATGGCCGGAGATTCTAGCCGCTGAAACTGGATTAAATAAAGGAAGAAATGGCTTATCTATCCTTCCTTAAAATAAGATGAGTAGAAAAAAGAAAGAAATATAAAAAGCGAAGACAAATTTTCTTGTCTTCGCTTCTTGTATTTGTGTTTCAACGTATTGATTAAAACTAGATAAAAGGGTTACAATAGTGAATATTACCTACTTGAACTTATTGCCTTTCATTATTATTTATTTGCCCTCCGTATTTTTTCCCTTTACCCATGTGAAAAGAGAATAACGTTAAAGTGTGGTGTCTGAATGAATTTGTCAATTGCAGCATTAGAAAACATGAAATTAAAAGAGTTATACGAGCTTGCGAAAGAATTTAAGATTTCGTATTATAGCAAGTTAACGAAAAAAGAGCTAATCTTCGCTATCTTAAAAGCTCGAGCAGAAAAAGAAGGTTTCTTTTTCATGGAAGGCGTATTAGAAATTATTCAATCAGAAGGATTTGGATTTTTACGTCCTATCAACTATTCTCCAAGCTCAGAAGATATTTATATCTCAGCTTCGCAAATTCGTCGTTTCGATTTACGTAATGGAGATAAGGTTTCTGGTAAAGTACGACCTCCGAAAGAAAATGAACGCTATTTTGGATTATTACAAGTTGAAGCTGTAAACGGAGATGATCCAGAATCAGCAAAAGAGCGTGTACATTTCCCTGCATTAACACCGTTATACCCAGATCGCCAAATGAAATTGGAAACGGAAACGAAAAAGTTACCGACACGCATCATGGATTTAATCGCACCAGTTGGATTTGGACAACGTGGTTTAATTGTCGCGCCTCCAAAGGCTGGTAAAACAAGTCTGTTAAAAGAAATTGCACATAGTGTTACAACAAACCATCCGGAAGCAGAATTAATTGTACTTTTAATTGATGAGCGTCCAGAGGAAGTAACAGATATTGAACGTTCTGTTAAAGGTGATGTTGTAAGCTCTACTTTTGATGAAGTACCAGAAAATCATATTAAAGTAGCTGAGCTTGTATTAGAGCGTGCAATGCGTCTTGTAGAGCATAAAAAAGACGTTGTCATTTTAATGGATAGTATTACCCGTTTAGCGCGTGCTTACAACCTTGTTATTCCGCCAAGTGGTAGAACTCTATCAGGTGGTATTGATCCAGCTGCTTTTCATAGACCGAAGCGTTTCTTCGGAGCGGCACGTAATATTGAAGAGGGCGGTAGCTTAACGATTTTAGCAACAGCGCTTGTTGATACAGGATCCCGTATGGATGATGTAATTTATGAGGAGTTTAAAGGAACTGGAAATATGGAACTTCACTTAGATCGCTCATTAGCTGAGCGTCGTATCTTCCCGGCGATTGATATTCGTCGCTCTGGTACGCGTAAAGAAGACCTATTAATTCCGAAAGAACATTTAGACAAGCTGTGGGGTATTCGTAAAACAATGCGTGATACACCAGACTTTGTTGAAAGTTTCTTACGTAAACTTCGTCAAACAAAGACAAATGAAGAATTTTTACAAAACATTGTTGCAGACTCAAAAAGATATGTAACAACTAAGTAAAGGGAAAAGATTGGGACTCGCTTATGTCGTAGTAAGCGAGTTTTTTATGTTTTTAAGGGAATATTAGAGAGAGTAATATATGGAAATAATTTCGGTTTTTGAGATGAAACTCAT
>NZ_MAOI01000035.1 GCF_001884235.1 Bacillus paramycoides | reverse complement strand
GATTCGCTTCTTTATAATGCGATGATCTTGTTCTACTATGTTATTCAAGTACTTTTGTTGTCTAAGTCGCATACTAGTAGGTATGCTTTTCTTTTTTCAACTGTTCAATTGCTATAGGATAAGCGGGATTCTTATCGACTGTTATCACACGTGGCTTTGAAACATGAAAAGACCGCAAAGCTTTCTTGAAAAAGCGCCTTGCACCCTTATGATCCCTTGTTTTGCTTAGGCAAAAATCGATTGTGTTTCCGTTCGGATCAACAGCATGATCCAGGTACATCCATTGATTT
>NZ_MAOI01000034.1 GCF_001884235.1 Bacillus paramycoides | reverse complement strand
GCCACTTTTAGGTGTTATCCAGCTCCAGCGGCTAGAATCCCCGGCCATTTCGCTCTCTCACTCGAAGCAAAAAGCGCTTCAAGGTCGAGAGCTCCAATGTCCTGCGATTCTGGACGAGCCGCTTCCGCTTTTAATTTTAAAAAGACAAAAACAGGTAGTTGCAAAATGGAGTTAGCCTTGTTATAATTTCATCATATGTGTTTCATCAATATAGTTGTGTAAGCAGCTGAAGATGAAAAACTCTGTTTCGAAAATGATTCAGGGCGGAAGGAGATGAAAAGAATGAAAGCAGGAATCCATCCAAATTACAATAAAGTTGTATTTATGGACACGAACACAGGCTTCAAATTCTTAAGCGGGTCTACTAAAGGCTCTAGCGAAACTGTTGAGTGGGAAGATGGTAACACTTATCCATTACTAAAAATTGAGATCAGTTCTGATTCTCACCCATTCTACACTGGACGTCAGAAGTTTGCTACTGCAGACGGACGTGTTGACCGCTTCAATAAGAAATACGGTATTAAGTAATAAAGAACATAAAACAGGCAAGTGTATGTATTCGCTTGTCTGTTTTTTTTGCGAAAATATTAAACCTTTACCCTACTTTGGATTAGGAAAGTAGATGAAAGGAGAGCTCAATGTACTTAATGAATCAAAATGGTTGGATTGAAGTGATTTGCGGGAGTATGTTTTCTGGAAAATCAGAAGAGCTCATCCGCCGTGTGCGCCGTACACAATTTGCGAAACAACATGCAATTGTATTTAAACCATGTATTGATAATCGTTATAGTGAAGAAGATGTTGTATCACATAATGGATTAAAGGTTAAAGCAGTTCCTGTTTCAGCTTCAAAAGATATATTTAATCATGTAACAGAAGAAATGGATGTTATTGCAATCGATGAGGTGCAATTTTTTGATGGGGACATTGTGGAAGTGGTGCAAATATTGGCAAATCGTGGCTATCGTGTCATTGTAGCCGGATTAGACCAAGATTTCCGTGGTCTACCATTTGGACAAGTTCCTCAGCTGATGGCGATTGCTGAACATGTAACTAAATTGCAGGCAGTTTGTTCTGAATGCGGATCTCCAGCAAGTCGTACGCAACGTTTAATTGATGGAGAACCAGCGGCATTTGATGATCCGATCATTTTAGTTGGGGCTTCAGAATCGTATGAACCACGTTGTCGTCATTGTCATGCAGTACCTACAAAACAAAGATAAATGAAACTCGCTATGTAGAGCGGGTTTTTTTCGAAAATAGATGAAGATTGGTGGCTAGCTCTTCGCATCTAAGAACCTTCCGCCCGAAAGGTAAAAAGCACCTTTAGGGCGAAAGAGCCTTAGCTGGTCAGAGCTGAACAAGCCACCTGCACTTTTAAATATATTATCTAGCTCCAGCGGCTAGAATCTCCAGTCATTTCGCTCTCTCGCTCGAAGCAAAAAGCGCTTCAAGGTCGAGAGCTTCAATGCCCTGCGATTCTGAGTGAGCCGCTTGCACTTTTAAATATAATTTGCGTTTTTTTGATTAAGTACCATATACTATTTGTATTAGATACTAGGATGTAGAGGTGAATGGTGTGTTAGATCGTTTGCAAGCTGTAGAAGATCGTTATGAGAAGTTAAATGAATTGTTAAGTGACCCAGAGGTTATTAGCGATACAAATAAGCTTCGTGAGTATTCAAAGGAACAATCTGATATGCAGGAAACGGTAGAGGTGTACCGTGAGTATAAAGATGTTCGTGAGCAATTAAGAGATGCAAAAGCAATGTTAGAAGATAAGTTAGACGCTGATATGCGTGATATGGTAAAAGAAGAGGTTTCTGAATTAGAAGGACAAGAGAAAACATTATCAGAACGTCTGAAAATTTTACTTGTTCCAAAAGACCCTAATGATGATAAAAACGTTATCGTTGAGGTTCGTGGTGCTGCTGGTGGTGACGAGGCAGCTTTATTTGCTGGTGATTTATATCGTATGTATAGCCGTTATGCTGAGGTGCAAGGTTGGAAAACTGAAATTATCGAAGCGAGCTATACAGAGTTAGGTGGATATAAAGAGATTATCTTTATGATTAACGGTAAAGGTGCTTTCGCGAAGCTAAAATTCGAGAATGGTGCTCACCGTGTACAACGTGTTCCTGAAACGGAATCTGGTGGGCGTATTCATACGTCTACAGCAACGGTAGCTGTGTTACCAGAGGCAGAAGAAGTAGAAATTAATATTCATGAAAAAGATGTTCGTGTTGATACGTTCGCTTCTAGTGGTCCTGGTGGACAAAGCGTTAATACAACGATGTCAGCGGTACGTTTAACGCATTTACCAACTGGTGTAGTTGTATCTTGTCAGGATGAGAAATCACAAATTAAGAATAAAGAAAAAGCGATGAAAGTATTACGTGCACGTGTTTATGATAAGTTTAGACAAGAAGCGCAAGCTGAGTATGATCAAAACCGTAAACAAGCTGTTGGTACGGGAGATCGTTCAGAGCGTATTCGTACGTATAACTTCCCGCAAAACCGTGTTACAGACCATCGAATCGGTTTAACGATTCAAAAGCTAGATCAAATCCTACAAGGTAAGTTAGATGATTTCATCAATGCCTTAGTGATGGAAGATCAGGCGCAAAAGATGGAGGCAGCTGAGTAATGCGTGTCTATGAAGCCCTGAAATGGGCTTCTTCTTTTTTACAGGAAAATGGACGAGATGAAAATGCGGGAGAACTTGTCCTTTGTCATGTATTAAAGACGAACAGAACAGGATTGCTCATGAATATGCGTGAAGAAATAACTGCGGAACAAGAGACAAGTTTTGCGAAATTTATCCACAAGCATGTAGAAGGTATTCCAATTCAATATATGATCGGTTATGAAATGTTTTATGGTAGATCATTTTTTGTAAATGAAGAGGTATTGATACCAAGACCAGAAACAGAGGAACTTATAGTTGGAGTGCTAGAGAGAATTGAGCGTCATTTTGGTAATGAGGAGCTTCACGTAGCAGATATCGGAACAGGTAGTGGAGCGATTTCTATTACGCTCGCTTTAGAAAATAAAAATCTTCATGTGTATACGGTAGATATTGCACAGGAGTCGATTGAAGTTGCAAAAGAAAATGCAAAAACTTTAGGAGCAGAAGTAACTTTCTATCACGGTGATTTACTATCGCCATTTTATGAAACAGATCAGAAGTTAGATGTCGTTGTTTCTAATCCTCCGTACATACCAGAGGAAGACTGGCGTGGCCTTTCTACTGTTGTGAAGGACCATGAGCCGAAGCGTGCACTTGTTGGCGGCGAAGATGGACTGGATTTCTATCGTCGTTTTATGGAGGAATTGCCGAACGTATTACAGAAAAAAGCGATTGTGGCATTTGAAATTGGTGTAGGACAAGGTGAAGATGTAAAGATGTTATTACAGCAAACTTTCCCACACGCTCAAGTTGAAGTTGTATTTGATATCAATGGAAAAGATCGCATGGTATTTGCAGAAATAGAGTAAGGCATAAGCCTTACTCTATTTTTTGTATAAAAAAATCGTAACTACTCAGCCATACATTTCATTCAGAAGTTTGGTAAGGAGTATTATTCCAGCGAAAATATGCCCCTTATTACCTATAGAAAGTTATTTTCATTTTTCAGCATATAGATTGCCGCCATGAAGATAAAAATGGACCTACACCTTGCTTACCCTTTCTTTGTTTTAAAACTTTGCGCGTGTGGCAGGAAAAGGCCCTGACCGCTCCTATACATAGCCAGTCCCTCTCGAACATTAAAAAAATGCTTTTCTGTCGGTTTTTCATAGAGTGGCTGAGTAGTTACAAAAATTCATATAGATTTTGAATTTAATAGTTTAGAAAGATGAAAGTCTGTCCACACTGTTTCTAGAGGGGACGGTGGAGGAAATGAAAAAACAAGTTATTGCTTATTTTCTTTTATTACTAATTGGTGCACAGTTACTTGTGCAGTTTGGATATATGAAAGCTGATGCAAAAGGGCCTGCTGTTATTCCGAAAGAGGCCGTTCGATTACGTATTTTAGCTAATAGTGATTCAGATAAAGATCAGGCGTTAAAACGTAAAGTACGTGATGAAGTAAAAGCGCAAATTGATGGATGGGTAGCGGATTTAACGTCATTTGAAGAGGCTCGAAAAGTAATTCAAAGCCATATTCCAGAAATTGAAAAGACAGTGGCGAATACGCTGAAAAGGGAAGGAAGTAAAGAGGCGTTTCAAGTGAAATTCAGTAAGAATGTGAAGTTTCCTACAAAGGTATATGGGAATTTTATTTATCCAGCAGGAGAATATGAAGCGGTGCTTATTACAATTGGAAAAGGTGAAGGTGCAAACTGGTGGTGTGTGCTATTTCCTCCAATGTGTTTCTTAGATTTTTCGAGTGGTACAGCTGTAAGGAAAGAAGAACATGTTGTGAAAGCTGAATCTCCTGAAGAGAAGCAGGTGAAACAACCGGAAGAGGATGAAGCGGAAGCAGAAGCAGAAGCTCCAAAGAAAAAAGAGGCTGAAATAAAAGAAACGAAAGTTGTAAAACAAGAGGTAACGAAAAAAGTAACAGCCCAAGAAAAGAAAGTTGTAAAAAATGAAACGCAAGTAGAAGAACAGCCTGTAAGTAAAGAAGAAACAAAAACTGTGGAAAAAGTGGAAAAAAAACAAGAAAAACAAAATGAGTATGTAAAAGTAGAAGAGGAAGAAGAAAAACCAAAGGTGAAATTATTTATTGTAGAAGCTTTCACATCTTTATTCTCTAAATAATAATATTTCTAAATCCCTTCGCATATATAAACATGAGGAGGGATGTATTATGAAGAAGGTGTATTTTGCTACAAAAGCAGATGTGGAAAGCTTGCATTCTTTTTTCGGACAAGCTAATAAAAAAGATGATAAAATAAATGAGTTGTACGCACAATTTATGATTTTAGAAGAGGCGGAAGAAATACGAGCTGTAATTGGGTATGAACAAAGCGAGGGAAATGTGCTTATTCGTTCTTGTTTATTCACACCTAATGTGGATAAACAGACTTTCCTATATTTTTTTGAAATGTTTTTGCAGTATATGAAAGAAAAAAATATTCGACAATTGTACTTACTCACAAATCATCCACAATCTGTGACGATCTTTCAGTTTTTTGACTTTGTCACTATAGAGAAAGAGAAAGTGCCAGAGGGGATTCGACAGTTAGAACACTTTTGTAAAAATATAAAAGAGCCGAATGCAATAATACTAAATTGTCAGCTATTCACAAAGTTATCCACGGATTAATTAGGTTTATCCACATTTTGTGGATAAACCTTGTTTGTCTTTTGGATAAATCTCATAGTAAACTAAAAATAGACAAGTATTTCATGGTAGAAAAGGACGTGGAAAAAAATGCATACAAATATGTGGGTTGTGGATAATGTTGTGGAAAGAAAAAAATATTATCCACAATTAAAAGAAGCAGCGAGATTATTAAGAGAAAATGAAGCGGTAGCCTTCCCGACAGAAACAGTATATGGGTTAGGAGCGAACGCAATGGACGATGAAGCGATAGCGAAAATTTTTGAAGCAAAAGGGAGACCGAGTGATAATCCACTGATTGTCCACATAGGCACAAAATCTCAGTTAGATGGCATTGTAAGAGAAATTCCGCCAGTTGCAGAAACATTAATGGAACATTTCTGGCCAGGACCATTAACAATCATTTTACCTAGAAAAGAAGGGATTTCAGAGAAGGTTACGGCAGGGCTGAATACAGTCGGAGTGAGGATGCCTGATCATCCAGTAGCACTTGCTCTAATTGAAGAGGCAAACGTACCTGTTGCAGCACCGAGTGCGAATCGTTCAGGACGTCCAAGCCCAACGTTAGCTTCTCACGTGTATGAAGATTTAAATGGGAAAATTGCTGGTATCGTTGATGGCGGGGCAACAGGAGTAGGCGTCGAATCAACTGTAATTGATTGTACGAGCACAGTTCCGACAATTTTACGTCCAGGTGGAATTACGAAGGAACAATTGGAAGCGGTGATAGGTACTGTTTCTTTGGACCCAGCCTTAAAGGATGAAAAAGAAAAGCCAAAATCACCTGGAATGAAATATACACATTATGCACCGAAAGCACCACTTAGTATTGTTGAGGGATCACGTAAGTTTATTCAACGTCTTGTGGATGAGAAAAAGAAAGAAGGACTTAAAGTAGGTGTATTAACGACGGAAGAGTATCAGCATGTGTATAGTGCAGATGTTGTATTATCTTGTGGTATGCGAAGTGATTTAGCGAGCGTTGCGACTAAATTATATGATGTGCTTAGAACGTTTGATGCAAGTGAAGTGGATGTTATTTTTAGTGAGTCATTCCCTAATGAAGGAATTGGAAATGCAATTATGAATCGTTTAACAAAAGCGGCGGGGCATCATATTATCACTGAATGATAATGTACCTTTACCAAACAGAATATTTCTCCTTGGATAAGCATATTGTGAAGTAGCACGTCCGAGGAGGGACATGAATGACGCTTGAACAGCTAATACCTTTAATAATTATGGCGTTCGCCTTAGGGATGGATGCATTTTCGGTGAGCCTCGGTATGGGGATGGTGACATTAAAGTTAAGACAAATCCTTTATATCGGTATGACGATAGGGATATTTCATATTATCATGCCATTTATCGGAATGATATTAGGACGTTTTCTATCAGAGAGGTATGGGGATGTTGCGAATTTTGCAGGAGCCATTTTATTAATTGGACTAGGATTTTATATTGTATATTCGTCCATTTTAGAAGGTGAAGAGAATAGAACTGCCCCAATTGGAATTAGTTTATTTGTATTTGCATTTGGTGTCAGTATAGATAGTTTTTCGGTAGGCCTTAGTCTTGGAATTTACGGAGCGCAGACGATTATTACCATATTACTTTTTGGATTTATTAGCATGTTGTTAGCGTGGATTGGTTTATTAATCGGTAGACATGCGAAAGGTATGCTTGGTATATATGGTGAAATAGTAGGTGGTATTATTCTTGTTGGGTTTGGATTATATCTTCTTTTTCCTATATAATTTTCATATGAGGGTGGAAAATATGAATAGGTTGCTAAAATGGTATGTCGTATGTATAACCTTTTTTCCAAGATGGTTACGTAGGCTTATCATTTGGGGCATTGTTTTGCAAATTGTGGTTTTGGATTGGATTAAATTGATTCGTGAATGGTAAGATAATTCCTTTCTGTACACTTGAATACAATACTCCGCAAATATAGAAAGGGTGTTACAAATGACGAGATTAAAACAAGTTTTTGGTATTATTATTAGTTTTTTTGTTTTTTGGTTTAGTATGCTCGGTGTACAAATGTTTGCTGAGTTTTTAGATATTGAGTCATTAAAATTTGTTGCAGGAAAATCTGAGGCGGCACGTGCGTTTTATTCACCGTATCCATTTTTAATTGTTTTCCTTATCACATTACTTTCTTTATATTTCTTTGTTATAAAGCTTGGTAAATCGAAAAAAGAGAAATTACCTGCATTAGAGGAGAAGAACGAAGAATTACAGTGAAAAAATCCCCCGCTAAAAAGCGGGGGATTTTATGTTTG
>NZ_MAOI01000033.1 GCF_001884235.1 Bacillus paramycoides | reverse complement strand
ACGAGCCGCTTCCACTTTTAAATATATCCAGCTTCAGTGGCTTCACGTCTTCCTACGAGGCAAAAAGCGCCTCTACGTCAGAAGCTCCATCCTCTTCCCATTCTGAACGAGCCGCTGCCACTTTTAAATCGGCCTTACTAATTCAAATTGTTCTCCTAGTTTTGCGTAGTTGTGTCCTGCTAGGCGGCTTACTGGTTTTAGTTCTTCGGCGTGAATGCGGCCGTTTTCGTATAAGTGCTCTGCAACATGGAAACGAACGACACGACCGATTAGTAAATCACAAGCTGGAGAGTCGTCGGTTCCACCGAGCGGTATAGCGCGTTCTAATATACATTCCATTCGAATGTTTGCTTCTTTCACCCCAGGTACAGAAATGACATCGCTGTCGATAGGTGTTAGTTTTGCTAATTTGATTTCACTTTCATCAGGAGGTAGGTTGGCTGCTGTTTCGTTGATCGCTTCTATGTAAGATTCATCAGAAATATGTACGACAAATTCCCCTTTTTCTATTGCGTTTCGGGAAGTGTCTTTCGGTTTTCCTTCTTTTCGTTGTACCGAAACCGAGATAAGTGGTGGATTGGCAGCAACGATATTGAAATAACTATATGGTGCGCCGTTTAATACGCCATCTTTCGTTACAGAAGTAACGAATGCAACAGGCCGCGGAATAATACTTCCCGTTAATAATTTATAATTATCTTTTTCGGTTTGTTCGTTTGGATTAATGGATAACATGTTCGTAATCCCCTTTCTAAATATGAATGCTTATTGTTTGTTTACAAGATAGCAGGGGGAAACTCCTGCTGAAAATAATATTTTGTTACATAAAAAGAACTTACTTCAAGCGTAATGAAGTAAGTTCCGTTTAAAGAATCTTGAAATCGAGATAAAAATTAAAGTAAAACGTATGCACCAGGTCCGATTAAAGCTACACCAACAGCAACAGCGATTAACATTAAATTGTATTCAAATCCGTCCTGTGTTACCCAGTAACCATTTTTTCCATGAACAGTGAAGATTGCCATTAACATTGTTCCGACGATAAATAATGAACCAATTGCAGTGAAAATACCTGATGCGAATAAGAATCCACCTAGTAATTCAGTTGCGCCAGCCATAAATGCCATAAATACACCAGGGCGTAAGCCGATTGATTCCATCCAGCCACCTGTTCCTTTCAAACCGTAACCGCCAAACCAACCAAATAATTTTTGGGCACCATGACCCATGAATGTAATTCCTATAATAAGACGAATAATAAGAAGACCGATATCCATCATTTTAAAACCCCCTAAAAGTTATTTACTTATCTTATGTAAGTAATGATAAGATAGTTACTTACTTTAGTCAAGTGTATTTTAACAAAAAAACGAAAGAAATTTTACAAATGAACAACAAAAGATAAAATGTAGTAAAGACCTCTAGACAAGAGGGCGGGAAAAAGAGAGAATATAAGTAGAAGTTAACTTTCTTATTGCTATTCAGACAATCAGAATTGACTGGAATTTTGCAAAGAGCTACAATAAGAGTCTATTAGTAATGACGTAATTTATTTCGAAAGCGTTTTTACAGTATAACTTTCGAGGTATGAAGTCTTACGTGTATCCGATCTTTAATAGAGATTGCCCTATAAACTTTAGGTAAATTATAAGGAGGACTATCCTATGTTTAAAAAATTATTCGGTTTTGGTTCAAAAACAAATGAAGAAACAATCGTAGCTCCATTAACTGGAGCAGTGAAAAATATTGAAGAAGTACCAGATCCAGTATTCGCTGGTCGTATGATGGGTGACGGTGTTGCAATCGATCCTACTGAAGGTGTAGTTGTATCTCCGGTTGATGGTGAAATCGTACAATTATTCCACACAAAACATGCTATTGGAATTAAAACAAAGAATGGTACAGAAATTTTAATTCACGTTGGATTAGAAACTGTTAAAATGGAAGGCGAAGGTTTCGAAGCTCACGTTTCTGAAGGACAAGCTGTAAAAGCTGGAGATAAGTTAATCTCATTCGACTTAGAATTAATCCGTGAAAAAGCGAAGAGCACAATTACTCCAATCGTTATTACAAACACAGATGCAACTGAGTCTATTAAGACAACTGTAGGTGTAACAGCTACAAAAGGATCAACAGAAGTAATGAAAGTTACAATGAAATAATTATTGTATAGAAGGAATCCGTTTCATATGAAATGGATTCCTTTTTTTGTTTTGTAGTATGTTCATTATGTATGTTAAAATACTCTAGGCACTTGGAAATAGGGTTTCACATATATGTGGATAAGGCGCATTTTTCTTAGAAAAAACAAAAGAAAATGCGCTTTTTGTATATTCACATTTCTTTTGTTCTATTCTAATGTACGTTATGATAAATGGTAGGAAACAGGAAAAAAGGGGTGGGCTTAGATGAAACGAGTGTTATTTGTTTGCACTGGAAATACATGCCGTAGTCCGATGGCTGAGGCTTTGCTTCGTCATTATGGAGAAGGGAAATTTGAAGTGCAATCGGCTGGTGTTTTCGCCTATCCTGGAAGCGATGCATCGATACATGCGAAGGAAGCTTTAGCTGAAAAAGGAATTTCAATAGATCATGCTTCGCAGCAGGTGAACGAAACTTTGCTTGAGTGGGCGGATATTGTAGTAACGATGACGGAAAATCATAAGCAAATTGTATTTGGGCATTATCCGAGTGTTGAAAAGAAATTGGATACATTATATGGATTAACTGAGGGAATAAGTAAGGATATTTCAGATCCATTTGGAGGATCACTTTCTATTTATAAAGAAACGCTAGAAGAGATGGAAAAACTTGTACAAACTTTACTGAAAAAACATTCAGAAGGTTGATGTTTCGTGTATAATACGATATTGGAGATCACTTTGTTCCATTAAGGTAGCGAGTGTGAAATGAAGATAATTGATTGAAACTTTGGAGGGGTAAAAATGAAAGTAGTAGTAGCATCTGATCACGGCGGTATGAATATCCGTAAAGAACTTGTAAGTTTATTAGAAGAGTTAAATATTGAATATATTGATTTAGGTTGTGAATGTGAAGCTGGTTCTGTTGATTACCCTGATTTTGCGTTTCCAGCAGCAGAAATGGTAGCGAATGGTGAAGTAGATCGCGGCATTTTAGTTTGCGGGACGGGCATTGGTATGTCGATCGCAGCAAACAAAGTAAATGGTATTCGTTGTGCGTTAGTTCATGATACTTTCAGCGCGAAAGCAACGAGAGAGCATAATGACAGCAACATGTTAGCAATGGGCGAGCGTGTAATTGGAGCTGGCCTAGCGCGTGATATCGCAAAAATTTGGTTAACAACTGAGTATGAAGGTGGCCGTCACGAAAACCGCGTAGGAAAAATTAAAACGTACGAAACAAAGTAATAGATTCTAACTATACGTAGTATGAAATATAATTTGGTGAACCAACCTGTGAAAGGAAGAGGCGTAATGACAGAAATCGTAAAGGTAAGAGAACAGCTACAAATATCGCTTTCTGATTTCCAAGAACAAGCTTCGTTACAAAGTGGTCAAATTTTTGTAGTGGGGTGTAGCACGAGCGAAGTGCTAGGTGAAAGAATTGGGACATCAGGAACGATGGAAGTGGCAGAGGCGATTTTTTCTGAATTAAAACAATTTCAAGAGCGAACAGGTATTGAATTGGCTTTTCAATGTTGCGAGCATTTAAATCGTGCTTTAGTAGTTGAGAGAGAGGTAGCGATAAAATATCAATTTGAAATTGTAACAGTTACGCCTGTTAGATCAGCAGGTGGTGCATTAGCGACGTATGCGTATCACAACTTTAAAGATCCGGTAATAATTGAGTTTATTAAAGCAGATGCAGGAATGGATATTGGAGATACATTTATTGGTATGCATTTAAAGCATGTAGCTGTTCCGGTTCGTACAAGTGTGAAGGAAATAGGGAGTGCGCATGTAACGATGGCGAAAACACGTGGGAAACTAATTGGTGGAGCACGTGCCGTCTATGCGGCAAACGAAGAAACTATGACGTGTCGTTGAAGAGAAAAATAGAAAGTCATCTAAATACTTTATATCGTAAGATAAAAGGTATGTAGTCTGACCTTATAATAGAAGAAAGAAAAGACCGATTTCGGTCTTTTTTTTTCTTTTATGATATAGAAAGTCGTGTTAGAATGTAGTTGAAAACATGAAGGTTCGAAAGAATTACAACCTGAATTTTCGTTTTTTCTGAATAAAACAAGAAAAAACTATTGGGAATCGATGTAATTCGTTCAGAAAAGGGGGATTTTGGTGGATCATTTAAAACGTCAAGATGAAAAGGTATTTGCTGCAATTGAGGCAGAACTAGGAAGACAGCGTTCAAAGATTGAGTTAATTGCTTCGGAAAACTTCGTAAGTGAAGCAGTAATGGAGGCGCAAGGTTCTGTTTTAACGAATAAGTATGCTGAAGGATATCCTGGAAAACGTTACTATGGTGGCTGTGAACACGTAGACGTAGTAGAAGATATCGCACGTGATCGCGTGAAAGAAATTTTTGGCGCTGAGCACGTAAATGTTCAACCACATTCTGGTGCACAAGCGAACATGGCAGTATACTTCACGATTTTAGAGCAAGGCGATACAGTACTTGGTATGAATTTATCTCATGGTGGTCACTTAACACACGGAAGCCCTGTTAACTTCAGTGGAGTACAATATAATTTCGTAGAATATGGCGTGGATGCTGAATCTCACCGTATTAATTACGATGATGTATTAGCAAAAGCGAAAGAACATAAACCAAAATTAATCGTTGCAGGTGCAAGTGCATACCCTCGTGTTATCGATTTCAAACGATTCCGTGAGATTGCAGATGAAGTGGGCGCATACTTAATGGTTGATATGGCACATATCGCTGGTTTAGTAGCAGCT
Organism: Bacillus paramycoides; assembly: GCF_001884235.1. Lineage (GTDB taxonomy): Bacteria > Bacillota > Bacilli > Bacillales > Bacillaceae_G > Bacillus_A > Bacillus_A paramycoides. The sequence goes on along the minus strand of NZ_MAOI01000033.1, from coordinate 13,524 downwards.
GGTTTACATCCAAACCCAGTACCACATGCACACTTCGTTACAACAACGACACATAAAACATTACGCGGCCCACGTGGTGGTATGATTTTATGTGAAGAGCAATTTGCAAAACAAATTGATAAATCAATCTTCCCTGGTATTCAAGGTGGCCCACTTATGCACGTAATTGCTGCAAAAGCTGTTGCATTTGGTGAAACACTACAAGATGATTTTAAAACATATGCACAAAATATTATCAACAATGCGAACCGCTTAGCTGAAGGCCTTCAAAAAGAAGGACTTACACTTGTTTCTGGTGGAACAGACAATCATTTAATCTTGATCGATGTTCGTAACTTAGAAATTACAGGTAAGGTAGCCGAGCACGTATTAGATGAAGTTGGTATTACAGTAAACAAAAATACAATTCCATTTGAAACAGCAAGCCCATTTGTAACAAGCGGCGTACGTATCGGTACGGCAGCTGTAACATCTCGTGGTTTCGGTTTAGAAGAAATGGATGAGATTGCAGCAATTATTGCTCATACATTAAAAAATCATGAGAATGAAGCTGCATTAGAAGAAGCACGTAAACGTGTAGAGGCGTTAACAAGCAAATTCCCAATGTACACAGATCTATAATAGATTGAAAAAGACTGCTGAGACATAATTGTTTTGGCAGTCTTTTTTTGAGAACATATATTGTTTTTAAAGTATGTATACAAATGATGAATAAATTTTGGCGATATAATGAAGGATACAGCTCCCATAATTGGTAAAGATACTAGATAGATTCATTCTAATTCACGATTTTACCAAATTTGCCCTTGAATATTAGTAGCGTTTTCTTTACAATCGTAAATAGTGCAAAAAAGCGTGTGAAAACGCATGAATATCATCTAAAGGAGAGATTCACATGGGAAAACTGTATGTATTTGATCACCCGTTAATTCAACATAAGATTACATATATTCGCGATAAGAATACAGGTACGAAAGATTTTCGTGAATTAGTGGACGAAGTAGCAAGCTTAATGGCTTTCGAAATTACTCGCGACCTTCCACTTAAAGACATTGAAATTGAAACACCTGTAAGCAAAGCAACAACAAAAGTGATCGCTGGTAAAAAACTTGGTTTAATTCCGATTTTACGTGCAGGTTTAGGAATGGTTGATGGAATTCTGAAATTAATTCCAGCAGCAAAAGTAGGACACGTTGGTTTATACCGTGACCCTAAAACATTGCAACCGGTAGAATACTATGTGAAACTTCCAACGGATGTAGAAGAGCGTGACTTTATCGTACTAGATCCGATGTTAGCTACAGGTGGTTCTGCAGCTGAAGCAATTAATTCTCTGAAAAAGCGCGGTGCGAAACAAATTAAATTAATGTGTATCGTAGCTGCTCCAGAAGGAGTAAAGGTAGTACAAGAAGAGCATCCTGATGTTGATATTTATGTAGCAGCATTAGATGAAAAATTAAATGACCATGGTTATGTAGTTCCAGGCCTTGGTGATGCTGGTGACCGTTTATTCGGAACGAAGTAAGACAACAGACGAGAGGGGGATTCCCCTCTCGTCTTTTTTTGTACTCCCCAGGGGGCGGGGGAGGGGGAGGGGAGATAAATATACAGCGTATATGCAACATAAGTTGCATATATATATCATATAATATAGAAGTCTTACGTCTAAAGAACACTATATTATGGAAGGAAAGCATTATATCTTAAAAATATAATAGTGACAAACTTGTGAACATTTTCTTCTATTATAAAGAGAAAACGGCTAGAAATCGCATATCTCTAACCAGTATTTAGAAGGGGAACGTTTTCATTTTTGGGAGGAAATACCTAATACTCAAATTTTTTGATTTTTTACGATTTCTCGTTGACACTGTTAATACCCTATTGTATGCTAACAACGGGGATAGATGGTAGGGCTTTCAGTGACAAAATTACATCTATTCCGTGACGAAAATGTAAACTTTTTATTTTGTATAGGATTTATGCAAAAAAATGAGTTATTATTAACACATCGTGAATGAGGGTTACATATTGGAGGGATGAATCCTTGCAAAAAAACGATCGCAGCCATATAAAAGCTTATGCTTTAATGTCAGGAATTCTTGCTCAGTTAGTCGGTTCTATTCTTGTTGGAATCTTTGGTGGGCAATGGATTGATAATAAGGTTGGAACGTTTCCATTGTTTCTTATTATAGGGTTATTACTCGGGTTAGGAACAGGGGTATACGCAATGATTCGACTCATTCGACATTACTATTCGGGAGAGCAATGATGATAGACGTACATGGACTTGTCCAAAGACAAAAGAAATATATGTACTACTTGCTTGCGCTTCTAGTGCTAGGATGGGGATTTACCTCTTACAAGGATGTATTTCTTGGGCTGATTATCGGAACGATTTTCAGTTTTCTTAGTTTGCGCATCATTGCACGTAGAACAGACAAGCTACTAGATCGCGTAACAAAGGGAGAAAACGTGAAGTTTAAGGCGACAGCGGTAAGTACATATTCAAGATTCGCCACGATTGGGTTATTAATTTTATTTGCAGCCAAATATCAAGAGTTAATTGCGATGTGGGGCTTAGGTGTAGGATTGCTGACAGGATACCTTGTCATGATCATAGATTTTCTTTATTTAGAGTATAAGAGCAGGGAAGAGAGGTGAATTACTAGTGGAACACGGTAAATTAGTTGAATTTCTAGGTTTAACGTTCGATTTGTCATCAGTTATGATGGTTACTGTAGCAGCAGTTATTGTTTTCTTAATCGCTGTTATCGGAACTCGCAGCTTAGCTCTTCGCCCAACAGGAATGCAAAACTTCATGGAATGGGTGTTTGACTTCGTGAAAGGAATTATCAATAGTACGATGGACTGGAAAACAGGTGGACGTTTCTTAACGCTTGGCGTTACGCTTATCATGTTTATCATCGTATCGAACTTCCTTGGTTTACCATTCATGTATTCAGCAACTGAAGCTGGCGAACATATTGCATGGTGGAGATCACCAACGTCTGATCCAGCAGTTACATTAACATTAGCCGTGATGGTAGTTACCCTCACCCATTATTATGGAATTAAGATGAAGGGTACGAAAGAATACGTTAAAGGTTATTTCCAACCTATGAAATTCTTATTCCCATTAAAGGTTATTGAGGAGTTTGCTAACACATTAACGTTAGGTCTTCGTTTATTTGGTAACATTTACGCGGGTGAAATCTTATTAGGATTACTTGCTAAGTTAGGTGGAGCATCATTCCTTGGTGCATTAGGTGCACTTGTACCGATGTTAGCATGGATGGGATTCAGTGTATTCGTTGGTTCAATCCAGGCGTTTATTTTCGTAATGTTAACGATGGTTTATATGGCTCATAAAGTAAGCCATGACCATTAATATAATTTAAGTAAGAAAAAAATTATTTTTTTATAATACAAAGGAGGACAAATTAAATGAGTTTAGGTGTAATCGCAGCTGCAATTGCAATTGGTTTATCAGCATTAGGTGCAGGTATTGGTAACGGTCTTATCGTATCACGTACAATCGAAGGTGTTGCTCGTCAACCAGAATTAAAAGGCGCACTTCAAACAATTATGTTCATCGGGGTTGCTTTAGTTGAGGCACTTCCAATCATCGGTGTAGTTATTGCATTCATCGTAATGAACAAATAAGGGAGACTCCCCTTACATAGATGGCGAAGAGTGTTTTTCCGAACTTTCTTCGCCATTGCTTTATGAACGAAATATATGTCTTTTTTTTCATATAGTCAATTTAGAAATCTCGAAGGGAGTGAATCCTTGTGCCAACTTTATTATTAGGAGCTGCCATTCCGTTTGGAACGATTGCTTATACACTATTCGTGTTCCTAGTTTTATTAGTAATGTTACGCAAATTTGCGTGGGGTCCTTTAATGGGCATTATGAAAGAACGTGAAGAGCATGTTACTAATGAAATCGATGCTGCTGAAAGAAGTAATGCAGAAGCGAAAAAATTAGTAGAAGAACAACGTGAAATGTTAAAACAATCACGTGTTGAAGCACAAGAGTTAATCGAAAGAGCGAAAAAGCAAGCTGTAGATCAAAAAGATGTTATTGTTGCTGCTGCGAAAGAAGAAGCAGAATCAATTAAAGCATCTGCTGTACAAGAAATTCAACGCGAAAAAGAGCAAGCGATTGCTGCTTTACAAGAACAAGTCGCTTCTTTATCTGTTCAAATTGCTTCTAAAGTAATTGAGAAAGAATTAAAAGAAGAAGATCAAGTGAAGTTAATTCGCGATTATATTAAAGAAGTAGGAGAAGCGCGATGAGCAATGGGATTGTAGCAAAACGTTATGCTGTCGCTCTTTTTAAAATTGCAAAAGAAAAACACGTATTAGAAATGTTTGAAGAGGAATTACGCCTTGTACAAAACGTTTATGTAAAGAACGGAGAACTACATAGCTTTTTAACGCAACCGAACATTTCAAAAGAGCAGAAGAAAACGTTTCTTGCAAACGTATTCGGATCTGTTTCTGAATCTATTTTAAATACGTTATACATTTTAATTGATAACAAGCGCATTGATATCTTACCTGAAATTGCAGATGAATATGTTGTTCTTGCTAATGAAGAACGTAACGTAGCGGATGCAACTGTTTATTCTATTCGTCTTCTATCGGAAGAAGAGAAGCTTAACATTGCAGAAGCATTTGCAAAGAGAACGGGAAAAGACGCAATTCGCGTGAAAAATGTTGTAGATGAAGATTTACTAGGCGGCATTAAAGTACGTATTGGAAATCGCATTTATGACGGAAGTTTACAAGGAAAATTAGCACGTATTCAGCGTGAATTAATGAAGAATAGATAGGGGTGAAGCACATGAGCATCAGAGCTGAGGAAATTAGCGCACTGATAAAGCAACAAATCGAGAACTATCAGTCTGAAATCGAAGTTAGTGATGTTGGTACAGTTATCCAAGTTGGTGACGGTATCGCGCGTGCTCATGGTCTTGATAACGTTATGGCTGGTGAACTTGTAGAGTTCTCTAACGGCGTTATGGGACTAGCACAAAACTTAGAAGAAAACAACGTAGGTATCATTATCTTAGGACCTTACACAGAAATCCGTGAAGGTGACGAAGTTCGTCGTACTGGTCGCATCATGCAAGTACCAGTAGGAAAAGAACTAATCGGTCGTGTTGTAAACCCATTAGGTCAACCAGTTGATGGTTTAGGCCCAATCAATACAACAAACACTCGTCCAATCGAAAGTCCAGCACCAGGTGTAATGGATCGTAAATCTGTTCATGAGCCACTTCAAACAGGTATTAAAGCGATCGATGCTCTTGTACCAATTGGCCGTGGTCAACGTGAGTTAATCATTGGTGACCGTCAAACAGGTAAAACAGCAGTTGCACTTGATACAATCATTAACCAAAAAGATGAAGATATGATTTGTATCTATGTAGCTATCGGACAAAAAGAATCAACTGTACGTAACGTAGTAGAAACACTACGTAAGCACGGTGCATTAGATTACACAATCGTTGTAACTGCATCAGCTTCTCAACCAGCTCCATTATTATACCTAGCTGCTTATGCTGGTGTAACAATGGGTGAAGAGTTCATGTACAATGGTAAACACGTATTAGTAGTATATGATGACTTATCAAAACAAGCAGCGGCTTACCGTGAGCTGTCATTACTATTACGTCGTCCTCCAGGTCGTGAAGCGTATCCAGGGGATGTATTCTACTTACATTCTCGTTTATTAGAGCGTGCAGCAAAATTAAGTGATGCAAGAGGCGGCGGTTCTTTAACTGCACTACCTTTCATCGAAACACAAGCAGGGGACGTATCAGCTTACATCCCAACAAACGTAATTTCTATTACGGACGGACAGATCTTCTTACAATCTGACTTATTCTTCTCTGGTGTACGTCCAGCGATTGATGCAGGTACTTCTGTATCTCGTGTTGGTGGATCTGCTCAGATTAAAGCAATGAGTAAAGTATCAGGTACACTTCGTCTTGACCTTGCATCTTATCGTGAGTTAGAAGCGTTCGCTCAGTTCGGTTCTGACCTTGATAAAGCAACACAAGCGAAATTAAACCGTGGTGCTCGTACAGTTGAAGTATTAAAACAAGGATTACACAAACCGTTACGTGTAGAGAAACAAGTTATCATTCTTTACGCTTTAACACGTGGATTCCTAGATGATATCCCAGTAGCAGATATCACTCGTTTCGAAGAAGAATTCCATGCTTGGTTAGATTCAAATGCAGCTGACTTATTAAGCGAAATCCGCACAACTAAGAAACTTGCGGATGACGACAAATTTGCAGCAGCAATTAACGGATTTAAAAAAGTATTCGTAGCTTCTGAATAATAAAAGCATAAGCGCCTCGTCCTGAATGTGAGGGGGATGGAGCTTCCGACGAAGAGGCGGTCTTTGCCTCGTAGGAAGAAGTGAAGCCACCGAGCATTCAAGCCGCTGGAGCTAGATAATATAAAAGGCAACTCAAGTTTTGAGATTGCTGACGGTTATGTAAAGGAAAAGAGTAGGTGTACCTATTCTTTTCCTTCAATCATGAGCAAGAATATCTTGCAAACTAGATTAGGAAGAGGATTCTTACTAATCGTGCCAACTTCCGGAAAAAAGGTGGTGAAAACCTGTGGCATCTTTACGCGATATAAAAGCGAAGATTAACTCGACAAAGAAAACGAGTCAAATTACGAAAGCGATGGAGATGGTATCTGCATCTAAGTTAAACCGTGCAGAGCAAAATGCTAAATCTTTCGTTCCGTATATGGAAAAGATTCAAGAAGTAGTAGCGAGCATTGCGCAAGGAAGTAAAGGGATTAATCATCCAATGCTAAATGCGCGTCCTGTAAAGCGTACGGGATACATCGTTATTACATCTGATCGCGGACTAGCAGGTGGTTATAACAGTAACGTATTACGTACAGTAAGTAACGTAATTCGTGAACGTCATAATATGGATTCAAACCAATATTCAATTATTGTGCTTGGACGACTAGGACGTGATTATTTAAAACGTCGCGGCTTTAACATCATTGATGAAGTAGTTGGATTATCTGACCACCCATCATTTACTGATATTAAAGATCTTGCTTCTCGAGCAATTGCGATGTTCGCAGATGGTGCTTATGATGAGCTGTATATTTACTACAATCATTATGTAAGTAAAATTTCACAAGAAGTAACGGAAAATAAAATTTTACCGCTTACGGATGTGGCGTCTGACAAACCGACGACAGCCTATGAATTCGAACCTTCTGAAGAAGAAATTTTAAAAGTATTATTGCCACAATACGCAGAAAGCTTAGTGTACGGTGCATTACTAGACGGTAAAGCAAGTGAGCATGCGGCGCGTATGACAGCAATGAAGAGTGCTACAGACAACGCAATGGAAGTTATCGATTCACTTACACTTTCATTCAACCGTGCGCGTCAAGCAGCGATTACGCAAGAGATTACGGAAATCGTTGGTGGAGCAGCAGCGTTAGAATAGTATTAAAAAGCGTAGGCGGTTCTTTCAGGAGAACCGCGTAAGCTAAACTAATAAAAATTAAAAGCCGACTTCTCTTAGAAAGTGGGCTAATTAAAAGAAAGCTAGGAGGGAACCCGATGAATAAAGGGCGCGTTACGCAAATCATGGGTCCGGTTGTAGACGTTAAGTTTGATGGCGGAAAGCTACCAGAAATCTACAACGCCCTTACGGTAAAACAAAGCAACGAAAACGGAGCAAACATTAACTTAACATTTGAAGTTGCACTTCATTTAGGTGATGATACAGTTCGTACAGTTGCGATGTCTTCCACAGATGGACTTGTTCGTGGCACAGAAGTAGAAGATACTGGTAAAGCAATCTCTGTACCAGTTGGTGATGTAACACTTGGTCGTGTATTCAACGTATTAGGTGATGCAATTGACTTAGATGGTGAAGTTCCTGCGGATGTACGTCGTGATCCAATTCACCGTCAAGCACCTGCATTCGAAGAATTATCTACTAAAGTAGAAATTCTTGAAACTGGTATTAAAGTAGTAGACTTACTTGCTCCTTACATTAAGGGTGGTAAGATCGGTCTATTCGGTGGTGCCGGTGTAGGTAAAACAGTATTAATTCAGGAATTAATTAACAACATCGCACAAGAACACGGTGGTATCTCTGTATTCGCCGGTGTAGGTGAGCGTACTCGTGAAGGTAACGACTTATACCACGAAATGAGCGATTCTGGCGTAATTAAGAAAACTGCGATGGTATTCGGACAAATGAACGAGCCACCTGGAGCACGTCAACGTGTTGCATTAACAGGTTTAACAATGGCTGAGCATTTCCGTGATGAGCAAGGACAAGACGTACTACTGTTCATCGATAACATCTTCCGTTTCACGCAAGCAGGTTCTGAAGTATCCGCCCTTCTTGGTCGTATGCCATCTGCGGTAGGTTACCAGCCAACACTTGCAACAGAAATGGGTCAATTACAAGAGCGTATTACATCTACAAATAAAGGGTCTATCACGTCTATCCAAGCGGTATATGTACCAGCCGATGACTATACTGACCCAGCACCAGCTACAACGTTCGCTCACTTAGATGCAACAACAAACTTAGAGCGTCGTTTAACACAAATGGGTATTTACCCAGCCGTAGATCCATTAGCATCTACATCTCGTGCACTTTCTCCAGAAATCGTAGGAGAAGAGCATTATGAAGTAGCTCGTCAAGTACAGCAAACTTTACAGCGTTATAAAGAGCTTCAAGATATCATCGCTATCTTAGGTATGGATGAGTTATCTGAAGAAGATAAGTTAGTTGTACATCGTGCTCGTCGTATTCAATTCTTCTTATCACAAAACTTCCACGTAGCGGAGCAGTTTACAGGTCAAAAAGGTTCTTACGTACCTGTAAAAAATACAGTTAGTGGTTTCAAAGAAATTCTAGAAGGAAAATATGATGACCTTCCAGAAGATGCATTCCGTCTTGTTGGTAGCATTGAAGAAGTTATTGAAAACGCGAAGAAAATGATGGCGTAAGGCCTTAGGAGGGACGAATTATGAAGACATTTCCAGTCAGTATTGTAACTCCTGATGGACCGGTTTACGAAAAAGAAGTAGAAATGGTAAGTGTAAAAGCAGAGAGTGGGGAAATGGGGATCTTACCAGGTCACATTCCGACTGTTGCACCATTAAAAATTAGTGCAGTTCGTCTGAAAAATGGTGGACACACTGATTATGTAGCAGTAAGCGGTGGCTTTATCGAAGTTCGTCCAGATAAAGTAACTGTATTATCACCATCTGCTGAAGAAGCAAACCATATCGATATCCATCGTGCAAATGAAGCGAAGCGTCGTGCTGAGCAACGTATGCAAGATAAACAAGCACATGTTGACTTTAGACGTGCAGAAATGGCCTTGCAGCGTGCTGTGAACCGTTTAAACGTTACCGATATGAAGTAAAAAAACGTAAAGGCCTCGCCTTTACGTTTTTTTTTATGGAGATAAATGAAAAGAACTGCAGGTTAGTTTTTTGTTATGCATAGCTGTGTTCTACTCAAATGTCGAAAATGAATTAAACAGATAGAATAAACTAACAAAATTGGTATAATTATATTATTGCTTGTATAAGTAGATAATATATAACAAGTTATATTTTATAAAGGGGATGAATTAATGATCGGGGAAATGAAACAAGAAGCATTGCACTCTTTAAAGGGAAAATGGGGACTAGGTGTCGGATCAACGATTTTATATTTTATTTTAAGTTATGTTGTTGCACTGGCTGCAATGCTTATACTTTTAATTCCAGGCCTTATTATATTTTTCGGAATTGCTGGTTTAACTGGTTCACTTGAAGAGGAAACAATTTCAATTGGGGCAGGTATTACATTTGGAATTCTTTATTGCATAATGATGATTTTGAGTAATGCATCTTATGGTATTACATCATACGGTTATACGAATGTGTTGCTACAAATTAGTAAAAGAGACGATGCTAGAGTAGATTATTTATTTGAAGGATTTCGTGGCTTTAAGAGAATGATGAAAACAATGTGGGCTATGCTTGCGATTTTATTATATACAGGTACATGGATCCCAGTGCTATTAATAGGTTTATTCTCGTTTTTTGGTGGGGAAGGGAATGTATCGTTAATAATTGCGTTCTTCGTACTATTAGCTATTTCAGTTGTTGTAATGATTGTGACGTATTTTTCTTATGGGATGACATATTATGTTATGATTGAAAATCCAGATTATAGCGTTTCACAGGCGATGAAAGAAAGTAAGAACATCATGAAGGGGCATAAGCTAGATCTATTTCTTTTATGGCTTAGCTTCATAGGATGGGCTATTTTAGCGATGCTTACATTTGGAATAGGATTTCTTTGGCTTAGTCCATATATGGGTACAACGACAGCGCATTTTTATCGCTACATTTCAAAAGGTGAATTGCAGTAGGAACGTGCTATACTAATAGAATTATTACGTATAGGAGGCTCTAATTATGATTAGTGATTTAAAAGGAGAAGCACTAGATTCTCTAGAAGGAAAATGGGGAGTAGGCGTAGGGGCTACATTACTTGTATGGGCTCTTACATCAGCTTTTGGTTTTAGTATCCAGTTTGTTTTTTCGCAAGCGTGGGGCTGGGAAGAAGCGAATAAATCACTTTCGCTAGACATTATTACAATGTTTCTGGTTGGTCCATTGACGCTAGGAGGCTATTATTTAGCACTACATATCATTCGTGAAAAAGAAGTTCGTATTGGACAGCTATTCAGATGGTTTACAGAAGGTAATAAATTTATAAAGTCATTTTTAGTATATTTGTTGGTCAATATTTATCTTATTTTATGGTCTTTACTTTTCATTATTCCAGGCATTATTAAATCGTTCTCTTATGCGATGACGTATTTTATTTTAAATGATCATCCTGAGTATTCAATGAACCAAGCCATTACAGAAAGCCGTCGTATGATGAATGGGCATAAAATGGAGTATTTCATATTATGTTTAAGTTTTATTGGTTGGTTTATATTAAGTGTTATTACAATAGGAATTGGATTCTTATGGTTAACTCCATATTTTTATACAACGAAAGCAGCGTTTTATAAAGAAATTGCAGAAGAATACTATGAGAAAAAAACTCCTGTACTATAAAAGCACCCAGTGTGAATTAATTATTCATACTGGGTGTTTTTTGTAGAAATTTTATAAACTGTTTACTGCCTAACGGTTTACTGAAATAGTAACCTTGCATATATCTACAGTTATTTTTTTGTAAAAATTTAAGTTGTTTTTCTGTTTCAATTCCTTCAGCAATGACAGAGAGGTTTAAAGTGTTTGCAAGAGAGAGAATGGTTGAAACAATGGCCCTTTCCTCGGCCCGATGATCGGCTAGTTGTGTAAATTCTCTTGGCACTTTTAATGTATCGATAGGGGAAATCGACAAATATGCAAGAGAAGAGTACCCGGTACCGAAGTCATCAATAGATGTTTGAATGCCATACTCTTTTAATTGTTTTAGTCGTAATAACGTTTCTTTTTCATCAATCATTGCAATTCGTTCTGTTAATTCAAGTGTTACATATTTAGGATCAACACCAACGTCTTTTAGTATGTGTGCAATATTCTCGAGTAACTGATCTTGTTGAAACTCTTTTGCTGATAAGTTAACGCTCATCTTTAAATCCTTGTAGCCAAGGGCTTGCCATAGTTTTAGTTGGCGGCAAGACTCTCGTAACACCCAATGACCGAGCGGTATGACTTGCGGAGTCTCTTCTACAATTGGAACGAATTCACACGGTGAAATTTCACCTAAAAGGGGATGCTTCCAGCGTATTAAAGCTTCGACACCAATGACCTTATTCGTTGTAATATCAACTTGTGGTTGATAGACGAGAAAGAATTCTTTATTTGCTAAAGCGAGTGGTAAATCTTTTTCGATTCGGGCTTTTCGTTCCATTTTTTTATATAGTTCTTTTGTATAAAGCGAGCTACCATTCTTCCCTTTGTTTTTTGCTTCGTACATGGCCATATCAGCATGTTGCAAAATAGACAACGGATCTTCGCCTGCTTCAGGGTATATGGCAATCCCGATACTTGACGAGATTTGTAAATGTTGATTTTCAATTTCGAATGGTTCATTCATAGATACTACAATCATATCAGCTATTTTTTGTACATCTTTATCTTTTTTATAATCTTCTATCTTTTGTATTTTATGTTTTTTAGGATTGTTTGCAAAACATATATCATTTCTATGTTTATTTTACACATTTATAATGAGTTGTAATAATAGATTTTCTTAGTAATTATTAATTGTTGTTTCTGTTCCCAATATATCGACATAGGAATTTGAAGTTTGCTATAATGATTAAAATAGTTGCATTATTTAGAAAAATTTAAAAATAATAAATGATGCAAGTAAGACATATTGTTTACTATGTGAACTTGTTCTTAATTCAGGGGGGAGGGTTTCACAATGGCAAGTGTATATGAAAATAGTTATATGATCGTTTTGATTTTCTTGCTATTAGGTATATTGCTGCCGGTAGTGGCTCTTACATTAGGAAAAATGCTGCGTCCAAATAAACCGAGTGCAGCGAAAGCGACGACGTATGAGAGTGGAATTGAGCCTTTTCATGATGCGAATATTCGGTTTCATGCTCGTTATTATATTTTCGCTTTATTGTTTGTCATCTTTGATGTAGAAACTTTATTTTTATATCCATGGGCTGTTGCATATGACAAGCTTGGCTTATTTGCACTGATTGAAATGCTCATTTTTGTTGTGATGTTGTTGGTTGGATTAGCGTATGCTTGGAAAAAGAAGGTGCTACAATGGTTATAAATTTTGAAGAATTACACCCACAGGAGCGGGCGGAATTAGAAAGGAATATCTTTTTTTCTACATTGGAACAGTTGAAGGGATGGGCGCGGAGCAACTCTTTATGGCCGATGACATTTGGACTGGCATGCTGTGCAATTGAAATGATGGGAGTAGGTTCATCGCATTACGATTTAGATCGATTTGGGTCCTTCTTTCGGACTTCACCAAGGCAATCGGATGTCATGATTGTATCAGGAACAGTAACAAAGAAAATGGCTCCTATTGTTCGTCGTTTATATGATCAAATGCCTGAGCCGAAGTGGGTAATTGCCATGGGCTCTTGTGCAACAGCTGGTGGTCCGTATGTGAATTCGTATGCTGTTGTGAAGGGTGTAGATCAAATCGTACCAGTTGATGTGTATATTCCAGGATGTCCTCCGAACCCTGCAGCTTTAATTTATGGAATCAATAAATTGAAAGAGAAAATTCGTTACGAGGCGAAGACTGGGAAGCAGGTGACGAATAAATGAGTGATCCAAATAAAGATTTAGAGGATATGAAAAGAGAGGCAGCTAGACATGCGAAAGAGGAGGCCCGAAAACGACTGGCCGCGAAGCATGGCGAGGAAATGTCTAAACTTGAAGGAGAATATCGAGAAAAAGAGAAAGCGCTACCAAAAGATAGGGAGATTGATGTAG
>NZ_MAOI01000032.1 GCF_001884235.1 Bacillus paramycoides | reverse complement strand
GCAGCCGCAAAAGCGAAAGCAGCGGCATTGGCGAAGCAGAAGAGAGAAGGAAACGAAGAAGTATCGGACGAAGAAAAAGCCAAAGAGAAGGCGAAAGCCGTAGCAGCCGCAAAAGCGAAAGCAGCGGCGTTAGCGAAGCAGAAGAGAGAAGGAAGCGAAGAAGTATCGGACGAAGAAAAAGCGAAGGCGAAAGCCTCAGCAGCCGCAAAAGCGAAAGCAGCGGCATTGGCGAAGCAGAAGAGAGAAGGAAGCGAAGAAGTATCGGACGAAGAAAAAGCCAAAGCGAAGGCGAAAGCTGTAGCAGCCGCAAAAGCGAAAGCAGCGGCGTTAGCGAAGCAGAAAGCCTCACAAGGTGATGGGGATTCTGGAGATGAAAAAGCAAAGGCCATTGCAGCAGCGAAGGCGAAAGCGGCTGCGGCTGCAAGAGCAAAGGGAGTTGTAAGTAAGAAGGAAGATGAAGCGAAGCAGGAAGAACCGTCAATTAACCAGCCATATTTAAATCGCTATGTGGAGGTTGTTAAGGGGAAGGTAGGAGAATATGCATTAGCAGATTCCTATATTAATAAGCTTTCAAAAGATGTTCCAACTCTTGTGGTGGAGCCTTCTAAATATTATGAAGTGATGGAATTGCTAAGATTCCATGAGGGACTTGCTTTTGATTATATGTCGGAGCTACATGCAACGGATTTTGTGACCCATATGGAAGTGTATGTTCATTTATTTTCATATGGAAAGAAACAGTCAGTAGCGGTGAAGGTAAAGCTGGATAGGGAGGCGCCGCAAGTAGAATCGGTGACGTCGCTTTGGAAAGGAGCGGATTGGCCGGAACGTGAAGCATATGATTTGCTCGGTATTATATTTAAAGGCCATCCTAATTTATCTCGCATTTTAATGCCGGATGATTGGATAGGGTATCCGCTTAGGAAAGATTATGAACCGTATGATGTGGAGGTGTAGCTTATGATCCGTACGGAAGAAATGCTCTTAAATGTAGGGCCACAGCACCCGAGTACGCATGGTGTGTTTCGGCTTGTAATTAAAATTGACGGGGAAATTATTAAAGAGGCTACACCGGTTATTGGATATTTGCATCGCGGGACAGAAAAGATTGCTGAGAGCCTGCAATATACGCAAATTATCCCGTATACAGATCGAATGGACTATCTATCAGCGATGACGAATAATTACGTCATTTGCCATGCTGTAGAGACGATGATGGGGCTTGAGATTCCAGAGCGTGCTGAATATTTACGGGTGCTTGCGATGGAGCTTGGGCGGGTTGCGAGTCATCTCGTTTGGTGGGGAACGAACCTTCTTGATATAGGAGCGGTTAGTCCATTTCTGTATGCGTTTCGCGAACGAGAAATGATTATTAATTTATTAAATGAATTGTGCGGTGCACGGCTTACTTTCAACTATATGAGGGTCGGCGGCGTGAAGTGGGATGCGCCGGACGGATGGATTGAAAAGGTGAAAGAGTTTGTTCCGTATATGAGGGAGCAATTGGAAGGGTATCACGATCTTGTTAGCGGAAATGAAATTTTCCTAAATCGTGTGAAAGGCGTTGGTATATATAACGCGGAAGAGGCGATTTCATATTCTTTAAGCGGCGCAAATTTGCGATGCACGGGAGTGAACTGGGATCTTCGCAAAGATGAGCCATACTCTATTTATGATCGTTTTGATTTTAATATTCCTATTGGGAGCGTGGGTGATGCTTGGGATCGCTACGTTTGCCGGATGGAAGAAATTGAGGAGTCATTAAAAATTATTGAGCAAGCAGCTGAGCAGTTCCCGAAAGATGGAGCAGTCATAGCAAAAGTGCCGAAAATTATTAAAGCACCTAAGGGAGAAGCATTCGTCCGTATAGAATCGCCGCGGGGAGAGATTGGCTGCTATATTGCTAGTGATGGAAAGAAAGAGCCGTACCGCTTGAAATTTCGCAGACCGTCTTTTTATAATTTGCAAATTTTACCGAAGTTATTGAAAGGTGAAAACATCGCCAATTTAATTACGATTTTAGGTGGGGTTGATATTGTACTTGGGGAGGTTGACGGCTAATGATTGAGACGCTCTTACAATCACCTTCAAGCTGGACGAATTTCTTCATTTTTTTCGGATTAGCGGTGCTTCTATTATTTGCAGTCCTTGGCTTCGTTACATACGGTATTTTGGCAGAACGGAAAGTGATGGGATTTATGCAAGGACGGATTGGACCAAACCAAGTTGGGGGCCGATTCGGTTTACTACAAACGGTAGCTGATGTTTTGAAACTATTATTAAAAGAAGATAGCATTCCGAAAGCCGCGGATAAACCGTTGTTTATATTAGCACCTGTTATTGCATTCGCACCAGCATTTATGGTACTTGCGGTTATCCCGTTTACTGATAAATTTCAGTTCGCGGATATTGGAGTAGGGTTACTTTATTACATTGCTGTTTCTGGAATTACGACGATTGGCGTCGTAACCGGGGGATGGGCATCAAATAATAAATATTCCCTTTTAGGAGGGATGCGTGCGGCGGCGCAAATGATTTCTTATGAGATTCCGCTTGTAATGAGTGTGATTGGCGTCGTTTTGTTAGCTGGTAGTCTTAATTTAAATGAGATTGTAGCGGCACAGGAGAAGGTGTGGTACATTTTCGCGCAGCCAATCGGTTTCGTTGTTTTCTTAATTGCAGCAGTTGCAGAGTTAAATAGGACACCGTTTGATTTACCGGAAGCTGAGTCAGAACTTGTTTCTGGATACCATACGGAATACTCAGGGTTTCGCTGGGCATTTTTCATGCTTTCAGAGTATGTATATTTCTTCGGGATGGCATCTTTAATTACAGTACTTTTTTTAGGCGGATGGAACCCAGTTATGTTCCTCGGATTTATTCCAGGTGCTGTATGGTTTGCTTTGAAATTCAGCAGTGTGGTCTTTCTATTAATTTGGTTCCGCGTCACGTTTCCACGTATAAGAGGTGACCAGTTAATGGAGTTTGGCTGGAAAGTATTATTGCCAATTGCGCTTGCAAATATTTTCTTAACGGCATTGATTAAGGAGTTATTCTTCTAATCTATGAAGGGGGTGCCAGTAAGAGATGAAAGGACTATTTAAAGGTTTAAAATATACGCTTAGTAATTTGAGTAAGAAAAAGGTGACCTATGATTATCCGAATCAACCGTTGCCGTTGCCAGATCGTTTTCGAGGGATTCAAAAATTTTATCCCGAAAAATGTATTGTTTGTAATCAGTGTTCTAACATTTGTCCGACAGATTGCATTCAATTAACAGGAAAAAAACATCCTGATCCTACGAAAAAGGGGAAAATTATCGACACGTACGATATTAATTTTGAAATTTGTATTCTTTGCGATTTATGTACAGAAGTTTGTCCGACAGAGGCGATTGTCATGACAAATAATTTTGAACTCGCAGAGTATTCACGTGATGATTTATTTAAAAATTTGCAGTGGCTTGACGAGAATGACGAGAACGTCAGGAAGGAGAATAAAGCATGAATGGCGAGTTTGTAGCTTTCTTTATATTATCCTTGTCTGCGATTATTGGCGGCGTTCTTATGCTGAACTTAACGAAAGTAATGCATATGATGCTGGCTCTTGTGCTTACGTTCCTTAGTATTGCAGGTTTGTACTTTCTCTTATCAGCTGAATTTATCGGAGTTGCACAAATTTTAATTTACTCTGGTGCAATCACTATTATTATGATTTTTGGCATTATGTTAACGAAACATAACGCGGAAAATGAATCGCGCCTTACTCTTCGAAAATGGATTATCTTCTTTGCGGTTGTAGCATTTGGAGCGGTTATGTATTTCGCTGTTAATAATATCGATTTTTCAAATCAAAGCGCACAAGGAAGTTTACCTCTCCATGAAAAAAACACACTTCAAATCGGTACACTTCTCTATTCAAAATATATTATTCCATTTGAATTAACCTCGGTTATTTTACTTGTAGCACTTGTTGGCGCAATTATACTTGCGAAGAAGGATGAGGGGGAGGAGGATTCCCATGAGTAGCGTTCCAGCTTCTGCGTATTTAACACTTGCGATTATTTTGTTTTGCATCGGCCTATTTGGAGCTTTAACAAAGCGAAATACAGTAATTGTATTGGTTTGTATTGAATTAATGCTGGGCGCCGCCAATTTAAATTTAGTAGCGTTTAGTAAATTAGGTTTGTT
>NZ_MAOI01000031.1 GCF_001884235.1 Bacillus paramycoides | reverse complement strand
CGAATTTAACAGGACAAATTTTTTCGCTGTTTACGATGTCTGTAGCGGCAGCTGAGGCGGCGGTCGGACTTGCGATTTTGATTGCTTTGTACCGTAATCGCACGACAGTTCATGTAGATGAAATGGATACGCTGAAAGGATAGCATTGTGACCGAAAAGGGGGAAGGAAACAATGATCGATTATGCATGGCTCATACCGCTTTTCCCGCTTGTTTCGTTTTTGTTACTTATTATGTTCGGGAAGAAGATTAGAGAGGGAAGCAGTGTACTAGGTATTTTCTTTACCTTTCTCTCCTTTATAGGAGCGGTAGTTGTATTAATAGAACGATTTTCATCCGAGGCAGTGAAACATAAATGGATATGGCTTAGGGCCGGAGATATAGATATATCATTTGGTTTTGAGGTTACTGCATTAGGAGCTTTAATGCTATTTATCGTTACGCTTGTGAGCTTTCTTGTACATGTGTACTCGAAAGGTTATATGAAGGGTGACGAAAGATTACCAACCTTTTATGCATATTTAGGGCTCTTTACATTTGCGATGCTTGGACTTGTTATATCGACGAATTTATTACAGCTTTATATATTTTGGGAGTTAGTCGGCCTCGGTTCATTTTTACTTATCGGTTTTTATTTCTTTAAAGAAGAAGCGAAGGCTGCTGCGAAAAAGGCTTTTATTATGACACGTATTGGGGATGTTGGGTTATTTGTTGGGATGATTTTAATTTTTTGGAACGCAGGTAGTTTTGAATATGAGGCGATTTTTAAGGCGATTTATACGGGTGATCTTTCCCCTACCATGATTACAATAACGGCGATTTTAATTTTTATCGGTGCGATGGGGAAATCGGGTCAGTTCCCGCTTCATACGTGGCTGCCAGATGCAATGGAAGGACCGACACCTGTTTCGGCACTTATTCATGCGGCAACGATGGTTGCAGCTGGCGTATATTTAGTAGCAACGATGTTCCCTCTATTTTCAGCAAGTGCTGTAGCGATGCAAACAGTTGCAATCGTTGGTGCTTTCACCGCAATCTTTGCAGCCTCTATCGGTCTTGTACAAACTGATATAAAGAGGGTGCTTGCTTATTCTACAGTTAGTCAGCTCGGGTACATGATGCTTGCGCTAGGCTCTGCTGGTTATGTAGCTGGTGTCTTTCATTTAACGACACACGCTTTTTTTAAAGCATTACTGTTCTTGGCTGCAGGGAGTGTAATTCATGCAGTGCACACGCAAAACATTAATAAAATGGGCGGTTTACAGAAGAAGATGAAAGTAACTGCTGCGCTGTTTTTAATAGGTACACTTGCCATTAGCGGCGTTCCTCTCCTTTCCGGGTTTTTTAGTAAAGATGAAATTTTAGCGGCGACTTGGATGAATGGTAATTACTTTCTATTCGTTTTAGCGGTAATTGCGGCATTTTTAACAGCATTTTATATGTTCCGTCTATACTTTCTTGTCTTTACGGGAGAAACGAAGACGAAGGAAGAGGTGCATGAATCGCCTCGCACGATGACGTATCCGATGATTGTCCTCGGTGTTCTTGCAGTAGTAGCAGGATATGTAAATACACCGTGGTTTGGGACGTTTCTCGGAGATTGGCTTACGAAGGATGTAGGGTTCAAAGTGAAAGATGTACATGGGCCAGCTTGGATTATGGTTGTTGCGACGCTCGTTTCATTTGCGGGAATTGTCCTCGCGTATTTCGTATATGGCAAGAAATCTATCTCTAGAGATTGGGCCGCGGGAGAGGGGACGCCTCTTTATAACCTTTTGAAAGAAAAATATTATGTGGATGAACTATATAATATTACGGTGCTTCCTATTACGAAAGGAATCGCTCATATGCTTCGCTTATTTGAAGTATATGTTGTAGAAGGAATCGTAGTTTTAATTGGGGGTTTGGTTAAAGGTGTGAGTGGCCTAGGGGCGAAGCTTCAAAACGGGAATGTACAAGTGTACGGCACTGTAACGGCAATTTCGCTCGCGGTACTCGTAATTATTTTGTTATATACGGGAGGGGATTTACGATGAATGAGTTGCTATTAACGTTCTTCATTTTTTCCCCGCTGTTAGGAATTCTCTTACTGTTATTAACGCCGAAAAAAGAATCGCGTACGGTGCGAGCGCTTGGTTTATTCGGAACAGCGCTTCCATTTGGAATCGCTATCGTCCTTGCTTGTACATACGCCTCTGGAGAGAGCTTATCGATATTTGATGAAAAAGTGAAATGGATTAAATTTGGGGACTTTGCAGCAGTGGACAAAAGGTTGTTTTCGATTTATTACGAGCTTGGTATTGATGGTCTATCGCTTGTAATGATGGTACTCACAGCCCTTCTAGCGATGCTTGCAGCAATTGCGGCATTTTCCATTAAAAGAAATTTAAAAGCATTCTACATGCTATTACTCGTGTTAGAAATAGGGATGCTCGGTGTCTTCGCTGCTCAAAATTTAATGCTGTTCTTTATTTTCTTTGAAATTACGTTGCCACCAATGTTTTTATTAATTGGCAAGTGGGGGAAATTGTCGAGTGAAAAGGCTGCATATAGTTATTTAATATATAACGGTATTGGATCAGCCATTTTACTCATCGTTTTCTCAATTTTGTTTGCGAAAACAGGTACGACAAATATTGCGGAGCTTAAAGAGATATTAACGAGTGTAACTGCTGGAGGAGGACCGCTCGTCTCGAGTAGCTTACAGTTCGGTTTATTTCTTGCCATAATGGTTGCCTTTGCGATTAAACTACCCATTTTTCCTTTGCATCGCTGGATGGTCAATGTGCACATAGAAGCGCATCCTGCTGTAGTTATGCTTCATGCGGGAGTTCTGCTGAAGATTGGAGCGTACGGTATTATTCGCTTCGGGAAGGGGTTATTCCCAGAATACTTTCGTGAGTTTGCAACGCTAATCGCGATTTTAGGGGTAATTAATTTATTGTACGGGGCCTTTCTAGCACTTATCCAAACGGACTTTAGAAAGGTACTTGCTTACTCTAGTATTTCACATATGGGAATTGTTTTAATGGGGCTTGCGGCGTTAAATGCACCAGGCACACAGGGGGCGTTATTCCAAGTTGTGTCTCACGGTTTAATTGCAGCGTTACTCTTCTTCTTACTAGGCATAATTGAACAACGTTTCGGGACTTCGGATATTACAGCACTTGGCGGACTCGCAAAAAGTGTTCCAGTGCTTAGCGGTTTCTTCCTGGTGGGCGGTATGGCATCGCTTGGACTGCCAGGAATGTCTGGATTCGTTAGCGAATTCCTTGCCTTTCTCGGTTTATTCCAAGGGGAATCAGTCATCGCCGCTGTCGGTGTACTTGGGATTATTTTAACCGCTGTATACGTATTAAGAGCGATACTTCAAGTGACATTTGGCAAGAAAGAATGGGAAGCGAAATCGGATATACACGGATGGGAGTACGTCCCTGTTATATTGCTTATCGTTTGTATTATTGCAATTGGAGTAATGCCAGAACTACTAGGGGATCCGCTTCAAAATACATTGAAAACATTGGGGGTGAAGTAGGATGGATATGAACACGTTACTTAGCTTATCATGGCACCTCATGGTACCAGAATTCATTATTCTCGGGGCTGCCATCCTTCTTTCCATATGTGATTTGTTTTTTAAGCTGAACCATAGGTACGTAGCGATTGGTGCAATTACCGCTGCCTTGTTAGCGATAGTGTCATTAATTACGCTATATAGCGAACCGGCAGGAGATATTTTAAATGGATCGTTTGTATTAGATGGATTTTCAAAAGGGTTTAAAACGTTGTTATTAATCGGAGCAGCTCTCGTCTTATGTATGGCAATGAGTGATGACAAAGAGGATCCTATTCGAGATAAGGGAGAATATTATTACTTAATGTTAATGGCGCTTCTTGGAGCGATGTTCATGGCTTCTAGCGTTGATTTCATCACACTATTCGTCGGTTTAGAGTTGCTTTCGCTTTCTTCGTATATTCTAGTAGGAATTCGAAAAAGAAACCGCGCATCAAATGAGGCAGCAATGAAATACGTCATTAACGGAGGGATTGGAACAGCGATTACGCTCTTTGGAATGAGTTATTTATACGGTATTACAGGATCGACCAACATAGTGGAAATGCAAAAGGTATTGACGCAAGAGTTGGCTGGTGGCATTCAGTTATTGTTAGCTCTCGCATTTCTACTATTGCTCGTTGGGCTCTCTTTCAAAATTGCAACAGTGCCGTTTCATATGTGGGCACCAGACGTATATGAGGGAGCAGCGACACCTGTCACAGCCTTTCTCGGGACGATTTCTAAAATTGCGGGGTTTCTACTCATTACGCGCCTGTTCCTTATGGTATTTGCAAGTGTGGCAATCCAAGGGGATATGCAATCCTTGTATGGGCGTATGAGCATATACATTGTGGTGCTAGCTAGTATTACGATGATTGTTGGGAACGTAGTAGCCTTAAAGCAATACAATGTAAAACGCCTATTTGCCTATTCGGGCATTGCACATGCTGGGTATTTGCTCGTGCCTCTCGTGGCACTATCACAGTTTACGATGGATAGTATGTGGTTTTATATGCTGGCGTATATGCTCATGAATATAGGAGCATTTGCAATCATCCACGGATTAATCTTACAAAACAATAAGGAAAATATGACGATTTTCACAGGATTATATAAGCGATCGCCATTTACCGCTATAGTGATGACAGTTTTTATTTTATCGCTAGCTGGAATACCGGGGACGGCTGGTTTCATCGGAAAGATTAACATCTTTTTAGGAGCACTTCATGTAGAACCAGCTCATTACGTGTTAGCTTCTATTATGATGGGTACGACGGTTATTTCACTCATATATTATTTCCGGATTTTACAGCAAATGTTTTTCCGTACCGGAGAGACAGAAGAGAAAATTCAGTTACCGTTAAATATAAAGATTGTCATGAGCCTTTGCGCAATTTCGATTGTAATACTAGGGATTATGCCGATGATTGGTTACAATTTCTTTTATGAATATTTTCCATTAATGAAAGATTTCTTCTTCTTAGGGAACGTGGTACAATAGTGAAAATAAAAGGTGTAGAGTCCGTACTCTACGCTTTTTATTTTGGAGTAGCAGCAAATGAAAACGCCTATAGGTATATGTTTTTCAAAAGAAAATTTCGATGTGAAATGTAAGATACTTATTTGCGTGTGAAAAAGTGTGGCTCCTACTTATTATGGTATCGTTTTTACATTTTGCGTAAGTAGTAGCCAAGCAAAAAAGGGGTCGATTTTTTGGCACAACTTTTAGGGCAACAAGCACTGATTGCCATTGTTTCGCATTTATTATTTATTACCATTACGTGGTGGGCTTTACAAGGTATTCACATTGAGCGCTTAATGAAGTCTGGGAAAGTGATGCAGACGAGAGTGTTACTCATCCTAATTACAATTGCAATTGGGACATCTGTAAGTAACTTTTTCCTTGATTATTTAGGCTATTCGAAGAGTTTAACGTATTTAGTAAAGTAAGTGTATAGAACCTCATGTCTCCGTTAACAATGGGGATAGGAGGGGATGAAATTGAAGTTTAAAGCCATTCTTATCGTTGTCGTAAGTGTTGTTTTATTTTTGGTTGGATATAGAGAGATGAAACCTATAAGCGATGAACAGAAAATGGAGAGTATGATCGCAGCTTTAGAGAAGAACGATGCAAAAGTAGAGCGGTGGTCATGGTTAGCGCGAGAAACGAAAACAATTTCTAATATACATACGTTTCAAAAATTGTTAAATGAAGTGAAGGAAAAGGCACATATCGAAAGTTGGGAATTAGAACAATCTCCAGATGGATATAAAGCTACATCCTATAAAAAATCTTCTTCATATGAAGAACGAGTAGTAGTAACTTGGAGTAAGGAAAATACTAAAGAAAACACTTTCATTATTTTTGAAGTAAGCGGGGCGAAATGGGACCCGAAGTACGTTCGGAAAATGGATAAAATTTTTAGTGAAAAACCTACAATTTATACTTGTGTTCAAGGTGTACTGAATGATAAGATTGAAGGTGTTTTGCAAAATAAAACCAATCAGGTTTTGAAAGATCTTTCAGCAAGAGCGATCGAACAGATAGAAGAAAGAGCATTTGTATCAGTCTCCGCATATAATAAAAAGTGGAATGACGCTCTTTCAACAAATAGAGAGAAAATAAATGTGCAAATAGCAATACGTTCTACAGACAACAAAGATACAATTGTGGTTGGCACACCGATCATAACTTCTGAGTATTGAGTGAATAGATACTGAAAAAAGGACACGGAGGGGAATAATTTGGAAAAGATCATCGTCCGTGGCGGAAAGCGGTTGAACGGCACAGTGCGTGTTGAGGGCGCAAAAAATGCTGTATTACCTATAATCGCTGCAGCCCTATTAGCGAGTGATGGAAAGAATGTACTATCTGAAGTACCAGTTTTGTCTGATGTATACACAATTAACGAGGTATTACGTCATTTAAATGCTGAAGTCGTATTTGAAAATAACCAAGTAACAATCGATTCTTCTAAAGAATTAAACATTGAAGCACCATTTGAGTATGTACGTAAAATGCGTGCATCTGTTCAAGTAATGGGACCATTATTAGCACGTAACGGTCGTGCTCGTATTGCACTTCCTGGTGGATGTGCAATTGGTTCACGTCCAATTGATCAACATTTAAAAGGCTTCGAAGCAATGGGAGCGAAAGTGCAAGTTGGTAACGGATTTGTTGAGGCATACGTAGAGGGAGAGCTAAAAGGAGCTAAAATTTATTTAGACTTCCCAAGCGTAGGCGCGACAGAAAACATTATGTCTGCAGCTACATTAGCAAAAGGGACAACAATCCTTGAAAACGCAGCAAAAGAGCCAGAAATCGTTGACTTAGCTAACTTCTTAAATGCGATGGGAGCGAAAGTACGCGGAGCTGGAACTGGAACGATTCGTATTGAAGGTGTCGATAAATTATATGGTGCAAACCATTCTATTATTCCTGACCGTATTGAAGCAGGAACATTCATGGTTGCAGCAGCAATTACTGGTGGAGACATCTTAATTGAAAATGCTGTACCAGAACATTTACGCTCTATTACAGCGAAAATGGAAGAAATGGGTGTTAAAATTATTGAGGAAAATGAAGGTGTACGTGTTATCGGCCCAGATAAGTTAAAAGCGGTTGATATTAAAACTATGCCTCATCCAGGTTTCCCGACAGACATGCAATCACAAATGATGGCATTATTACTACAAGCTGATGGAACAAGTATGATTACAGAAACGGTATTCGAAAACCGCTTTATGCACGTTGAAGAATTCCGTCGTATGAATGCTGATATTAAAATCGAAGGTCGTTCTGTTATTATGAACGGTCCAAACAGCTTACAAGGTGCTGAAGTAGGCGCAACTGATTTACGTGCAGCAGCAGCATTAATCTTAGCTGGTTTAGTATCAGAAGGTTACACTCGTGTAACCGAGCTAAAACATCTTGACCGTGGCTATGTAAACTTCCATAAGAAATTAGCTGCATTAGGTGCAACTATTGAACGTGTAAACGAAAAAGTAGAAGAAGTGAAAGAACAAGAAGTTTCTGATCTTCACGCTTAATTGAAATAGTCTCTATGTCTTTTGACGTAGAGGCTATTTTTTTTAACTATTACTGTTATAGTCAATAAATTCTATACTTATGCACGTCTCAGTAAAAATATTTAGAAAATTTTTGTTTTATCTCGCACATGCCGGGTTGGGATGGGCTAATAGTCAGTGGGGGATGAATAAAACCCTCACTGATCAAAGTTTCACTTTATACCGATCCCCCTAAGTATGTTCTAAAAGCCCCCTTAGTTCCATAAGAATGAAAGGAAGCCAACTTTATATTGGGGGAATAGGATGAAATTTTCAAAGCCACTTTTCATTACAATGGCGCTTTTAATAGCGCTCGTTATCATTGTACCTGCCGTCCTTGTCATTCCGTTTGCGAAAGCAAAGGTAGGGGAAGAATCTCCTAAAACTCCTCCAGTCGTACAAAGCATACCAGCTCCAGGGAAAGTTGATACAGCGGTTCAAGTTGCTGTATATCGCGATCAGCAGAAAAAGGTAGAAACATTGCCTATGGAGGAATATGTAACCGGTGTAGTAGCTTCTGAGATGAATGCCAGTTTTGAAATAGAGGCGCTAAAGGCGCAGGCATTAGCAGCAAGAACATTCGTGGTGCAGCGTATGCT
This sequence comes from Bacillus paramycoides, assembly GCF_001884235.1. Lineage (GTDB taxonomy): Bacteria > Bacillota > Bacilli > Bacillales > Bacillaceae_G > Bacillus_A > Bacillus_A paramycoides. The sequence continues at coordinate 71,324 of NZ_MAOI01000031.1, read as the reverse complement.
AAGCGGAGGTAAGAAAAACAATGCGGACGTGACAGACACGGTGAAAGATCAAGTGTACAAGAGTAAAGAGGAACTGAAGAAGCAATGGGGGAATAACTACGAAAATAATTTAAAGAAAATCGAGGAAGCTGTTTCTAAAACAGCAGGACAAGTTTTAACGTACGAAGGTAAGCCAATTTCAGCTTCTTTCTTCTCAACGAGTAACGGTCGAACAGAAAATGCAGCGGATTATTGGGGGAATGATTATCCGTACTTAAAGAGTGTAGACAGTCCGTGGGATCAAGCATCTCCAAAATTTACGAGCGAGCAAACATTTACAGTGACGGACTTTCAAAAACGTCTCGGTGTGAAAGTACTACCAGACGGGAAGATTGGAAACATTAAAGACCTTACAGAAGGAAAGCGGGTAAAAGATGTAGAGTTTCAAGGGAAAACATTAACAGGAAAAGAAGTTCGTGAAAAATTAGATTTACGTTCTTCTGACTTTACATGGAAACAACAAGGTAATAACATCGTCGTTACGACAAAAGGTTTCGGCCATGGCGTCGGTATGAGTCAATATGGGGCAAACGGTATGGCGAAAGAAGGTAAGAAATATACAGATATCGTTGCTCATTACTATAAAGGTATTGAAATTAAGACGATGAATGATTATGAAGGGAAATTAATGGTGAAAAAATAAGGATTATAGTGCACGTACACTTTTGTTGATTGGATATAGATGTCGTTACTAGAAGGAGCTGTTCCAGAAGATATTTTGGAACAGCTCCTTTTTGTTGTATAGGTGGCTACCATGGTCAATCTTTGTCGGTAAATCGATATTCCTTGTCGAATCGTTGATATATTTTGAGTTACGATAGATATATTTAAAAAATCGTTAATTTGATTTACTATGGTATTGTTCAGCAAGGAGAAAATATAAAGGGGTGTCGCCTAGTCAAAAGTTCGACTTATGGGACAGCTCTTTTTGTCATTATTTGTAGAAATAAATGGAAGTTACACTACGAACCTCATGTTATAATACAGTTATGTGAATATATAAAATATAATAACAGGGGGTAATGAAAAATGATGATGGATGTACCACTGCTCATTCCGTCAATGATGGAACGGGCGGAGAAATATTTTTCAAAAAAGGAAGTTGTCTCACGGACTGCATCTCGTATTCATACATTAACATACGGAGAAATTGCAAAGCGGACAAGAAGACTTGCTAGCGTATTAAAGAGAATGGGAATTGAACAAGGGGATAAAGTAGGTACAATTGCTTGGAACCATCATAGGCATTTGGAAGCATACTTTGCGATTCCAGGAATCGGGGCAGTTCTGCATACGATTAATTTAAGACTTTCCGCTGATCACATTTCATATATTATTAACCATGCAGAAGACAAAATTATTTTTGTCGATGAAGACATGGTACCTATATTAGAAAGTATTCAACACGAAATTCCACACGTAAAAGCCTTTATTATTATGACAGACGATCATAAACTACCTCACACAACACTATCACCAGCATACCATTACGACCAATTACTCGAAGAAGGCGATGAGACATTTCCGTTTGTAAAAGATTTAGATGAAAAAGAACCGGCTGGTATGTGCTACACATCAGCTACGACAGGAAAACCGAAAGGTGTAGTTTATACACACCGTAGTATCGCGCTCCATAGTTATACACTCGGACTTGCAGATGGCGGGAATATATCAGAAGTAGACACTTGTATGCCTGTCGTTCCGATGTTCCATGTTAACGCATGGGGATTACCGTTTGCGAGTACATGGTTTGGTACGAAACTCGTATTACCAGGACCGCATTTCACACCAGAGATTTTGGCGGGACTAATCGACAGAGAGAAAGTAACAATTACGGCTGGCGTGCCAACCATTTGGATTGGCTTATTACAAGAACTTGAAAAATATCCATATGATATTAGCAGTGTAAAAACGATATGGTCAGGTGGATCGGCTGCTCCGTTAAGTATGATTCGTACGTATGAAGAGAAATATGAAATTGCATTTAGACAAATATATGGAATGACAGAAACGAGTCCAGCAGTTGTAATTAACTGCCCGAAATCGTATCAGCGTGATTTACCGAAAGAAGAATATTATAATTTACGCTCTCGCCAAGGGTATTTATTCCCGGGATTAGAAATGAAAGTGATTGGACAAGACGGTGAAATTAAATGGGATGGAGAAGAAATGGGAGAACTTTGCCTGCGCGGCCCATGGATCGCTGGTAGCTATTATAACGATGAACGTACGGAAGAATCAATGAAAGATGGTTGGCTTCATACAGGAGACATTGTTACAGTTGATTCGGAAGGATTTATTAAAATTGCCGATCGTACGAAAGACTTAATTAAAAGCGGCGGTGAATGGATTTCTTCGGTAGATTTAGAAAATGCTTTAATGTCACATGACAAAGTATTAGAAGCATCTGTCGTAGCAGTTCCGCATGAAAAATGGCAAGAGCGTCCTGTTGCTTGCGTCGTATTAAAAGAAGGACAAGCAGTAGAGCGAGACGAACTGTATGTTTTACTAGAAGCGGAATTCCCGAAATGGTGGATGCCAGATGATATTTTATTCGTAAATGAAATTCCGAAAACATCTGTAGGGAAATTCTTAAAAAGAGCACTTCGTGATCAGCTCCAGACTTATATGGTGGAGCAGAAATAAAGAAGAAGGCTATCCTTTAATGCGGATAGCCTTCTTTGTTGACTATACTTATAATATTGTATTAAATATCATAATTTTCCATTAATTGTTTGATATAATGAACTAAAAACATTTGGGGGAGACAGAATGGCGTTATTGGAGTTGAAACAGTTAGGGAAGACAAACCAGTTGCCAGTAATTGGACTGGAAGTTGAGAAGGGACAATGTGTTGTTTTGCAATGTAATAATCATACAGCTAAAGTGTTACACCGTATTATTATCGGAGAAGAAGAGGCTTCTTCGGGCAGTGTGCTATTTGAAGAAGAGCCAATTGGGAAGAAAGTGTATTCCCGCATCGGTTTTTGTTTTTTGAAAGATGAAGCATATGACCGTTTGAAGGTGAAGGAGTACTTTAAGTTCTTATTAGGGCTGTATGAATCAAATATGAGTATGGAAGAAGTAGTACAATATGTCGGTCTCCTAGATAAGTTAAACGTTAAAATAGAAAAATTGTCATTTTCAGAGAAACGCCGTCTTCATATTGGGCGGGTTATGATTCATAATCCTGATTTAGTTATTTTGGAAGAGCCAGAGCAAAATGTAGATACAGAGAGTACGATTATTATTCGAAAAGCGATTATGAAAATGAAAGAACAAGGAAAGGCAATCTTTATTACATCGTCCTTCCTATCGGAGGCTCTTTCACTGACTGAAGATGTATACATATTAAATCAAGACGGTGTAAAAAAGGTGGAAATCGAGCAGGAAGAAGTGGAAGAAGTCGATGAAGGAAAAGTAGTTCAAATGATTCCGCAAATGAAACTTGAAAGAATACCAGCGAAAGTGAACGATAAAATCATTTTACTTGATCCGATGGAGATTCATTTCATTGAAACACAAAATGGAGTGACACATATTCACGTTCGTGAAGGTGATTTCGTATGTGCATTAACATTAAGTGAATTAGAAGCGAGATTAACAGGATTCGGATTCTTCAGATGTCATCGCTCGTACCTCGTTAATTTACAGAGAGTGCGAGAAGTCATTACATGGACACGTAATAGTTTTAGCTTAATTTTGGATGACGAAAGAAAAAGTTCAATCCCGCTTTCAAAAGGACGAATGGATGAATTAAAAAGTGTAATTGGGCTATAAAAATGCTCCAATAAGCTCAAAATAGGACTCATTCACCGGTAAAAATACTCCTTTTACCGGTATTTTACTGCGTAATCCCTTTGTTTTTCATATGATTGAGTCAAGAAAAGCGAAACAAACAAACGAGAATCGCTAAAGCGACTTTCATCTATAAAAAGAAAAACAAAGGGGATGACGAAATGACATTGGCAATTGAAATGAAAGATGTAATGAAAAGTTTCGATGGAAAAACGGCCCTTCGAAATGTAAATATTGAGGTGAAGCAAGGAGAAATCTTCGGATTCCTCGGACCGAGTGGATCTGGGAAAACGACAACAGTGAAAATTTTAACTTCTCAATTGCTTCATAGTGTTGGAACTGTAAGAGTGTTAGGTAAAGACATTACAGGACCAAGTAGCATCGATTACAAACGAATCGGTATTTTAACAGACAATAGCGGCTTATACGAAAGACTTAGCATTTATGATAACTTACTATTATTTTGTGACTTATACGATTGTAAAAAAGAACGAATCGATGAAGTACTAGCACAAGTGAACTTATTAGATGATAAAAAAACAGCAGTGAAAAAGTTATCAAAAGGAATGAAGCAGCGTGTTACATTAGCGAGAGCAATTCTTCATAAACCAGATATCCTCTTCTTAGACGAACCAACATCTGCACTTGATCCGGTAAACGTGCAAAACATTCATAAAATCTTAAAAGACTTAAATAAAGAAGGAACGACAATTTTCTTAACAACGCACAATATGGACGAAGCAGAAACGCTTTGTAACCGCATTGCCTTTCTTTGCGGGGGAGAAATTGTAGCCCTCGATACACCAGAAAACTTACGATTAAAATACGCGAAAGATCAAATACAAGTTGTGTTAAAAGATAAACAAAAAGAAACAGTGAAAAAAGACGAATTAGGGGCAAAACGTATTTCAGAATGGATGAAAAAGGGCGAATTACTATCGATTCATTCTTATGAGCCAACGTTAGGTGATATCTTTATTGAAGTTACTGGGAGGGGATTATAATGACGTTTTCAATGAGAAGATTTTCAGCGATTTTTCGGAAAGAGGTACAGGATTTTAAAACGAATTCACAAAGTTTAATTATGATGGCAATGCCGATTTTCTTTGCAATAATATATAGTCGTTCAGATAATTTTAGAGAAGTTGGGGCAAGTACATTAATTACAATGACGTTAGTTTTGGTTGGGGGCTTTATACAGGCAATGCTTATCGCTGAAGAAAAGGAAAAAAGTACGCTTCGTGTTCTTATGTTATCGCCAGCATCGTCTATTGAAGTATTAATTGGAAAAAGCTCATTAACGGGCATAATTACAGTTGCGATTTGTTTTATTAATCTACTTATTTTAGGGAAATTAGAAGGTAATATTGCATTATTATTATTCATCTTTGTTCTTGGAATGCTAATATTCACCCTTATTGGAACATGTATTGGATTAATAGCTCAAAATGTACCGCAAACATCAACAATTGGGTTACCGATATTAATGGTCTTTCTTATTGGCGATTTTATAGCAGGATTCGTGAAAAATGAGGTTGTTACAAAAATAGTCGAGTATTTACCAACTCGTCATATCGGTCTCGCAGTTAGTAGTGTAATAAAAGGTGAAGATTTTAGTGCAATTACTAGTAATTTATTGAACATAACTATTTGGTTAGTTGCAGTACTTGTTATTACTCTCTTCGTGTATAGAAAGAAACAAATGGACTAAAAACTGAGCCGAAAAAGCTCAGTTTTTTCTTTTTTTCATCATTTCCTCGGAAATTTTGCAATTATTATACATATTTTTACAGATTTTGTCGAAAAGTAATTAGTTATGGGTTGTATAGGATGTATGAATATTGTTCAAAATGATTGCTGAGGTGATGATGGAATGCGAGGAAGAAATAATAAAAAGTCGCGAAAAGTAGTACATTTATTTCAAAGAAGATGGGTGTTTCCAGCACTATACATTGCTTGTGCAGCGGTAATCTTAATGGTTGCGCTATGGTTCCAGGGAGCTAATCCGAAGAAAGCTCCGAACCAAGATCAAGCAACGCCGTATACACAAACGGATGATCCGGCAGTACCGGTAACAAAATCTTCAGAAGTAGTGAAAATGCCAGCTGCAGCAAATGCAGAAGTAGTAGTACAGAAGAAATTCTATGAAGATGCAGCAACAGAGGCGGAACAAGAAAAAGCACTTGTCTTTTATAACAACACATATTCCCCAAATAAAGGAATCGACATTGCTGCGAAAAATGGAAAAGAATTCGATGTTACAGCTGCTTTAAGTGGTACAGTAACGAAAGCCGAAAAAGATTCACTTCTTGGTTATGTTGTAACAGTAGATAGTGGAAATGGTGTAGCGGCATCTTATCAAAGCTTAGGCAGTGTGAAAGTAGAAAAAGGTGCACGAGTTGCACAAGGTGAAGTACTAGGGAAATCCGGTTTAAGTACAATGAATAAAGATGCAGGTTCCTACGTTCACTTTGAAGTACGTAAAGACAATGTGGCTGTGAATCCTGAGCGTTACTTAAATAAATCAGTATCAGAAATTAAAGCTGATGCAGGTGCTGCAAAGGCGACGAATGCTTCTGGTAAAAAAGCTGATGACAAATCTCAAAAAGAAGAAAAGTCAACAAGCACGAAACCAGAAAGCAAAACAGAAGATAAATCTCAAAAAGAAGAGAAATCGACAAGCGGTTCGACTAGTGATAAAGAGACGAACGGCAAACAAGAGGACAAAGCTAAGAAAGAAGAAAAATCAACAAATGGTTCTACAGAATCATCTAGTGATTCTTCTTCACAAGAATAAAAAAGTGAAAAAATCAGTTCTCACTAGGAGAGCTGATTTTTTCATTTTTATATAAAAATAATCAATTTCGAGAAAAAAGTTGCAATAACAAGGAAAAATGACGAGATTCTCGAATATATATTACAAAAGGGAGGGGATACTGTGTCATTTTTATCTGTTCTGTCGATTGCTATTATTTTATTGTTTGTTTTATTCTCCTTATATTATTATATTGCCGGTAAGAAAGAAGTTCCCCACCATCAGTTGTTAGAAGAAGAGTATGAGCGAGAAGAGTGACACCTTTTATAAGAGGTGTCACTTTTTTTCGCCATAATTGTCATTGTTAACGTATTTCTCACACAAAAACGTAATTTTTCTTAACTTAGTCCGCAAAAATAGTGAACATGTAGCATATATCAGTAGTGCGGGCAATACAATGGTATAAACCAATGCAAAGAGAGTGTTTGAGGTGAGAAATCGTGAATCATTTCATTATAAATCCAAGAATGTTTAACGCTTACAAACAGCACTCACATTTACTTCATAGTCGTATGCAGCGAGTCTCATTTCACACTTCTCACATCCAATTTAGGGAGGCGAGTGGTGTGCACGATTACATCAAAGAGAGAACTATCAAGATTGGTAAGTATATCGTGGAGACAAGAAAGACAGTGCGTGTAATTGCAAAGGAGTTTGGGGTATCAAAGAGTACAGTCCATAAAGATTTAACAGAACGTTTGCCAGAAATTAATCCAGAGCTCGCAAATGAAGTGAAAGAAATTCTTGATTATCATAAGTCTATTCGTCATTTAAGAGGGGGAGAAGCAACAAAGCAGAAGTATAGAAAAGAAGATATAGAAAAGCCTGTACGTCAATAAATGCAAAACAGCAAACATTCCTTACAGATTCGGTAATATTTTTCAGAAAAATTCTTTTTGTGAATATTACGTTTCTGTTAAAATTATGATAAAATCAGAAATTAGGTGTAAAAGAATTCGGGTGTAACCTGATTTTGAATATCGAGGAGGAAAAAACGGGAATGTTTGCGCGAGATATCGGAATTGACCTAGGTACGGCTAACGTATTAATTCATGTTAAAGGTAAGGGTATTGTATTAAATGAGCCATCTGTTGTGGCAATTGATCGTAATAGTGGAAAAGTATTAGCAGTAGGTGAAGAAGCAAGAAGTATGGTGGGACGTACACCTGGTAATATTGTGGCAATTCGTCCGCTTAAAGATGGTGTAATCGCAGATTTCGAAATTACAGAAGCGATGTTAAAGTATTTCATTAACAAATTGGACGTGAAGAGCTTCTTTTCAAAACCTCGCATTTTAATTTGTTGTCCAACAAATATCACATCTGTAGAACAAAAAGCAATTCGCGAGGCTGCTGAACGTTCAGGTGGTAAAACAGTATTTTTAGAAGAAGAACCAAAAGTAGCTGCAGTTGGTGCTGGTATGGAAATCTTCCAGCCAAGTGGAAACATGGTTGTTGATATTGGTGGAGGTACAACAGATATCGCCGTACTTTCTATGGGTGATATTGTTACCTCTTCCTCTATCAAAATGGCTGGCGATAAGTTTGATATGGAGATCTTAAACTACGTTAAACGTAAGTATAAGCTATTAATTGGAGAACGTACTTCAGAAAATATTAAAATTAAAGTTGGTACAGTATTCCCAGGTGCACGCAGTGAAGAGCTTGAAATTCGCGGACGTGACATGGTAACTGGTTTACCACGTACAATTACAGTATGCTCTGAAGAAATTACAGAAGCACTAAAAGAAGACGCGGCTATCATTGTACAAGCTGCAAAAGGCGTACTAGAGCGTACACCACCAGAACTATCTGCGGACATTATCGACCGCGGTGTTATTCTAACAGGCGGAGGAGCTTTATTACACGGTATCGACATGCTTCTAGCAGAAGAATTAAAGGTACCAGTATTAATTGCTGAAAACCCAATGCAATGTGTTGCTGTTGGTACAGGTATTATGTTAGAGAATATCGATAAATTACCACGTCGTGCGTTGAAATAAAGTGAAAAAGAGCTAAGGTAAAACCTTAGTTCTTTTTTTGGGGATTTTTTTAATTCTAATTTTTTAAGAAAACAGAAGAAAAATAGAGGAAAATAAAGAAATAGGGCAATATATTCATATATATAGTTAAATTTAATGTTTTCTTATTTGAAAACGTATGTAATATAATGATTCGGAATACGACATTAAGGCAAAGAATGTTCAAATACATATTGCCTTTCCCTAATTTGGGCATACACTCTTTTCTACCTCCGTGTCAGTTGCTGGGAAGTGCAACTATTTTAATGGAATAGAGTGTGTGCATTTTTTTTATATGAAGCTGAACTGATTAAAGTTTCACTTTATAATGACAAATAATAAACAAAATGGGATAATAACAATATGTCCAAGTGGTAAGACCAATATTGTAAAAGGGGCGATTGTTATATGCTAAATATAGAACAAATTAAAGAAATCATTCCTCACCGCTATCCATTTTTACTTGTTGATAAAATATTAGAAGTGGATGAGGGAAAAAGAGCGGTTGGAATTAAAAATGTATCTGCAAACGAGGAGTTCTTTAACGGACACTTTCCTGATTATGCAGTTATGCCTGGCGTACTTATTGTAGAAGCATTAGCACAAGTTGGGGCAGTTGCTGTATTAAAGAAAGAAGAAAACCGCGGAAGACTTGCTTTCTTCGCAGGCATCGACAACTGTCGCTTCAAAAAACAAGTGCGTCCAGGTGATCAACTTCGCCTAGAAGTAGAAATGACACGCGTACGTGGTCCGATTGGAAAAGGAAAAGCAATCGCAACAGTAGATGGTGAAGTTGCTTGTGAAGCTGAAATTACATTTGCAATTGGTGAAAAAAAAGAATAGATAAAACAAAAAAATCTTCTTGTAAAAATACAGGAAGATTTTTTTATTTCATTAATATATCGATGGAATTATTAAAATACAAACTAGTCAGAAAATAACTTGTAATTATATGGTAATTGCCATATAATACCTTTATCATTTATTTAGAAAATAGGATAAATGATAAAGGTATTAAAGAAGTGAAGTCATTGTCATATTGTTAAGGTATCTATATAAGACAAAGTAGAATGTTATTGATTATGATGAGGTGTGGGGAAGTTAGCGATACAAAATATTAATTAGACGTATGAAATCGAGCATAAGAGAGAGAAAAGGGAAATGTCGCATTTCACAAAAGGAGATTATGAATATGTTCGGGAGAAAGAAAAGAAAACCATTACGACAATTAATTACACATAAAGAGCCTAAATCGCGTATTACAGAACAATATCGTAACATTCGTACAAACATTGAATTTACATCTGTAGATAGTCGTGTTCGTTCTATCATTGTTACCTCGGCAGATCCAGGCGATGGAAAAACAACGACAATCGCAAACTTAGCAGTTGTTTTCGGCCAACAAGGAAAAAAAGTTTTATTAATCGGAGCTGACTTACGTAAGCCGACGATTCAAAACTTATTTGCAATTCATAATTCAAATGGATTAACTAGCCTACTATCAGGACAAGCGAAATTAATGCAATGCATTCAAAAAACAGATATAGAGAACGTATATTTAATGGCGGCAGGTCCAATTCCGCCAAACCCAGCTGAACTATTAGGAAATCGAGCGATGGACGAGGCCTTGCTAGAAGCATATAACATGTTTGATATTGTTTTAATCGACACACCACCTGTCCTTGCTGTTACCGATGCACAAATACTTGCGAACAAATGTGATGGAATCATACTTGTCGTGCGCAGTGAAAAAACAGAAAAAGACAAAATCGTAAAAGCGAAACAAATATTAGATAAAGCATCAGGGAAAATACTTGGTGTCGTTTTAAACGATAAAAGAGAAGAACAAGAGCAATATGGTTATTACTAAAATATAAAAAGCCAATAAGAAATACTTATTGGCTTTTTATATTTTCTGAAAATTCTTTATCAAGTTACATAGTATAAAAAACATGATAAAATAAAAAATTTGGAAAATCATTGGAATGTGTTGTCATATTTAAGATTATTTTGTAAGATTATACTTGTTTGTTATGAACTAATATAAAATAAATAACTAAAATAAAAAATGTAAGATAATATGTTATAATTTTTCTTATGTGCAAATTTTAGAAAGTTGGAGGAACTTATGGAAGAAACAATTAGTTTAAAAGAGTTATTTCATATCTTAAAAAAACGTTTAGCAATGATCCTCGTAATCGCCTTTGGTGCAGCTATTGTAAGTGCTATCATTAGCTTCTTCTTCATGACACCAATCTATCAATCTTCAACGCAAATTCTTGTGAACCAGAAGAAGCAAGAAGGGGCAATGATTCAAGCTGGTGAAGTTCAAACGAATATTCAATTAACGAATACATATAAGGTTATTATTAAAAGTCCGGTAATCTTAGATCAAGTGAATGAAAAATTAAATTTAAATATGACAGCACAAGCTTTAACAGGAAAGATTAATGTTGCAAATGAAAAAGATTCACAGGTTATTTCTGTTACAGCTGAGGATAAAGATCCGAAACTAGCTCGTGATATTGCAAATGCAACCGCGGATGTATTTAAAGGTGAAGTTGCAAAAATTATGAATGTTGATAACGTAACTGTATTATCGAAAGCAGAAGTTGCAGAAAATCAATCTCCAATTAAACCAAGCCCGATGTTAAATGTGGCAATTGCTTTCGTTGTTGGCTTAATGGCTTCAGTGGGTCTTGCATTCCTACTAGAATACTTAGATAACACAGTGAAAAAAGAAGAAGATGTAGAAAACTTACTTGGCTTACCAGTGTTAGGTATTGTTGCTCGTATGGATGAAGAAACAACGAACGTGAAATCACATGCTCCATCATCAAGAAAAGTGAGGGGACAAACAATTGGCTCTTAATAGTTTATTCAAGAAGAAAAAAAATCATCGTCAACGTCGTCAATTAATTGCTCATCAACAACCAAAGTCACCAATTTCAGAACAATATCGTAATATTCGAACGAATATCGAGTTTGCATCTGTTGATACAAACTTACATTCGTTAATGGTAACGTCTGCGAACCCAAGTGAGGGGAAAACAACAACGACAGCGAATATGGCAGTCGTCTTCGCTCAACAAGGAAAGAAAGTATTGTTAATTGATGCAGATATGCGTAAACCAGCGATGCATCAAATGTTCCAAGTGGATAATATTTCCGGATTAACGAATGTATTAACGAATAGCGAACGTTTAGAGAAATGTGTACAAATGACATCTATTGATAATTTACACTTCCTAGCATGCGGTCCAATACCACCAAATCCAGCAGAATTATTAGGTTCGAAATCAATGCAAGAACTTCTTGGACAGGCATACAGTATGTACGATTTAGTTATCTTTGATTTACCGCCAATTTTAGCTGTAACAGATGCGCAAATTATGGCAAATGTATGTGATGCATCTATTCTTGTCGTTCGTAGTGAATCAACAGAAAAGGAAACAGCGGTAAAAGCAAAAGGATTATTAGAATCTGCAAAAGGTAAATTGTTAGGTGTTGTTCTAAATGATCGTGAACGTGAACAGGGCTTATATTATTACTATGGTGCAAATTAATTAAAAAGTGAGATATGCCAAGAACATATCTCCTTTTTTCCCTTGAATATGAGACATGTCTCATATTCAAGGGAAAAAAGATTTTTATACGAGAGGGAGGGTGAGAAGAATGATTGATTTACATTGTCACATTTTATCTGGCATCGATGACGGTGCACAAACAGTAACAGATAGTTTAGCGATGGCACAAAAGGCCGTGCAAGAAGGAATTCATACAATTGTCGCTACACCACACCATCAAAATGGAAAATATGTAAATGAACGCACTTCTATTATTCATCAAGTGAAACAATTAAATGATGAACTACAACAAAATGAAATTCCGCTCAAAATTTTACCGGGGCAAGAGGTCAGATTATATGGTGATTTATTAGGAGACTACGAAGCTGGTAAAATTGTTACTTTAAATGAAACAGATAAATACATATTAATTGAGTTTCCATCTAATCATGTACCTCGCTATGCAGAACAATTATTATATGAACTACGCGTTAAAGGGATAATCCCGATTATCGTTCATCCAGAACGTAATGCCGAGTTAATCGAGCGGCCAGATAAGTTATATAACCTTGTAAGTAAGGGTGCATTAACACAAGTAACGGCAGGTAGCTTGCTAGGAAATTTCGGCAAAAAGATAAAAAAATTCTCACTCCAACTTGTAGAACATAATTTAACACATATGATCGCATCAGATGCACATAACACAACATCAAGAGGATTTCATTTAGCGGAAAGCTATGAATTAATCGAAAAAGAATTCGGAATGAACGCTATGAGTGATTTAAAGGAGAACCCGTATTTATTAATTAGCGGAAAAGCAATTTATAAAGAAGACCCAGAACAAATTCGTCGTAAAAAATTGTTCGGTATCTTTTAAATAAAGAACAGGTGATGTCTCCTAACCGTTATCAACGGAGGCACTCGGTCGTGCTGTGGGTAGAAATTTTATTTCGTGCCTACCTTAGACGCTTGTCGTCGGGAGTATGGCGTGAGGATGGGTTAGATGCCCATAATTTTATTTATGATAGAAACTCTACCTATGGAGTTATAACTATGACTCTATAGGTAGGGTTTTTGTTATCGCTACATATAGATAAAACGATATATAGGGGGACTAGAATTGAAAAAAGTAAGAAAAGCGATTATCCCAGCTGCGGGACTGGGAACGAGGTTTTTACCAGCAACGAAAGCAATGCCGAAAGAAATGTTACCTATCGTTGATAAACCGACAATTCAATACATAGTAGAAGAAGCGATAGAATCAGGAATCGAAGATATTATTATTGTTACTGGAAAAGGAAAACGTGCAATTGAAGATCATTTCGATCACTCTTTTGAGTTAGAACAAAACTTACTCGAAAAAGGAAAGTACGAAATGCTTGAAAAAGTGCAAGCTTCTTCAAAAATTAACATTCATTACATAAGACAAAAAGAACCTAAAGGACTTGGACATGCGGTATGGTGTGCACGTAAATTTATTGGAAATGAGCCATTTGCAGTATTACTTGGTGATGATATTGTGCAAGCGGATACGCCATGTTTACGTCAATTAATGGATCAATATGAAGGAACACAATCATCTGTTATTGGGGTACAGACAGTGCCAGAAAATGAGACACACCGTTATGGAATTATCGATCCGATTGAGCAAAATGACCGCCGTTATCAAGTGCGTCAATTTGTAGAGAAGCCAGCTCAAGGTACAGCACCATCTAATTTAGCAATTATGGGTCGCTATGTATTAACACCAGAAATCTTTATGTTCCTTGAAGATCAACAAACAGGTGCTGGTGGAGAAATTCAGTTGACAGATGCGATTCAACGTTTAAATGAAATTCAACGAGTATTTGCTTATGATTTTGAAGGAATACGCTATGATGTTGGGGAGAAGTTTGGGTTTATTAAGACTACGATTGAGATGGCACTTCAAAATGAAGAATTGAAAGCAGATTTGATGAAATACATGAAGAAACTTATAAAAAAAGATGAAGTACATTCATAAGAGAATGTCCTTTTTTATTATTAATTAAATAATATTTATATACAGAAGGGAACAGGTATATTGAGTTATCGAAGACGGCTCTCATTATTAATTTTATTAGATTCATTTATTGTATTAACTGCCGTGTACTTAAGTTATTGGTTTATACATCCTAATGTATTAAATAAAATTCCTACGACAGTAGTTATTAGTTCTATTACATTATTGTGTAGTCATCATATTTTTGCAAGTATGTATAAGCTATACAATAAAGCATGGGAATATGCAAGTATTGGTGAATTGAAACAAATATTCAAAGCAATCACTCTGTCTATTATCGTAACAGCAATTGTTCAACAAATTATAAATCATGATATTTATGTTCGAATTTTAGCAATTGCATGGATGCTACATTTATTATTGATTGGTGGTTCGCGTTTCGTATGGCGCATGTTCCGTGATACATATATTGCAAAAGATACGAATAAAAAAAGAACACTAATTGTCGGTGCAGGTTCAGCAGGAACTATGGTAGTAAGACAATTACAACATAATAAAGAAGCAGATTTATTTCCAATTGCATTTGTGGATGATGATAAAAATAAACAAAAATTAGAGATTTATAATGTACCAGTTGTTGGTATGACAAATCATATTAAAGAAATTGTAGAAGATAATGATATTGAACATATTATCATTGCTATTCCTTCTTTAAATAGAAAACAAATAAATGAGATTTTTGAGAGATGTACGAAAACGAAGGCGAAAACTCAAATTGTACCGATGCTTGAGGACCTTCTAGATGGTAAAGTGTCTGTCAATGAAGTGCGTGATGTGCAAGTAGAGGATTTATTAGGAAGAGAACCAATTCAGTTAGACGACGCAGGAATTGGAGAAAAGATTACAGGTAAAACAATTTTAGTGACAGGTGCAGGTGGATCGATTGGATCAGAGATTTGTCGTCAAGTGATGAAGTATAAGCCTGCAAAAATTGTTCTTTTAGGGCATGGTGAAAACAGCATTTATAATATTGAAATGGAAATGCGAGTTACATACAAGGATTCGATCGAAATTACTACAGAAATTGCTGATGTACAAGATCGCCATAAAATCTTTGAAATAATGAAGAAGCATCGTCCATACATTGTGTATCATGCAGCTGCACATAAACATGTGCCTTTAATGGAACGTAACCCTGAAGAGGCTGTGAAAAATAATATTTTTGGTACAAAAAATGTTGCAGAAGCAGCTGATACATTTAAAGTAAATACGTTTGTCATGGTTTCTACAGATAAAGCTGTAAATCCGACGAATGTAATGGGGGCTACAAAACGATTTGCAGAAATGCTTGTACAACATTTGGCAGCAGTGAGTACGAATACAAGATTCGTTGCTGTTCGATTTGGTAATGTTCTTGGGAGTAGGGGAAGTGTAATCCCATTATTTAAGAAGCAAATTCAAAAAGGTGGGCCTGTAACAGTTACTCATCCTGATATGATTCGTTACTTTATGACAATACCAGAAGCTTCAAGACTAGTTATTCAAGCTGGAACGTTAGCAAAAGGTGGAGAGCTATTTGTTCTTGATATGGGAGATCCAGTTAAAATTGTTGACTTAGCAAAAAATCTTATTACTCTTTCTGGATATTCTATTGAAGAAATTGGAATCGAGTTTACTGGACTAAGACCAGGGGAGAAGATGTATGAAGAGCTCTTAAACGAAGGAGAAATTCATCCTGAACAAATATTCCCTAAAATCCATATAGGAAAAGCTGTATTGATGGACCAGGGGATTTTAAGGCAGTTTATGAATGATTTTGAAAAAATGAGTAAAGAAGATATAAGAGAAAGATTGTTAGAGATTGCTAATAGTAAAGTTTTAATTAAAAGCTAGCTTGTTTCTAAATCATTTATCCGTATGCTGAGAAAATTGAGGTGGTAATAAAAGTGATATATAAAAAGAGTTTGAAACAAATAATAGATTGTATCTTTGCAATTATAGGGTTAGTAGTATCATCACCTTTATTCTTATTATTAATAATTTGTATAAAGCTGGATTCCAAGGGCCCTGTGTTATTTAAACAACGCCGTATTGGTAAAGGGAAAAAAGAATTTTATATTTTAAAGTTTAGAACAATGAGGATTGATACACCAAAAGATATGCCTACTCATCTTTTGGAAGATCCTGAAATGTATATCACAAAAGTTGGTAAATTTTTGCGGAAAACAAGTTTGGATGAACTCCCACAAATTATAAATATTATTAAGGGTGAAATGAGTATAATTGGTCCCCGTCCTGCACTTTGGAATCAATATGACTTAATCGAAGAACGTGATAAATATGGTGCAAATGATGTTGTTCCAGGATTAACGGGATGGGCACAAATAAACGGACGAGATGAACTTCCTATTGATGTAAAAGCGAAACTAGATGGTGAATATGTAAAGAAATTGTCACCATTATTTGATTTGAAGGTGTTTTTTATGACTATAAAAAGTGTTTTAAAATCTGAAGGAGTTAAGGAAGGGAAAAATAATAATAGTGAACAAAACCCCGAAATGAGAAAAGGGGCTAGTTCATAAATGAACAAGAAACGAATTTTAATAACTGGAAAAGAAAGTTACATAGGAACAAATTTTGAGAAATGGGTTAGTAATTGGTCAAGTCAATATGATGTTGATAAAATATCTGTTAGAAATGATGGATGGAAACAAAAGGACTTTTCCCAATATGATGTTATTTTACACGTAGCTGGAATAGCACATGTTTCAGCTGATCCTAAAATGGAAGAAATGTATTATAAAATTAATAGGGATTTAGCGATTAACATTGCAGAAAAAGCTGAAAAAGAAAATGTTAAGCAATTCATTTTTATGAGTAGCATGATTATCTACGGTGCAGATGGAAAATTAGGTGAATCTAAAATTATTACTGCAGAGACCGAGCCAAGTCCTATTGATTTTTATGGGCGAAGTAAGCTCGAAGCTGATTTAGCTATTCAAAAAATGAATAGTAATAAATTTAAAACGGTTATGGTACGAACGCCAATGGTGTATGGACCAAACTGTAGAGGGAATTTTCCTAGGCTGAAAACGCTGGCGCAAAAATCACCAATTTTTCCTGAGATAAGTAATGAAAGAAGTATGATATTCATCGATAACCTGTGTGAATTTTTAAAGGTTGTTATTGACAAAGAGTTGGACGGGGTATTTTTCCCGCAAAATAAAGAATATGTTAGTACGAAAGATATTATTAATCTTATGGCTATCAACGTGGGTAAGAAAGTCCACTTTATTAAAACATTTAATCCAGTCATAAAGATAATGTCAAAAAAGATAAATGTCGTTAATAAGGTATTGGGAAATAAAGCATATGATAAAAAACTAAATCCTGATTTTGACTATTGCGTTGTTGATTTTGAAACTTCTATAAAAATAAGTATGTAATTAGGTGAACATAAAATTATGAATAAAAAAGTACTATTATTAGGTAATCATGGATTTGTAATATACAATTTTCGTAAAGAACTAATACAAGAATTATTGAGGGAAGGATACGAAGTATATATATCGTTACCCAAAGATGAAAAAGTAGATAAGATGATTGAATGGGGATGTAAATTCGTAGAAACAAATGTTGATCGACGAGGCACAAACCCGATAACTGATTTTAAACTAGTCGCGCACTATATTAAAATATTGAAGGACATAAAACCGGATGTTGTATTGACATATACGATAAAACCAAATTTATATGGAGGATTAGCTTGTAGGCTTTTAAATATCCCATGTATAAATAATATTACAGGTTTAGGAAGCGGATTTAGTAAAAGTTCACTTTTAAAAACGTTTTTATCTACTTTATACAAGGTAAGTTTGAAAAAGTCTTATTGTGTTTTCTTTCAAAATACTGAAGACATGAGAATGTTAGTAGATAGGAATATAATTAAAGGGCATTATGAACTTATTCCAGGTTCAGGAGTGAATTTAGAAGAATATAAATTTAAAGATTTTCCAGAAGAAGATGTGTTGAAGTTCATTTTCATTGGAAGAATTATGAGGGATAAAGGTATTGATCAATATTTAGAAGCTGCAAAAATTATAAAGACAAAATATCCAGACACACAATTTAATGTAATAGGTTTTGTTGAGAAAACACAGCCACATTATAACGATATGATTAATCAGCTGCAAAATGAAGGTTTTATTACATACTTAGGGTATCAATCAGATGTTAAACCATTTGTTAAAGAAGCTCATTGTCTTATTCAAGCCTCTCATGGTGGAGAAGGCTTATCTAATGTTTTATTAGAGGCAGCTGCTACTGGAAGAGCATTGATTGCCTCTAATATACCCGGTTGTAGGGAAACAATTTCAGAAAATCAGAATGGATATACATTTGAAGCTAAAAACACAAGCAGTTTAGTTGGACAGATTGAAAAATTTATTTGCTTAACAAATGTTGAAAGAAAACAAATGGGTATAAACTCTAGAGAAAAAATCGAAAAAGAGTTTGATAGAAACATAGTAATAAAGGCATACATGAATCAAATTGATCAAATTTGTAATAAATAAATTGATGTGGAGTGTAGAATATGACCAAAATAGCAGTAGTCGGAACAGGTTATGTAGGTTTAGTATCAGGAGCTATTCTATCAGATTTTGGACATACGGTGACGTGTGTTGACGTCGATAAAAATAAAATCGAGAGCCTAAAAAACGGTGTAATTCCTATATATGAACCGGGATTAGAAACAGTCGTACAAAAAAACCATTATTATAAACGTCTTAATTTTACAACTGATATTAAAGAAGCTGTAGAAAATAATGATGTTATTTTTATAGCGGTAGGTACACCGCCAGCAGATGATGGAAGTGCTGACCTTCAATATGTACTTGCAGTTGCAGAGAGTATTGCAAAATATATGAATGGATATAAAGTAATTGTAGATAAATCCACTGTGCCAGTAGGAACAGGGCAAATTGTTAAATCTACAGTAAAAGAAGCACTGGATAAAAGAGGGATCCAGTATGATTTTGATGTAGTTTCAAATCCAGAATTTTTAAGAGAAGGTTCTGCTGTTAGAGATTTTACTCATCCTGATAGAGTTGTTATCGGAGCTGAAAGTGAAAGGGCATTGGAGTTAATGAAGGACGTTTATAGAGTTCTTTATCTAAATGAAACGCCATTTGTAGAAACTAATATTGAAACAGCAGAAATGATTAAATATGCTGCAAATGCTTTCCTTGCAATGAAAATAACATTTATTAATGAAGTTGCGAATGTATGTGAAAAAGTTGGTGCGGATGTTCAGAAAGTAGCGAAAGCGATGGGGCAGGATGGGCGAATTTCACCGAAGTTTTTACATGCAGGTCCTGGATATGGAGGGAGCTGTTTCCCAAAAGACACGAAGGCTCTCGCAAGAATAGCTCATGAGCACGGTGAAACTATTTCTTTAATTGAGGCAACAGTAGAAGCAAATGAAAAACAGAAGTTAAAAATGGTAGATAAAATTGTTAATGCCATGGGTGATGTTGATGGAAAAACATTTGCTATTTTAGGTATCACCTTTAAACCTAATACAGATGATATGAGGGATGCACCAGCACTTGTAATTTTACCTGAGTTGGCTAAACGTGGAGCAAAATTCAACATATATGATCCTGAAGGGCTGAAAGAGGGAACGTGGCGTCTTGAAGGAATTAAAGATAGTATTACATGGTGTGAAACAGCATATGAAGCAATTGCAAGTACAAGTGCTACAGTGATCTTAACCGAGTGGAATGAATTTAGAAACCTTGACTTTGATAAGCTTCGTGAAATAGATGGAAGTGAGTATTTCTTTGATTTGAGAAATATTTATAATAAAAAAGCAATGATCGAAAAAGGCTTTAAATACTATGGTGTAGGAGTCTGAAAATGAATTTAAAACATGTAGATTCTAAAAAAACATATTTAATAACAGGTGCAGCCGGCTTTATCGGTATGCACCTTTCTAAACAATTATTAGAGATGGGTTGTAAGGTTATTGGATATGATAATCTTAATAACTATTATGAGGTTAGCCTTAAAGAACGTCGTTTAAATATATTAAATCAGTATGAGAAGTTTATTTTCCATAAAGCGGACTTAACTGATAAAGAGTATTTGGAGCAATTATTTGTTGAAAACGAGATTAATATTGTTATTAATCTTGCTGCACAAGCAGGTGTAAGATACAGTATTGAAAATCCAGATGCTTATATTCAATCAAATGTTGTTGGGTTTTTGAATATCCTTGAAATGTGTAGACATCATAAAGTAGAACATTTGCTTTATGCATCATCAAGTTCGGTATATGGTGCAAACAAAAAAATACCGTTTTCAACAGAAGACCAAGTGGATAATCCAGTTAGCTTATATGCAGCAACAAAAAAATCAAATGAATTAATGGCTCATACATATAGCCACTTGTATAATGTGCCAACAACTGGCTTACGTTTCTTCACTGTTTATGGACCTTATGGAAGACCAGATATGGCGTATTTCTCTTTCACAAAAGCGATTATGGACGGAAAACCTATAAAAGTATTTAATAATGGTGATATGTATCGAGATTTTACGTATATTGATGATATTGTAGACGGTATTATTAAGTTGTTAGAGAACTCGCCTGTCCTTAATAATAAGGAATTACCATATAAAGTTTATAATATTGGAAATAATAAACCTGTAAAATTGTTAGATTTTATTCAGGCTATTGAATCTGCAGTAGGTAAAGAAGCGGTCAAAGAGTATTATCCGATGCAACCAGGAGATGTTTATCAAACATATGCAGATGTTTCAGATTTGATTAATGATGTAGGGTTTAAGCCAGATACTCCCATTCAAGAGGGAATAAATAAATTTGTTGAGTGGTTTGAAAATTAATAACCAAGGTAAAGTAATAGAAAAGTATATTTAAAATATAGGGAATGATTATTTTGAACGAAAGAATTAAATATAAGTTATCAAAAGCACTATCACTCTTTCCAGATCGTCAATACTGTACACTTACTTTTTTGCTGAAAAATAGAAGATTCCCTGATTTAAAAAATCCTGTCTATTTTAATGATAAATTACTTTTTTTGAAGTTAAATAATCATAATCCAGTTATGAAAAAAGTAGTTGATAAGTATGAAGTTAGAGCTTATATAAAAGAAAAATTAGGGGAAGAATACTTGGCTCCTTTAATAGGGGTGTATTCGGATCCTAAAGAAGTTGATTTTGAAAAATTACCCAATAAGTTTGCACTGAAGTTAGCATCAGGCTCTCAATATAATATTATTTGTCAGGATAAAGGGAAATTGGATTGGGAAGAATCTGCTAATAAATTAACGAAATGGTTAAAGCTCGATCCTTATATGAGGACTAGGGAATGGCAATATAAAGATTTACCATCACGTTTTGTAATAGAGGAATACATCGAGGATTCTCAAGGCAATACTTATGATTATAAATTTTGGTGTTTTAATGGGGAACCTAAGCTTGTTCAAGTAGATACAGATCGGTTTGGGGAACATAAAAGAAGTATGTTCGATATTAATTTTAACGATAAGCATTTAGATGTGAAAATTGGTCATGAAAATATTGATAAGCCTATAGAGAAACCTAAAAATTATGAGCAAATGGTTGAAATTGCTAGCAAACTATCAAAAGGTTTTCCATTTGTTCGGGTTGATTTATATAACTTAGATGGGAAAATTTATTTTGGTGAAATGACTTTTTATCCAGGCAACTGTAATGAAAAAATCGAACCAATTAAATATGAAAAAATTATTGGAGATATGCTCCAGATTAGATAAATTCAAAGTATATAATTGAAAAAGCACCATTGACTATGGGATGTAAAAGTATTTTTGAAAGAATTTGATCTATAGAATTGTAAAATTATTAATATTGAAGGTGACTTAAATGAAGGTTTTAATTTATGATGCATATGCTAAATCTTCACCTATAGGTGGATCGAATATAAGTCTAATTGATTTTTTAAAGGTTCAAAAAGAAAAAACAGAAATTGAATACTATTTTTTAACTAACCAATTAAATAAGCAATACTATGAAAAATATATAAAACCTTTAGGCGTTAAAGAAATGTATATGAAGTTCCCGAAAAAATTATTAGTGTATGGAAAAGTATATGAGAAGAATAATTTTAGTAGGTTATCTTTGATATTATTTACAATGTTCTCATTTAGTATAAAATTTGCATACTTATTAAGAAAAAAGAAAATTGATAAAATAATTGGTAATGAACTACGAGCTAGCTTAACTGTAGGACTTGGAGCGCTTATTGCTAAGAAAGAATTAATTACATTTGTTAGAAGTGATTATGGATTAAATTCAAAGCTAAACAAATTAAGTTTAAGCCTTTCTTCAAAAGTTATCTGTATATCTAATGGGATATACGAATTATTGGATGATAAGATTAAACGAAAAGCAAAAATAATTAATGAATCTGTCGAAATAAGTAGTCCTTTAGTAAAATCATATCGAACAAGTACAGTAAACATTCTTAATATAGCAAATATTGCTCCGTATAAAAATCAAATAACTTTAATTAAAGCAATTGGGTTAGTTGTGAAAAAATACAAAGATGTAAAACTATATATAATAGGGGAAAAATTGGACAAAAAATGTTTAGATGAACTATTAGGTTATATAGAGAAGAACAATCTACGGAATTATATAGAGTTTACAGGTTTTCAGTCGGATATAAATAAATTTTTATCCATAGGTGATATCTATGTACAACCTTCACTTAATGAGGGATTGGGAAGGAGTATAATAGAAGCTCAACTTTTTGGGATGCCTGTTATAGGTAGCGATATCCCAGGAATACAATCAGTAATTAGAAATGAATTTAATGGTTTACTCTTTAATGCAGAGGATGAGATTGAACTATCTAATAAGATAATAGAATTAATAGGTGATAAAGATAAAAGAATTTTGCTGGGCACGAACGGAAGAAAATTTATGGAGCAAAATTTCAATTTAGAAACAAATGCTCGGCAAATAGAGGAATATCTACGGAAAGTGATATGAATTTAATATAAAGGTGAAGAATATGACTAATAAGGTTGCAGTGGTTATTTTAAACTATAAAAATATTAAAGAAACATTAAGGGCTATAGAAGAATTTAAAGAACAAACAGACGAGGTAGAGATTGTTGTTGTTGATAATGATTCTCAGGATGAATCTCATAATATTTTATCTAAGAAAAGGGATATAATATATATTCAAACAAATGAAAATTTAGGGTATGCAAAAGGAAATAATGTGGGTATTAAATATGTCGTTGATAATATGGATGTGAATTTTATTATCGTTTCAAATAATGATATTCATTTACCTATGAAAAATACAATTGCAATGTTAAAAAATATAGTTGGAACATTACCGTCTGATTGGGGATATTTAGGAACGACCATAAAGAATATTGATGGAACTTTAGCACAATATTATCCAAAAAAACATACAACGTTGGTAGAGAGATTCATTAACACTACTTTATTTGGAATACCTTTAAGGAAACTTTATAATAATATCACTACGAAAGATTTAAAAACAAAGGGTGTTTTTGAATCAGAAATTGTTTCAGGGGCTTTCTTTCTTTTAAATGCAAAAGCTGTAGAACGTATAGGGGCTTTTGATCCATACACTTTCTTGTACGGGGAAGAGCGTATTTTAGCAAAAAAATATTATGAAAAAGGGTACAAAGGTTTTATAACAAGTGATGTATATGTGGTACATGAAAACGCAGCAACTACTAAAAAATATCCCTCAATCTCTTATGTGAATGGTTTAAAAGGGGAGTATTACTACTTTGTTAAATATACAGAGATAAATAAATTTAAACAAAAGCTTTTAATATTAGTGAGGTTAATGGATACAATGAGTCGAGTTATTATAAGAAATGTTAGTATGAAAACTTTTAATAAAACATTAGAAATGTATATTGAAATACAAAGGGAGTTAAAATGAGTTATTTATTTACAATTTTTCTGTTACTCTCCTTAATGTATCCAGAAGTCTTATCTCCACAATTAATTATTATTGTATGTTTGATAGGCGTATTTGTATCATTAATAAAAAATAACTTATTAATGATAAAGAGTTTAGCGTATATCCATGTACTTTGGATAATCTTTTTTATCCTATTAGGCTTAAGTTATTTTCATTATCATAATGATCAATTTTATGCGGAAGTTTTATTATTCATTTGTTTAGCTGGAAGCATGTATATTGGAATTTTGACGGGCATTAATTTTAAAAAAAATTTATTATATGTTTTTGTTGGTTGGGTATCGATTATACAATTTCAATTATTTACAAAAAATTCAATTGATCAGGTGCTTAATGAAAGGTGGACAATAACCACTGGCTGGCTGAATTCTAATGCTGTGGGAGCAATGTTAGTATTTTCAATTCCCTTACTTTTTTTATGTTTTTTTGCAACAAAATCTAAACTAATTAAAATACTAATAGTATCAGAGGTATTTATTAGTATTTTAATTGTTTTTTTGCTGAGTAGTAGAGGAGCACTTTTAAGTTTAAGTGTAATTTTAATTTTTACATTTTTAATATCAAAAAATAAACTTAGAAAGATTTTAATAATTGTACCATTCTTAGTAATAATTACACCTATAATTTTAAGTGTTGATATTGTGCAGCAATCTGTTGAATTAACCTTTAAGCGGATTAATTCTTCAGGTTTAAATGGTAGAGAAGTACTGTGGAGTGAAGGGATAGAGTTGATTAAAAATAACCCGATTTATGGGATAGGTGCTAGGAATGGAATGGCGATTGATTTACATAATCCCTTATTACAAATTGCCATGCATTATGGAGTTTTTATGGTAGTACCATTTATGGCTTTAATATTATCGCCCCTAGTATTAATAAAGAGAAAGCAGTTTAAAGAACTATCTATAGCATGTATTTTTGCTACTTATATAGCTATATTAGTTCAATCTTCATTAGAGGCTATTCTTACACCGTTGATAGCAGGATCGGTAGGATGGTACTTTATTGGTCTAATTTATGGTGTTCTGGTTAAATATAGAGTGGATAGTGATTTTCACGATATAAAGATAAGCGAAAGAAGGAAGTGAATTTTAATTTTTAGGTAGTTAGCTAATGTTTGAATTATAAAGATCAATCAGGGGAAAGTGTTTACATAACAATTTGTTTTTATTCATTAATTGTTAATACACTTTCCTTATTATTATTTAATGTACAATATTATAGGGATTATGATAGAGTAGGTTATTTAAATTTTAATATTTTGAAGATCTATTAATTTTGAAATATATATATAACTCCAAAATATTAAAAGAAACCTGTATAGGAGGAGTGAAAATGTTAAGAGCGCTTAAAAATGAATTTAAGCTAAATATTTTTAGGAGGAAATTTAAAAAACGTTTTGTTACAAACCTTATACCAACAAGGATTTTCAATTTAAATGTGGTGAAAAAGGTTGGAGAATACTCCTACGGTCCGCTGCATGTAATGACTTGGAATAACCTAAAGGAAGAATTATACATAGGAAACTTTGTTTCAATTGCTAATGATGTAATTATTCAATTAGGAGGGAATCACGAAATGGATAAAATATCCACATTCCCTTTTAAAACAAGATTGAATATAGGTCAGGAAGATATTGCATGGAGTAAAGGCCCTGTTATAATCGACGATGATGTATGGATTGGAAGTAGATCTTTAATACTATCTGGAGTACATATTGGTCAAGGGGCTGTGATTGCCGCAGGAAGTGTAGTGACAAAAAATATCCCTCCATATGCGATTGTAGGAGGAAACCCAGCAAAAGTAATTAAATATCGTTTTAGTGATGAGGTCATTAATCAGCTGTTATTGAAAGTTGATTACAAAAAGGTTAATGAAAAAAACATTAATGAATTTGTTAATATTTCCTCTAAACGGATAAATTTGAAAGTAATTGAGGAAATTGTGGATGTATTGAATGGAGAACAATCTAATGCCAAGTAATAGTAGTTTTGTAAAGGGCAGCCTTAGAAATATTTCATATACCTTTATTGCACAAGGAATAGCTCTTACTATAAGTCTTATTAAAGCTTTATGGATTCCGAAAATACTTGGAATTGAGGAGTTTTCCTACTGGCAACTATTTTTATTTTATAGTAGCTATGTGGGATTTTTTCAATTTGGATTAAATGATGGAATATATTTAAGATATGGTGGAAAGAAATTTGAACACCTTGATAAACCTTTATTTCGTTCGCAATTTTGGATACTAGTAGTATCTCAAGTTATTTTAGCGATTTTAATTATCATTTTTTCAAATATATTTGTTGTAGATGATAATAGACTAATTGTTTTAATAATTACTTCTATGTGTATGTTTTTTACTGGTACATCCGCCTTTTTTTGGTTTGTCTTTCAAAGTACTAATAAGATTAAAGAATACGCATTGTCAGTGGTCGTTGAAAAATTTACATTCCTTATAATTGTCTTAATTTTATTGGTAATGAGGAAGGGGAATTTCGAATACTTTGTCCTGGCTGATCTAGTATCACGTATATGCGGGCTAATTTTTTGTATTGTTATAGGAAAAGAATTAATTGTTGGACAGATTTCCTCTTGGAAAATTGCAATTTCAGAAATGATAAGTAATGTTTCAGTTGGGATGAAACTTATGTTTGCAAATATAGCGAGTATGTTAATAATTGGTGTTGGTAGATTTGTTGTTGATTATAGATGGGGAATTAATGCATTTGGAGAGTTCTCTTTATCTTTGTCAATAGTTAGCATGATTTTATTATTTATAAATGCGGTGAGTATTGTTTTATTCCCGGCACTTAGAAGAGTGGGAGAAGATAGGCTATCAGAAACGTATAGTTTAATAAGAACTATACTTATAACATTACTTTGTGGATTTTTAATTTTTTATATCCCAATTCAATATATTTTAACTGCATGGTTACCTGAATATTCTAGGAGTCTGAAATATCTAGCGATCCTATTTCCTATATGTGTATTTGATGGAAAGATGCAAATGCTTGTATCTACATATTTAAAGGTCCTCAGAAAAGAAGGTATATTACTCAAAATAAATATAATTGCGCTACTGTGCAGTTTATTAGTTTGTAGTATTGCAGTCGTTATTTCGGATAATCTAAATCTTGTGATAGTTTCTTTGGTGGTTGTAGTAATAGCTAGATGTGTACTTGCTGAGTTATATTTATCTTCTAAATTAAATTTATCAATTATGAAAAACCTTATCGGTGAAATTTTATTAATGGTAGCTTTTATGATGTCTTCTTGGTATCTGGAAGGTATTTTGAGCTTATTCATATATCTAACTGCGTATTTAGTGTTTATATATTTTAATAAATATGATTTAAAGCATTCATTGAGACTAATCGGAAAAGTCTCTTCTAAGTAAAGATAAATATGGGGGGAAAAAAATGAAAGGCATAATTTTAGCAGGAGGAAGTGGTACACGTTTATATCCACTCACAATGGTTACAAGTAAACAATTACTTCCTATTTATGATAAACCAATGATTTACTATCCATTATCAACATTAATGTTAGCAGGGATTCGTGAGATTTTAATTATTTCAACACCGGAAGACACACCACGTTTTGAAGCGTTATTAGGTGATGGTTCTCAATTCGGTATTTCTCTTCAATATAAGGTACAACCGAGCCCTGACGGTTTAGCACAAGCATTTATTATTGGTGAAGAGTTTATTGGTAATGATTCTGTTGCTATGGTATTAGGAGACAATATTTATTATGGTAGCGGGCTTCGTAAAATGCTACAACGTGCGGCGAATAAGGAAAAAGGCGCTACAGTTTTCGGATATCATGTAAACGATCCAGAGCGTTTTGGGGTAGTTGAGTTTGATGGGAATGGAAAAGTACTAAGTGTAGAGGAAAAGCCTCAGGAACCAAAATCTAACTACGCAATTACTGGATTATATTTCTATGATAATCGCGTAGTTGAAATTGCAAAAAATGTAAAACCATCGGTTAGAGGAGAGTTGGAAATTACATCTATAAATGAGGCGTATTTAAATAGTGGTGAATTAGAGGTTGAGCTATTAGGACGTGGTTATACATGGTTAGATACGGGAACTCATAAGAGTCTAGTAGATGCAACAAACTTTGTAAAAACAGTTGAGGACCATCAAGGAATTAAAATTGCAGCTCTTGAAGAGATTGGATATATTAATGGCTGGATTAACAAAGAAACTCTAATTAAATCAGGTGATCAGTGCTCTAAAAATGGCTATGGTCAATATTTATTAAAGGTAGCAAACGGTAGCATTAAATATTAATCTGGAGTGAGCATAATGAAAGTTATAGACACAAACCTGCTAGGCGTAAAAGTAATTGAACCAAAAGTATTTGGCGATCATCGTGGTTGGTTTATGGAAACGTATAGCGACAAAGCAATGAAAGAAGCGGGGATTGATTTAAAATTTGTACAAGATAATCAATCGTTTTCTGCAACAAAAGGAACACTTCGTGGTTTACACTATCAATTAAATTCTAAAGCACAAACTAAGCTTGTGCGTTGTACACGTGGATCTATATTTGACGTAGCAGTCGATATTCGCAAGGGAAGCCCTACGTATGGTCAATGGTTTGGCATTGAACTAAGTGCTGAAAATAAAAAACAATTATTAATTCCAAAAGGATTCGCACATGGATTTATGACATTAACAGATGATGTTGAGGTTCAGTATAAAGTTGATGAATTGTATGCTCCTGAATGTGATCGTGGTATTGTTTGGAACGATCCTGAAGTTGGCGTTGAGTGGCCAATGGAGGTTCAACCGGTGCTATCTGAAAAAGACGAAAAAGCACCTTCATTAAAAGAAGCAGAAAATAACTTTGTATACGGGGAGTAAAAAAATGAAAGTTTTAGTAACCGGTTATAATGGTCAGCTTGGATATGACGTAGTAAAACGTGGAGAGAAGCAAGGACTAGAAATGCAAGGTATTGGAATAGAAGATTTAGACATTACAAACGAAGCTGCGGTTTATGAATTTGTAGATAATGTAAAACCAGATGCAATTATTCATTGCGCAGCATATACGGCTGTTGATAAATCTGAAGATGATAAAGAGCTTTGCTGGAATGTTAATGTAGAAGGTACAAAATACCTTGCTACAGCAGCAAAAAAATTAAATGCCAAATTTGTGTATATTAGTACAGATTATGTATTTGATGGAGAAGGAACTCATGCATTCGTAGAAACTGATACGCCGAATCCGGTTGGATACTACGGTTTAACAAAGTATGAGGGAGAAAAAGTAGTTAGAAGTCTAATAGATAACAATTTTATTGTGCGTATTTCATGGGTATTCGGTATTAATGGAAATAACTTCATTAAAACAATGCTTCGTTTAGGTGAAACACGTGATGAATTGAATGTTGTAGGAGATCAAATAGGTTCACCAACTTATACGTATGATTTAGCTCGTTTGTTAGTTGATATGGTCGTAACGGAGAAATATGGTACATATCATGCCACAAATGAAGGTTTCTGTAGTTGGGCTGAGTTTGCGCAAGAAATCTTTGAAATCGCAGGACAAGATGTGAAAGTAAATAGTATTACTACAGAAGAATATCCTACTCGTGCAGTACGTCCAAAAAATTCACGTATGTCTAAACAAAAATTAATTGATAATGGATTTAAACCATTACCAACTTGGCAAGAAGCGGTAAAACACTATATTACGCAATTACAGCAAGAGGTGAAGTAAAATGGAGAAAAAGAAAGTATTAGTAACAGGTGGAGCAGGATTTATCGGGGGAAACTTTGTACAGTATATGGTAAATAAATATCCTGATTACCATATTGTAAATCTAGATGTATTGACATATGCGGGAGATTTAACAAAGCATAAGGATATTGAAGCGAAAGAAAATTATTCATTTGCTAAGGTTGATATTGTAGACCGTCAAGCGGTCAACCAACTATTTGAACAAGAAAAATTCGATTACGTTGTACATTTTGCGGCAGAAAGTCATGTTGATCGTTCTATTGCTGAACCTGAAGTATTTATTAGTACAAATGTATTAGGAACACAAGTGTTATTAGATGCAGCAAAGGCATATGGTATAACTAAATTTGTTCACGTATCGACAGACGAAGTATACGGCGAATTAGATTTTGATCCAACAACATTCTTTACAGAAGAAACCCCTTTACAACCAAATAGTCCATATAGTGCAAGTAAAGCTTCTTCAGATTTATTAGTTAGAGCTTATCATGAAACATTTGACTTACCAATCAATATTACACGTTGTTCAAATAATTATGGACCTTTCCATTTCCCAGAAAAACTAATTCCATTAACAATTTCACGTGTATTAAATGATGAAAAAGTTCCTGTATATGGAGACGGTAAAAATATTCGTGACTGGTTACACGTTATTGATCATTGTGCTGCAATTGATCTAGTTATGCATGAGGGTGTAAATGGAGAAGTCTACAATGTCGGTGGACATAATGAACGTACAAATTTAGAGGTAGTTAAAACAATCATTAGTACGCTTGGCAAAACTGAAGAATTAATTGAGTTTGTTCAAGATCGATTAGGTCACGATAAGCGTTATGCAATTGATCCAACAAAGCTAGAGAAATTAGGTTGGAAACCAACTTACACATTTGAAACGGGAATTGCTCAAACGATTCAATGGTATTTAGATAATACCAAGTGGTGGGAACAAATTATTAGTGGTGAGTATCAAAATTACTTCAAGAAGCAATACTCATTATAATAATTAGCTAGGGGTTTGTCATAATACGATTATTATCTTATTCTAGCCTCAAATAGAAGGGATATTATATTTCTAAATAAGAATTTAAATTTATAAAATGGGTATAAACAATTTAAACTTTAAATGCTAGAATATAGAAGACTTTTTATAAGTTTGCTTGTTGATTTTACTTATAATAGTTGGAGAGTTTTAGTACAAGATAGGATATAAATGTTGATACATATGAATTAATTTTTATTTCGACTTATATTAGAATTCTTATGATACTATAAACATAAATGAATAATTAGTATATAAATTGAAAGAGGGCTAAAGGAATGAAAAAAAAGATCCTATTATGGATACTAGGCGTTATAGGGGTAATGATTATAGGTGGGGGAGTATATGCCTATAATGTATATTCCAAAGTTTCAAAAACATTAGATGAAGTTCATAAGCCGTTAAAGCGTGATAAAGACTCTAATGGTGTAGAAACAGCAAAAATTAGTAAATCAGAACCGATTTCAATCCTATTACTAGGAGCGGATGAACGTGGTGAAGATAAAGGGCGTTCAGATTCTTTAATGGTTATTACTTTAAATCCTAAAAATAACTCAATGAAGACTGTAAGTATCCCTCGTGATACATATACAGAAATCGTTGGAAAAGGGAAAAGTGATAAAATCAACCATGCTTATGCATTTGGTGGCGTAGATATGTCTGTCGCAACTGTAGAAAAGTTCTTAAATGTTCCTATTAACTATTATATTGAAGTAAATATGGAAGGTTTTAAAGATATTGTTGATGCAGTTGGTGGGGTAGATGTAAATAATGACTTAGAATTTACTGCAAACGGTCATCATTTTGCTAAAGGAAATATTCATTTGAATGGTGATGAGGCTCTAGCATTCACACGCATGCGTAAAGAAGACCCACGCGGTGACTTCGGTCGTCAAATGCGTCAACGTCAAGTGATGCAAGCTGTTATTAAGAAAGGTGCAAGCTTCTCTTCTCTAGCAAGTTATGGAGATGTACTTACAGCAATTCAAAAGAATGTGAAAACAAACTTAACGCAAGATCAAATGTTTGATATGCAAAAGAATTATAAAAATTGTCTGCAGAACAGTGAGGATATCCAAATTCCTGGTGACGGCCACAAAGCCGCGGATGGCATTTGGTACTACTATGTTCCAGATGCAGCAAAACAAGATTTAACGAATAAGTTAAGAGCACAGCTTGAATTGACTAAGTAATATGTAATAACCCAACTCCTTTGGAAGGAGTTGGGTTTATTTTTGCATGGATTTATATTAGTATTATATGTTGTGAGATTAATAGATGAGGTGAATCGATGAATAAGAAAGCAGTACTTGTCCTTGTTATTTTTGCAGTGTTTGTCGCTTCGATTGTGAGCGGTAAATTGTACTGGAATAAGAAAGTTGCAAATGCAACGGGGCAAACGAGTGAAGTAACGAAAACGAAGGCTGAAGTGAAAGATAGCGGAGCGAAGAAAGAAGAGAAAAAACAAGAAGCGAAGTCATCTTTTAATGAAGCATATGCGAAGAATTTACCCGATAAAGTGAAAGAGACGTTGAAGAAAGCTGCTGAGGAGAAGAAGGCGGTAAATCTTGTTATTGTTGGTGATGAGGCTTCTTCATCTGAAAAAGATGCTTGGGCAGCTAAGTTAACAGCTAATTTAGAAACTGCTTACGGTAAAGGTTTATGGAATGTGACAGTAAAGGAATATAAGGGTGAAAGTACGGAAGAGTTAATCGCAAATAAGCGTGATAAAGAGATTGCGAAAGACAACCCAGATGTGATTTTATTTGAACCACCATTTATTACTGATAATGGTAAAACTGGTAATGGTAACTCTGTTGCGAGTACACAGAAGTTCGTTCAAGCACTTTCTACTAGTGCAAAAGGCGCTACAATTATGATCCAACCACCAAACCCAGTGTATGGTGCGAAGAATTATCCGAAATCGATTGAAGCATTAAAGCAATTTGCGACGCAAAATGGTTATACATATGTTGATCATTGGGGAGCGTGGCCAGATGCAACAACAAAGGCTATTTTACCATACTTAAAAGAAGAATTTGGTTTCCCAAGTGCTAAAGGACATGAGGTTTGGGCACAATATGTAACGGATTATTTTGTGGCTAAATAATAAGTGAAAGAGAGAGGGTATCGTCGACAAAATATGTTCGACAATACCCTCTCTTTTTTCGTCTTATTTTTGCTATACTAAACTGTACTATAATACAGGATGGAAGGAGGAGAATGATGAAAATACTTGTAGTTGATGATGAATCGAGTATTCGTAATTTGATTCGGATGCAGTTAGAGATGGAAGGATATGAAGTATTGACGGCAGCTGACGGGAGAGAAGCTGTAGAGAGATGGAATGAGCAGCCAGATGTACTTATTTTAGATGTGATGCTTCCTGATACGGATGGGTATGAGTTATTGCGTTTATTCCGGGAGAAGGATCGTGATATTCCGGTGCTGATGTTAACAGCGAAGAGTCAGATGAATGATAAATTGCTTGGTCTTCAGCTTGGAGCTGATGATTATGTGACGAAGCCTTTTAATTATGCTGAGCTTATTCTTCGTGTGAAGAATATGAGCAGGCGTGTGAAGAAGGAGGAGACAACTGTAAGTCACGAAGTAATTCGTGCAGGTGAGTTAGTGATTTGTCCTAAGGAGAGAAAGGTACATGTCGAAGGGCAAGAAATTCAGTTAACGTACCGGGAGTTTAATTTATGTCAGTTGTTTGTTTCGAATCCGCAGCGTGTGTTTATGAGAGATGAGCTACTTGAGAAAGTATGGGGGTTTGAGTATATCGGAAATACGAGAGCGGTTGATATTATGGTGCAAAGGCTTCGAAAGAAACTAGGTAATAGTGGGGAGTATATTAAGACGATTTATGGCGTTGGCTATAAGCTGGATTGTTAAGTGGTGATGATATGTCTTTAAAACGAAATATGGTGTTTGGAATAGTTGGATTGTTGATTCCAATTCTTGTTCTTTTGTATGCAGTTGTTTATATTGCACTGGAGAAGAATGTGTATCATAATGCGGCGGATTCCTTAGAAAAGTTAAGTGTAGAAGCGCAAATTTATACGATGAATTATTTAGAGAAAGAAGCAGAAGTGGAGACACTAGGTCCTAATTCGCTTTTAATTGCTTCGTATTTAGCGAAGCGAATGGATATCCGTGTGCAGATGATTGGGAAGAATGGAGATGTTGTTGCGGATACACAAAAAGGAGCATTACTTCATCGAAATATCGATATTGAGAGTTCTTTGAAGGGAAAGAAATCTTATGTTTTCGAGGAGGGAGACCCAGCTCCAATTCTTTTGTTTTCAAGTCCGGTTTATTATGGAAACGATGTCATTGGGAGTATTCGTTTTATAAATGAGTTAACGGATGAGAAGGAAGTTTTAACAAATGTGAGTTGGACGTTTTTAATAACGTCTCTTTGTTTAGTAGCTGCTGGTATTTTCTTTGCGATTCGTTTGGCGAAGTCTCTTCATAAACCAATTGATCAGTTAAGGCAAATGGCGCATCGGCTTGCGAATGGAGATTATGAAAGTAAGATTGAGCTGAATGAGTATGTGGAAATTGCACAGCTTTCAGCATCTTTTAATGCGATGGCTGATGGAATTGAACTACATATTAAGCAACTGAAGGACGAGAAAGAGAAACAGAAAGATTTCTTAGACCGCATTACGCATGAGCTGAAAACACCGCTAACAGCGATTATCGGTTATGTAGATTTAATTCCGAGGTTACAATCAAAGGAAGATGTTCAGGAGAGTCTCCGTTATGTGGCTGTAGAAAGTGAGCGTTTATTATCACTTGTAGAGGAGTTGCTTAAATCTTCGAAGTATGGGACGAGTACGTTTGAAGTGTCACCTACAGTTGTGAATATTAAGGAGCTGGCAGAAGAAGCAATTTCTATTGTGAAACCTCGCCTGCAGCAGTTTGAAATTGAAGTTATGAATGAGTTAACAGATGTACATGTCGTTGCGGATTTTGATAAGACGAAGCAAATTTTCTTGAATGTGCTTGATAATGCGATTAAATATAGTGATGCTACGCAAATTCGTATGAATGTAATTGTAAATGAGCAGGAAGCGAAAGTTTTTGTTCATGATGATGGTATTGGTATAGATGAAGGTGTGCTTGCAGAGTGGGACGAGTTTCCAGGAGGTAAGGTGCTTCCTTCTAGTTACGGGAATGGCTACGGCCTATATATTTGTCAGGAGATTATAAATAAACAGGGCGGAAGTATGCGAATTGAGAGTAGTGAAGAAATGGGAACTACAATATTTATTACATTTTTGCTTCCGAGACGGATGGAAGACATAAAAAACTTGAAAGCGGTTAAATGATACATTTATGAAACAATTATGCGGTATTTTCGAAACAACGTTTTTTTATCTTGGAGGTAGGCAGAAATGAAAAGGCTATCATTTCAAATTCTTATGTTTGTCTTTTGTATTATTGTTTCTCTTATTTTGTTTTATGTTATTGAGAAGCAAATATATAACCGAATCACAATTGTGGATGACAAACAAGCCGTTTTACAAAGAGTGAATGAGTCCCTTCCAACTGAAGTGAAAGTAAGGCATAGTAGGTGGGGAGAAATTGTTGTAACTGATGAAGTTCGGTTGCATACGATTGTTTCATTCTTTGACCGAATTCGAATAGAGCCGAGAGAAGCGAAGAGTCAAGAACAAGTATTTACTGGAGAAGTAACGTACTTGAATGGACATAAACGTACTTTTGCAGTAGGTGACTTGTTCCAGTATGAGGCGAACGTATACGGGAAGAATGGCACGGATCCGATGATCTCAGCATTGCAAACGTATTTGTTAAGTCTGTATTATACACCAGAACGTATTAGTGATTTTTTTGCGTCAGCAAAGGATGTCATAGTACGCCAAGGTGATGTAGTACGTACTATAAATCTTACGTACATACTTGACTCTATTCGGTATGCAAAGCAAATTACGGATTACGGAGAAATTCAGAAATTATTACAGTCACAGAATGAGCCAATCGCTTATATTACTGCTTATAAAACAGGCAAACGTGTAAAGAATGAGCGGGAGGATATTCTAACTATTTCTGTGTATCCATCGTACTTTGTTGTGCAATACCTGGGTGATAATAACGGGAATGTCATGTATATGAAAGGCTCCCTAGCAGAGTTATTTGTAAAGGAGAATGTGTCATGAGAAAGATAGCCTTTTTCTTCTTTTTGCTAATAATCGGAGGAGCGATGTCTAGTTGCTCTCGAGATACAGCCTCTATTAAATATAATAAAAGTGGTCTCCCTATTTTGAATGATCGTCATCTTGTTGCGTATGTAGCTGCTCGTGAAGAAGTTGGTGAAGCTTTGCTTTCGTCATTTTGTAAACCGCGTGGATGTACGTATGAATTTATTCGTCTTTCGACAGAAGAACTTCTTCGGAGAGTGGAAGAAGAAGCTGGAAACCCGAAAGCGGATATTATTATTGGTGGTACAGTAGATGCACATCAAATGATGAAGCAAAAAAATCTTTCTATTCCTGTGATGAGCCAACATGCGAATCGTATTTCAAAAGCTGTTAAAGATAAAGACGGCTATTGGTACGGTTATGAAGTGGAGAAACTGGCAATTGCGATTAATAAAGAGCGGTGGAATGAAGAAATAGCGCCGCTCGGTCTTCCGTATCCATCAAGGTGGCAAGATTTATTAGATCCTGTGTATACGGGTAAGATTGTAATGCCAGATCCAAATGTTTCAGGTACAGCATATACGTTGTTTCAATCACTTATTGATACTTTAGGTGAAGAAGAGGCAAAAGCGTATGTAAAGAATCTTGCAGGGCAAGTTGGTGAAGTAACGGTGAATGGTTACATGCCGGCGGAACTTGTTGCGAGCGGTGAATATATGATAGGCGTCAATTTCATGGGAGATCAGAGAATGCTTCAAAAACAAGGCTTTCCAATTGTAAGTATCGTACCTGAGCAAACAGGTTTGTCTGTTAATGCGATTTCGAAGCTAAAACGTGCACCGAGTGGTATTATTGCGGATTTATTTATTGATTATTGTTTATCAGAAGACGCGGGGCACATTTTAGAAAAAGTTTCGTTTGGCGTACCAACGATGTTTGCGAAGAATGAGAAAGAAATAGAAGGTCAGCCAGTTAGAAGGACAAACCAAAATATATCAAATAGTGGAATAATCGAGATATGGAATAGACAACGTCTCTCTCAGAAGTGAGAAAAGGAGACGAAAGAATATGTTTAAATGGCTTAAGCCAGCACCTGCAATTGAGAGATTGCCAGCGAATATGATCGACCAAGTATATCGATTACTACGTATTCGTGTGTTAATCGGAATCTCAGTTGGATATGCTGCTTATTATTTAGTTCGTAGTAATTTTAATTTATCTACTACGTATTTAGTAGATGAGTATGGATTTAGTACTACACAAATCGGGTTATTAGGCGCAGTAATGGCTGTTGTTTATGGGCTAAGTAAATTCTTTATGGGAAATTTATCGGATAAGGCTTTTGCTCAACGATTTATTGCAGTAGGTTTATTTTTATCTGGGCTTGTTAATATTTGTTTCGGTTTTGCATCTTCCTTTGGGATGATTTTAACATTACTTGTTCTAAACGGTATTGTACAAGGTATGGGAGCACCACCTTGTAGTATTGTTATGACAAAATGGTTCTCAAAGAAAGAGCGTGGAACTAAAACTGGTATTTGGAATATTTCACATAACGTTGGTGGATTACTTGTTCCACCGTTTATTGGAATAGGTGTAGGTATTTTTGGTGAAAGCCATTGGCAAGGCGGCGTATTTATTTTCCCGGCGATTATCGCAATGGTAATTTCAGTTCTTGTTTGGATCAATGCGAAGGATACACCAGAATCTGAAGGTCTTCCTCCAATTGATGAATATCGTAATGACTATGAAAATCTTGAAAAAGCAGATAATGCTAATAAGATGTCATCAAAAGAAATTTTAATGAAATATGTAGTGAAAAATAAATTTGTTTGGTTCTTATGTATTGCAAACGCATTTGTTTACTTAATTCGTTTCGGTGTTATTAACTGGGTACCAATTTATTTAACAACAGTTAAAGGGTTTACAAAAACAGAAGCGCATGCAGCGTATTCAATATTTGAGGCAGCGGCAATTCCGAGTTCTTTAATTGTCGGCTTTTTAAGCGATAAATTATTCAAAGGAAAACGTATGCCACTATGTGTTATTAGTATGGCTGGAGTTGTTATTGGAACGCTTGTATATTGGCAAGCAACTAATATTTTTGTTGTCAGTATTGCAGTTTCTATTATCGGCTGTTTAATTTACGTACCACAATTTTTAATTGGTTTAAGTGCGATGGAATTAGTACCGAAATTTGCAGTAGGTACAACAGTTGGTATGTGTGGTCTGTTTGGTTATGTTGGAGGAAGCTTCGTAGCAAACGCAGCAATTGGTATTATTGTTGATCGTTCTGGCTGGGATGGTTGCTTCATGTTACTGTTAGCAGGTGGTGTATTATCAACAATATTCTTACTGATTGTTCAAATGGGACATGAGAGAAAAGGTTCTAAAGTAGCGTAATTGTTTATTAGGAAAGCTATCCAATTATCATTTTGGATGGCTTTTTCTATATAATATAATATTTCCTTAAAACTATCTTAAAAGATAGGATGTCATATTTCTAATCATTGGAATTTTTGTTACAATATAAATGAATGTGTAAAACTTTGTAAAAAGAATGTAATAATATTCATTTTGTTTTCAGAAAGTTTTATACAATTCGAATATCTATTAAACTATTAAGTTATAAAAGGAGAGAGAATATGTTACCAAATACGGTTCGTACTCCAAACAAGAAGAAGAAATGGATTATTATCGGGGTTATTGCACTAATTGTTATTGTAGCAGCGGTTAATATTTTTGTGATGCAAGGTAAGAAGAAAGGTACGGCGACGAATGATGCTGTAAGTTTTGAGAAAGTGACAGAGCGTAAGCTTAATAATACGAAGTTAATTTCTGGTCAGGTGAAGCCTGGGAATATCGAAAGTTTCTATGCGGATCCGACTAAAGGAAAAGTGAAAGATATTGCGGTGAAAGAAGGACAAGAGGTAGAGAAGGGAACGAAATTATTCTCTTATGATAATGAAGAAATTAATCTTCAAATGAAGCAAGCTGAGCTTGATCAGAAGATGGCAGATATGCGTTATGATCAAGGGAAAAAGAAGATTGATTCGTTGAAGAAAGAAATTAAGAAGGCGAAAGATAGCGGAGCTGGGAAAGAAGTAACAGACCCGATGGATGAGCAAGTAAGTGAGTTAGAGATGACACAAAAAACAACTGACCTTGAGAAAGAGAAAGGAAAGTTGCAGAAAGAAGAGTTAAATAAAAAGCAGAACGAGCTTACGATTTATAGTAATTTTTCTGGTGTTGTTCAAAAGTTAGACAAAGATGCGGCGCAAAGTTCATCTCAAGCGTTAGGTGGTCAAGGGAAGGCATTCTTACAAGTTGCTTCTAAAGATCCGTTC
Source organism: Bacillus paramycoides (assembly GCF_001884235.1). GTDB lineage: Bacteria > Bacillota > Bacilli > Bacillales > Bacillaceae_G > Bacillus_A > Bacillus_A paramycoides. The sequence goes on along the minus strand of NZ_MAOI01000031.1, from coordinate 31,746 downwards.
CAAGTTCAAGGGACATTAACAGAACTTCAGAAGTCACAAATTCAAAAGGATCAAACGTTTACTGTAACGGCGAAAGCAAATAATAAGAAGAAGTGGACAGGTAAGATTACAGAAGTAAGCGAATTCCCAACAAGTGCAGAGATGGCTCAATCGGCTGGTCTAGGTGAAGCGGCTCAAAATATGTCTCAATATACATATAAAGCAAGTCTGGATAGTCAGGATGGTTTATCTCCAGGTTATCACGTTTCTTTACAAGTAAATTTAGAGAATAAGACGATGATTGCTGTGCCAAGTAAGAGCATTGTAGAAAAAGGCGAAGATGCATTTGTTTATATCGAAGAGAAAGGAAAGCTTCGTAAACAAAATGTGAAAAAAGGTTCTACTGATGGAGACTGGACAGAGATTGTTGAAGGCGCAACAGTGGGGCAAAAGGTGGTTAAAAATCCTTCCGACAACGTGTATGACGGAATGGAAGTGAAAGAGAAATGATTACGTTAAATAATATTTCTAAAACGTATTATCAAGGGAAATTGGCAGTGCCGATTTTACATGGTATTAGTTTAACGATTCAAAGTGGTGAGTTTGTTTCTATTATGGGACCGTCTGGTTCTGGTAAATCAACGCTTATGAATATTATCGGTTGTTTGGATCGTCCAACAGAAGGTGAATATATGTTGAATGATGTGAATATCTTAACAGCAGACGAGTCAAAACTAGCTTTAATTCGTAATGAATACATCGGATTCGTATTCCAGCACTTTAATTTATTACCGCGTCTTTCCGCAGTGGAAAACGTTGAACTCCCGCTCATCTATGGTGGAGTGAAGAAAGCAGAGCGTCGTCAAAGAGCTCTTGAAGCGCTTGGAAAAGTTGGTTTAGCGGATAGGGTTCACCATTTACCAAGTGAGTTATCAGGTGGACAGAAGCAGCGTGTAGCTATCGCGAGATCGATTGCAAATAATCCAACGTTTATTATGGCCGATGAGCCGACAGGTGCGCTTGATACGAAGTCTGGTGAGCAAGTTATGAATATTTTCACGAAGCTCAATGCAGAAGGTACGACGATTGTTATGGTTACGCATGAAGAGGAAGTAGCCGCTTATTCATCTCGCCGTATTGTACTGCGAGATGGGAAAATTACAGAAGATAGAAGGTGTGCGGTATGAGTTTACTAGATAGTATAAAAATAGCTTTATCTTCTATTCTAGCTCATAAACTGCGCTCAGCTCTTACGATGCTTGGAATTATTATTGGTGTAGGTTCTATTATTACTGTCGTTGCGATTGGACAGGGCGGAGAAGCGATGCTGAAGTCAAAGATTGCTGGTTCGGGTAATAACCTAATGCCGATTCAGTTTAAACCAGATATTAATGATGAGTTTGCGATGGGTGGACATCAAGTACCAAAATTAACAGAAGAAGATATTCTTGAGGTAAAACAGGTAAAAGATGTTTCCCATGTTATTACGACGAATAATACGATGGAAACACTTGATATAAACGATAAAAAATCAATGATTAATGTTATTGGACTTGATAGTGAGTATTTTCAAGTAAATAAAGTGAAAATGGTCAAAGGGCGCTCATTAAATGAATCAGATATTTCGCAAGGGAATAACGTTGTTATGATTAGTACGAAGGCAGAAGAGACGTTATTTAAGGATGAAAATCCAGTAGGAAAAATTATTGAAATGAAAGGACAGCCGGTGCAAATTATCGGCGTCTATAAATCAGATAATGAATTTATGGGATTTGAGACTGAAGAAATATTGATTCCTCTCACTTTATGGCCTGTTTTATACGGAACAGATGAAATTCAAAGTATCGCAGTTCAAGCTAAAAATGTAGACAATTTAGAATCAGCAGGAAAAAAAGCTATTGATGTATTAAATAGTCGTAAGCCAAGTGACATTCCAGGTAAATATGAACTGGTAAACTTAAAAGAATTCCAAGAAGGAGTTTCTAAAGTTACTAACATTATGACGATGATCATTGGCGGTATCGCTGGTATTTCACTAGTCGTTGGCGGTATTGGTGTAATGAACATTATGCTCGTATCTGTAACGGAGCGTACACGTGAAATTGGGATACGTAAAGCGCTTGGAGCAACGCGTAGTAAAATTTTATTACAGTTTTTAATTGAAGCAGTTATGTTAACGCTTCTAGGTGGTTTGATTGGGATTGGTCTTGGATATGGCGGGGCATATATTGTTTCCACATTTGCGAAATGGCCACCGCTCGTTTCATGGGAAGTTGTCGTTGGGGGCGTACTGTTCTCTATGACACTCGGCATTATTTTCGGATTAATTCCAGCAAACAAAGCTGCGAAATTAGATCCAATTGAAGCACTTCGTTATGAGTAGATTATTAGTGTAGTAGAGAGGTTCTCTACTACATGTTACCGTTCTAGTGGGCGGTTCGTAGCCTCTAAATGAGGATGTGAACCGCCCGTTAGAACGGGTTATATAAATAGAAGGAGGCGTTGTAATGGAAGCGAATTTGAATACGCAAGATGTAGGTGCGAAGCCATCATTATTTGGAATGATTACATCACCAGGTGTGCAGTTTGAGAGAATGAAGACTAGTAATGCGGTTTGGGGTGCGTTTTTGATACTTGTTTTACTAGGTGGACTTATTGGTGGATTTGCTGCTTATGTATATTCTCTAACACCTGAAGCTATTAAGATTAATAAGGAATTAGGTGTTACCATTCCAGCTGCAATGACATATGGTATGGGATTCGGTGTAGGTGCTTTTGGTATGGCATTTAGTTTCCTACTTAGTGCTGTGGTGTATAAAGTGTTAATGATGTTTATGAGCAATGATACTTCTTATAAAAAATTATTGGCGATTACTGTATATTCAAGTGTTATTTCATTACTTGGTGTATTAATAAATACAATTTTAGCATTTATTTTAGGTGGATCGGCTCAAGAAATGTACACTGGCTTAGGACCGGTTTTTACTTCAAGTAGTGGTGTTGTAAAAGGTATTGTGAGTAAATTTGAAGTGTTTACAATTTGGGGATATGTGGTTACATGGCTAGGTCTTCAAATTACAGCAGGTTTAAGTAAAAAGCAGGCAACAATTATCACTATTGTCTTCTTTGTCTTAACTCTTGGGTTGGGTGCCTTACAAGGTATGTTCCAATAATAGTAGTACTTCAAGCTGCTAGAAAGAAATGCTGCGATTATAAAAAATCGCAGCATTATTTTTATAAAGCGGAGATACACATATGCTTAAGAAATTTTTAGCAAATGTTTTGTTCATGTTAGTCGTAACATTGTTAGCTGTAGAATATATGCCGAATAAGAATCCTTATATTTTTGTCAGTGTTACAAGCTGTATTTTAGCTATTGGTTTATATGGGATTGATAGACTTTTCAAAAGGGCAACTAGTGAATAGAATAGTTTACAAATGTATAAAAAGGTTCCTCCTACTATATAGGTGGAATCTTTTTTATTTTTACCCCTATTTCAAATACCCCCGATAGAATTTCAAATTCTACCTAGTGTAATTTCAAATTCCGGCATCAGCAGTTGAAATTACCCACAATGAAATTTCTTTTCTCTTTTTATATTGTAAAGGTACCGCGGAATAACAAAGAGGTATACCTTTTAGAAACGGGTACTGTGTGAAGCCAGCGACTTTTGCAGATACAGTTGTTTTGTATGAGGGTATGATTATAAATCAAATAAAGAGGTTAAATATTTATCAAGATTATGAAGAGTATTATCAATGTGGCTTAATTGGTCTTTGGCATGCTTATGAAAGGTATGAGGAAGAGAAAGGGAGTTTCCCTGCTTATGCTGTCGTAACGGTACGTGGTTATATATTGGAAAGGTTGAAGAAAGAATGTGTAGTGCAAGAGAGGTATGTATGCGTAGGAGAGTATGAGGAACGATTTAAGTGTGAAGATGCGGGAACGAGAGCGAAGGACTTTATGAGTGTGTTAGATGAGAGGGAGAGGCACATCATTTCAGAGCGATTCTTTACAGGGAAAAAGATTGGAGAGATAGCTACTGAAATGGGAATGACGTACTATCAAACGAGATGGGTATATCGACAAGCGCTTGAGAAAATGAGAGATAGTGTAAGGATGTAACAATAAGAATGGAAGGAAAGAAACATATCTCCTTCCATTCTTATTTATTATTTTAAGGTAGTAAATATAACGAGAGGTTTTTTAAATGTAGTAAATCTTTCAAGTTCATCTGGGATAATACATGCCCTGATTTCAAAAATTGCTGCTTTAACTTATGGGTACTTATGTGCATTGTTACGGTAGTTCCGTTTAAAAAATGAATGTTAGCTTTGTTAATTTTTTTGAAAAACTCTATATCATCTATCTGGTTATAGAACAACCAAATACAGTTTGGAGACGAAGGAGATTCTGTTGGGAACGCACAAATATATTCTCTGTGATTAATCGGAATCGGAACATTTTGTTTGAGCTTAAAGTTTGCTTGTATTGCATCACGTCTACCTTGATAAGTAGAATGAACAGTTGTTAGACAAGACTTCTTGATGAGTTGTAGACCTGTTTGGCATGAGTACAGATGGTTACCGCTACTGTCGATAATTTTTGTTCGGTAATAAGGGTGTTTGTACGGCTCAAGCATCATTGTAGAACTAGAAATAAAAATATTATTTTCATTATCCATAAGTCTAAATCCTCCTCTATGTAAGTTTTTTATTCTGAATATAATTATATACAAATGATATGAATTTACTGTTAATCTTCTGTTGCGTATTGTAAATTTTTATTGTTGGTTTACAATCAATAGATGATGGTCTTTCTAATTTGCATCGCTTGTACATATATATGAAAATAGAAAAGAGTAGGCGGTGAGATAGTATGAAGAAAAAGTATATTATTATTATGGCTCTTGTTGTTGTTCTCCTAGTTTATTTAGCAAATAGTAACCCGAGTAAAGGGGAATATACAGATTGGGCAGCAAAACAATTTATGAAACGTAATGATGTGAGTAAGAAGCTAGACGAGGTTCAAAAAGAAAACGAAGAGGGTCTCCTTGGCGACTTAGCATCGGCGGGTAAGAAGTTGGCGAAAAAGTATGTTGAGCCACAAGTTGGGTTAGTAATCGATCATTATACAAAACGAAATGATTATATTTTCTTCTCAACGTATACGACAGAGTTTGATTTAGGTGGGGAACATTATAAATATGTTTGCGTTGGTCTTTCAAAGATATTTATCCCGATTGAAATGCCGAAGAAAAAAGACGAATCTGCGAAATGATGCAGATTCGTCTTTTTGATTTACGGAGTAATAGAAACTTCAGATACGTTTCTTTCTACGAGGCGTGCTCCTTTTTTACGGGTGTTTTCACTAATTGATGAAAAAACAGACGATGAAAGAATTGTGTCCATTACTTCAGTTACTATTTGTGCATTGACCGGTGTGGTGGGATTATCGATAGAAAAAACAACTGTTTTTCCATCTTCTTTCGCAAAAATTAACTCGAGTACTTGCATTCTTTATTCCCTCCTTTTTATTTATAGATTAGAAAGGTCTGACGTACTTACAAGTTGTACAGCGTGAAGTGGTGATCCTTGTAATGAAGCAAGGGCGCGTGCTACTGCATGTACTTTTTCTAAATCTGCTGTTGTTTTAACACGTTTGAATTGCTTGTTCTTAACAACTGTTTTTCCGTTTTTGTCTAATCCGCCATTTAATACGAGACGTAAAGTTAAGTCCATTACGATTTGTTCAACTGCCATGTTTATCACCCCCTTTCACTTTATAAATAGGGAGTGAATGTCATGTTTTGGCGTGAAATTTTTTCTTTTTTTTGGTACTCTTATAAGAACAAGAGAGGAGCTTTCGGGAGAATGAATCGTAAATGGTTATTTTGGATTCCTGTATTATTATGGATGGGGCTTATTTTCTATTCTTCAGCACAGCCATATAAAAAACAGGATATGCGCTCGGATATTGAGCAATATGTGAATGTTGAGTTTGTGAAAGAACATTTTTCATGGGTATCTATCGATTATGGTGGAGGTACACCTGTTAGTATCGCAAATAAAGGTGTAGGTGGCTTTATTGAGTTTTTCCTTCGTAAAGGTGCTCATTTTATGGTGTTCTTTATGCTTGGTTCATTGACGTATTATGCTTTTCATCGATCGGGTTGTTCGAGAAAACGGTGCTTTGTGTACGCCCTCCTTTTCGTTGCAGGATATGCAACATTTGATGAAATTCATCAATGGTTTACAGGGGATCGTACACCGATGTGGCAAGATTCATTGCTTGATACGTGCGGCGGATTAACAGGAATTATAATAAGCAATTGGTTTTGGCATAGAAAAAGGAGCTAATCTCAGTTAGAGATTTGCTCCTTTTTGATTTATACACCAAGTAATTCTTTTAGTTCGTCTGTTGATAGTTCAGTCATCCAACTATCGCTTGTAATGACGGCGTTATTTAGTGATTGTTTTCGTTCTAGCATTTCATCGATTTTCTCTTCAAGTGTTCCTGTTGTGATAAGTTTATGAACGTGAACGAAGCGTTTTTGACCAATACGATATGCACGGTCTGTTGCTTGGTTTTCTACAGCTGGATTCCACCAACGGTCATAGTGAATGACATGGTTGGCAGCAGTTAAGTTCAATCCTGTTCCACCAGCTTTTAACGATAAGATGAAAATATCATACGTTCCATTTTGGAATTGTTCAATCATCTTGTCACGTTCCTTCTTCGGTACGCTACCGTTTAGGAAGAGGACGCGCTGACCGAATGTTTCCTCTAATACACTCTTTAGCATATTTCCCATACCAATATATTGAGTAAAGATTAAACAGCTTTCGTTTTGGTCTTTTATATTTTCGATGAGTTCCATTAACGTTTTTGTTTTCATAGAACGTTCGACGATGTTTTGTGGTTCTGTTTCTTTCAAATAAAGAGCTGGATGATTACAAATTTGTTTTAGTTTGTTCAGCATAAGTAATATAAATCCGCGTCTTTCAATCCCGCTTAATCCTTCTACATTTTGCAATGTATCTTGAACAAGTTGTTCGTATAAGGAAGCCTGTTCACCAGTTAGTGGACAGTAAGCTTTCTGTTCTTGTTTATCTGGTAAGTTTAATGCGACTGTTTGATCTTTTTTCGTACGACGCAATAAAAATGGCGAGATAAATCGTTGTACTTGTTGGATTTTTCCTTCATCACGGTCCTTTTCGATAGGTGTGACGAAGCGGCGCTGGAATTGTCCTAAGCTTCCGAGATACCCATGGTTGATAAAGTCGAAAATAGACCAAAGCTCAGCAAGTCGGTTTTCCATCGGTGTACCGGTTAAAGCAATTTTGTGATTTGCTTGTAGGTTTCTTACTGCTTTCGACTGTTTCGTATGTGGGTTTTTTATATTTTGTGCTTCGTCTAAAATAACAGCGTCCCAGCATAGCGTACTAAGTTCTTCTTCATCAAGCTGAGCTAATGCATAAGAAGTTAACACGACATCTGCCGATTGAAGAAAGTCTTTAAATGACCCTTCTTTAGCTCGGTTACTTCCATAATGTAACTGAACACGTAAATTTGGTGCGAAACGCTCAAATTCTTTTTGCCAATTTCCAAGAACTGATGTTGGCGCCACAATTAATGTAGGGCCTGTTTGGAGATTGTTTTCTTTAGCATATAGTAAGTAAGCTATCGTTTGAATACTTTTTCCAAGCCCCATATCATCGGCCAATAATGCTCCAAATCCAAGCTCTCGTAAATATAGTAACCATTCAATCCCGTGTTGTTGATACGGACGGAGTGTTGCCTGTAGTGAAGATGGTACATCTACTTTTGGAATATCTCCAATGTGCAGAAGTTTTTGGAAAAGCTCTTCGTAATATCCATCTAGCTCGATTTCAATGTCGGTAAATGGGCTATCGTCTTCTACGATTTCTGTTTCCGCCGCATTAGATAAATGTTGCTGGAGAACGTCTTTCATTTCTAGTCCATATTTATCGGCACGGTTCATTAGTTTTTTTACTTCTTCAATAAAGGCAGGATCAAGTCTCATCCATTGACCATTTAAATTGAAAAGACGCTTGTTCTGTTCAACGAGTTCGAAAAATTCGCTTTCTGATAAATCAATTCCGTCTGTTGAAATGCGCCAATCGAAATTAACGAGCGTATTCATGCCGAAGAAAGATTGTGTTTGTGCTGTACTTTGCTTCAGTTGTACGCGTAATTTCGGTTTGGTTGCTTTTAAATTTTGCCACCATGATGGTAGTAAAATTGTAATGCCTGCTGCAAGTAATTCATTACTTGCCTCTGTTAAGAAATTCCAAGCTTCAGTTTCAAAGAGTTCTTCTCGGAACTTGTCGTCCTCTTTTAACCACGGTACGAGCTTACTGAATCCTTCTTGCGTTTCAATAATCCGCTCTTCGTAATCGTGCCATCTTTTTGGCAAGGAATCGATACTCTCATATACATATATGCGATGCGCACCACGTTTTGGCGTAACGACTGTTTCGAGCTTCCACATTTCAAATTCTTCTTGTGGTTCTTGCAATCTTAAACCAACTGTAAATGGCAGGTCATCTTCAATATAACCAATTTTTCGAAGCCAATCTTCTTCATGTAGCGCTGTTTCCAATTGCCTTTTCGTAAAGTCGTAATGTTCGTATAGTCTCTTTGCATCTTCCCAGCCGTCATTTGAGCGAGTGTCTTGCAAGATACTCTCGTTCACCGCTGAAGTGAAAAGAGATGCTAATGTGTCATCTTCGATTGGGGTATTTTGAACAATCCAAGATGGCTGATGAGACCAACGCTTCATATCGGGCACGAAGCTTCCACTTACGAAAGCGTCCCATAATTCATTTGCGTCCTTTGTAAGGGCTGTAATAGGGCCGTTCATTTGAATATTTGCAAAAGAGTTCATCGGTTTATTTGCGATGTATTCAAATGCTTGGACATTCGTTAGCATAACGCCTTGTTTTCCTTCATATGTTGCCTCTTTTAAAAACGTACCGTAGAAGGAGGTAGAGTGCCATGTGAATGCATTTTGTTTCCAAGTTGCTACGGATAAGGGAGTGCCGCTATCATCTTCTCCCCAAAGGAACCAACCTTGACTAACGTGCTGGAGCCTAATTGTTACTTCAGTTTGTATGATCATCGATTAATTTTCCTCTCCGTAATTCCTCTTGTAGTGCGCGCAGACGTGAATGTAAGTTAGCAATATGAATAATGAAAGCATCCCATTCATCAGTTCGCTTCAGTCGTTTATAAAGCATACGTAATTTCTTTAAGTAACGAACGGCACGTCTATATGATTTGCGATTGCGCTCTTCAATTGCTTCCGTTGCGGCAAGGTGATAAAGAGGAAGTGCTGCTTCAGGCGCTTCTTTTTCAATATCTTTCAATGGTTCTTTCAAAAGCTCGATTGCCTCAAATCCATATAATAAATGAAGCTCCGCCCATGTACGGTATTGTTTCTTCGCTAGTACGTATTGTTCATAGTTCGCGAAACTATACGGTAATAGTTCTTGTAAAATCATTTCTAATCCCGCTTGTTCATTCGTATGCGTTGCATATGTTTCATACATCATTACAAATAAACGAACGATATCTTGTATGAAGACAGTATTTTCTTGTTCAAGTATTGTTTGCTTTACTTGTTTATACGTAAAGGAAAGCCAGTTTTTAGCACGATCCCACTGCATCGCACTTAATAACTCTTCTAACCAATAAAAGTAAAGGCTCACAACAGAAGCAGGCTGTTTCTCAAGTAATTCCATTGCCAATAGATCTTCGTTATTTAAAAAGAGCAGATGAGAAGATGCCAATGTTTTGGAAAGTGGATTGATTTTTGCATCGATTCGTTTTTTTTCTTCTAGTAGCTGTTCTTCTGTTCTTAACAGTTCACCCCATATGTGACGATAAATGAAGAATCGTTCTTGTGTATAGGAATCGGTAGAGAAGAATACTTCATGTACGAGACGAGCTGTTTCTTGTAAAATCAGTTCAGATTCTGCCGGAATCGCTTCTGTTTTTAAGTCCCGAACGATGGATTCAACTTTATCGACGAATAGACGAACGACGTTAACTGGTTGGTGATAAGAATACAGTTTGTTTACTTCAAATTCTTGAATTTCTTCTAATAATTTTTGAAAGCAATAAAGTGCCGCATGCAACTTAAATAATTCATGTATAGCAATGATGCGCGGGGCTTTCCGTTCTAATTTTGTATAGAAGTCTGTAAAAAGACTCATAAGAAAATACATTTGTTTATAAGTGAGCCGCTTCTGTTCTTTTTTAAATGATTCATATTCATTTTCAAAGTACGATTGCCAACTTTTATAATCCGTTTCTTCAAAAGCAGATGATTGCAATACTTGCCTTGCAGTTCGAATAGGAGGAAGGGAAGGTTTCGTATTATTTTTGAATAAAGTTAATACATCTCCTACCTGCCCGAAACTTGAAGCCGCAGATAGCAATACAGCGAGCATATGCTCACATTGCGTTGGTGCGAAGCAATCGCAATAGCTTTCGGCAACATTACGAATCGGGATGTGAACGCTATATACACTGCCTTCAGCATCTACAGTTCCTGATAGCGTATAGCCATCAAAGTCAACGTTATAGACAACACCACTACGATACAGGTGCCGAGCTGTAGCGACATGTTCTTGATCAGCTACTTGCTGCGGGTCAAGCCCTTGAACGAACTCGTTCGCAATCATCATAATTTCATCTTTCGTAATTGAGTGTTGCAGCATAATTTTCCTCCGTACACAGATTTCTTTCCTTTACCATTATAAACAAAAAATGCTCAAAACAGAAAAAATGAAATTCTAATTACACATTTAGAAAATCATGGTAATATATATAATGTTAATTTGAATATTACTATATATTTATAGGAGGAGAAGTCGTTTGTCAGATTTGCAGACTAAATTAGGTAGTGGGATGAATAAGCTACAAGAGGGAATAGAACAAGGAAAGATGAAGCTACAGGTTGCACAAGAAATTGCTCAGTTGAAAAAAGGAATGCAAGTGCAAATGCAGAAAAAAGCAGAGGTTCTATTAGAGCTTGGACAGCAAGTATATGTTCAATTAAGAGGAAATGGAGTAAATGAAGCGAGTTTAAAAGAAATGATTGCTCCAATTCAAGAGTTTGATGTTGCTATTTATCAAGCGAGAAAACGAATAGTTGAACTGCAAAAGCAACAAGGTGAGAAAGCAACATGTGAATGTGGTGGATCTTTATCAATGAATGATAAGTTTTGTGGTTCATGTGGAAAGCCTAATCCGATGTTAGCAGTAGAAAATAACAGCGAAAAGGCAAATTGTATTACATGTAATGAGCATATTGATAAAGACTCTACTTACTGCCCGGTTTGTGGAATTAAGCAAAGTGGGGAGTGAATAAGATGTATTGTCGCACGTGCGGAAAACAACATGGTGAAGAAGTAAACTATTGTCCAAATGAAGGAAGTATGGAAATCGCAGGAGCTTTAGATGCAGTGACTCTAGAACAAGATGCTGCTAAGTATTGCAAAGGTTGCGGTAATGAAAATGCTCAGCAAAATTTATATTGCCAAAAGTGTGGACATTCTTTATTTATTGTGAAGAAAAAAGAACAAACTGTAAAATTACCTACGATGGACAGCGCTCCTAAAGTTGAATTCACAGCAGATAAAGCAGTTTTAAAAACAGGATTGATTGGTGGAGCTGTTGCAAGTATTCTCATGTTAGTTGCTGGTTGGATTGGAAGTTTATTATTTGCTTCTATATTAAGTGAGATGTTTAGCAAATTTGCAAAAGAATTAGAAATGCTACCGAATTTTTATACAAGCGCAACTTCAACGTTATTAAATTACCATTTACTTGGTTTTTCAGCTGGTGATGATAGTGGATTGATTTTATCCTTATCTTGGCATACTCCATTCTTTTTATTATTAATTATTCCATTCATTGTCTTGGCTGGAACAGGAATATGGTTAGGGAAACAGCGCGTTGCAAAAACGATTAAGGACCAAATGTTTATAGCGGCAACAGTCGGTATTATATATGGAGTCTTCTTATTTATCGTAAGTTTTATAGCATCACAATCTTTTGCAATTCCGTTCTCAGATGCAGGTAAGATAACAGTTGGTTATTCAGCTGTAAAGAGTTTACTGAGCGGTTTTGTATGTGGAACATTATTTACTTTAGTAGGATTTATTGTTCATACAAGCAAAAACAATATGGCAGCAGCATTTCAAGAGTTAATGCCATATGGAGCATCTATTTATTATGGGATGTCAGCTATGATAAAAGGTCTTTTAGTAACAGCGGTAGTTGTATGTATTATGGCATTAGTAAGTAAGGAAGACAGTATTGAACCATTAAAAGAAATGACTTCTTCAAAAACTCAAAGCACATTATTAGCGCTAGAACTAACACCTCAATTATGGAGTATGGCTCATTTTGCTCCGTTAGAAGTATCAAGTCCAGCATTCAGTCGGGAATTTACTGGAATAAGCAAGAAATCGAAATCATCTGAGAACAAATTAGCATTTTCATTTGTATCAGGCATCTCTGTAAATGGCGTAGGGGTTAAAGATATAATGGTTTCGCAAGGAGCGAATCAGGAAGATATTGCTGAATTTGATGAAGTGAATAGCGTATTCCATTATGGTTTATTACTGCTTATTATTCCATTGTTCCTTATGTTTAGAGCGGGAAGAAAGTTAGCAGAATTACCGACTGCCAATATGTATATTACATTAGCGGTATGCAGTGGTTCTTATACAATTATGATGATTATAATGAATATGCTTTCTAAGTTCCAAATTGATGTTTCAGGAACTGTAACGAGTTTATTTGGAGCAAGTGGAACAGTATTATCTATGCAAAATTCATTTGTATACTTAACATTATGTAGTTTTATTGTGACATATGTAGCGGCATTTGCCGGAATGAAATTAGCAAAAAAATAGGGGGAGAGCATATTGAAGTTTTGTGGAACATGTAATAAGCAGGTTGCAGACCATTTGAACTTTTGTCCTGAGTGTGGAAGTAAAGTAGAAGTAATCGTCGATAACACTGCTGCTTCGCACATGGAAGTACAAACTGAGACAAAACCAGTGAAAAGTAAGAAAAATTTATTTTTAATCATCGGTTTCGTCATAATTGCTGCTTTATTATTTGGGGCATATAAATTTGGGGCACATAAGTTTTCAAAAGAAAAGCAAGTGAATGTAATGATTGAAGCATTCCAAAAGAAAGATGTCAATGCAATCGACGAGTTTGTGAAAGTAGATGATCCAAGCTTAAAGGTGAAGACAGAAGATATTAAAGCGTACTTACGTTATTTAAAGGATAATCCTTCGTACAATAAAGAGTTATTGTCTTATTTACAACGAGAGACAGTAGATCAAAAGTTAGCAAAGGATAAAGCATCCTTTAAAGACGGGCAAATTATAGAAGACGGGAAAGAGTGGTTCTTATATCCAAAGTATAAGTTCAGCTTGAAATCTTATTATATGAGTGTTAGCACAACTGCAAAGAATGCTGAAATATATGTGAATGATAAAAAAGAAACAGAGCTTTCTAGTGATAAAACTTCGAAAGAAATGGGTCCATACTTCCCTGGTGCTTATGTTGTAAAGGCAAAGGCGAAGACAGAACTTGCTGAATTAGAGACGGAAAAAGAAGTAGATTTAGCAGATGAAAAGAATGGAAAAGTAGAAGTGAATTTATCACTTGAAGGAAATTATGTAACCATTTCTTCTGATGAAAGCGACGCAACAGTTTTTGTGAACGGTAAAAAACGAGGGAAATTAAGTTATGGAAGTTATAAACTTGGTCCTGTACCGACAGATGAAACGGTTGAAGTACATTTAGAGAAAAACACTGATTTTGGTGTCATTAAATCCGAAAGCATCAAAGTTGGAGAACAAAGCACATATTATTTAAAGTTCCCGAAAGAAACGTCAAGCTCTGCAGTTGGTGAATTCGTGCGAAAACATATTTATGATAATGTGCGCGCGATTTCGTTAAATGATTTTAGCTTAATTGAAAATAATTATGATAAGAGTGGGAAATCGTATAAGGAAGATCGTGATTACTTACAATATCTAAACAAAAAAGGAATTACAGAAGATTTATTAACAATGGATATTCGTAATGTAGAGCGTCAAAGTGAAACGAAATATAAAGTAACAACATATGAAGAGTACCATATTCGATACGGTGATGGATCTGTGAAGTTCAAAAGTTTTAATAACGAACATATTGTAACCGTGAATGGAAATGGAAAGATGCTGTATCATTCCCTTGGTGCAAATAATACGTTGAAATCAGAGGAAGTATCTGGTCCGACTCGTTAATGTAAGAAAGACTATCTCTTTTAATTGAGATAGTCTTTTTTGCAATTAGGAGCGTGTTTGCTTTAATATCGCTTGTACGTATGGATCATTTAATATTTGTTCAACTAGCGGTAGCATTTCTTGATCGAATGGAATATCGATAGGGAATGGTTTTTGAGAGCCAGGTTTTATTCCATATTGTACGATTTTGTAATGTGTATTTGCTTCATGGCCTAGCACAATTAACTTATAACGATTGTCATCGTTTGTGAGTGAGAAGTCAATTGCGATGGCGTTATATGTTACATCATCTTTATATATGTACGGTTTTGGTGTACCGACCCAGTCTACTTTTGCTTGTGAATTCATCGGCCTAGCCTCCTTATAGCTATTATAAAAAAATAAAAGCCAGCTCTCAACAAAGAGAACTGGCTTGCCATTTAGCAGTCATTGGTTATTTTAAAATTTTCACTTTAATAGATTTACGTCCCCATTTGTTAGCAGCTGCATCAGAGCCAACTAAAACGTCGATACGGTTACCTTTAATTGCACCGCCAGTATCACCAGCGATAGCTTCTCCATATCCTTCTACCCATACTTTAGATCCTAATGGGATTACTTTCGGGTCAACAGCGATCATTTTCATGTTTGGGTTCGCTGTTAGGTCATGACCCATTGCAGTTAATACACGGCCACCGTA
Source organism: Bacillus paramycoides (assembly GCF_001884235.1). GTDB lineage: Bacteria > Bacillota > Bacilli > Bacillales > Bacillaceae_G > Bacillus_A > Bacillus_A paramycoides. Next base: position 16,742 of record NZ_MAOI01000031.1, on the reverse strand, counting down.
TGTGCCACCGTTTTCGCTCGGATGAGCTGTATATGCTGTAGCCACAACTGTTAACTCACGACCATCAGAAGGTTCGTTAGTTTCAGCAGCTTTCACGGCAGGCTTAGCAGCTGTTTTTACTGGTGCAGGCGCTTGAGCCTTAGCGGGTGCTTCAGCTTTAGCAGGAGCAGGCGTTTCTTGTTTCTCGATAACAGGTGCTGTACCTGTTAAGAAAGGAACATGAACATAAGCCGTTTTCCCGTTATATTCAAATTGTAACCACTCATTTTGTACTTGGTTCGTTGTTTCGATCATATCGTCTTTCTTAAGCGTCCCAATAATTTCTGAGTTTGTGTTCGCTTCAGCACGTACGTTTAATACGTTAGCTGTTACGTAGTAAGAGCTTTTTGTAAACTCTGTACTTACGAATGCGTCTTTACCATCTAATTTGATTTGTGACCATCCGTTTTCTGTATTTAGAACATCTAATTTATGACCATTTAGTAATTTATCGACAACTTTTGATTCAGTAGTAGGGTTTTCTCGTACGTTTAGTACGTCTGTTGTAACAACAGTTTCTGCGCTAGCAGATGATGTGAAAATCCCAAGACCAAAAACTGCTGCTGTTGCTATACCAATTAATTTTTTCATGATAGCCTCCATTGCGTTTGTTTTCGTGTCCTCATTATAGCAACAGATTTTTTCGGATTTGGGGAAAACACACAATTACAAACCATTCGTAATGAGTCGTTAACACTTTGTAACATAGCAAAGAATGAAGGAAAGCGTTTTTCATTCCTTGTAATTAGTAGGTTTCTAGTTGTATTCAAAATATTTAATACAACATATTTTTTTCGGTGTAAATAAAAGTATTACAGGAATGTTACGTAATGTTTACTATACGGTTACACTCCTTGAGTATTTTACCGTTTTATGGGTAAAATAGTTATATAAACATAAACATCTCGTTTGTGAAGTTATAAACACGTGCTATGTACTAGCAAAAAAACCGCATAATTGTTACAAGAAGAAAGGGCTTTAAGGAATAAATCTGCCCTTTTTTACAACTGTAACACATCCTTTTTTGGGGGAATCTCTTCCCATCCGCATTTTTCTCACGCAATTTGACAGCAGTATTCCTATCTTGTAGCTCTTGCAGAGTGAAAAGGTTGTACGGAAGGTAAGGCTGTCCATAAGAATTCTAATTGGTGCAGGCAAAACTGAGAGAGCCGAAAGAAAATCACCGCAAAAACTATAGTTTTCTATCCGATTTAACTTATCGGAATTTATGTTATTTACAAGAAATGAAACATACGAAGGGGGATTTGATGAGGAAACTGACGAAAACATTTATTGTCTCATTAACACTATGTATTGCATTTACAATTTGGGGGATTATTCCCGAATCTATTATTGGAAAAGGTAGTTTAGGAAATGTAACGACTGCAATTCAGGCTGCATTAGTTAGTAAGTTTGGATGGTTCTATATTATTTCTGTTTCTATTTTCTTAGGAATTGCTATCTTTTTAATTGTTTCTAAGTACGGTTCAATTCGTTTAGGTAAAGATGATGATGAACCTGATTATAGTTATATGACATGGTTTGCTATGTTATTTAGTGCCGGCATGGGAATCGGTTTGGTTTTCTGGGGCGTTGCAGAACCGTTGAATCATTTATACACACCTCCGTTTGGAGAGGGTGCAACTGAAGAGAGTGCACGTCTTGCACTTCGTTTCTCATTTTTCCATTGGGGATTACATCCGTGGGGATTATATGCACTTGTAGCATTATGTATTGCGTATTTTACATTTAGAAAAGGAAAGGCAAGTACAATTAGTGCGACAGTTGGTCCACTATTTAAGGGCGGTGAACATGGCCGTATTGCCCATATGTTTGACGTTTTAGCTGTATTTGCGACAGTATTCGGTGTGGCGACATCATTAGGACTCGGGGCAAAGCAAATTGCGGGTGGTGTTAGTTATTTAACATCCATTCCAAATTCGTTAACAACACAGTTAGTGATCATCGGAATTGTAACAGTTCTTTATATGTTATCTGCACAAACGGGACTCGATAAAGGGATTAAATATTTAAGTAATACGAATATTATTTTAGCGTTTGCACTTATGATAATTGTATTATTTGCAGGTCCAACAAACTTTATTATGAATTACTTTACTTCAACAATTGGTTCGTACATTCAAGAATTGCCAAGTATGAGTTTCCGTTTAAGTCCATTAAATGAAGGCGGAAATCAATGGATTCAGTCATGGACAATTTTCTACTGGGCATGGTGGATTGCATGGTCACCATTCGTAGGGACGTTTATTGCTCGTGTGTCACGTGGACGTACAATTCGTGAGTTTGTTATCGGCGTGTTACTCGTACCCACAATAATCGGTGCGCTTTGGTTCTCTGTGTTCGGAGGAACAGGTATTCACATGGAATTGTTCGACGGAGCGAATATATATGGACAAATTAAAGAAATGGGAACAGAAGTAGGATTGTTCGCTATGTTAGACCAGATGGGCAGTATGGGGCCGGCTTTATGTGTGTTAGGTATTTTACTTATTTCAACATTCTTTATTACATCAGCAGACTCTGCTACGTTTGTTCTAGGGATGTTAACGACACATGGTAGTTTAAACCCACCAAATCGCATTAAAATGGTTTGGGGTATTGTCTTAGCGGTGATAGCTTCGATCTTATTGTATGTTGGTGGATTAGAGGCGTTGCAAACTGCGTCGATTATTGCGGCATTCCCATTTGTATTTGTTATTTTCTTTATGATTGCGGCGTTGTTTAAAGAGTTGCAAAAAGAAGGACGTATGAAGCAACATTAATAATAGAAGAAAAGGGGCTGATTTTCTATCAGCTCCTTTTTTTTATGTACCCTTGTTACCAATCAAGAGATTAGGAAAAAGTATGTATATCCATACTATTAAAAAGGAAAATCGATATGTTTCGACAATATCTGATATTATGTAAATTATATTCACATTTTTGACAAAAAATTGTCGGAAATGTGTTGTCACTTTTATGTATATGTGCTATATTATTTCCTGTAAGCGATTTCAAATAGTTTTTAAGCGCATTCAAGGGGGACATCTAGAATAATGAAACGTTACGAAAGAAAGTGGAAGCATATTTGCTTGAAACGTGTGGCACATCGAAATGTCCAGGAAAGCACGGAACCAAAGACTGAGACTCGTAAAGAGCATCAAGAGAAGCAATTGGTTTTACAAAAATAGCAATCACTTTTTCGTATATAAATGAAGGTCGATCGTTCGTTGGGGGATGGACGTGAAATAACTTTCAGCTAAGGGGTATTGTCTGATATATAGTATTACGGTAAAAAATAAGCACAGAGCATACGGCGCTCTGTGCTTATTTTTTATCCCGCTATTTGCGGGCTGATTAAAGTTTTACTTTATTTTTCCTTTTTAAATCGTACTGTTTTATCCCAGCCAATTACTTGTTTCTTGCTCTTTGCACGTAAGTAAAGAATGAGACTACGAATAAACAAATATGTAAAGAGCTGTGCGTACGTAAAGTACATAATGACGCTAATGAAAATGTTGGTCGGTGTAAAGGTGCGCTCGACGCTCTGTGCACTAAATAATTGCGAGACATATGTAATATATGCGACATACCACATAAATAGTAACGGAATGCTATATTGAATCTGGAATATCCCGAGCAGTCCAATTACAAACCAAACATTTGAAATGATTAAGAATAGCCAAAATACGACATACACTAAAACCTGTTGTAAAGAATGGACGAGAAGCTTTCCTTTAAAGAAGCTTAACGAGGAAAACATTTTTTCTAAAATGTATAAATTTCCTTGTAGCCAACGTGTACGTTGTTTAATAAGAATTTTTAAATGCTCAGGTTCTTGTTCCCATGTAATCGATTCTGGAACGATTGGTAAGAGGTAACCTTTTTGTGTAATTCGTAATGTTAACTCAGCGTCTTCGGCAATTGCATAAGGATCATAGCCACCAAGCTCTTCTAATGCAGAACGACGAAGAAGCATATTGGTTCCTGTCAGCGAGCCTGTTTGGAATAGTAACCAGCGTCCAGATTGCATAAGGAGCTGAAAGATTTGAAACTCTAGTGAAATCATTCGTGTAAGCCAGTTTCTTTTCTCATTTACTGTACGAACGTGTCCAACTGCTCCAACTGCATCTTCCACTGTTTCAGCGTGTTCTACGAGCATTCGTAAAGCATGCGGTTCAGGTTGATTATCTGCATCGTAAACACAGAAATATTCACCATCCGAAATGCTAAGGCCATAGTTTAATACACGTGATTTTCCTTTCGGTTCGCCAGGTGGTACACGAATGTGACGAATATGAGCATAAGCTTTGTCGAAATCGTCGCCAATTTCTGGTGTCTCATCTTGAGAGTTATCATTTAATAAATAAACGGTTAGTTTGCCTGGGTATTCAATCTTTGCCATCGCTTCTAATGTATCTTTAATAACGACGCCCTCATTATGGGCCGGTATTAAAATATCTACACTTGGATAATGTTCTAGCGTACGATCTTTTCGTTTACTATTTCGATGAATTAAGCCCGCGAGTGTTAAGAGAGAGTAGTAAACGAGTAAGGCAGAGAACAGAAAAGCTGTAAAGATCAATACATATTTAATTGAGAATGTAATGCTGATCCAGAAGACAAGTACACAAAACAAAATAAATAGGAGAAGCATAATGAGTGTCATCATAATGCAGTCGGTCCTTTTGCATTGATTTGCTCACGCTTTATTTTAATGTCTTTAATTGCTTCAACTGCAAGCCATTGTTCCATTTTTGGTTGTAGACGGTTCATTACAATATCAGCACCAGCTTCATTTGTATTTTGTAATAAAATGACCAATGTATTACTGTTATATTCAGCAGCAAGATCAAAGTCAGCTCTTACCGTATCAACTAATAATGAAGCTACACGATCCATGACACTTTCTTTCGTGTATTTACTAAAGGAAGTAAAATCAAAGAAAATGATAATGCCTGTTTCATTACGACGATTCATTGCAGTTGTTAATAATGCTTTTCGTCTTTCGAATTCTTGTCTTGTTAATAATTTTGATTCTCCAATGAATTGCTCCAACACTCTCACTCGTTCAGTTAACTTTCTATTTTCAAGAATAACCTTTTTTAATAGATGGGTTGAGATATAAACAATGAAGAAGTTAGCTGCCATCAGGAAATGGGTAGTAATATATTTCCATTGATCTGATGTACTCCATAAGTGAAGCCATGCTTCATAAAATAAATAGAATACTGAAATAATGGTTCCTAGTATAAAGAAAATAAATGCTGTTTTATCAGCTAAAAATAGGAACAGTATATTTATGATGACATATATAATTGTAAAAATGAGCGCGTGCTCATAGTTCGTCACATGTACGGTAGTAAAATAAAATAAAATTTGTAAAATCCACATAGAAAGGATTTTATAGGATTTATTTTTCACGAAACTTCCCTCCTTAAAGATGATTCGTGCAGGATATTTGTAGTATGCACAATTATTAAGAAATGGACTATGTAGTTGGAATTCTTTTTGGAGCAAGAAACATCAAATAGTATCTCTCTTTTACAAGAAAAAATAAACAGGCCTACTAATTATTGTAACATAATGTCTATACATCTAGACATAAAGTGTTTAATATATATAAAAATTATATTTATAGTATATAAAAAAGCCTCCTCTTTAAAAGAGGAGGCTTTGCATAAAATTATAGGAACATCATACCTGCAACTGCTGCGTTTAAGAAGTTCGCTAGTGTACCAGCGATAACTGCTTTAATCCCTAATTGTGCAATTTGTTTACGGCGGCTAGGAGCTAAAGTTCCTGTTACACCTAATTGAATTGCGATAGAAGAGAAGTTTGCGAAACCACAGATTGCAAATGTTAAAATCATATTTGTTTTTGCAGAGAGCTCTGCCATGTGTGGTCCTAAGTTTGCATATGCAACGAATTCGTTGATTGCAAGTTTTTGACCGATGAAACTTGCTGCTTGTATAGCTTCGTTTGGTGAAACACCGATTAAGATTGCAAATGGTGATAGTAAGTAACCGAAGATTAAATCAAGGCTAAGTTTAATATCGAACCAAGAGCCAACCCATCCTAATAGACCATTTAATAGAGCAATTAGTGCGATGAAAGCCATTAGCATTGCAGCTACGTTAATAACAAGTTGTATACCTTCAGATGCACCGCGTGCAGCTGCGTCGATAACGTTTGCGTCTTCACGCTCTGTTGAAAGTTGAACATTATTATCTACTTTTTCTGTTTCTGGCATAATTAGTTTTGCAATTAATAAACTTGAAGGAGCTGCCATAATTGCTGCTGCTAATAAATGCTCTAATGGAATGCCCATCGCTGCATAACCGACAAGAACTGATCCGGCAACAGCTGTCATACCACTTACCATAATAGTGAAGAACTCACTGTTAGTTAAACGTGCTAAGTAAGGTTTAATTAAGATTGGTGCTTCTGTTTGACCTAAGAATACAGTTGTTACTGCATTTAAGCTTTCAGCTTTAGAAGTTCCAAGAAGTTTACTTAATGCACCACCAATGATACTAACAAATTTCTGCATAATACCTAAGTAATATAAGATTGCTACTAATGAACTAATAAATACGATTGGAAGTAGTGCTTGAATAACGAAGATAAATCCCCAAGGTCCTTTTGCGTTGACTAAATCCCCAGCAACGAACTTAATTCCCTCGTAAGAAAAATTGATTAATCCTTGAACACCGTCAGCAGCGTGTTTTAAGCCTGCTTTCCCGGCATCCCATCGTAATACAATAAATGAAAATGTCATTTGTAATGCTAGCGCGATTAAAACTGTGCGCCAATTAATAGCTTTGCGGTTGGAAGATAGTAAGAAAGCGATTGCTAATACTCCAATCACGCCGCCAATTCCCCATAAAATATTCATGCAGTGTATGCTCCTTCCTCATAGTAAAAAAAGTGTATAAAACAGTTGTCTATACTTCTGCAAATATAACATCTTAAGTAACTTATCATAATGGACATCAGAGGTCAAACGTCTATTGAAAAGTTTAAATAGAAAGAAAATTCTTCGAAAAAACACATATAAAATGAATAGACATGAAATAGGTTATGTTTTTTGTGGAAATATATTCATTATGATAACGCTATGGACAATTTTTGTAGAATATAGTGTACGAAAGAGAAGAATGAACGCATAATTTTTTCGTGAGAAATAGAATAAGAGGGATTTATATATTGAAACCTTTAAAAAAGAGCCTTCTAGTAAACTAGAAGGCTCTGAAGCTATAACTTAAGGTGCTTTCGTATACCCTAAGAAATGGCTTTTCCAATAAGAGTTGCTTAATGAAACGATTGCTACACCTTTATCTCCAGCTTGGATAAATGACCCGCCCCCAAGGTAGATACCCATGTGAGAAGGACCTGCTTTATAAGTGTCTTTGAAATAAATTAAGTCACCTGGCTGTGGACTTGAAGTTTGTGGTAAGCTACTCCAATATCCTGCAACACTTTGGCGGCTAATGTTATGGCCGAATTTCTTATATACGTGGTAGATGTAACCACTGCAGTCAACACCGTTAGCAGAAGTACCGCCCCAAACGTATGGTACGCCTTGCATAGATTTCGCGTATGCAAGTAGAGAAGAGCTGTCACCGCTATTATTGCTTGTATTATTATTGTTGTTATTGTTTTGATTGTTATTTTGGTTATTGTTAGGTTTATTATCTACTGCGCCCCCAACTGGTGTTTTAGATAGGAAACGTGTTCCGATGTAACCAGTTTGACCGTTGTAGTTAATTTTGCTCCATCCATAGTTTTCAGAGATTACTTGAACCTTCTGTCCTTGTGGAAGTGCGCCTATGATTCTATAATTTGTACCTTCGCCGCTACGTACATTTAGTGCAGAAGCATTAATGTAGTAGTCACCAATTGCACCTTGTTCAGGTTGTTTCGGTTGTTCAGGAGTAGCAGTGCCACCTTTAACGAATTTCATGAATTCGCTACTAACGTAGCCTGTTTTTCCCTGATAGTTAACTTTAAACCAGCTACCTTCAGATCCAATTACGTTTAATGTCGTACCATTTAATACGCCACCAATTACGCTATGGTAAGTAGCAGGGCCTGTACGAACACGTAGGGATGTTGCGTTAACAACGTAAGTACCGCCAGTTTGAACAGTTACATTATTATTTTGCCCTTGGTTGTTACCTTGAGTGACGTTTTCGTTAGAACCGCCTTTTGTTACGTAGTCTTTGCTTAAGTAAGCTGTTTGTCCTGCGTAGTTGATTTTGAACCAATCTTGAACTTCGCCTACAACTTGTACTACTTGTCCTTGTTTAACAGAACCTACAGTTGGGTGAGAAGTGCTAGGACCTGTACGAACACGAAGGGAAGATACATTTACTGTATAGTTTCCGCTTGCTGGTTGAACAGTTGCTTCATTGTTATTACTGTTTGTAGAACCCGTATTTGAAGAAGCACCTGATACAAATTGGCTACTTACGTAACCTACTTGTCCGTTATGCTTGATTTTTACCCAACCATTTTCTTGACCGATAACGTTTAAAGTTTGTCCTTCATATACACGTCCTGAAACAGAACTAGAAGTGTTAGGACCTGTACGTACACGTAATACATCAGCAGTAACTTTATTGTTTCCACCTGTGCTTACATTGTTATTTGTTGCTCCGTTTTTTGACACAAATTCGCCACTAACATAGCCTGTTTGACCATTATGGTTAATTTTGAACCAACCATTCTCTTCTCCAATTACGTTTAATGATTGACCATTATAAACGCGAGTGATGATGTCGTGAGAAGTACTTGATCCTGCACGAACATGTAATACGTCAGCATTCACCGTATACGATGAACTGTTTGATGCGGAAGCTTGGACAGCTTGTGTAGCAGCTTTTTGTGTATTTTGTTCTGGGGCAGCTTGAACGCTATCAAGTGTAGGTGCTGCTCCTCCTGCTACAGACACTGCCGCAAGACCGGCAAGGTATTTTTTCATAATTTGTCGATTCCTTTCTGTCTGTAATGTAGTGTAGTGAAGAAATATTTACCAACTATTAAAAATTCTAAAAGGCATGTCGATTACTGTCAAGACTTATACGGGAATCTGAATATGACAAAAAGATTACAAGAAAAAATCAAGGCATAAATTCACACCTTGATTTCTATTTAAATACATATATTTGTTGTAGAAAGAGAGGAGATTATTCGTATTTAAGAAGATGGAATGTTGGATTTTAAAAGGCTTTGAGAAAATGACTTTTGTAGTAATTTGGTGATAGGACCAACTTGTCCATCTTGAATCGCAGTTCCATCAAGGTGGGTCATCGGTAAAATCTCAATAGTCGTTCCTGTAAAAAAGCATTCATCTGCGTTATAAACATCGCGAGTGCTGAAAAGCTCTTCTTGCACAGGAATTTGAAGGGTGTTAGCTAAAGAAAGGACGTACTGACGAATAATTCCGTTTAAAATAAGATGGTTAGCTGGATGCGTATAGAGCGTTCCGTTTTTTATGAGAAAGAAGTTAGATTGGCTACCTTCAGTAACATTACCATTTCGTACGAGAAGTGCCTCTTTACATCCTTTGCGTTCAGCTTTCGTATAAGCTAATACATTTGGTAATAAATTTAGCGATTTAATATCGCAGCGAAGCCAACGAGTATCAGGTTCTGATATGGCGCGTACACCATATTCAATCCATAAAGCAGGCCTTTCCTTTTTGGATATATAAGCATAGATTGTCGGGGATGTGTCATATGAGAATGCATGTGCACGAGCTTGTACACCACGAGATACTTGTAAATAAATCGTTCCATCTTCGTGGAAATTATTACTTTCAATTAGTTTGTAGAGTAATATAATGAGTTCTGCTTTTGAGAAAGGAAGTGATAATTCTATTTCGTCCATGGAGCGATATAATCTTGTTAAATGTGGATCTAATAAGTGAAAGTTTCCGTTATAGAGGCGAATAACTTCATAGACACCATCTCCAAATTGTAAGCCTCTTTCTTCCAGCTCTATGTACGCTTTTTGTTTCGTTGTATCAATAACTGCATCATTCCATAGTACAAATCTTTCGTATGCCAATTTCCGTCCCATCCTTTCATGAGTACACAAATAAAAAAATCACTATAGTTACTGTTATGCAAGTGATTCTCTATATATGACGTATACGTACCTGTAAATATTAGAGAACTAGCGATGATTTATAGCATTTTGTATATACAAATTCGAAAATGAGAAATAAGAATCCTGCTTTTTGAAATAAAAAAAGCAACATTCGATGGAATGCTGCACAAGGAGGGTAGCTATCTTGCATAGGGACATCGTCTTTAAAGGTTTAGTTTATGTAAACAAAACACTTTGAAAGACACTAATAAGAAAGTTGAAAACAAATGATGCGCATATTTCTCTAAGGGATCTTGTTAAAGATGAGAGATAAGAAATATGTGGAACCTTGTTTACGTATTTTATTATAAAGATGCTTCATTAATGTAGTGTAAATATTTGGTGAAGGTTATGTAATTTTAAAGTTAATGTATAGAAGAAGTTATAGAGAGAAATATAAAAAGAGGCTGAGATTACTCAGCGCTCTTCTTTTCTTCTTTAATAGCTGTTTTTACTTCACCAGTTTTGATCTTATTACTTTTAGAAAAACGAAGTAAGTCGCCCTCAATGAGTTTATCAGACATGTGCAATTCATTTTGTGCACGATCAATTAGTGGTTGAGCTTCTTCTTTCGGTAATTGTACAACTTCACCAGTGTTACGGTCGTAGAATGTACTGTTTGTGTACATGTACTTATCTGTAACGAAGCTACCGTCACGAAGAACAACGAATCCTTTATTATCTGGTGAGAATACGTCATGACCGAATCGAACGTCATCCGTAGAATCTACACCAAGTAGGTTTAGAATAGTTGGTTTAATGTCAATTTCACCAGTTGGTTTTGAAATTGTTTTACCTTCTTTTTGACCTGGAACGTGAATAAACATCGGTGTTTTTTGTAAGTTCATATGGTCAAATGTAGTAATTTCTTCTTTTCCTAAGAACTGTGCCATTGCACGGTTATGGTTTTCAGAAATACCATAATGGTCACCGTAGAATACAATTACAGAGTTGTCATAAATACCTTCAGCTTTTAGACGCTCAATAAAGTGTTTCATCGCTTCGTCTAAGTAGCGAGCTGTTACCATGTAACGGTCAAATACACCATCACCAGAATTGTATTCGTCGATTAATTTCGTACTATCATCATAAGTGAATGGGTAATGGTTCGTTAAAGTAAGGAAGCGAGTATAGAATGGTTGCTTCACTTGTTTTAACATATCGATAGACTGATCGAAGTATTCGATATCTTTTAATCCCCAGTTTAATTTTGTTTCTGGCGTAATCTTGTAGTCAAGCTCGTTGTAGTAACGATCGTAACCAAGTGCCGGATACATAATGTTACGGTTCCAGAATGTTGCGTTGTTTGCGTGGAATACTGCAGTGTAGTATCCTTGCTGACGTAAAATTTCTGGAGTTGCTGTGTATTCATTGTTACCGTGTGTGAAGAATACAGCACCACGGTCTAGTGGATATAACGAAGTATCTACTAAGAATTCAGCATCAGATGTTTTACCTTGTCCAGTTTGATGGAAGAAGTTATCGAAGTAATAACTTTCTTTCGCAAATTGGTTTAGGAATGGTGTAACTTCTTGTCCGTTAACTGTCGCACCAATTAAGAATGTCTGTAATGATTCAAGAGAGACAACAATTACGTTTTTCCCTTTAGCAACACCATACATATTTGGATCTGGTTTACTTTGTGTTGCTTTCACGTAGTTCTCTGTTTCTTGCAATTTACTACCGTCGGCAAATGCTTTTTGTGAACTTGATTTTGCTTGTAAGCCAAGATCGTATGCTTGGTGTACATATAATCCTAAGTTTTTAACAAGCATAACGCGGTCGAATGAACGAGTTAATAGTTCTGGACGCTCAGTTTCTGCAAGTCCTAGGTTTGCGAAGAAAATAGCAACCGTTGACACGAAGTATAGGGAACGCATCGGGCGCGCTACACGCTCTGTCGGTGCAAAATTTTTCTTCTTCTTCAATAGAATGAAGAATACGATAATATCAGCAAATGCCAAAATAATTTTGTAGTTAAATAATTCTTTTACACTAGAACCTAAACTTCCGAAGTTTGATGTTTGTCCTAGTACTGGTAAAGTAACGAAGTCATTGTAGAATCCGTAGAACATTACGTTACCAACAAGAATGAACGTTAAGACAAAATTAATTCCAAGTGCTATATAGTTACGTTTTTTCCCTTTTGCAAATAATGCAAGACCCACAAACAGTAATGATGCTGCTAATGGACTAATGAATAAAATAAATTCTTGCATAAAAGATTCAAGTTTTAAATCGAAGCTTGTGCGTGTAATGATATAGGTTTTTAGCCATACGGCCAAAGCTACGAATAAAGTGAAACGCACATTTTGAAATTGTGATTTCATGGTTTCTTTCATTCACTTCCACCCTTTCTCTATCAGGCTTGGTCGATTTTGGAGCGAAAAATGTCAAAATAAAAAATACATAGTCTTCTTGGCCATAATTAGAGTTTCTATATTCACCCATATACGACTTTAACTATGCATACCCTTTTTGGTTTCTTGTGTTGCTCATAAGCATAACGTCATTTCTGTATTATACAACAAAATTCATTTCTGAGAAACACTATAACATTTTACATTTTTTGTATGTGGTTTGTCACTACCAGAGAAAACTTTAACATTGGTTTATATGCTCGTCAACTAGAATATATAACAAAAATTGAAAGTTTTTTGTTGAGAAATATGGAATAAAGAGTTTTAGGTGGCTGACTAGAAAACTATTATATGAAGGAAAATACGAAAAAATTAACGAACACTTGTTCTTTTTTGGTTTATTTGTTACAATAAAATTTCATTGATAGATTATGTGTAATTTTGATGAACTTTTACTGATAACAATAACATATTGTAGCTTATTTCTTTTGAAGAATGGGGAGGCTTTTGAATGAAACAAAAATTTTCAGCTGAAGCGTTTTGGAAGAAAATAAAACATGTTGCAAAGCAGGCAGGGCAGTCGGTAATTTATGCGAGTTTATTATTGTTTTACGTTTTGCAAAGACCTGATGTTCCAAAACGAGTGAAAATTATTGTAATTGGAGCACTTGCTTATTTCATTGCACCGATTGATGCAATCCCGGATTTCATTGCTGGAATTGGTTATACGGATGATTTGGGTGCGTTAACGGCCGCACTATTACAAGCATCGATATACGTAAATGAAGATGTGAAAGATAAGGCACGAGTGAAGTTGGCAGAATGGTTTAGTTCGGATATAGACACATCATTTATCGATCAAAAATTAGATCAATAGGTGAGAACTGTCATAGGATGACAGGGCGAACGTAAGCGAGGAAGTGCATTATGCCATCAGGAAGAACGCATACGAAAATAAACTTAATATCTCTTCCAGTTGTTTTGTTTATGCTCTTTTCGTATGGATTAACAAATTTTGATTTTTTATTAACTTTTGCAATTGGCTTTTTAGTAGGTACTTCATTTTTAACACCGGATTTAGATACGTACAGTAATGCGTATAATAAATGGGGATTCCTCCGCATTTTTTGGTATCCATATAGGAGCGTAATGCCCCATCGTTCCTTTTTCACACATACGATTATAATTGGTGATATTATTCGTATTGCATACATGTTAATCGTGTTTTCTCCGTTTTTATTCCTATTAAATGTAATAGTATTGGACGGAAATTTAATAGAAATTGCGAAGGAACATGAAGTTGAAATTGTAACGTTTGTAATGGGAATTGTTGTGGCGAGTACACTCCATATTATAGCGGATAAAGTGAATACGCGCCGAAAGAAAATGATGAGAAAAAAGAAGAAACGCAGAAGATAAAGTGAAACTTTAATCAGTGGGGGGCATCCCCCACTGATTATCAGCCCTAACCAATCGGGCGTTTACGGGCAGTGGATCTCCCACCTAACTTCTTTGCTCCAGCTGAATTTCGAGGTGGGAGTCTTACTGCCCGCAAATAGCGGGATAAAGGACACTTGCAAATTGCAAGTGTCCTTTTTGAATTAAACGTTTGTTTAAAATTAAGCTTTCAGTACTTTAATACCTTTTACGATGTTCCAAATGAAGTAGTATAAGCTAATGATTCCGCAAATACATAAGACAATCATTGCTCCGATTCCAAATGTTACATCAGGTTGTTCAGATCCAACGCCCATAATTCCTAGAATCATTAAACCGATAAATGTAGCGATACTTGGAATTATGTGTGTCCATAGAGCTCGTTTCGCATGTGGCTTTGTTTCAGAATCGCCTACAATCCAAACGATAATAGGGAATAAGATAGGCGCAAATAGTACACTAAAGTATGATAAAGCTGCTAGTATTTTGTTTCCGTTCATATATATCACCTCATAAATAATGTCCGTTGTTATACTTTTATTATGCAGGAAATTTGTCTAGCTTCCTATCGATGAACCTTACAAGAACGTGACGTTTTTGTAAGATTTTCACGCGAGATAATAAAATTTTCAAAAAAATCTTTTTTAATGGAAAATGATATGTTAAAGTAGAAATGAAACTTAGTGAAAACGTTTTCTCAAACGTTTTTTATTTTTAGGCTGAAAGGTATGATGACCTGATAGTCTATTGATAAGGTTATGTTTTATTTAAAAGGGGATTATTGAGGGGGAGAGAACAATGAACACATGGACACAAGTTTATGACCCATTCGGTAACATTTGGATTTCCGCAGCGGTCGCACTTATTCCAATTATCTTTTTTTTCTTAGCTTTAGCAGTTTTCCGCATGAAGGGGTATGTGGCAGGATTTATTACAGTTGTATTAACAATTTTGGTGGCGTTATTTGCGTATAAAATGCCGTTCACAATGGCAATGGCAGCAACCGGGTATGGTTTCTTATACGGATTATGGCCAATTGCTTGGATTATCATTATGTCGGTATTTTTATATAAAATTTCTGTGAAAACAGGTCAATTTGATGTCATTCGTGCATCTGTATTATCAATTACAAATGACCATCGATTACTCGTTATTTTAATCGGATTTTCATTTGGAGCATTTTTAGAAGGGGCAGCAGGATTTGGTGCACCAGTAGCGATCACGGCAGCGCTTCTTGCAGGTCTTGGATTAAATCCTTTATATGCAGCAGGTCTTTGTTTAATCGCAAATACTGCACCAGTAGCGTTCGGAGCAATGGGGATTCCGATTACAGTTGCTGGACAAGTAACAGGCATTGATCCGCATAAAATCGGACAAATGGCTGGGCATCAATTACCATTCTTATCTTTATTTGTTCCATTCTTTATCGTATTTTTAATGGACGGTTTTAAAGGAGTAAGACAAACGTGGCCTGCTTTATTTGTAGCGGGTAGTTCATTTGCAATTACACAGTTTATTACAGCGACGTTTTTAGGGCCAGAACTTCCTGATATTACGTCAGCACTTGTAAGTTTAGTAAGTTTATCGCTATTCTTAAAAGTTTGGCAGCCGAAAGAAATTTATCAGTCTAAAGAAGCGAATAGCGAAGTAGCAGCAACGACGGTGACATCTATGCCGAAACTAACAGTAGGAAAAGTAGTAAAAGCATGGTCTCCGTTCATTATTTTAACTGTGATGGTAGTCATTTGGAGCCAAAATTTCTTTAAAGCATTATTCGCTCCAGGCGGCGCTTTAGAAAGTCTTGTATTTAAGTTTGAAATTCCAGGCTTGCACAATTTAGTAATGAAAGCAGAGCCTATTGTAAATAAACCAACACCTTATGAAGCAATCTTGAAATTAGATATTTTATCAGCGACTGGAACAGCGATTTTAATTGCGTGTATCATTTCTATCTTTATTTTGAAAATGAGTGCAAAAGATGCAGTAGCAACATTTAAAGAAACATTAAACGAACTGAAAATGCCAATTCTATCTATCGGATTCGTATTAGGATTCGCATTTATCGCAAACTATTCTGGTTTATCTTCTACATTAGCGTTAGCGCTAGCAGGAACTGGCGGATTATTCCCGTTCTTCTCACCATTCCTAGGCTGGATTGGCGTATTCTTAACAGGATCAGATACGTCAGCGAATGCACTGTTCTCGAATTTACAAGCAATTACAGCGCAGCAAGTTGGCGTATCTGAAGTGCTTCTCGTTGCAGCAAATACAACAGGTGGTGTAACAGGTAAAATGATTTCTCCGCAATCGATTGCGATTGCTTGTGCGGCAGTTGGTCTTGCTGGGAAAGAATCAGATCTGTTCCGTTTCACGGTGAAGCATAGTCTATTCTTCGTTATTATTGTTGGGATTATGACGTATGTGCAGGCTTATTATTTGACTTGGATGATTCCGTAAACAATAAAAGAATTAACCTTTGCATTTTTCAGATTATCGTGTATGATGGGAAAGTATTGAAAATTAAATCAGTGATAAACTAGGGGTGCCTAACGTATGCGTAGGCTGAGAGAGAAGCGTGTGAACTTCTTAACCCTTTGGACCTGATCTGGCTCGTACCAGCGTAGGGAAGTTAACGGCTTTACATAATTATGTCTTTATGAGCCAGGTCCTTATTTTTTTATGGACCTGGCTCTTTTTATTTTGGCATACGCTGGCCATATCTCGTCCTTGTCACGAACAGGGGGGCAATAA
>NZ_MAOI01000030.1 GCF_001884235.1 Bacillus paramycoides | reverse complement strand
CCTTGATTTCCCATAAACTGTTTTACTTTATCTATGGCGAGCCACCAAAGGTGATAGCACAACATGAACACTGCGTTATTATTATCTAATTTCATTGTTATACCAAACTTTACCTCTTATAAGACTGATTATATCAGAGGTGAAATAAATAGAAAAAACAATTTTTTTTGGCTACACCAAATCGAAATGCATCTCCCACCTACCGTTGGACTATTGTCCTTCACAACGCTTGAGGAAGGAGACTTCTTTCGGATAATGCGTTAAA
>NZ_MAOI01000029.1 GCF_001884235.1 Bacillus paramycoides | reverse complement strand
TAGTTGGGACCTTGTCCCTGTGAGAGTAGGACGTCGCCAAGCAACTAAAGCACGAGTCTTTTGACTCGTGTTTTTTTGTGTTTTCTTTTATAATTCATAGTAATTTAAAAAATCTTTACTTAAAGAATCACTCTTTTGATTAAAGATTGAGAAATGTGGCTAGGATAGTGAATAAGCAAAAGAGTTGCAAATTTTTTTAATACGTATATAATTAAAGTCAAAGATAGTCAAAGTCAATAAAGGTGGCGGATAAATGAGAAATATATCTGATATCATTGAGAAATATCTAAAGCAAGTTATTGACTTAAGCAATAATAATGTGATTGAAATCAAGAGGAATGAGATCGCAGATCGATTCGATTGTGTGCCATCTCAAATCAACTATGTAATCAATACCCGTTTTACGTTAGAAAGAGGATTCGTAGTAGAAAGTAAACGAGGTGGAGGAGGTTACATTCGCATTATAAAAGTCAAACTGCATGACGATATAGACATTATTGATCAAATGCTTCATATGATTGATCATAGCGTTGCACAAGGAAATGCAGAAAGCATGATTATACGTTTAATAGAAGAGGGTATTATAACAAATCGTGAAGCTAAACTTATGTTAAGCGTACTAGATCGTTCTGTATTATTAATGGATGTTCCTTCTCGAGATGAACTTAGGGCTCGAATATTATGCGCAATGTTAAGAACACTGAAATATAAATAAATATAACTTTTGTTACGAATGATAACTAAGATAGTGCAGTTTAATATTGTAGAGATTTTGAAAGATAACATGTACTTTTATTAAATGGATTAAGGAAAGAGAACAATCTAGTAATGTATGAAAAGTATCATGAGATAGATCGTTCCTGTTGTAAAGGTGGGGATAGCGATGACTTGTCAAAACTGTAATATAAGACCAGCAACTTTACATTATACAAAAGTAATCAACGAGAAAAAGGCGGAAGTTCATCTTTGTGAGCAGTGTGCAGAACAAAGTGGCTATACGTCTTTCTTTCAATCACCGCAGTCTAATTTTTCGTTTCACGATTTATTAGCTGGATTATTACATGGTGAATCAGCAACGTTTGAAGAAGGACAGAATACATTTTCAAATGCAAGTATATTAAGATGCCCAAATTGTAAGATGACATATGAACAGTTTACAAAAGTGGGACGCTTTGGGTGTGCATCTTGTTATGACACCTTTAAGGAACATTTAAAGCCACTATTAAAACGTCTTCATGGTGGGCATACAGATCATTGTGGAAAAATTCCAGAACGTATAGAAGGAAATATCTACTTAAAGAAAGAATTAGATGAACTAAAACTCAATCTGAAACAATATGTACAGAAAGAGGAATTTGAGAAAGCAGCTGAAATACGAGATAAAATTCGAGCTCTTGAAAATCAGCTTAGTGAGCATAGAGAGGGGGAATAGTTCTATGTCACTGGACAGAATTATGAATGAAGCGATTAGTCCATGGATGAAGGGGGATGGCCCTGATTCTGATATTGTTTTAAGTAGTCGAATTCGTTTGGCTCGTAATTTAAAAAAATATCAATTCTCTACTATGCAAAACGAGGAAGAAGCTAAACAGATTCATGAATTATTTAAGAAGAAGTTTATAAATAAACCGGTAGAACCTTTTGGAGAGTTTGAACTATTAAAAATGAATGAATTAAATCCTCTTCAAAGGAGAGTTTTAGTTGAGAAGCATTTAATTAGTCCAAATCTTGCAGGAACAGAATACGGAGCATGCCTACTATCAGAAAGTGAACATATAAGTATCATGCTTAATGAAGAAGATCATGTTAGGATTCAGTGCCTATTTTCAGGTCTGCAGTTATCAGAGGCGCTTCAAAGTGCCAATCAAATAGATAATTGGATCGAGGAAGAGGTTGAATATGCTTTTGATGAATCGCTTGGATATATTACGAGTTGTCCGACTAACGTCGGTACAGGATTAAGGGCTTCGGTAATGATTCATTTACCGGGACTGGTTTTAACGAAAAGAATTAACCGTATTATACAAGTAATTCAAAAATTAGGGCTAGTAGTAAGAGGAATATACGGTGAAGGTAGCGAAGCGTTAGGTAATATATTTCAAGTGTCAAATCAAATGACACTAGGAAAATCAGAAGAAGATATTATTGCAGATTTAAAGAGTGTCATCCAACAAATCATACAACAAGAAAAAATGGCTAGAGAATTAATTGTACAAAATTCAAGTATTGAGCTTGAAGATAAAGTATATCGTTCTTACGGCATACTAGCTAACAGTCGTTTAATTCAATCTGCGGAAGCAGCCACTTGCTTATCAGATGTACGACTTGGTATTGACCTAGGATATATACAAGGTATATCGAGAAATATTTTGACTGAATTAATGGTTCTTACTCAGCCAGGCATTTTGCAACAATATGCAGGAGGACCTTTAGGACCAGAAGAAAGAGATTATCGAAGAGCAACCTTAATCCGTGAGCGATTACGAATTGAACAAAATTAAGCGCAAGTAGGAGGCGATTTCTATGATGTTTGGAAGATTTACAGAACGAGCACAGAAAGTATTAGCTTTATCTCAAGAGGAAGCAATTCGCATTGGGCATAATAATATTGGAACAGAACATATTTTACTTGGGCTTGTACGCGAAGGTGAAGGAATTGCAGCAAAAGCGTTAATTGCTCTTGGATTAAGTCCAGAGAAAGTTCAAAAAGAGGTAGAAGCATTAATTGGACGTGGAACGGAAGCTTCTCAAACAGTGCATTACACACCTCGTGCTAAAAAAGTTATTGAGTTGTCTATGGACGAAGCTCGTAAATTGGGCCATTCCTACGTTGGAACAGAACATATTTTACTTGGTTTAATCCGTGAAGGTGAAGGTGTAGCAGCACGTGTTTTAAATAATTTAGGTGTAAGCCTAAATAAAGCAAGACAACAAGTGTTACAACTCCTTGGAAGTAATGAAGCTAGTTCAGGTCATCAAGGTGGTTCATCAACAAATGCGAATACACCTACACTTGACAGTTTAGCACGTGATTTAACAGTTGTTGCACGTGAAAGCAGACTAGATCCTGTTATTGGACGTAGTAAAGAAATTCAACGCGTAATTGAAGTGTTAAGTCGTAGAACAAAAAACAATCCAGTATTAATTGGAGAGCCTGGTGTAGGTAAAACGGCAATTGCAGAAGGGTTAGCGCAACAAATTGTAAATAATGAAGTTCCTGAAACGTTAAGAGATAAGCGTGTTATGACATTAGATATGGGTACAGTTGTTGCTGGTACAAAATATCGTGGTGAATTTGAGGATCGTTTAAAGAAAGTGATGGATGAGATTCGCCAAGCTGGTAATATTATTCTATTTATTGATGAGCTTCATACGTTAATTGGTGCAGGAGGGGCGGAAGGTGCAATTGATGCATCGAATATTTTAAAACCATCTTTAGCACGTGGTGAATTACAATGTATTGGTGCAACAACTTTAGATGAGTATCGCAAATATATTGAAAAAGATGCGGCATTAGAAAGACGTTTCCAACCAATTCATGTTGATGAACCAAACTTAGAAGAATCAATTCAAATTTTAAAAGGTTTGCGTGACCGTTATGAGGCGCATCACCGCGTATCTATTACAGACGATGCAATCGATGCGGCTGTAAAACTTTCAGATCGTTACATTACAGATCGTTTCTTACCTGATAAAGCAATCGATTTAATTGATGAGGCTGCATCAAAAGTGCGCTTACGTTCTTATACAACACCGCCAAACTTAAAAGAGCTTGAAGTGAAGCTTGAGGAAATTCGAAAAGAAAAAGATGCAGCTGTACAAAGCCAAGAATTTGAAAAAGCTGCTTCCTTACGTGATATGGAACAACGTTTACGTGAAAAGTTAGAAGATACAAAGCGTCAGTGGAAAGAGCAACAAGGAAAAGAAAATTCAGAAGTAACAGTAGAAGATATTGCAAATGTCGTTTCCACATGGACACGTATTCCGGTTTCTAAACTTGCACAAACAGAGACGGATAAATTATTAAACTTAGAATCAATTTTACACGATCGTTTAATTGGGCAGGAAGAAGCAGTCGTAGCTGTAGCAAAAGCTGTTCGTCGTGCGAGAGCGGGATTAAAAGATCCGAAACGCCCGATTGGCTCATTTATTTTCTTAGGGCCGACTGGTGTAGGTAAAACGGAACTAGCAAGGGCATTAGCGGAATCTATGTTCGGTGATGAGGATGCAATGATCCGCATCGATATGTCTGAGTACATGGAAAAGCATTCTACTTCTCGTTTAGTTGGATCTCCTCCAGGATATGTTGGATATGAAGAAGGTGGACAATTAACAGAGAAAGTTCGTCGTAAGCCATATTCAGTTGTCTTATTAGATGAAGTAGAGAAAGCTCATCCTGATGTGTTTAATATTTTATTACAAGTATTAGAAGACGGCCGTTTAACAGATTCTAAAGGGCGTACAGTTGATTTCCGTAATACAATTGTTATTATGACGTCTAATGTTGGTGCAGAGGCATTAAAACGTAATAAACATCTTGGATTTAACGTACAAGATGAGAGCCGTGATTATTCGGATATGAAAGGTAAAGTAATGGATGAATTGAAAAAAGCATTTCGTCCAGAATTCTTAAACCGTATCGATGAAATTATCGTGTTCCATATGCTTGAGAAAAAACATATTCAAGAAATTGTAACACTTATGGTAAATCAGTTAGTGAATCGCTTAAAAGAACAAGAAATTGAATTGCACTTAACAGAAGGAGCAATTTCAGCAATTGCTGATAAAGGATTTGATCGTGAGTACGGTGCTCGTCCGCTTCGTAGAGCAATTCAGAAACATGTAGAAGATAGACTATCAGAAGAGCTTTTAAAAGGTGCTATTGAGAAAGGACAAAAAGTTATCTTTGATGTAGAAGGAGAATCATTTGTCATTCATAGTGCGGAAAAGGTAAAATAAGTATAGACAAACAAAGAGGGCTACGTGATAGCCCTCTTTCTTGTACGAGAAGGATAAACGTTTATAGATGAAAGTGAAGTGAACTATAAAAAGATATGGCTAAAAAGAAAACAAAATTTACATGTCAAGAATGTGGTTATCAGTCACCAAAATATATGGGAAAATGTCCTGGATGTGGTCAATGGAATACGCTTGTTGAAGAGATGGAACCAGTTGTATCATCAAGGCGCCTTAATTATGCAAATGCAATTCAATCAGAAGTAACAAAACCAAGACGCCTAACAGAAGTAGAAACAAAGTCTGAGGCGCGTATTGAAACGAAATTTCAGGAGTTTAACCGTGTACTTGGTGGAGGCATTGTAGATGGATCTTTAGTACTCATTGGTGGAGACCCTGGGATTGGGAAATCGACATTGCTATTACAGATTTCATCGCAATTAGCAGATTCTTCATATGATGTATTATATATATCGGGTGAGGAGTCGGCAAAGCAGATAAAACTTCGTGCAGATCGTTTGCATGTAAAGGGTAGTAATTTATTCGTTGTATCAGAGACTGACTTACAACGAATTGCAGCACATATTGAAGAGATGAATCCAGCCTTTGTTGTTATTGACTCTATTCAAACGATACATTTACCCGAAGTGACGTCAGCTCCTGGAAGTGTGGCACAAGTACGTGAATGTACAGCAGAACTAATGAAACTTGCAAAGACAAAGGGGATCCCTATTTTTATCGTCGGGCATGTGACAAAAGAGGGTGCAATTGCAGGGCCGCGTATGTTAGAACATATGGTTGATGCAGTTCTTTACTTTGAAGGAGATCGCCACCATACATATCGTATTTTGCGGGCTGTTAAGAACCGTTTTGGTTCCACGAATGAAATGGGTATCTTTGAAATGAAGGAACTTGGTCTTGCGGAAGTCTTAAACCCTTCTGAAATTTTCCTTGAGGAAAGGCCGGTTGGAGTCGCAGGATCCACAGTGGTTGCTTCAATGGAAGGAACAAGACCGGTTTTAGTAGAAATACAAGCATTAATCTCCCCTACTAGTTTTGGAAATCCTCGAAGAATGGCGACGGGAATTGATCATAACCGCGTTTCACTTATTATGGCAGTACTAGAAAAAAGAACAGGTTTATTGTTGCAAAATCAAGATGCGTATTTAAAAGTCGCAGGTGGTTTGAAATTAGATGAACCAGCAATTGATTTAGCTGTCGCATTAAGTATCGCTTCAAGTTTCAAGGATAAATCTACTGCACCAACTGATGCGGTAATAGGAGAAGTAGGACTAACTGGAGAAATAAGAAGAGTATCAAGAATTGAACAACGTGTACAAGAAGCAGCGAAATTAGGATTTCAACGTGCTATTATTCCTAGAAAAAATTTAGGGGGATGGACAATTCCGGATGGGATTGAGGTAGTGGGTGTTTCTAATTTAGGAGAAGCGCTTCGTTTGACATTAGGAGGCTAGGCTATGGAGGAAAACAAGCAACGTGTCAAAAGTATGATTAACATTCTACAGCTCGTTGCCCCAGGAACACCACTGCGCGAAGGGATAGATAACGTACTTCGTGCGCAAACAGGGGGACTAATTGTTCTTGGGTATAATGAGCAGATTAAAAGTATTGTTGATGGAGGGTTTCACATTAATTGTGCATTCTCACCTGCTAGTTTATATGAATTAGCAAAAATGGATGGGGCACTTATTTTAAATGAAACTGGGAGTAAAATTTTAATTGCAAATGCACAATTAGTTCCAGAGTCAGCCATTGATTCTATTGAAACGGGTATGCGCCACCGAACGGCAGAGCGTGTAGCCAAGCAGACGGGCAGCCTTGTTGTGGCTATTTCACAAAGACGTAACGTAATTACACTATATCAAGGGAGCTTACGTTATACACTAAAGGATATAGGTGTTATTTTAACGAAGGCAAATCAAGCTATTCAAACGTTAGAAAAATATAAAGCTGTATGGAATGATGGTATTACGAATTTGGGCATTCTAGAATTTGAAGAGGTCGTTACAATGTCCGAGGTCGTTCATGTTTTACATAGTGTTGAAATGGTACTGCGTATTAAAAATGAAATATTGAGCTATATTCATGAGTTAGGAACAGAAGGAAGGTTAATTCGTTTACAGCTTACAGAATTACTAGCCGACTTAGAAGCAGAGGCAGCGTTATTAATTAAAGACTATTATCAAGAAAAAACGCAAGATCACCATCAAATTTTGAAAAAGTTACAAGATCTTGCAAATACACAACTTCTAGAGGATAGCGATTTAGTTAAATTGCTTGGCTATCCAGGACAAACAAGCTTAGAAGCAAGCGTGACACCAAGAGGATACCGAATCACAAGTAAAATTTCTCGTGTTCCGCCACTTATCATTGAAAATTTAATTAATCGATTTAAAACGTTACAAGGTGTCTGTCGTGCAACTATTAATGAATTGGACGATGTGGAAGGAATTGGAGAAGTCAGGGCGAAGAAAATACGAGAAGGTTTAAAAAGAATTCAAGAGCATCTCTACATGAGTAGACACAATTAAGAATATTACATTGATTCCATAATATAACGACACTAGAACACTTTTGGTATATGATATGGTATATTGGTAAATAAAACTATTTACAAAAAAACACATCCGCTTTTGCATTCGGCGTTTTGATTAGCGAAACAATGGTTAATAATGAGTAGGAGGTGGTTGGATGTTAAAACGGATCGTACAGCTCTTCTTTTTAGTAATCGGGGGAGCATTAGGGATTTTCTTTATCCCAAAAGTTATTAATGTATTGGACATCGGTGCTGTTCCATGGCTCGAGGGATCGTATGTTCGTGCGATTATTGGTGCAATTATTTTATTTTTAACAACATTTTGGCTTGTAGATTATATTGTCCAACTTATTAAGCATATCGAAGAAGCCCTTGTAAAGGCACCTGTAGCAGATGTTTTATTTGGTACATTAGGATTGATCTCTGGTCTTATTGTTGCATATTTAATTTTAATACCAATTCGTGAATTCACGATTCCAGTCATTAGTACAGTATTACAAGTGTTCTTTACCCTTTTACTTGGTTATTTAGGATTCCAAGTAGGGTTTAAAAAGAGAAATGAATTGTTAGGATTATTTACATTACCCCAACGCGGAGGTAAGAAGAAAAACAATAGTGAGAACGAAGAGGCAGAGGTAGAAAAATCTACAGTTCATTGGAAAATTCTCGATACGAGTGTAATTATTGATGGACGTATTGCTGATATTTGCCAAACGAAGTTTTTAGAAGGAACAATTGTGATTCCACAATTCGTATTAGAAGAGCTACAGCATATTGCCGATTCTTCTGATGCGTTAAAGCGTAATCGTGGCCGAAGAGGATTAGACATTTTAAATCGTATTCAAAAAGAGATGCCAATTCCGGTAGAGATTTATGAAGGCGATTTTGAGGATATCCAAGAAGTGGATAGCAAGCTTGTAAAGTTAGCGAAAGTCACTGGTGGAACTGTTGTAACAAATGATTTCAACTTAAACAAAGTTTCTGAATTACAAGGAGTAACAGTGTTAAACATTAACGATTTAGCAAATGCAATTAAACCAGTTGTACTCCCTGGCGAAGAACTAAGTGTTTATGTTGTGAAAGATGGTAAAGAGCAAAATCAAGGTGTTGCATACTTAGATGATGGCACGATGATTGTAGTAGAAGATGGTAGAGAATATGTTGGTTCGCAACTCAATGTACTTGTTACGAGTGTGTTGCAAACATCAGCTGGTCGTATGATTTTCGCAAAACGTAAATTATTAGAAAAAGCATTATAAGTAGAGGATTATTAATATGTATACATTAATTATTCCAGCAGCGGGTCAAGGAAAACGAATGGGTGCTGGCAAAAATAAGTTGTTCTTACTTATAAATGAAGTACCGATCATTGTACATACATTACGTGCTTTTGAAAAAGATAAAGCGTGTAAAAGTATTATTATGGCAATTAACGAAGAGGAACGTCCATATTTTGAGGAGTTAATGCAGAAGTACCCGGTTGAAAAACAGGTGCAATTTATTCAGGGCGGAGCTGAAAGACAAGATAGCGTATATAATGCGCTTCATCATGTGAGCGGAGTTGGATATGTTCTTGTACACGATGGTGCGCGCCCGTTCGTAACGAATAAAATGGTTCAAGATGTATTAACTTCGGCAGAAAAACATGGTGCTTCCATTTGTGCGGTACCAGTGAAGGATACAGTTAAGAAAGTAGAACAGAATGTTGTTGTTGAAACGATAGAACGTTCTCTGCTTAAAGCTGTTCAAACACCGCAAGGATTCTCTGTTCCTCTTTTATTAGAAGCTCATAGAAGTGCAAAACAGAGTTGTTTCCTTGGTACAGATGATGCAAGTCTCGTAGAACGTATCGGAAAGCAAGTAGGTGTAGTAGATGGGAGTTACTATAATATTAAAGTGACAACCCCAGAGGATTTATTAATTGCTGAAAGTTTCCTTCATGTTCAGAAGAAATAGAAGTGATGGTATCATAGTAAAGAAAAGCTCGGCAACGGCCGGGCTTTTCTTTATAGGGATAGCGATATAATATAGAGGCATAAAGCTCAGTAGTTTAGCTTGAGGAGGATGTAAAGAATGTTTCGAATTGGACAAGGTTTTGATGTACATGAATTTGCGGAAGGTAGACCGTTAATTATCGGTGGAATTACAATTCCTCATGAGAAAGGATTAATTGGTCACTCGGATGCTGACGTATTGTTACATACGATTGCTGACGCATGTTTAGGAGCAATTGCAGCAGGGGATATTGGCAAGCATTTTCCTGATACCGATCCTGCCTTTAAAGATGCAGATTCAGCTGTATTGTTACAAAAAGTTTGGGAATTTGTGCGTGAACAAGGTTACGAGCTAGGGAACCTTGATTGTACAATTATTGCACAAAAACCAAAAATGGCACCGCATATTGAAAGCATGCGTAAACGTATTAGTGAACTATTAGAAACGTCTATTGATAATATTAATGTAAAGGCAACAACAACAGAAAAATTAGGATTTACAGGTAGAGAAGAAGGAATTGCTTCTCAAGCGGTTGTTTTATTACAGAAAAAATAATGGTTTTTAATTCGTAAGATGGATAATCACGTTTTTTTGGTGTACAATTATAGAATGTGTTGACATTAAGATTGGAAGGTGTACCAATTATGGAAAAGCAAGTGAGAGTGCGCTATGCGCCAAGTCCAACAGGACACTTACATATCGGAAATGCGCGTACGGCATTATTTAATTATTTATTTGCTCGTCATCAAGATGGTAAGTTTATTATTCGTATTGAAGATACTGATGTAAAACGTAATGTTGCTGGTGGAGAAGAAAGCCAATTAAAATACTTGAAATGGCTCGGTATGGACTGGGATGAAGGTGTTGATGTTGGTGGTGAATTTGGACCATATCGTCAAACAGAGCGTTTAGATATTTATAAAAAACTATATGAAGATTTATTAGAGCGTGGTTTAGCTTACAAATGTTATATGACAGAAGAAGAGCTAGAAGCAGAGCGTGAAGGTCAAATCGCTCGTGGTGAAACACCGCGTTATGCAGGAAATCACCGTGATTTAACTGAGGAGAAAATGAAAGGTTTTGAGGCTGAAGGCCGCATTCCAAGTATTCGCTTCCGTGTACCGGCTGATCGCGACTACACGTTTAAAGATATCGTAAAAGACGAAGTTGCATTCCATTCAAATGATTTTGGCGATTTCGTTATCGTGAAAAAAGATGGAATTCCAACTTATAACTTTGCGGTAGCAGTAGATGATCACTTGATGGAAATTACACACGTACTTCGTGGTGATGATCATATTTCAAATACGCCAAAACAAATGATGATTTATGAAGCTTTCGGTTGGGATATCCCGCAATTCGGTCATATGACTTTAATTGTAAACGAAAGTCGTAAAAAGCTAAGTAAGCGTGACGAATCTATTATTCAATTTATTGAGCAATATAAAGAGCTTGGATATCTTCCAGAAGCAATCTTTAACTTTATTGCATTACTAGGTTGGTCACCAGTAGGTGAAGAAGAAATCTTCTCTCAAGATGAGTTTATCAAAATGTTTGATGCAGCTCGTTTATCAAAATCACCTGCATTATTTGATTCTCAAAAACTAAAATGGATGAACAACCAATATATGAAAAAACAAGATTTAGATACGGTTGTTGAACTAAGCTTACCGCATTTAGTGAAAGCGGGTCGCGTAGGTGAAAACTTAAGTGAGCAAGAACAAGCTTGGGTTCGTGATGTAATTGCTTTATATCATGACCAAATGAGCTTTGGAGCTGAAATTGTAGAGCTTTCTGAAATGTTCTTTAAAGATCATGTTGATCATGAAGAAGAGGGACAAGAAGTATTGAAAGGTGAACAAGTACCTGAAGTACTTCGTACATTTGCCGATCAATTAGAAGCTCTAGAAGCAATGGAGCCAGCAGCAGTTAAGGCGGCTATTAAAGCAGTTCAAAAGGAAACAGGACATAAAGGTAAAAATCTATTTATGCCAATCCGTGTTGCTACTACTGGACAAACACATGGTCCAGAGCTTCCTAACGCTATTGCTCTTCTTGGAAAAGAAAAAGTTTTAAATCGTATTCAAAAAGTAATTGGTTAACATTTTCTAGGTTTAGAAATATAATAAGTATACCTAAAACCTAATAAGGAAAAGCGACGAGAAGGAGAAGTAGAAAATCAGGCTTTTTACAGAGAGAACCACCTTTAGGCTGGAAGTGGTTTATAAGCGGATTTTTGAAATGCCCCTTCGAGTCTTCTGTTGAACGGCGAAGTATTTCGTGGAACGTCTTAGGGCGCAAAGTAAACAGAAGCGGTGTAAACCGTTATCATGGATGAGTTTGAGGCTTTCTTTAGCCTAAACAGAGTGGAACCGCGCTTATAAGGCGTCTCTGTCAATATGACAGAGGCGTCTTTTTTTATACCATGTAAATGGGTAGGAGTATAAGTTTTATCTTCTTGTATAAAGATTTAGGGGGATAAGTGGGGAGTTAAGGGAAGTTAGTTTACTCGAAAAAAGCAGCCCATAAAGGGGAGGGAACATCGATGTTTAAGAGGCTTCGGGAAGATATTGAAGTCGTTTTTGAACAGGATCCAGCGGCACGAAGTTATTTCGAAGTCATTTTAACTTACTCTGGATTACATGCAGTTTGGGCCCATCGAATTGCACATGCTTTTTACAAAAGGAATTTTTTCTTTCTTGCACGCTTTGTTTCACAAGTGAGTCGCTTTTTTACGGGCATTGAGATTCATCCAGGAGCAACTATTGGTCGGCACTTTTTCATCGATCATGGAATGGGAGTTGTAATTGGAGAAACGTGTGAAATTGGTGATAATGTAACGATTTATCAAGGAGTTACATTAGGTGGTACAGGAAAAGAAAAAGGAAAGAGGCACCCTACAATTCAGGATAATGTATTAATTGCAACGGGTGCTAAAGTCCTTGGTTCTATTACTGTGGGAGAGAATTCTAAAATCGGAGCAGGATCGGTCGTATTAAAAGAAGTTCCTGCACATTCTACAGTTGTAGGTATACCAGGCCGAGTCGTAATTCAAAATGGAGTAAAGATTGGTCAAGAGTTAAATCATTCCGATCTTCCGGATCCAATTTTTGATAAATTAAAGGCTATGGAAGTGGAGCTTGATAAATTAAAGAAACAACTGGAAGTAAAGGTAGAAAGGAAGGATAAAAATGACTATTCACATTTATAATACGTTAACACGTCAAAAAGAAGAGTTTATTCCATTAGAAGAAAATAAGGTAAAGATGTATGTGTGCGGACCTACAGTTTATAACTATATTCATATTGGGAATGCAAGACCACCTATGGTATTTGATACAGTACGCCGTTACTTAGAATATAAGGGATATGACGTGCAGTATGTATCTAACTTTACTGATGTGGATGATAAGTTAATTAAGGCGGCAAATGAATTGGGTGAAGATGTACCGACGATTGCAGACCGTTTCGTTGAAGCGTACTTTGAAGATGTAACGGCGCTAGGTTGCAAACATGCAACGGTTCATCCGCGTGTAACGGAAAATATGGATATTATTATTGAATTTATTCAAGAACTTGTGAATAAGGGATACGCATATGAATCAGAAGGTGATGTGTACTTTAGAACGAAAGAGTTCGAAGGTTACGGTAAACTATCGCATCAACCAATCGCAGATTTACGTCACGGTGCACGTATTGAAGTAGGAGAAAAGAAACAAGACATTCTTGACTTTGCTTTATGGAAAGCTGCGAAAGAAGGGGAAATCTTCTGGGAAAGCCCTTGGGGGAAAGGACGCCCAGGATGGCATATTGAATGCTCAGCAATGGCGCGTAAATATTTAGGGGATACAATTGACATTCATGCTGGTGGTCAAGATTTAGCGTTTCCTCATCATGAAAATGAAATTGCGCAGTCCGAGGCGTTGACTGGAAAAACATTTGCACGATATTGGATGCATAATGGATATATTAATATTAATAACGAGAAGATGTCTAAGTCACTTGGAAACTTCATTTTAGTGCACGACATCATTAAGCAATATGATCCACAGTTAATTAGATTCTTTATGTTATCGGTACATTACCGTCACCCAATTAACTTTAGTGAAGAGTTATTACAAAGTACGAATAATGGGCTAGAAAGAATTAAAACAGCTTACGGTAATTTAAAGCATCGTATGGAAAGTAGTACAGATTTAACAGATCATAATGAGAAATGGTTAGCTGAAATGGAAAAATTCCAGGTTGCATTTGAAGAAGCAATGGACGATGATTTCAATACAGCTAATGCGATTACTGAATTATATAATGTAGCAAATCATGCAAATCAATATTTGTTAGAAGAACATACTTCTAAAGTTGTAATTGAAGCATACGTAAAACAACTTGAAATATTATTTGATATTTTAGGATTAGAATTAGCGCAAGAAGAGTTGCTTGATGAAGAAATTGAAGCACTTATCCAAAAGCGTATTGAAGCTCGTAAAAATCGCGATTTCGCATTATCCGATCAAATTCGCGATGATTTAAAAGAACGTAATATTATTTTAGAAGATACCGCTCAAGGTACAAGATGGAAAAGAGGATAAAAATGATTGATGCAAAGCAATTAAACAGCTTAGCGTTAGCATATATGGGTGATGCGGTATATGAACAATATATCCGCTATCACCTCCTTCAAAAGGGAAAAGTTCGCCCTAATCAATTACATCGCTTAGGGACGAGCTTTGTTTCGGCAAAAGCACAGGCAAAAGTTGTTTATCATTTATTAGAGACGGCATTTTTGACAGAGGAAGAAGAGGCGGTATTAAGAAGAGGGCGTAATGCAAATTCAGGTACCGTTCCAAAAAATACGGATGTACAAACATATCGACATAGTACAGCCTTTGAAGCACTAATCGGTTATCATCACTTATTAAATAATCGTGAAAGATTAGACGAAATTGTATATAAGGCAATTGCTGTTTTAGAAGAAAAGGAAGGGGGCACATCATCATGAGTAGTGAATATATTATCGGACGTAACCCTGTAATTGAAGCGTTACGATCAGGGAGAGATATTAATAAAATTTGGATCGCAGAAGGTGCTGCCAAAGGGCAAATACAGATTGTACTAGCATTAGCGAAAGAAAATAAAATTATTTTACAACATGCACCGAAGAAGAAGTTAGATCAATTAGTTGAGGGTAATCATCAAGGCGTAATTGCTCAAGTGGCTGCATATCAATATGCTGAGTTAGAAGATTTATTCAAAGTAGCAGAAAAGCGTAATGAAGATCCGTTCTTCTTAATTTTAGATGAAATTGAAGATCCACATAACCTAGGTTCTATTATGCGTACCGCTGATGCAACAGGAGCTCATGGAATTATTATTCCGAAAAGAAGAGCGGTGGGACTTACAGCATCAGTTGCGAAAGCATCGACTGGAGCAATTGAATATATTCCTGTTGCGCGCGTAACAAATTTATCTCGTACAATTGATGAGTTAAAAGAGCGTGGACTTTGGATTGCTGGTACAGATGCTAAAGGGAAAACGGATTACCGTCATTTAGATGGTAAAATGCCAATCGGATTAGTAATCGGTAGTGAAGGAAAAGGTATGAGTCGTATTATTGGTGAAAAGTGTGATTTCTTAATTACTTTACCGATGGTTGGTAAAGTTACATCCTTAAATGCTTCAGTAGCCGCAAGTTTGTTAATGTATGAGGTATATCGTAAACGTCACGAAATTGGTAAATAAAAAATGAACGATATTTTAATCGTTGACGGTTACAACATTATCGGAGCTTGGGGAGACTTGAAAAAACTGCGGGATGTAGATTTACAATCATCAAGAGACGCGCTTATTGATAAGATGGCGGATTATCAAGGTTATACAGGCACAAAAGTAATGATTGTCTTTGATGCCTATACAGTCCATGGTATTGAAAAGAAGATGAAACAATCGCGGGTGGAAGTAATATTCACGAGAAAAAATCAAACTGCAGATGAAAAGATAGAACAACTTACGATTGAACTTAGAAGTATAAATACACAAATATACGTTGCAACTTCAGATTATACGGAGCAATGGGTTGTATTTGCGCAAGGTGCACTTCGGAAATCTGCGCGTGAATTAGAGTTAGAAGTGCAAGCGATGGAGCAGCAAGTAAGAAGGCGTACAAAAGACACGAAAGACAAGCAACCCGCCATGAGAAAGATATTTAGTAAAGATATTACAGAAAAATTAGAAAAATTAAGAAGAGGAGAGCGTTGAAGCATTGACGCTCTTTATCTTTTTACTGTATAATATTGCTAAATATATAGCGGTCGGAGGGATCAAGGTGGAAGCAGGCTTCGTAAGTGTAGGCGACGTTACATTTCGTGATTTAGAGGATGAGGCAATCGTTGAGTTAGTTCGAAAGGGTAATACTGACGCTCTAGAATATTTAATTCACAAATATAAGAACTTTGTTCGTGCGAAATCAAGATCTTATTTCTTAGTGGGTGCCGATCGAGAAGATATTGTTCAAGAAGGTATGATTGGATTGTTTAAGGCGATTCGTGATTATAAAGAGGACAAGCTGTCTTCGTTCAAAGCATTTGCTGAACTGTGTATCACTCGACAAATTATTACCGCTATTAAAACAGCAACAAGGCAAAAACATATTCCATTAAATTCGTATGTGTCATTAGATAAACCGATTTACGATGAGGAATCTGATCGAACGCTATTAGATGTTATTTCGGAAGCAAAGGTGACTGATCCTGAAGAAATGATTATTAGTCAGGAAGAATATACAGACATAGAATCTAAAATATCTGAATTATTAAGCGATTTAGAAAGGAAAGTACTTTCTTTATACTTAGATGGCCGTTCCTATCAAGAGATTTCAGAACAGTTAAACAGACATGTGAAATCTATTGATAACGCATTACAGCGTGTGAAAAGGAAATTGGAAAGATATATGGAGATGAGAGAGAGTACAACTTTAAATTCGTAGTAAATACCGCAGGTGTAAAATAATTCACCTGTTTTCTTTTTGTAGAGAGAGTGGAAGTCATGACATTGACATTATCTTTTGTTGTATGATACATTTTTAGGGACATAATGTTACAAGGTTGGTGTAACTAATGAGGAAAAAAGTTGTACTCTCATGTGAAGAGTGTAAAAATCGAAACTACTCTACGATGAAAGATACGAGCTCAGTAGAGCGACTTGAGATAAAGAAGTTTTGTAAAACATGCAATAAGCATACAGTTCACAAGGAAACAAAATAAATAATTGAAATAATACACTGGAGGTCCCGCAGATGCGTTTAACGAACTTTTTCGGCGATGTAGGTCGCGAAATGAAAAAAGTAAGTTGGCCTAAAAAAGATGAATTACTCCGCTCAACAGCGACTGTTATCGCTACAGTTGTCTTCTTTGCGATTTTCTTCGCAGTAGTTGATATGGGCATTTCTTCTTTAATTCGGTTAATTCTTGGTTAATTCTTGAATAAGAAGCACTTATCCATGATATAATGTTATTTATAAGAACTGTGTAAAAGCCCGGTGAACGGGTTTTTTCATTTGCGCAAAAAAATGTACGTCAGGGAGGGAAGGACGCTCGTCCTAAATGAATGGAAAAAAGTTGGTATGTTGTCCATACTTATTCTGGATATGAAAATAAAGTAAAAGCAAACCTAGAGAAACGTGTAGAATCAATGGGTATGCAAGATAAAATTTTCCGTGTTGTTGTCCCGGAAGAAGTAGAAGTAGAAATGAAAAACGGTAAAGAAAAATTAATGAAAAGAAAAGTGTTCCCAGGTTACGTATTAGTAGAACTAATCATGACTGATGACTCTTGGTATGTTGTTCGTAATACACCGGGTGTAACAGGTTTTGTCGGTTCTTCGGGTTCTGGATCTAAACCATCTCCTCTATTAGAAGAGGAAGTTGTTACCATCATGAAGCATATGGGAATGGACAACGAAGTGGTTGATTTCGACTTTGAACTTCATGAGACAGTACGTGTAAATGAAGGACCATTCGCAGATTATACAGGTGCTATTGAAGAAATTGATGTGGAGAAGAAGAAAGTTAGTGTGCTTGTAGACATGTTTGGTCGCGAGACTCCAGTTGAACTTGACTTCCATCAAATTGAAAAATTATAAAATGAAACTTGAAATGAATTGTAAAAAGTGATAATATCTTTTAAGTCAGTACGTCTTCGTTATCGGAGACGTTTTTTGAAAGATTTTATCGTTACAGATAAAATATGACGTGGGAGGGCAAATCACTGTCCAATTGACCACATCACGGACTTAAGGAGGTGTGTCTCGTGGCTAAAAAGGTAATTAAAATGGTAAAACTTCAAATTCCTGCAGGTAAAGCTAACCCAGCTCCACCAGTTGGTCCAGCATTAGGACAAGCAGGTGTTAACATCATGGGCTTCTGTAAAGAGTTCAACGCTCGTACAGCTGATCAAGCTGGTCTTATCATCCCTGTTGAAATTACGGTATTTGAGGACCGTTCATTCACTTTCATTACTAAAACTCCTCCTGCTGCTGTTCTTCTTAAGAAAGTAGCTGGTATCGAGTCTGGTTCTGGTGAACCAAACCGTAATAAAGTGGCAACTGTTAAGCGTGATAAAGTACGCGAAATCGCTGAAACTAAAATGCCTGACCTAAACGCTGCTAGCGTAGAAGCTGCAATGCGTATGGTTGAAGGTACTGCACGCAGTATGGGCATCGTTATCGAAGACTAATTCGATTTGTTTTTAAAAAAAGGTTGCGGGTCTGGAATTCCAATTCGCAACCTTTATTATCGTAAATGATTATCGTTTTTTAAATAAAAGGATGGCGCGCATCCTCAGGTTATCCCTGGAAAAAAGGCGTAAACGTGGGAGGTTATTCCGCTAAAACCACATTCGAGGAGGAAATAAAAATGGCTAAAAGAGGTAAAAAGTACGTAGAAGCTGCGAAGCTTGTTGATCGTGCAGCTGCTTACTCTGCAACAGAAGCAGTAGAATTAGTAAAGAAAACAAACACAGCTAAATTTGATGCAACTGTAGAAGCTGCATTCCGTTTAGGTGTTGACCCTAAGAAAGCTGACCAACAAATTCGTGGTGCAGTTGTTCTTCCGCACGGTACTGGTAAAGTGCAACGTGTATTAGTATTCGCTAAAGGCGAAAAAGCAAAAGAAGCTGAAGCTGCTGGCGCTGAATTCGTAGGCGATACTGATTACATCGGTAAAATCCAACAAGGTTGGTTCGATTTCGATGTAGTAGTAGCAACTCCTGACATGATGGGTGAAGTTGGTAAACTTGGTCGCGTATTAGGACCTAAAGGTTTAATGCCAAACCCTAAAACTGGAACGGTTACTTTCGATGTAACTAAGGCTGTTAACGAAATCAAAGCTGGTAAAGTTGAATACCGCGTTGATAAAGCTGGTAACATCCACGTTCCAATCGGTAAAGTATCTTTCGAAGATGCTAAACTAGTAGAAAACTTCAAAACAATTGCTGACACGCTACAAAAAGCTAAGCCAGCTGCTGCAAAAGGTACTTACATGAAGAACGCAACTGTTGCTTCTACAATGGGACCTGGCGTACGCGTAGATGTTTCTACACTTGCGTAAAAATTGGAAGTTGACTTCATAAAGAAGTTTTAATATAATCATTTATGTTGTGAATTTAAATAGTGTACCGTAGACAGTAGGTGTCGATTCGACTTAATTTCCTACCTAGGTGTTAATATACGAAGCGGAATCTTTTTTCTGTGACTATATGCCTCCATGTCTACAAGTTGGGCATGGAGGTTTTTAGTGCACTTTCGGTACATCTTCTATATAATCTACAGGAGGTGTAATAACATGAGCAAAGTAATCGAAACTAAACAACAAGTTGTAACTGAAATCGCTGAAAAACTTCGCGCGAGTAAATCTACAATCGTTGTTGACTACCGTGGTTTAACAGTTTCTGAAGCAACAGAATTACGTAAAAACTTACGTGAAGCTGGCGTTGAGTTCAAAGTTTACAAAAACTCTTTAACTCGTCGTGCTGCAGAGTCTGCTGAAATGGCTGAGTTAAACGAATTCTTAACAGGACCAAACGCAATCGCGTTCAGTAACGAGGATGTAGTTGCTCCTGCGAAAGTATTAAACGACTTCGCTACAAAACATGAAGCTTTAGAAATTAAAGCTGGTGTAATCGAAGGTAAACTTGTAACACTTGATGAGGTTAAAGCTATTGCTACTCTTCCATCACGTGAAGGCTTACTTTCTATGCTTCTTAGCGTTCTTCAAGCTCCAATCCGTAACCTTGCACTTGCTACTAAAGCAGTTGCAGATCAAAAGGAAGAGCAAGGCGCTTAATTTTTTAAAAGATAATTACTTGTTATCTATAAAACAATACAAACCTATTTAAGGGAGGATATTTACAATGACTAAAGAACAAATCATTGAAGCAGTTAAATCTATGACTGTATTAGAACTTAACGACTTAGTAAAAGCTATCGAGGAAGAATTCGGCGTAACTGCTGCTGCTCCTGTAGCTGTAGCTGGTGGCGCTGGTGAAGCTGCTGCTGAGAAAACTGAGTTTGACGTAGTACTTGCAAGTGCTGGCGCTCAAAAAATCAAAGTTATCAAAGCTGTACGTGAAATCACTGGTCTTGGCTTAAAAGAAGCTAAAGAATTAGTTGACAACACTCCAAAAGCAATCAAAGAAGGCGTTTCTAAAGAGGAAGCTGAAGAAATGAAAGCTAAACTTGAAGAAGTTGGCGCTGCTGTAGAAGTTAAGTAATTAACTTTTGATGCTCTAAAAAAGCTCGCTCTCATGCGAGCTTTTTTTTTAACTGTAAAGAAAAGAGGTGGCCATATGGCAGACCATTATTTTTCTAACGACCCTACGAGTAAAAGTGATCGTAAACGATGGGAATTTACACTTCGTGGATCTCAATTCACTTTTGTATCTGACCATGGGGTGTTCTCGAAAAACGAGGTGGACTTTGGTTCCCGTCTTTTAATTGAAGCGTTTCAAATGCCAGATATTAAAGGTGATATATTAGATGTAGGTTGTGGATACGGTCCGATTGGTTTGTCGTTAGCGAAAGAGTTTCAAGGTTGTGACGTTCACATGGTGGATGTAAACGAAAGAGCACTTGGGCTTGCAAAAGAAAATGCCGCTAATAACAGAATCGAGAATGTACGTATTTTTCAAAGTAGCGTCTATGAAAATGTAGATGGCAAGTATGCTGCTATTCTATCTAATCCTCCAATTCGTGCGGGTAAAGATACCGTGCATGAGATTTTAGAAAAGGCTGTGGAGTATTTAGTTCCAGGTGGAGAGCTGTGGATTGTTATTCAAAAGAAGCAAGGTGCACCATCTGCACTGAAAAAACTAGAGGAAGTATTTTCTGAAGTTGAAGTTGTAGAAAAGAAAAAAGGATATTATATCATAAAATCAAAAAAACGTTGACGGTTATTTTTGGCTATGTTAACATTATACAATGCCAATATATGATTTTCTGCGTTGAGAAAGATGTATATTTTTGTTTCTCTTGGAAAAGATAGTAAAATCAGCAGATTATGAAACAGAATGATGGTTTTCTTATAGAAGCCATTTTTCTTTTTGAGCAGGTAGAAAGACTCAACGTATCTATCTTTAAGAGAAAAAGACTACGCTATTAGCAGTAGTTGTATTTATTTGTGATTTTGCACAAATTTTTTGTGCATTTATAATACTCATGATTTGAGGGGTGAAGCAGTTGACAGGTCAACTAGTTCAATACGGACGCCACCGCCAACGAAGAAGTTATGCCCGTATTAGTGAAGTATTAGAGTTACCAAATCTTATCGAAATTCAAACCTCTTCTTATCAGTGGTTTCTTGATGAGGGTTTGCGAGAAATGTTCCAAGACATTTCTCCGATTGAAGACTTTACGGGAAATCTATCGCTTGAATTTATCGACTACAGCTTAGGTGAACCTAAATACTCTGTAGACGAATGCAAAGAGCGTGATGTGACGTATGCAGCACCACTTCGTGTAAAAGTGCGTCTAATCAACAAGGAAACTGGTGAAGTAAAAGAACAAGATGTGTTCATGGGAGATTTCCCACTCATGACAGAGACTGGAACATTCGTAATTAACGGTGCAGAACGTGTTATCGTTTCCCAGTTAGTTCGCTCTCCAAGCGTATACTATAGTGGCAAAGTGGATAAAAACGGAAAACGTGGTTTTACTGCTACTGTAATTCCAAACCGCGGAGCTTGGTTAGAGTATGAAACAGATGCTAAGGATGTTGTATATGTGCGTATTGACCGTACGCGTAAACTTCCTGTAACTGTTTTGTTACGCGCATTAGGGTTTGGCTCTGATCAAGAAATCACCGAGCTTTTAGGTGATAACGAATACTTAAGCAACACATTAGAAAAAGACAATACAGATAGCACAGAAAAAGCATTGCTTGAAATTTATGAGCGTCTACGTCCTGGTGAACCACCAACAGTAGAAAATGCAAAGAGCTTACTTGTGTCTCGTTTCTTCGATCCAAAGCGCTACGATTTAGCAAATGTAGGTCGCTATAAGATCAACAAAAAGTTACACATGAAAAACAGATTGTTTAACCAACGTTTAGCTGAAACATTAGTGGATCCAGAAACTGGTGAAATTTTAGCGGCGGAAGGAACAGTCTTAGATCGTCGTACACTGGATCGCATTTTACCTTACTTAGAGAAAAACATTGGATTCAAAACAGCGAAACCAATGGGTGGAGTGGTAGAAGGCGATGTTGAGCTGCAATCTATTAAGATTTATGCTCCAGAATCAGAAGGCGAACGTACTATTAACGTAATTGGGAATGCAAATATTACTCGTGATGTAAAACACATCACACCAGGTGATATTCTTGCTTCTATTAGTTACTTCTTCAACTTACTATACAAAGTAGGGGATACAGATGATATCGACCATTTAGGAAATCGTCGTCTGCGTTCTGTAGGAGAACTATTACAAAACCAATTCCGTATCGGTCTTTCTCGTATGGAACGTGTTGTTCGTGAGAGAATGTCGATTCAAGATACAAATGCAATTACACCACAGGCATTAATCAATATTCGTCCTGTTATTGCATCTATTAAAGAGTTCTTCGGAAGTTCTCAGTTATCTCAGTTCATGGATCAAACAAACCCATTAGCAGAGTTAACTCACAAACGAAGACTATCTGCATTAGGACCTGGTGGTTTAACGCGTGAGCGCGCAGGCTTTGAAGTGCGTGACGTTCACTACTCTCACTACGGTCGTATGTGTCCAATTGAAACACCAGAGGGACCAAACATCGGTTTGATTAACTCATTATCTTCGTTCGCGAAAGTAAATGAGTTTGGTTTCATTGAAACACCATACCGTCGTGTTGACCCAGAAACTGGTCTTGTAACAGGGCATGTTGATTATTTAACAGCAGATGAAGAAGATAATTATGTTGTAGCCCAAGCGAATATGAAATTATCTGCAGAAGGGGAATTCCTTGATGAAGATATCGTAGCTCGTTTCCGTGGTGAAAACATTGTCACAAATAAAGAACGCATCGACTACATGGATGTATCTCCAAAACAAGTAGTGTCGGCAGCGACAGCTTGTATTCCGTTCTTAGAAAACGATGACTCTAACCGCGCACTTATGGGAGCGAACATGCAACGTCAGGCGGTTCCGTTAATGAATCCGGAATCTCCGATTGTAGGTACTGGTATGGAGTACGTATCAGCAAAAGACTCAGGTGCTGCAGTAATCTGTAAACACCCTGGTGTTGTTGAACGCGTAGAAGCACGTGAAGTTTGGGTACGTCGCTATGTAGAAGTTGACGGTCAAACAGTAAAAGGCGACTTAGATCGCTACAAAATGCAGAAATTCATTCGTTCTAACCAAGGAACTTGCTACAACCAACGTCCAATCGTAAGTGTTGGAAATCAAGTTGTGAAAGGTGAAATTCTTGCGGATGGTCCTTCTATGGAATTAGGTGAACTAGCACTTGGACGTAACGTGCTTGTTGGCTTCATGACATGGGACGGTTATAACTACGAGGATGCGATCATTATGAGTGAGCGCCTTGTAAAAGATGATGTGTACACTTCTATTCATATTGAAGAATATGAGTCAGAAGCTCGTGATACGAAGCTTGGACCAGAAGAAATTACACGTGATATCCCGAATGTTGGGGAAGATGCACTACGCAACCTTGACGAGCGCGGTATCATTCGCGTTGGTGCGGAAGTAAAAGATGGAGATCTACTTGTTGGTAAAGTAACACCTAAAGGTGTAACAGAATTAACAGCTGAAGAACGTCTATTACACGCTATCTTTGGAGAAAAAGCACGTGAAGTACGTGATACATCACTACGTGTACCACACGGTGGTGGCGGTATTATCTTAGACGTAAAAGTGTTCAACCGTGAAGATGGCGATGAATTGCCACCAGGCGTGAATCAACTTGTACGTGCATATATCGTTCAAAAACGTAAAATTTCTGAAGGTGACAAGATGGCCGGACGTCACGGTAACAAAGGTGTTATCTCTCGTATTTTACCAGAAGAAGATATGCCTTACTTACCAGACGGTACGCCAATCGATATCATGTTAAACCCATTAGGGGTACCATCTCGTATGAATATCGGTCAGGTATTAGAGCTTCATCTTGGTATGGCGGCAAGATACCTTGGCATTCACATTGCAACACCAGTATTTGATGGTGCTCGTGAGGAAGATGTATGGGGCACAATCGAAGAAGCTGGTATGGCAAATGACGCGAAAACAATCCTGTATGACGGACGTACTGGTGAGCCATTCGATAACCGCGTATCTGTTGGTGTCATGTATATGATCAAACTTGCGCACATGGTTGACGATAAACTTCATGCTCGTTCTACTGGACCATACTCACTTGTAACGCAGCAACCTCTTGGAGGTAAAGCTCAGTTCGGTGGACAGCGTTTCGGTGAGATGGAGGTTTGGGCACTTGAAGCTTACGGTGCTGCTTATACTCTTCAAGAAATCTTAACAGTGAAGTCTGATGATGTTGTTGGACGTGTTAAGACGTATGAAGCAATTGTTAAAGGCGAAAATGTTCCAGAACCAGGCGTTCCTGAATCATTCAAAGTATTGATTAAAGAACTGCAAAGTTTA
Source organism: Bacillus paramycoides (assembly GCF_001884235.1). Lineage (GTDB taxonomy): Bacteria > Bacillota > Bacilli > Bacillales > Bacillaceae_G > Bacillus_A > Bacillus_A paramycoides. The sequence continues at coordinate 33,704 of NZ_MAOI01000029.1, read as the reverse complement.
GGTATGGACGTTAAAATGATGTCTAGCGACGATACAGAAATTGAAATGCGTGATACGGAAGATGACGACGATCATCAATCAGCAGATAAATTGAATGTTGAAGTTGAGACAACTAAGGAATAATTGGGATAACCTGTAGACTAAAAGGGAGGTAGGCCCCTTGATAGATGTAAATAACTTTGAATATATGAAGATTGGACTTGCTTCACCTGACAAGATTCGTTCTTGGTCATACGGTGAAGTTAAGAAACCAGAAACAATTAACTATCGTACGTTAAAGCCTGAAAAAGATGGCTTGTTCTGTGAGCGTATTTTCGGACCACAAAAGGACTGGGAATGTCATTGCGGAAAATATAAACGTGTACGTTATAAAGGTGTAGTTTGTGATCGATGTGGCGTTGAAGTAACGCGTGCAAAAGTTCGTCGTGAACGTATGGGCCATATCGAATTAGCTGCTCCTGTATCTCATATTTGGTATTTCAAAGGTATCCCGAGCCGCATGGGACTTGTCTTAGACATGTCCCCTCGCGCGCTTGAAGAAGTAATTTATTTCGCTTCTTATGTTGTAACAGAAAGTGGAGATACACCACTTGATAAGAAGCAATTACTTTCTGAAAAAGAATACCGTGCATATCGTGATCGATATGGCAGCACATTCCAAGCTGCTATGGGTGCAGAAGCGATTAAAAAGCTACTGCAAGATATCGATTTAGATAAAGAAGTAGACTTCTTAAAAGAAGAATTAAAAACAGCACAAGGACAACGCCGTACTCGTGCTATTAAACGTCTAGAAGTATTAGAAGCATTCCGTAACTCTGGAAATCACCCATCTTGGATGATCTTAGATGTTCTTCCAGTTATCCCACCAGAACTACGCCCGATGGTACAGTTAGATGGTGGACGTTTTGCTACTTCTGACTTAAACGACTTATATCGTCGTGTAATTAACCGTAACAATCGTTTAAAACGTCTATTGGACTTAGGTGCACCAAGCATCATCGTTCAAAACGAAAAACGTATGCTACAAGAAGCTGTAGACGCATTAATCGATAATGGTCGTCGTGGCCGTCCAGTTACTGGACCAGGTAACCGTCCATTAAAATCACTATCTCACATGCTTAAAGGTAAACAAGGACGTTTCCGTCAAAACTTATTAGGTAAACGTGTTGACTACTCTGGCCGTTCTGTAATCGTTGTAGGACCGAACTTAAAGATGTACCAATGTGGATTACCGAAAGAAATGGCGCTTGAATTGTTTAAGCCTTTCGTTATGAAAGAGTTAGTTGGAAAAGGATTAGCACACAACATTAAGAGTGCTAAACGTAAAATCGAGCGTGTACAACCTGAAGTTTGGGACGTTTTAGAATCTGTGATCAAAGAGCATCCAGTACTTCTAAACCGCGCACCAACACTTCACCGTCTTGGTATCCAGGCGTTTGAACCTACATTAGTGGAAGGTCGCGCAATCCGTCTTCACCCACTTGTATGTACTGCATACAACGCGGACTTTGACGGTGACCAAATGGCGGTTCACGTTCCGTTATCATCAGAGGCACAAGCGGAAGCTCGTATTCTTATGTTAGCGGCACAAAACATCTTGAATCCAAAAGACGGAAAACCAGTTGTTACTCCATCTCAGGATATGGTATTAGGTAACTATTACTTAACACTTGAGCGCGAGGGTGCAATCGGTGAAGGTATGGTCTTCAAAGATGCAAACGAAGCAATACTTGCATACCAAAATGGATATGTACATCTGCACACACGTGTTGCAGTTGCTGCAAGTTCAGTAAATAACGTAACATTTACTGAAGAGCAAAAAGGTAAGCTTCTATTAACAACAGTTGGTAAATTAATATTTAACGAAATCTTACCAGAGTCGTTCCCTTATATTAATGAACCGACAAACTCAAACCTTGAAAAAGAAACACCAGCGGAATATTTCGTTGAAAAAGGTGCGAACATTAAAGAAATTATTGCTAGTCGCGAAGAAGTGGCGCCATTTAGCAAGAAGATCCTTGGTAACATTATTGCGGAAGTATTCAAGCGTTTCCAAATTACGGAAACATCTCGCATGCTTGACCGTATGAAAAACTTAGGATTTAAATACTCTACAAAAGCTGGTATTACAGTTGGGGTATCAGACATTCTTGTATTAGGCGAAAAAGATGAAATTCTCCATGAAGCACAAGCAAAAGTAGATAATGTAATTAAACAATTCCGTCGCGGTTTAATCACGGAAGAAGAACGTTACGATCGTGTTATCTCTATTTGGAGTAATGCAAAAGATGTTATCCAAGGAAAGCTGATGAAATCCTTGAATAAACGCAACCCAATCTTCATGATGAGTGATTCCGGTGCCCGTGGTAACGCATCGAACTTTACTCAGCTTGCTGGTATGCGTGGTCTGATGGCCAATCCATCTGGTCGTATCATTGAGCTTCCGATCAAATCAAGTTTCCGTGAAGGTTTAACAGTACTTGAGTACTTCATCTCTACGCATGGTGCACGTAAAGGTCTTGCCGATACAGCACTTAAAACTGCCGATTCTGGTTACTTAACACGTCGTCTTGTAGACGTTGCACAAGATGTAATTGTTCGTCAAGATGATTGTGGAACAGATCGCGGTTTACTAATTGGTGCGATTAAAGAGGGTAATGAAGTTATTGAGTCACTATATGATCGTCTTGTTGGACGTTTTGCAAGAAAAACTGTAAAACATCCTGAAACAGGTGAAGTATTAGTTAGTGAAAACCAATTAATTACTGAAGATATCGCTCATATCGTTGAAAATTCGGGTGTTGAAACTGTAAACATTCGTTCAGCATTTACGTGTAATACTCGCCACGGTGTATGTAAGAAGTGTTACGGTCGTAACTTAGCAACTGGTACAGATGTAGAAGTAGGAGAGGCGGTAGGTATTATCGCAGCTCAATCTATCGGTGAGCCAGGTACACAGTTAACGATGCGTACGTTCCATACAGGTGGGGTTGCCGGAGATGATATCACACAAGGTTTACCTCGTATCCAAGAGATCTTCGAAGCTCGTAATCCGAAAGGTCAGGCAGTTATCAGTGAAATCGACGGTGTTATCGCAGCGATCAACGATGTTAAAGATCGCCAAGAAGTAGTTGTGCAGGGTGAAGTTGAAGCTCGTACGTATGCTATTCCTTACGGTGCTCGTCTGAAAGTAACTCCAGGACAGCCAATTAGCCATGGTAAAGAGTTAACAGAAGGTTCTATTGATCCGAAAGAATTACTAAAAGTAACGGACATTACAGCAGTACAAGAATACTTATTACGTGAAGTTCAAAAAGTATACCGTATGCAAGGGGTAGAAATTGGTGACAAACACGTAGAAGTAATGGTACGTCAAATGCTACGTAAAGTTCGTGTAAGCGATGCGGGTGAAACAGATGTATTACCAGGAACATTACTAGATATCCATCAGTTTACTGATGCGAATGCGAAGGTGTTACTGAAAGGTAAACAACCAGCAACAGCTAGACCTGTTCTACTTGGTATTACAAAAGCTTCACTTGAAACTGATTCGTTCTTATCTGCAGCATCGTTCCAAGAAACAACTCGTGTTCTAACAGATGCAGCAATTAAGGGTAAACGCGATGAGCTTCTAGGATTGAAAGAGAATGTTATTATCGGTAAGCTTGTTCCTGCTGGAACAGGTATGAATCGTTATCGCAAAGTGGATCTTGTAAAAACAACACAAGATAACATGAATGTAGAAAACGATGAAGTTTATGTGGAACAGTAAAATTTTCCGTCGTAAATTTTGTATAAAAACAGCTAATCTTAGTTGACATTGTATGAGTCAAAATGTTACTATAATCAAGGTTGCTCCTGAACGATGCTTTGGAGGATATTTATATGTCTTATCAAAAAGTGTCAAATGCTGAAAATGTGGTCGTTGGTCATAAGCGAACATTGGAAGCAATTAAAAATGGTATAGTTAAAGAAGTTGTCATTGCGGAAGATGCTGATGTGAGGTTAACTCATGTTATCATTCGTACTGCTTTGCAACATAACATACCCATAACCAAAGTTGAATCAGTTCGTAAACTTGGAAAAGTTTCGGGGATTCAAGTGGGAGCTTCAGCAATAGGAATAATAAGTTAAAACTGTTTTTGTGAGGAGAGAGCATTTGCTCTCCCTTGCAAAAACTTTGTTTTCAACTAATAATGAACCACCTGGATATGTGGTCATACAAACATGCGAAGGGAGGATAATCAAATGCCTACTATTAACCAATTAGTGAGAAATGGTCGTACTGATAAAGTATGGAAATCTAAATCACCTGCGTTAAACAAAGGTTTTAACTCTTTAAAGAAAAAATCAACTGATATCTCTGCACCTCAAAAACGTGGTGTATGTACTCGTGTTGGTACAATGACTCCAAAGAAACCGAACTCAGCGTTACGTAAATACGCTCGTGTACGTTTAACAAATGGTATTGAAGTTACAGCTTACATCCCAGGTATCGGTCATAACCTACAAGAGCATAGCGTAGTATTAATTCGCGGTGGTCGAGTAAAGGATTTACCGGGGGTACGTTACCACATCGTTCGTGGTGCGCTTGATACAGCTGGTGTTGACAAACGTATGCAAGGACGTTCTAAATATGGTACTAAGCGACCAAAACCTGCTAAAAAATAATAAACTTATAATGAAAGGAGGAACTCAATATGCCTCGTAAAGGACCTGTTGCGAAACGTGACGTGTTACCAGATCCAATGTACAATTCTAAACTTGTAACACGCCTAATCAACAAAATGATGGTTGACGGTAAAAAAGGTAAATCTCAAACAATTCTTTATAACGCTTTCGATATCGTTCGTGAACGTTCAGATAAAGAACCTATGGAAGTATTCGAGCAAGCTCTTAAGAACATCATGCCTGTTCTTGAAGTACGCGCTCGTCGTGTTGGTGGTGCTAACTACCAAGTTCCAGTTGAGGTTCGTCCAGAACGCCGTACAACTTTAGGTCTTCGCTGGTTAGTAAACTATGCTCGTCTTCGTGGTGAAAAAACTATGGAAGAGCGTCTAGCTTACGAAATCTTAGATGCAGCTAACAACGCTGGTGCATCTGTTAAGAAACGTGAAGATACTCATAAAATGGCAGAAGCTAACAAAGCATTTGCTCATTACCGTTGGTAGGATTCAACGTAAAATAAATGTAAGCATAAACCGCTTTATTTGTCGCTTATGGAAGTGTGGAGAGGGAGAATGCCTCTCCCTTTCGTTGGGCGCTCGTTTTACATAATGAGGGTACTGGACACTGGCATATGTAACAATATAAAGTGGCTTTTTTGCTACTTAAAATAAAATAATCCAATCCATATATGGAAGGAGCAAGACACCAAATGACAAGAGAGTTCTCTTTAGAAAACACTCGTAATATTGGTATCATGGCTCACATCGATGCTGGTAAAACAACAGCAACTGAGCGTATTCTGTATTACACAGGACGTATTCATAAAATCGGTGAAACTCATGAAGGTGCATCTCAGATGGACTGGATGGAGCAAGAGCAAGAGCGTGGTATCACAATTACTTCTGCTGCAACTACAGCTCAATGGAAAGGTCACCGTGTAAACATCATTGACACTCCAGGACACGTAGACTTCACAGTAGAAGTAGAACGTTCTTTACGCGTACTTGATGGTGCGGTAGCAGTACTTGATGCACAATCTGGTGTAGAACCACAAACAGAAACTGTTTGGCGTCAGGCTACTACTTATGGCGTACCTCGTATCGTATTCGTTAACAAAATGGATAAGATCGGTGCAGATTTCTTATACTCTGTAGGAACAATCCACGATCGTTTACAAGCAAACGCGCATCCAATTCAGTTACCAATCGGTGCTGAAGACGAGTTCAATGGTATCATTGACCTTGTTGAAGAGTGTGCTTACATGTACGGTAACGATTTAGGAACAGACATCGAGCGTGTCGAAATTCCTGAAGAGCACAAAGAATTAGCTGAAGAATACCGTGGAAAACTTATTGAAGCGGTAGCTGAGCTTGATGAAGAAATGATGATGAAGTACCTAGAAGGTGAAGAAATCACTGTAGAAGAGCTTAAAGCTGGTATCCGTAAGGCTACAACTTCTGTTGAATTCTTCCCAGTAATCTGTGGTTCTGCATTCAAAAACAAAGGTGTTCAAATTCTGTTAGACGCAGTTATCGACTACCTACCGTCTCCATTAGATGTACCTGCTATTAAAGGTACTCTTCCGGATACAGAGGAAGAAGTAGAACGTAAGTCTAGCGATGAAGAACCATTCGCAGCTTTAGCATTCAAAATCATGACTGACCCTTATGTTGGTAAGTTAACGTTCTTCCGTGTGTACTCTGGTGTATTAAACTCTGGATCATACGTGAAAAACTCAACTAAAGGTAAGCGTGAGCGTGTAGGACGTATCCTACAAATGCACGCTAACAGCCGTGAAGAGATTTCAACAGTTTACGCTGGTGATATCGCTGCTGCTGTAGGTTTAAAAGATACTACTACTGGTGATACTCTTTGTGACGAGAAGAGCCTTGTTATCCTTGAGTCTATGGAATTCCCAGAGCCAGTTATCTCTGTAGCTATCGAACCAAAATCTAAAGCTGACCAAGATAAAATGGGTACAGCATTATCTAAGCTTTCTGAAGAAGATCCAACATTCCGTGCTCACACTGACCAAGAAACTGGCCAAACTATCATCGCTGGTATGGGTGAACTTCACCTTGATATCATCGTTGACCGTATGCGCCGTGAATTCAAAGTCGAAGCAAACGTTGGTGCTCCTCAGGTAGCATACCGTGAAACTTTCCGCGCTGCTGCGAAAGTTGAAGGTAAGTTCGCTCGTCAATCTGGTGGACGTGGACAATTCGGTCACGTTTGGATTGAGTTTGCACCTAACGAAGAAGGTAAAGGATTTGAATTCGAAAACAAAATCGTCGGCGGTGTAGTTCCACGTGAATACATCCCAGCTGTTGGAGCGGGTCTTGAAGACTCACTTAAAAATGGTGTACTAGCTGGTTACCCACTAGTTGACATTAAAGCAGCATTAGTTGACGGTTCTTACCATGATGTCGATTCATCTGAGATGGCGTTCAAAATCGCTGCATCTATGGCACTTAAAGCTGCGGTTTCTAAATGTAACCCAGTAATTCTTGAGCCAATGATGAAAGTTGAAGTTGTAATTCCTGAAGAATACATGGGAGACATCATGGGTGACGTAACATCTCGTCGTGGACGTGTAGAAGGTATGGAAGCTCGCGGTAACGCACAAGTTGTTCGCGCTATGGTTCCACTTTCTGAAATGTTCGGTTATGCGACAGCATTACGTTCTAACACTCAAGGACGCGGAACATTCTCAATGACATTCGATCATTATGAAGAAGTACCGAAGTCTGTTTCAGAAGAAATTATTAAAAAAAATAAAGGCGAATAATTGATTTTTATCAATTGTTCGAGTATAACTACTTATGTAAGCTTAGAAAGTGGGACGTAAGTTTCGCTTTCTAGTCTAAATATAAAATAACCTATATAAACTAAGGAGGAATTTAGAATGGCTAAAGCTAAATTCGAACGTTCTAAACCCCATGTTAACATCGGTACAATCGGCCACGTTGACCATGGTAAAACTACATTAACTGCTGCGATCACTACAGTTCTTGCAAAAGCTGGTGGTGCTGAAGCACGCGGATACGATCAAATCGACGCTGCTCCAGAAGAAAGAGAGCGCGGAATCACAATCTCAACTGCACACGTTGAGTACGAAACTGAAACTCGTCACTATGCACACGTTGACTGCCCAGGTCACGCTGACTATGTTAAAAACATGATCACTGGTGCTGCTCAAATGGACGGCGGTATCTTAGTAGTATCTGCTGCTGATGGCCCAATGCCTCAAACACGTGAGCACATCCTTCTTTCTCGTCAAGTAGGTGTTCCTTACATCGTTGTATTCTTAAACAAATGCGACATGGTAGATGACGAAGAATTATTAGAATTAGTAGAAATGGAAGTTCGTGACCTATTATCTGAATACGGATTCCCAGGCGACGACATTCCTGTAATCAAAGGTTCTGCTCTTAAAGCTCTTCAAGGAGAAGCTGATTGGGAAGCAAAAATCATTGAATTAATGACTGAAGTTGATGCTTACATCCCAACTCCAGAACGTGAAACTGACAAACCATTCTTAATGCCTATCGAGGATGTATTCTCTATCACAGGTCGTGGTACAGTTGCAACTGGTCGTGTAGAGCGCGGAATCGTTAAAGTTGGTGACGTAGTAGAAATCATCGGTCTTGCTGAAGAGAATGCTTCTACAACTGTAACTGGTGTAGAAATGTTCCGTAAACTTCTTGACCAAGCTCAAGCTGGAGACAACATCGGTGCTCTTCTTCGTGGGGTTGCTCGTGAAGACATCCAACGTGGACAAGTTCTTGCTAAAACTGGCTCTGTAAAAGCACACGCTAAATTCAAAGCTGAAGTTTTCGTATTATCTAAAGAAGAAGGTGGACGTCACACTCCATTCTTCGCTAACTACCGTCCTCAGTTCTACTTCCGTACAACTGACGTAACTGGTATCATCCAATTACCAGAAGGTACTGAAATGGTAATGCCTGGTGACAACATCGAAATGACTATCGAACTTATCGCTCCAATCGCTATCGAAGAGGGAACTAAATTCTCTATTCGTGAAGGTGGACGTACAGTAGGTTACGGTGTAGTTGCAACTATCGTTGAGTAATCTTAACTGATATATAAAACCCAAGGGATCTTCCCTTGGGTTTTTTGTTTGTGTTTATATAATGAATGAGATCATTTTATTTATGTTTTGACGAGTTTCTTCTATAATAATATAAATTCAACAAACTCAAAACCCAAAAACTGTAAAATGAATTCTGTTAGATGAAAACTTGATATTCTTTAAAGTGCCATGTATAATAGCAAAAGTAGAGAAAAGCAGATGCAAACAAAAAGATGCTTGCATCTAGACGAATAACATTGTATAATAGACAATGTTGGTCTTTGACTGCGATGAAGTGGAAGGTTGCTGACACACCCGGCCGCTTTGCCATGGCATGGTGTGGGGAAATTTCCATGGAGAAGGTCTATTTTAGAAATAGGCGAACGAAGGAGGGAAAATAATGGCAAAAGAAAAAATTCGTATCCGTTTAAAAGCTTATGATCACCGTATTCTTGATCAATCAGCTGAGAAAATTGTAGAAACAGCTAAGCGTTCTGGGGCAACAGTTTCTGGTCCGATCCCATTACCAACTGAGAAGACTATTTACACAATTCTTCGTGCTGTTCATAAGTACAAAGATTCTCGTGAGCAATTCGAAATGCGCACACACAAACGTTTAATCGATATCGTGAGTCCTACTCCACAAACAGTAGATTCATTAATGCGTTTAGACTTACCATCTGGTGTAGATATCGAAATCAAACTATAATTTATATAACTTAAAAATGTAGGAGGTGTAACTCATGACCAAAGGAATCTTAGGAAGAAAGATCGGTATGACTCAAGTATTTGCTGAGAACGGTGAGTTAATCCCAGTAACGGTAATCGCTGCTAATCCAAACGTTGTTCTTCAAAAGAAAACAACTGAAACTGATGGCTACAATGCAATCCAGTTAGGATTTGAAGACAAACGTGAAAAGTTAACTAACAAACCTGAACAAGGCCACACTGCTAAAGCATCTACAACTCCTAAGCGCTTCATTCGCGAAATCCGCGATGCAGACGTGGACGGATTAGAGGTTGGTCAAGAGGTAAAAGTTGAAGTTTTCGCTGCAGGTGAAATCGTTGACGTAACAGGAATTTCTAAAGGTAAAGGTTTCCAAGGTGTAATTAAACGCCACGGACAATCTCGCGGACCTATGTCTCATGGTTCTCGCTATCACCGTCGTCCAGGTTCAATGGGCCCAGTTGCTCCGAACCGTGTATTCAAAGGCAAAAAACTTGCTGGACGTATGGGTGGAGACCAAGTTACTATCCAAAACTTAGAAATCGTTCAAGTTGACACTGAGCGCAACTTATTACTAGTAAAAGGTAACGTTCCAGGTGCTAAGAAATCTCTTGTAGTTGTTCAAGGCGCTGTGAAGGTTAGCAAATAATTCACAATAGGAAGGAGGAATTCCAATGCCAAAAGTTACTGTATATAACCAAACTGGTTCACAGGTTGGTGAAATCGAATTAGCTGAAGCTATTTTCGGTATCGAACCAAATGAAGCTGTACTTTTCGAAGCTGTAATGATGCAACGTGCGTCTTTACGTCAAGGTACACACAAAGTAAAAACTCGCTCTGAAGTTCGCGGTGGTGGTCGTAAACCATGGCGTCAAAAAGGAACTGGACGTGCTCGTCAAGGTTCTATCCGCTCTCCTCAATGGCGTGGTGGTGGTACGGTATTCGGACCTACACCAAGAAGCTATGCGTACAAACTTCCTAAGAAAGTTCGTCGTTTAGCAATCAAATCTGCATTAGCTACTAAAGTAGTTGAGAACAACATTGTAGTTCTTGAAGACCTAGTGTTAAATGCACCAAAAACAAAAGACATGGTAGCAGTACTTAAAGGATTAACTGTTGAGAAGAAAGCTCTTATCGTAACTGCTGATGCAAACGAATCTGTAGAGTTATCTGCTCGCAATATCCCTGGAGTAACAGTAATCACTGCTGATGGCGTAAACGTGCTAGATGTGCTTCATCATGATAAGCTAATCATGACAAAAGCGGCAGTGGAAAAAGTAGAGGAGGTGCTTGCATAATGAGAGATCCTCGTGATATCATTAAGCGCCCAGTTATCACTGAACGTTCTATGGAAATGATGGCTGAAAAAAAATACACGTTCGACGTGGACGTTAAATCTAATAAAACAGAAGTTAAAGACGCTGTAGAAGCGATCTTTGGTGTTAATGTAGACAAAGTAAACATCATGAACTACAAGCCGAAAGCAAAACGCGTTGGTCGTCACGCTGGTTTTACTAGCCGTCGTCGTAAAGCAATCGTTAAGCTAACTGCTGACAGCAAAGAAATCGAAATCTTCCAAGGCGTTTAATTCTTACTAAAGAAGGAGGGAAATTGAGATGGGAATTAAAAAGTATAATCCAACTACTAACGGTCGTCGTAACATGACTACGAATGATTTCGCTGAAATCACGACTGACAGACCGGAAAAGTCTTTACTTGCTCCTTTAAGCAAAAAGGCTGGTCGTAATAACCAAGGTAAAATTACTGTACGTCATCAAGGTGGCGGACATAAGCGTCAATACCGTATCATCGACTTTAAGCGTAACAAAGATGGAATTCCAGGACGCGTTGCTACGATCGAATACGATCCAAACCGCTCTGCGAATATCGCATTAATTAACTACGTTGACGGTGAAAAACGTTACATTCTTGCTCCTAAAACTTTAGAAGTAGGTATGGAAGTTATGTCTGGCCCAGAGGCTGACATCAAAGTCGGTAACGCATTACCATTAATCAACATTCCAGTAGGTACTGTTGTTCATAACATCGAGCTTAAGCCTGGTCGTGGCGGACAATTAGTTCGTTCTGCTGGTACATCTGCTCAAGTACTTGGTAAAGAAGGTAAATACGTACTTGTACGTTTAACTTCTGGTGAAGTACGTCTTGTATTATCTGCTTGTCGCGCTTCAATCGGTCAAGTAGGTAACGAACAACACGAGCTTATCAAAATCGGTAAAGCTGGTCGCTCTCGCTGGTTAGGTAAACGCCCAACAGTTCGTGGTTCTGTAATGAACCCGGTTGATCACCCACACGGTGGTGGTGAAGGACGTTCTCCAATCGGACGTAAGTCTCCAATGTCTCCATGGGGTAAACCAACTCTTGGATTCAAGACTCGTAAGAAAAACAAAGCGTCTGATAAATTTATCGTTCGTCGTCGTAAAAAATAATGGGATTGTAGTACGGTTCATTTCTAGAACCGTACGCCAATCACGAAGGGAGGCACCAAAATGGCTCGTAGCTTAAAAAAAGGACCATTTGTCGATGATCACTTAATGAACAAAATGGAAAAATTAGTTGCATCTGAGCAAAAACAAGTTGTTAAAACTTGGTCTCGCCGTTCAACAATCTTCCCTCAGTTCATCGGGCACACAATCGCTGTATATGATGGTCGTAAACACGTACCTGTGTACATCACTGAGGATATGGTTGGCCATAAGTTAGGTGAATTTGCACCAACTCGTACGTATAAAGGTCACCTTGCTGACGATAAGAAAACTAGAAGATAATGAGAGGAGGCACTTCAATGCAAGCTAAAGCAGTAGCGAGAACAGTTCGTATTGCTCCTCGTAAAGTTCGTTTAGTAGTAGACTTAATCCGAGGTAAGCAAGTGGGTGAAGCGATTGCTATCCTTAACCACACACCAAAAACTGCTTCTCCAGTTGTAGAAAAAGTTTTAAAATCTGCAATCGCAAATGCAGAGCACAATTATGAGATGGACATTAACAACCTAGTTGTTGAAAAAGTTTTCGTTGACGAAGGTCCAACGTTGAAACGTTTCCGTCCACGTGCAATGGGTCGTGCAAGCCAAATTAACAAACGCACAAGCCACATCACAGTTGTGGTATCAGAAAAGAAGGAGGGATAATCGATGGGTCAAAAGGTTAATCCAATTGGTCTTCGTGTCGGCGTTATCCGTGACTGGGAATCTCGTTGGTTCGCTGAGAAAGATTACGCTACATTATTACATGAAGACATCAAAATCCGTGAGTACATTACTGTACGCTTAAAAGATTCTGCTGTTGCTAAAGTAGAAATCGAACGTGCAGCAAATCGTGTAAATGTTACAATTCACACTGCAAAACCTGGTATGGTAATTGGTAAAGGTGGTACTGAAGTTGAAGCACTTCGTAAAGCTCTTAACCAATTAACAGGCAAGCGTGTACACATCAACATTTTAGAAGTTAAGAGAGCTGATCTTAACGCTAAATTAGTAGGCGAAAACATCGCTCGTCAATTAGAAAACCGTGTATCATTCCGTCGTGCACAAAAGCAAGTTATTCAACGTGCTATGCGTGCAGGTGCTAAAGGTATTAAAACACAGGTTTCTGGTCGTCTTGGCGGAGCTGATATCGCTCGTGCAGAATCTTACAGTGAAGGAACTGTTCCACTTCATACACTTCGCGCTGATATTGACTATGCAGCAGTTGAAGCTGATACAACATACGGTAAATTAGGCGTAAAAGTATGGATCTACCGTGGAGAAGTCCTTCCTACAAAAAAGAAAGCTTCTGAGGAAGGAGGAAAATAATATGTTAATGCCAAAACGCGTAAAATATCGTAGAGAGCATCGTGGTAAAATGCGTGGTCGTGCAAAAGGTGGAACTGAAATTGCTTTCGGTGAATTCGGTTTACAAGCACAAGCTGCTTCATGGATTACAAACCGTCAAATCGAAGCTGCTCGTCGTGCAATGACTCGTTACATGAAACGTGGCGGTAAAGTATGGATTAAAATTTTCCCTTCTAAGCCTTACACTGCAAAACCTCTAGAAGTACGTATGGGTTCCGGTAAAGGGGCACCAGAAGGCTGGGTAGCAGTAGTAAAACCTGGGAAAATTATGTTCGAAATCGCGGGTGTATCTGAAGAGGTAGCACGCGAAGCATTACGTCTTGCAGCTCACAAGTTACCTGTGAAATGTAAATTCGTAAAACGTGAAGAAAATGGTGGTGAATCTAATGAAAACTAATGATATTCGTGAATTAACCACTGCCGAAATCGAAACAAAAGTTAAAGCTTTAAAGGAAGAATTGTTCAATCTTCGCTTCCAACTTGCTACAGGACAATTAGAGAATCCAACTCGCATCCGTGAAGTGCGTAAAGCGATTGCTCGCATGAAAACTGTAGTTCGTGAAAGAGAGATCGGAATTAATCGATAAATTGAGGGGAGGTTTGCATAGTGAGCGAACGTAACCAACGCAAAGTTTATACTGGTCGTGTTGTGTCTGATAAAATGGACAAAACGATTACAGTTTTAGTTGAAACTTACAAAACTCATTCCTTGTACGGAAAACGTGTTAAGTATTCTAAAAAGTACAAAGCCCATGATGAGCAAAACCAAGCGAAACTTGGCGATATCGTTAAAATCATGGAAACTCGCCCGCTTTCTGCTACTAAGCGTTTCCGTTTAGTTGAAATCGTTGAAGAAGCGGTTATTATCTAAATAGACGAATCGGAATTTTTAGTCCGAAGGGAGGTTTCATAACATGATCCAACAAGAATCTCGTTTGAAAGTTGCTGACAACTCTGGTGCACGTGAACTTTTAACAATTAAAGTATTAGGCGGCTCTGGTCGTAAATATGCTAACATTGGTGATATTATCGTTGCTACGGTAAAACAAGCAACACCAGGTGGCGTTGTTAAAAAAGGTGACGTTGTTAAGGCAGTAGTGGTACGTACGAAGAGCGGAGCTCGTCGTCCGGACGGTTCTTATATCAAATTTGATGAAAACGCAGCGGTTATCATTAAAGACGATAAGAGCCCACGTGGTACTCGTATCTTCGGACCAGTAGCTCGTGAATTACGTGATAGCAACTTCATGAAGATCGTTTCTTTAGCTCCAGAAGTTCTATAATTTAAGGTATTGCCTTGCTAAGGAGGTGCAGAATTAAGATGCATGTAAAAAAAGGTGATAAAGTACAGGTAATCACTGGTAAAGACAAAGGAAAACAAGGTGTTATCCTTGTGGCTTTCCCAAAGCAAAACCGTGTTATCGTTGAGGGTGTTAACATCGTTAAAAAACACTCTAAGCCATCTCAATTAAATCCACAAGGTGGAATTATTACGAAAGAAGCACCTATTCACGTTTCTAATGTTATGATATTAGATCCGAAAACAGGCGAACCTACTCGCGTAGGCTTCAAAGTAGAAGATGGTAAAAAAGTTCGTATTGCAAAAAAATCTGGTGAATTATTAGATAAATAATTTTCTTAAGAAAGGAGGTCACTTCATTGAATCGCCTTAAAGAGAAGTTCCAAAAGGAAATTACTCCTGCTCTAATGAGCAAGTTTAACTATAAATCTGTGATGGAAGTACCGAAAATCGAAAAGATCGTAATCAACACTGGTGTTGGTGACGCGGTATCTAACTCAAAAGCTTTAGACAATGCAGTAGAAGAATTAACTCAAATCGCAGGTCAAAAACCTGTTGTAACTCGCGCTAAAAAATCAATCGCTGGTTTCCGTCTTCGTGAAGGTATGCCAATCGGTGCGAAAGTAACTTTACGCGGACAACAAATGTATGAGTTCTTCGACAAATTAGTATCAGTTTCTTTACCACGTGTACGTGATTTCCGTGGTGTTTCTAAGAAATCATTCGATGGTCGTGGGAACTACACATTAGGTGTTAAAGAGCAACTTATTTTCCCTGAGATCGATTATGATAAAGTAAGCAAAGTCCGCGGTATGGACATCGTAATCGTTACTACAGCGAAAACTGATGAAGAAGCTCGTGAACTTTTAACACAATTCGGTATGCCATTCCAAAAATAATGGAAGCCAACGCTAAGTAGAGGAGGCGAAAACGTGGCTAAAAAATCTATGATAGCGAAACAAAAGCGTACTCCTAAGTTTAAAGTACAAGAGTATACACGTTGCGAACGCTGCGGTCGTCCGCATTCTGTATACCGCAAATTTAAACTTTGCCGTATTTGTTTCCGTGAACTTGCATATAAAGGTCAAATTCCTGGTGTTAAAAAAGCTAGTTGGTAAAACCCACAAATGGGAAGGAGGTAAAACACATGGTGATGACAGATCCAATTGCAGACATGCTTACTCGCATCCGTAATGCGAACATGGTACGTCATGAGAAATTAGAGGTTCCTGCTTCTAAAATCAAAAAAGAGATCGCTGAACTTTTAAAACGTGAAGGTTTCATTCGTGATGTAGAATACATCGAGGATAACAAACAAGGTATCCTTCGTATTTTCCTGAAATATGGTGCAAACAATGAACGTGTAATCACTGGATTAAAACGTATCAGTAAACCTGGCTTACGCGTTTACGCTAAAGCTGATGAAGTACCACGTGTACTTAACGGATTAGGTATCGCTCTTGTTTCTACATCTAAGGGAGTAATGACAGACAAAGACGCTCGTCAATTACAAACTGGTGGAGAAGTAGTAGCATACGTTTGGTAATATATATTTAAAACGAACGGAGGTGTGACCACATGTCTCGTATTGGTAAAAAGATTCTTGAAATCCCTGCAGGTGTTACTATTACAATTGCAGAAGACAATACTGTAACAGTAAAAGGCCCTAAAGGTGAATTAACTCGTACATTCAATGCTGATATGTCTATCAAAATTGAAGAAAATACACTAACAGTTGAGCGTCCATCTGAACAGAAGGAACACCGTGCATTACACGGTACAACTCGTGCTTTAATCGGAAACATGGTTGAAGGTGTAACTGCAGGTTTCGCACGCGGACTTGAATTAGTCGGTGTTGGTTACCGTGCTCAAAAACAAGGAGATAAACTTGTATTAAGCGTAGGTTATTCTCATCCAGTAGAAATGACTCCGGAAGCAGGTCTTGAAGTTGAAGTACCTGCACCAACTAAAATCGTAATTAAAGGTATCGACAAGCAACGTGTTGGCGAATTTGCTGCTAACATCCGTGCTGTACGTGCCCCTGAGCCATATAAAGGTAAAGGTATTCGTTACGAAGGCGAAGTTGTTCGTCGTAAAGAAGGTAAAACTGCTAAGTAAACCCGTTAGGTGAGAGAAAGGAGTGACAAGAATGATCACTAAAGCTGATAAAAATGCGACTCGTAAGAAAAGACATGCGCGTGTACGTGCTAAACTTACTGGTACTGCAGAACGTCCACGTTTAAACGTGTTCCGTTCTAACCAACATATTTACGCTCAAGTTATTGATGATGTAAATGGTGTAACGTTAGTAAGTGCATCTACTCTTGATAAAGACCTTGCTCTTAACGGTACTAGCAATACTGAAGCTGCTACGAAAGTTGGAGAATCAGTTGCTAAGCGTGCTGTAGAGAAAGGCGTTAAAGAAGTAGTATTTGATCGCGGTGGTTACTTATACCATGGCCGTGTTAAAGCTCTAGCTGAAGCTGCTCGTGAGGCTGGATTACAATTTTAATGGTCAAAGGAGGGAAAATTGATGCATCGCATTGACCCAAGTAAATTAGAACTTGAAGAACGTGTAGTTACGATAAATCGTGTCGCGAAAGTTGTTAAGGGTGGTCGTCGTTTCCGCTTTGCTGCACTAGTTGTAGTTGGCGATAAAAACGGTCATGTTGGATTCGGTACTGGTAAAGCACAAGAGGTACCAGACGCAATTCGCAAAGCTATCGAAGACGCTAAGAAAAACTTAATCGCTGTACCATTAGTTGGTACAACAATTCCACACACAATCAACGGTCATTTTGGAGCTGGTGAAGTATTCTTAAAACCTGCTGCTGAAGGTACTGGTGTTATTGCTGGTGGACCTGTTCGTGCGGTACTTGAATTAGCTGGTGTACAAGATATTCTTTCGAAATCTCTTGGTTCTAACACACCAATCAACATGATTCGCGCTACTGTGAACGGATTAAGCGAACTTAAGCGCGCTGAAGATGTTGCAAAATTACGCGGTAAATCTGTAGAAGAGCTACTAGGTTAAGGAGGGAAAACAAATGGCGAAAAAGTTAGAAATTACCCTCACTCGTAGTGTAATTGGTCGTCCACAAGATCAACGTGCGACGGTAGAAGCTTTAGGTCTTAAAAAGTTGAATTCAACTGTAGTTAAGGAAGAAACTCCTGCTATTCTTGGTATGATCAACAAAGTTTCTCACCTTATAACTGTAAAAGAAGCTTAAGGATAACTCATTAATATAAGGAGGTGCCTGGGAATGAAACTTCATGAATTAAAACCTGCAGAAGGTTCTCGTAAAGTACGTAACCGTGTCGGTCGTGGTATCGGTTCTGGTAACGGTAAAACTGCTGGTAAAGGTCATAAAGGACAAAACGCACGTTCTGGCGGCGGTGTTCGTCTTGGCTTCGAAGGTGGTCAAACTCCATTATTCCGTCGTTTACCAAAACGCGGCTTCACAAACATTAACCGTAAAGAGTTTACTATTGTAAACTTATCAACGTTAAATCGTTTTGAAGATGGTACAGAAGTAACACCTGAATTATTGCTGGAAACTGGCGTTATCAGCAAGTTAAACGACGGTGTTAAAATTCTTGCAAGCGGAGCAGTAGAGAAAAAATTAACTGTTAAAGCGCACAAGTTCTCTTCAAGTGCTAAAGAAGCAATTGAAGCAGCTGGCGGATCAGTTGAGGTGATCTAATGTTTCGTACAATCTCCAACTTTATGCGCGTTGCTGAGATAAGACGTAAAATATTATTCACTTTAGCGATGTTAATCGTATTCAGGATTGGCACGTTTATCCCAGTGCCATTTACAAATGGAGACGTACTGAAAGCACAAGACCAATTAAATGCTTTAGGTATCCTAAATACATTTGGCGGTGGCGCCTTGAAAAACTTCTCCATCTTCGCGATGGGAATCATGCCGTATATTACAGCATCCATCATCGTGCAATTATTGCAGATGGATGTTGTTCCTAAATTTTCGGAATGGTCGAAGCAAGGTGAAATGGGCCGTCGTAAACTAACGCAATTCACGCGTTACTTTACAATTGTTCTTGCGTTTATTCAGGGGTTTGGTATGTCAATCGGTTTTAACGGTATGGTAGGTGGACAATTAATTTTGAATCCAGGTTGGAGCACTTATTTATACATTGCTACGGTACTGACTGCTGGTACTGCATTTTTAATGTGGTTAGGTGAACAGATTACAGCTAAAGGTGTAGGTAATGGTATTTCCATCCTTATCTTTGGTGGTATTGCCGCAGCGATCCCAAGTGTTATATCTCAAGTGTATCAACAACAGTTTCAAAATATCGGAGATCAATTGTTCATGAGTATCGTTAAAGTTGCATTGATTTTACTAGCTGTGCTAGCGGTTATTGTTGGTGTTATTTTCATTCAACAGGCTGTTAGAAAGATCCCAATTCAATATGCGAAGCGTGTAACAGGAGGGAATGGGAATCATGCTGGAGCACAAAACACACATTTACCGCTTAAGGTAAATAGTGCGGGTGTTATTCCAGTCATTTTTGCTGTTTCATTCTTAATTACGCCTCCAACTATTGCACAGTTCTTCCCGAAACATGATGTATCGCAGTGGATTATTGCAAACTTTAACTATTCTCACCCAGTGGGAATGATCATATATGTTGCGCTCATTGTAGCCTTCACATATTTCTATGCATTTGTTCAGGTTAATCCAGAGCAAATGTCAGAGAATCTAAATAAGCAAGGTGGATATGTTCCAGGTATTCGTCCGGGTAAGAATACGGAACAATATCTAACAAAAATCTTGTATCGTTTGACCTTTGTAGGATCAATTTTCCTAGCAGCGATTGCAATTCTACCAGTTATCTTTACGAAATTGGGAAATCTTCCTCCATCTGCACAGATTGGCGGAACGAGTATGTTAATCGTTGTCGGCGTTGCTTTAGAAACAATGAAGCAGCTAGAAAGCCAATTAGTAAAACGCCATTACAAAGGGTTTATCAAGCAGTGAGTAAGTGGGAAGAATTATCTTCCCTACATGCTCATGTACTGAGGGGGAACAAGGATGAACTTAATTTTAATGGGGCTTCCTGGTGCTGGTAAAGGTACACAAGCCGAACAGATTGTTGCCAAGTATAACATCCCTCACATCTCAACAGGAGATATGTTCCGTGCAGCTATGAAGGCTGAAACTGAACTTGGTTTACAAGCGAAATCTTTTATTGATAAAGGTGCGCTTGTTCCAGATGAAGTTACAATCGGAATTGTTCGTGAACGTTTAAGTCAAGAAGACTGTATTAAAGGATTCTTACTAGATGGTTTCCCACGAACTGTTGCACAAGCATCAGCTCTTGAAGAGATTATGAAAGATCTTGGCAAAAAAATCGACTATGTTTTAAACATTAATGTGGATTCAGGGTTGTTATTAAAACGCCTTACAGGCCGTCGCATTTGTAAAGAGTGCGGTGCGACTTACCACTTAGAATTCAATCCGCCAGCAAAAGCTGACGTGTGCGATAAATGTGGTGGCGAATTATATCAACGCTCTGATGACAATGAAGAAACTGTAGCAAATCGTCTAGATGTAAATATTAAGCAAACAAAACCTTTGCTTGATTTCTACGAGGAGCTTGGTTACTTACAAAGCATTAATGGTGAGCAAGATATCAATAAAGTATTTGCTGATATCGATGTTCTCATCGGAGGCTTAGCGTAATGATCATCTGCAAAACTCCTCGCGAGATAGAAATCATGCGAGAAGCTGGCAGGATCGTTGCTTTAACTCATCAAGAGTTGAAACAGCATATTACTCCAGGAATTACAACGAAAGAGCTCGATCAAATAGCGGAAAAGACGATTCGAAAATATGGTGCTACGCCATCTTTTAAAGGATACAACGGATTTCCGGGGAGCATATGTGCTTCTGTAAATGAAGAGCTTGTACACGGAATTCCAGGGAAGCGTAAGCTCGAAGAGGGCGATATCATCAGTATCGATATTGGTGCAAAATACAATGGGTACCATGGAGATTCTGCATGGACGTATCCAGTTGGAAACATTTCTGAATCTGTTCAAAAGCTACTTGATGTCACAGAAAAATCGTTGTATCTTGGTCTAGAACAAGTAAAACCAGGCGAAAGATTATCAAATATCTCACATGCGGTTCAAACCCATGCTGAAGAGAATGGATTCTCGATCGTTAGGGAGTATGTTGGTCACGGAATCGGGCAAGACTTACATGAGGCCCCTCAAATCCCGCACTATGGTCCACCAAATAGAGGCCCTAGATTAAAGCCGGGAATGGTCATCTGTGTCGAGCCGATGGTGAATCAAGGAAGACGATATGTAAAAACACTATCTGATGACTGGACAGTGGTAACGGTAGATGGTAAATGGTGTGCCCACTTTGAGCACACGATTGCTCTTACAGAAGCAGGATACGAAATCCTTACCACTTTATAAGTAGCTGGCTCTCCGGTATTTCAGAGCAGTGTAAAATGTTACTGATTTGAAGAAGGGAGAACTATTGAATGGCTAAAGATGATGTAATTGAAGTCGAAGGTACCGTTCTTGAAACGTTGCCAAATGCTATGTTCAAAGTAGAATTAGAGAATGGGCATGTCGTATTGGCTCACGTTTCTGGTAAAATCCGTATGAACTTCATTCGTATTTTACCAGGAGACAAAGTTACGGTAGAATTATCTCCGTACGATTTAAATCGTGGTCGTATTACGTACCGTTTTAAATAATATAGCACTCCGTAATCTTTAAGGAGGTTCGAGACATGAAAGTAAGACCGTCAGTTAAACCAATCTGCGAAAAATGTAAAGTTATTCGTAGACGTGGAAAAGTAATGGTTATTTGTGAAAACCCTAAACATAAACAAAAACAAGGTTAATCAGAAGGAGGTGCATTCGGAATGGCACGTATCGCAGGTGTAGATATTCCTCGTGACAAGCGCGTTGTTATTTCTTTAACTTACGTATTCGGCATTGGTCGCACAACTGCTGAAAAAATTCTTACTGAAGCTGGTATTTCTTCAGAAACACGAGTTCGTGACTTAACGGAAGACGAATTAGGACGTATCCGTGATATCATCGATCGTATTAAAGTTGAGGGAGACCTTCGTCGTGAAGTATCTCTTAACATTAAACGTCTAATGGAGATCGGTTCTTACCGTGGTCTTCGTCACCGTCGTGGCTTACCAGTTCGTGGTCAAAACTCTAAAAACAATGCTCGTACACGTAAAGGTCCACGTCGTACAGTAGCAAATAAAAAGAAATAATAAGTAAAGGAGGTTGAACTAACAATGGCACGTAAAACAAACACTCGTAAAAAACGTGTGAAAAAGAATATTGAAGCTGGTATAGCTCATATTCGTTCTACTTTCAACAACACAATCGTAACACTTACAGATACTCACGGTAACGCACTTTCTTGGTCTAGTGCTGGTGCACTTGGTTTCCGTGGATCTCGTAAATCTACTCCATTCGCTGCGCAAATGGCTGCTGAAGCTGCTGCTAAAGTTGCAATGGAGCACGGTTTAAAAACTTTAGAGGTTACTGTTAAAGGTCCTGGTGCTGGTCGTGAAGCTGCAATTCGTGCTCTTCAAGCTGCAGGTCTAGAAGTAACAGCAATTAGAGATGTTACTCCAGTTCCTCATAATGGATGTCGTCCACCAAAACGTCGTCGTGTGTAATTTTTCTGTATAGAATTTTCCCTTTTGTCTATAATGGATATGATGCATTATCGAGAAATTTCGTACAGAAACATCGCTTGTTGTGCACAATCGGGAACTGCCTAAGGGGGACTTTCGGTTAAACAGGGGTTTGTCCTTTGTTTAACCGGGGTTTCGACGTTTTGAAGGAGGGTTTAGTTAATGATTGAAATCGAAAAACCGAAAATCGAAACGGTTGAACTTAACGAAGATGCTAAGTATGGCAAATTCGTGATTGAACCGCTTGAGCGTGGATATGGTACTACTTTGGGTAACTCCTTACGTCGTATTCTTTTATCCTCACTCCCTGGTGCCGCTGTAACTGCCATCCAAATCGATGGCGTTTTACACGAATTTTCAACAGTTGAGGGCGTAGTAGAGGACGTTACGACGATCATCTTAAACTTGAAAAAGTTAGCTCTTAAAATCTACTCTGAAGAAGAGAAGACGTTGGAAATCGATGTACAGGGCGAAGGTATTGTCACAGCTGCTGATATTACTCACGATAGTGATGTAGAAATCTTAAATCCAGATTTACACATTGCGACGTTAGCAAAAAATGCGCATTTCCGCATGCGTTTAACTGCAAAGCGTGGCCGTGGGTATACGCCAGCTGATGCAAATAAAAGCGAAGATCAACCAATAGGAGTAATTCCTATTGATTCTATTTATACTCCAGTATCACGTGTAACTTACCAAGTGGAAAAGACACGTGTCGGACAAGTGGCTAATTATGATAAGCTTACGCTTGATGTATGGACGGATGGAAGCATCGGGCCAAAAGAAGCTATCTCTTTAGGTGCCAAAATCTTAACTGAGCATTTAAATATCTTTGTTGGTTTAACTGATGAAGCACAAAATGCTGAGATTATGGTCGAGAAGGAAGAAGATCAAAAAGAGAAAGTTCTTGAGATGACTATCGAAGAACTAGATCTTTCTGTTCGTTCTTATAATTGCCTAAAACGTGCAGGAATTAATACTGTACAAGAGCTTGCGAACAAAACAGAAGAAGATATGATGAAAGTTCGTAACTTAGGACGTAAATCCTTAGAAGAAGTTAAACATAAACTTGAGGAATTAGGTTTAGGTTTACGTAAAGACGACTGAGGATTTAAACCCATCAACAAAGGAGGGAACTACGAATGGCATACAGAAAATTAGGCCGTACAAGTGCGCAACGTAAAGCTATGTTACGTGACTTAGCTACTGATTTAATTATCAACGAGCGCATCCAAACGACAGAAACTCGTGCAAAAGAACTTCGTTCTGTAGTGGAAAAAATGATCACTTTAGGTAAACGCGGAGATCTTCATGCTCGTCGTCAAGCAGCAGCTTTCATCCGTAATGAAGTTGCTAACGCTGAGACTGGTCAAGATGCACTTCAAAAATTATTCGCTGATGTAGCTCCACGCTATGCTGAGCGCCAAGGCGGATACACTCGTATTGCAAAAATTGGTCCACGTCGCGGAGACGCAGCACCAATGGTAATTATCGAGTTAGTATAATGATGATTAAAAGGGCAGGACAGTTCTTTTCAAGTAACTGGTCATGGCCCTTTTTTTTTAAATAAAAAAAATAGGCTAACTTGGCGAAGGAAAGGGTGCCTTGTATTGAAAAAAGAGAAACTTCGGACAGAAAATATATCATTTCAATATCCTGGGGCAGCCTCTTATGCATTAAAAGATGTTTCATTTTCCTTATATGAAGGAGAATGGGTATCTGTTATTGGACAGAACGGTTCAGGGAAGTCTACACTTGCAAAATTATTGAATGGTTTGTTTTTGCCGGAATCAGGGACAATTACTGTAAATGATACAATGGTTTTATCGGAGGACACGGTATGGGATGTTCGAAAACAAATTGGGATGGTATTTCAAAATCCTGATAATCAATTTGTTGGAACGACAGTACAAGATGATGTTGTATTTGGCTTAGAGAATATTGGAATGCCAAGAGAGCAGATGGTAGAAAGATTAGAACAGGCTCTGCAACTTGTCCGTATGGAAGATTTTCTTAATGATGAACCTCATTCGTTATCTGGTGGGCAAAAGCAACGAGTCGCAATAGCAGGCGTTTTAGCACTTCAGCCATCTATTTTAATATTAGATGAAGCAACGTCAATGCTAGACCCTCAAGGGAGACGTGAAGTAGTAGAAACGGTTAGACAACTTGTTAATCAAAAAGGTATTACTGTGTTATCAATTACACACGATTTAGAAGAAGCGGCACAGTCAGACCGTGTCATTATTTTAAACAAGGGAGAAATATTAGAGGAAGGAACTCCAGAACAAATTTTCAGGTCCTCTCATATGCTCCAAGAAATTGGATTAGATGTACCGTTTTCAGTAAAAATAGCAGAATTATTAAAAAGAAATGAAATTCTCTTGCAAAATACGCATCTTACAATGGAAAGCTTGGTGAACGAACTTTGGAGATTACATTCCAAAAAGTAGAACATCGTTATCAATATAAAACTCCATTTGAAAGACGCGCACTTTATGATGTAGACGTGTCGTTTCCAAGTGGGGGCTATTATGCCATTATCGGTCATACTGGTTCAGGTAAGTCGACGATGATTCAACATTTAAATGGTTTATTGCAGCCGACAAATGGTACGGTTCAAATTGGTGAACATTTAATCTCAGCAGGGAAGAAAGAGAAGAAGCTTAAGCCACTACGAAAAAAAGTAGGGGTGGTCTTTCAGTTCCCAGAACATCAACTATTTGAAGAGACAGTTGAGAAGGATATTTGTTTTGGACCCACTAATTTCGGTGTGTCTGAAGAAATGGCAAAACAAAAGGCGAAAGATGCAATCCAGCTTGTTGGATTGGACACAGAGTTATTAGCACGTTCTCCATTTGAGTTAAGCGGTGGGCAAATGAGACGTGTTGCAATAGCAGGTGTACTTGCAATGGAACCCGAAGTGCTTGTATTAGATGAACCTACAGCAGGGCTTGATCCGAAAGGACAGCACGAGCTTATGGAGATGTTTTATAATTTGCATAAGGAACAAGGGCTTACAGTCATTCTTGTTACCCATAATATGGAGGATGCCGCTAAGTATGCAGATCAAATTGTGGTTATGCATAAAGGAACGGTCTTTTTGCAAGGAAGAGCGGAGGAAGTATTTTCACATGCTGATGAATTAGAACAAATTGGTGTGGATCTTCCGATGTCTTTAAAGTATAAACGTGCAATTGAAGAGAAGTTTGGTATTTCAATTTCGAAGGCTACCTTATCTTTAGAGGATCTTACTCATGAAGTTGTACAGGTGTTACGAAAAGGTGGTCATGAATCATGCAGCAGTTGATTATTGGGAGATACATTCCAGGTCAGTCACTCATTCATCAACTTGATCCTCGTACGAAGCTGTTGATTGTCTTTTTATATGTATTTGTTGTTTTCTTAGCAAATAATGCGATTTCATATGGATTTTTATTTTTATATGCACTCATTGCTTTATTTTTTGCAAAAGTGCCGATTCGTTATGTACTTTCGGGCTTAAAACCAATTTTATGGATTTTTCTTTTTACATTTTTCCTGCATATTTTTACAAATAAGGAAGGGGATGTACTATTCCAGCTTGGTTGGTTTTCAATACATGAAAAAGGATTAGAGCAAGGGATATACATTTCTATACGATTCTTCGTTATTATTTTAATGACGACATTATTAACGTTAACAACGACACCAATTGAGATTACAGATGGTTTGGAGACGTTATTAAAACCATTGAAGCGTATAAAGGTTCCTGTTCATGAAATCGCATTAATGATGTCTATTTCTCTTCGTTTTATCCCGACATTAATGGATGAAACGAGTAAAATTATGAAAGCACAAGCGTCACGTGGTATTGATTTTGCCGGAGGTCCGATAAAAGATAGGATGAAAGCAATTATCTCATTACTCGTTCCACTTTTTATTAGTGCTTTTAAGCGTGCTGAGGACTTAGCGATTGCGATGGAAGCTCGTGGATATCAAAATGGCGAAGGACGCACTAAATTTAGGCAACTACGCTGGAAAACAAGCGATACAGTAACGATTATAAGCTTAATTTGTTTAGCTTGTATTTTGGCATGGGTGCGATCGTAATGGAGAATAGAGAAATGGAAAGAATAAAATGTACAGTTGCATATGATGGCATTCACTTTTGTGGTTACCAAATTCAGCCACAGCATCGTACTGTTCAACAAGAAATAGAGAAGGCATTGCAGAAGTTGCATAAAGGAGAGCTTGTTCGTGTTCAGGCATCAGGCAGAACGGATTCTACCGTTCACGCGAAAGGACAAGTTATACACTTTGATACACCTTTGTCTCTTGAAGAGTGGCAATGGAGTAATGCTTTAAATACAATGTTGCCAGATGATATTGTTATCAGGCAGGTAGAGAAGAAAACAGAAGAATTTCATGCACGTTACGGTGTCGAGAAAAAAGAATATCGCTATCGTGTATTATTATCAAAGACTGCGGATGTATTCCGTAGAAATTACGTATATCAATATCCATATCCACTTGAAATAGAATCGATAAGAAAAGCAATTCCTTATTTTATCGGGACTCATGATTTTACTTCTTTTTGTTCGGCAAAAACTGACAAAATAGATAAAGTGCGAACAATTTATGAAATCGAGTTAATTGAGCAAGACGATGAATTAATTTTTCGTTTTGTAGGTAATGGATTTTTATATAATATGGTCAGAATTATTGTTGGTACGTTACTTAGCGTAGGGCAAGGAAAGCTTGATCCTGATAGCATTCCAGAGATTTTAGCGAAACAAAATCGCCAGTTTGCTGGAAAGATGGCTCCAGGTCATGGACTTTACTTATGGCAGGTAAACTATAACAACTAATCCTGGTGTAACATTTGCTTGACATTAGAAACTCAAAAGTATATCATAACATATGGTATTGTTTCTAAAACCACGATTAGCCCCGGAAGGAAATCGTGTTTAAGATAAACAATAGATTTTTTCTATGGAAAAGATAACGAGGAGGGAAACACATGCGTACGACTTTTATGGCAAAAGCTAACGAAGTTGAGCGTAAATGGTATGTGGTTGACGCTGAAGGTCAAACTTTAGGTCGCCTAGCTAGTGAAGTAGCATCCATTTTACGTGGTAAAAACAAACCTACATTTACACCACACGTTGACACGGGTGATCATGTAATTATTATTAACGCTGAGAAAATTCATTTAACAGGTAATAAATTAAACGATAAAATTTACTACCGTCACACTAACCACCCAGGTGGACTTAAGCAAAGAACAGCTCTAGAAATGCGTACAAACTACCCTGTACAAATGTTAGAGCTTGCAATTAAAGGCATGCTTCCAAAAGGACGTTTAGGACGTCAAGTTTCTAAGAAACTAAACGTGTATGCTGGAGCAGAGCATCCACACCAAGCACAAAAACCAGAAGTTTACGAACTTCGCGGATAATTAATTAAAGGAGGGCTTACTTTGGCACAGGTTCAATACTATGGCACTGGACGTCGTAAGAGTTCAGTAGCGCGCGTACGCCTAGTTCCAGGCGAAGGACGCGTTATCATTAACGGTCGTGATTTTGAAAACTATATCCCATTTGCTGCATTACGTGAAGTAGTGAAACAACCTCTAGTTGCAACAGAAACTTTAGGTAACTACGATGTACTTGTAAACGTAAATGGTGGTGGATACACTGGTCAAGCTGGTGCTATTCGTCACGGTATTTCTCGCGCTTTATTAAAAGCTGATCCAGAATACCGTCTAACACTAAAACGTGCAGGTCTATTAACTCGTGACGCACGTATGAAAGAGCGTAAAAAATACGGTCTTAAAGGCGCACGTCGTGCACCTCAGTTCTCAAAACGTTAATTTTTGCGAACTTCAAACCCCAACCATTTTGGTTGGGGTTTTTTATGTTTAATTCCTCTTCTGTATTTTTGTAGTTTGGAATATTTTAGTGCTATCGTCCTACGTATGCTTCTTCTTTAGAGGTTTAGACTAATACGTATTAGGGAGGTTTATAAGTACTATGAATGTCATTGTCAACTTACAAGAAAAACAAAAAGAAAAGCAGTTAAAATACGAGCGGAAGATGCTGCGAGAATTATCATTAAAAACATTACGTTCAAATATTCGTGATGCTTTTCATATGCAAGAGCTTCATCGTCAGTATGAAGATTATTGTATTGAATTAGGGATAGAATCTTATTTGTTAGGAGCGAGATACAGTAAATTTGGTTATTATGGTGAATCATTCTTTGATGTGAAATATAGAGCATTAGAGGAAGAACAACAATTAACTGAAACACTATTTCAATTTTTAACAAGTATGACTATACGAGAAATTAAATTAAATGATGAGGAATTACTTTATGAATCTTGCCAGCAGTTTATCGGCTTGTGGTGGCAGGAAGGATATGAAAAAGGTGAAAGAAGATATCGATTAAAGCTACACTAAGACAAGCATAAACTTTCCTCTTGTCCCATATAAGTAATTAGAGGGACTAGCTGGAGGAGGAAAGGTATGAAGAGAATTCGAATTATCTCTTTTGCGCTCGCTGCGGTTGTTTTGTTTTTTTTAGTCAAACAAGAATTTCAAATTACAAAATCGTGGCGAGCTTGGAATTTACCCTTATCAGGGAAAGTAATTGTATTGGATGCTGGACATGGTGGACCAGACGGAGGGGCTGTTGGTGGAAAGGATATTGTAGAAAAAGATATTACACTTGAGATTACAAAAAAGGTACAAGATTATTTACAAGAACAAGGTGCTTTAGTTATTTTAACACGTGAGGGAGATTATGATTTAGCTAACAAAGATACAAAGTCATATAGTAGACGTAAAGCAGAGGATTTAAAAAGGCGTGTAGAGATCATTAATAAGCCTGATGTAGACTTTTTTGCAAGTATCCATTTAAATGCTCTAACTAGTGGTGGATCCAAAGGCGCACAAACGTTCTATTACCGTTCTTTAATTGAAAATGAACGGGCTGCGAAATTTATACAAGCTGAATTGAGAACAAGCTTAGAAAATACGAATCGTTCCGCTAAAACAATTCCTCACGTGTACTTATTGAAGTATGCTAAAACACCGGGTGCTTTAATTGAGGCTGGCTTTTTATCGAATGTGAATGAAAGATATATGTTAAATTCGGAGAAATATCAGCAAAAAGTAGCAGCTGCAATATATCGTGGTATATTACGTTATTTTACGGAAAAGGGAAATCCTCCAGAATAAGGAGGATTTTTTCGAGTTTCTCTCGTTAACGAAGTTTTCCGAAAATATGTTATACTGGAAATGTAAACGCATTTATTTCAAAAATAAAGAGAGATAAATTCAATTAACATTACGTTATTTTTCATACAGGGGGCTGGGCTAATTATGGTAACAAAAGAGCAAGTAGTGGAAGCGTTGGAGGGGATTGTAGATCCGTTTTTACATAAAACGTTAAAAGAAACAAATGCAATTAAAGAGGTAACAGTCAAGCCTGAGAAGGAACATGTAAGTGTTAAAATTGCAATTGTAAAAACAGGTACAGCGGAACAAATGCAGTTGCAGTCTGGAATTGTAAAGTTAGTAAAAGAACTTGGAGCAGCAACAGTTGGACTTCGTTTCGCAGAATTTACAGAAGAGGAATTAGCTCAGTTTGCACCACCGCAAGAAGAAGAGAAAAGTGAATCTTTATTATCACCAAACTCAAAAACAACATTTTTAGCAGTGGCAAGTGGAAAAGGCGGGGTAGGAAAATCGACTGTTTCCGTTAACCTTGCAATTGCTTTAGCTCGTTTAGGGAAAAAAGTCGGTATCATTGATGCAGATATTTACGGTTTTAGTGTACCGGATATGATGGGTATAGAAAAACGTCCAATCGTAAGAGGCGATAAGATAATTCCAGTGGAGCGTCTAGGTGTGAAAGTAATCTCAATGGGATTCTTTGTAGAAGATAATGCGCCTGTTATTTGGAGAGGACCTATGCTTGGAAAAATGTTAAATCACTTCTTCACAGAAGTAGAATGGGGTGATTTAGATTACTTAGTATTAGACCTACCGCCAGGCACGGGTGACGTTGCGTTAGATGTGCATTCGATGTTGCCGTCTTGTAAAGAGATTATTGTAACAACGCCGCATCCAACAGCAGCGTTTGTAGCAGCGCGCGCTGGAGCGATGGCTTTACGTACAGAACATAGCATTCTTGGTGTCGTTGAAAATATGGCATACTTTGAAAGTAAAGCAACTGGTGAGAAAGAGTATGTGTTTGGAAGAGGCGGAGGAGACAAACTAGCTACGGAACTCCAAACGGATGTACTTGGCCGAATTCCACTTCAGCAACCTGATTGGAATAAAGAAGACTTTGCGCCGTCAGTATATGAAGATACACATACAACGGGTCTCATTTATCGTGCGATAGCTGAGACAGTTATTGATAAAACGGCCGTTACACAAAAGTAAAGTAATAATGAGTGGGCAATACATACATTGTCCACTCATTATTATAATTATTATTTTTACTTTTGCTCTTTACTCCCACTTTGAGAACCACCTTCACCGCCTTTTTTAGCAGATCCGCCTTTTTCGGCTTTTTGCACACCTTTACTAATGATATCGATCATTTTAGCTTGGAAGAGTGGACTTTCGGCGGTTTCGGTTAGTACTTGTTGTAAATATTGACGATATTCTTTACTCTTCATTGTTTGTAACATGATTTTTTCTACTTCAGGATTCTTCATAATCTCTATAACACCTGATTGGTATTCAGGATCTTTAAGTAAAGTTTTCATCAAGTTTGTTTGTTCTTTTCCCATACTTTTAGCAAATTTCGATGAGAACTCAGGGTCTTTAAAGAGTTTTTCCCAGAATTGTTGTCCTTTGTCGGATACCATCGCATCTTCAATCGTTTTCTTTACTACCGTTTCATCTAGTATGAGTGCTTGTTTCATTTTTTCATCCTTTAATACATCTTGGATTGCTTTTTTTCCTTGATCGGTTTTTAAAATATCAACAATCATTTTCTTTGTTTGATCGTAATCTAGTTCAGATTTCGTGTCTTTTCCTTGTGCACATGCTACTAGTGCGAAAAGTAAAAGAGAAGAAATCGAAACGAGCAGCATCCGTTTCATAAGTTGGAGCTCCTTTCAGCACAGTTCTCTTTTTTTAATATAAATATCTTTAAGGAATTTATACATGAACATGGCTAGCTTTTTGAAATTGTCATTGATACAATTTAATTAGAAATATAAGAATAATGGGGGATGTGTTGTGAATAGCCGCAAGTGGGTACGACTATTTTTAACGACGTTGTTTCTTGGTGGGATTAGCACAGTCTTTATTGGGTTTGTTTTGGAGTGGGACAAGTACGCTAAATTTTTTCAAAATTTCGACGGTAAAGAAATTTTAGCGATTTCTTTTTGGTTGATGGGCATAGGATTTATTTTTAGTGTTATAAGTCAAATGGGATTCTTTGCGTATTTAACAATCCATCGTTTTGGACTAGGGATGTTCCGGTCATCTTCTTTATGGAATGCAGTACAGCTTTTCTTTATTGCGTTCGTATTGTTTGATTTTGTTTATTTAAGGTCAGTACTTATTGCAAATGGAGAAGTTTCATTGGGGAATAACATACTTGTTGCTGGCGTGTTATTTGTATTTGGAGCGATTGTTGCTTACGTAAAGAGTAAAGAAACAAACAAAAAAGCTTTTGTGCCCGCTCTGTTTTTTATGGTTGTTGTAACAATTCTTGAGTGGGTACCAGCGCTTCGGATTAATGATACAGATTGGTTATATTTAATGGTTATACCACTTCTATTATGTAATGCATATCAGTTGCTTGTATTACATCGTTTAATAGGACAGACGAGTAAATCCGTTTAATTCAAAGAGCGGACGAAGAGTTTTAATTGGCTGAATAAAAAAGCTCTACTATCTTAACGTAAGATAGTAGAGCTTTTTATGCGTGAAGAACTGTTTGGAAGTGAACTACTTTATATCTTCGCTTTTCGTACTAGTGTTTGATATAAGTTGTGATACAGATGTTTGTTCATAACCGTCACTCTTTAATTTTTGTAAGAGTAGTGGTAAAGCTTTATTTGTTTGAAGGGCAGAATCGGAAGCGTGTAATAAGACGATATCTCCGCCCTTCAAATTGCTAGAGACGGTGGAAACGATGTTATTTACGCCGGGATTTTTCCAGTCATTTGAATCGTTACTCCAATGGACGATAGTGTATCCGAGTGATTCTGCTATTTTAAGGGTTGTTTTGTTAAAGTCTCCACTAGGTGGACGCAATAGCTTGACTTGTTTTACACCAAGCTTCGTAAAAACATCTTGTGCCCGCAAAAGATCTCTTCGTATTTCAGTTGCTTCTAGTGAAGTGTAGGACGTGTAATTATAGCCCATACTACCAATCTCATGTCCATCTTTCATGATGCGTTCGACAATATCAGGGTGTCTTTCAGCCCATGCAGCAGAGAGAAAGAAGGTTGCATTCTTAATTTCTCTTTCTTTGAGTGTATCAAGGATTGGAATAGCTTTTTTGTCTCCCCAACTAATGTCGAACGTGAATGCAACTTGTTTTTTAGCGGTGTCCCCTTTGTAAATTACTTTAGGGCCAGTAGCAGTTGAAAAAGCAGATTCATGTGAATATGTTTTTAAAAAGAGTAGCCATGCTGTAAATAAGGAAAGTACGACTATTAAGCTAATGTGTTTAAATGTTCTTTTACTCGTAATAAAAAAGAAAAACATAATATTACGCCCCTTTGTCCAATCCTTTTCAGTTACATATATGCTTTAAATTAAAAAAAGAGAACAAGGGATTAATATCGTAAGTGATGGATATAATGAATGATAGTATTTTGGTTTTTCAGTGATGTGTTATTGATAAGTGAAAACGAGCGGAATTTTTATTATTACGTAAGGAACTATTGGGGTGATGATTTGCTTGGGCTTATGTTGACGAAAGAAGAGAAAAAAGAAATGGAATACATATTGAAGAGAGAGCTAGAGGAACTTTTATTTGATTTTGAAGATGAGCATATACATAGCGTTGTAAAAAAGGCGATGGAAGAAAGATATAAAATCATTTTTTGTTTATTTCGGAGAGTTGCTAATACAGAAGAATGTATTCGTTATGTAAGAAAAAGAATTTTTTATTAAAAAGTGTTGACGTTAAGGATAAGTATATGATAAATTAATAAACGTCGCTGATGCGGAAACGCAGAAAACGACAAAAAAGAAATTGAAAAACTTAGTTGACATCGAAAAACGAAGATGTTAACATAAGGAAGTCGCAAATGAGCGACGAAGTAGTTCTTTGAAAACTGAACGAAACAAACAACGTGAAACGTCAATTTTTATTTTAGATGCTAGACAAACTAAC
>NZ_MAOI01000028.1 GCF_001884235.1 Bacillus paramycoides | reverse complement strand
TCACAAATACAAAAGTAGGCGAAACAAAAGTAGAAGGAACGAAGACATGGAAAGACGATAACGCAACAGATCGTCCGACAATGATCAAAGTAGACCTTTTACAAAATGGTAAAGTAGTAGATACAAAAGAAGTAACAGCAGCAACAGAATGGAAGTACACATTTGAAAAACTCCAAGCATACGATGCAAACGGAGCAGCGTACAAGTATGAAGTGAAAGAACAGCCAGTACCAGGATATGAATCCAAAGTAAGTGGTACTGACATCACAAATACAAAAGTAGGCAAAACAAAAGTAGAAGGAACGAA
>NZ_MAOI01000027.1 GCF_001884235.1 Bacillus paramycoides | reverse complement strand
CTGTTACTTCTTTTGTATCTACTACTTTACCGTTTTGTAGTAAGTCTACTTTAATCATTTCCGGACGATCTGTTGCGTTGTTATCGTTCCACGTCTTTGTTCCTTCTACTTTCGTTTCGCCCACTTTTGTATTCGTGATGTCATAACCATTTACTTTTGATTCATATCCCGGTACTGCTTGTTCTTTCACTTCATACTTGTACGCTACTCCGTTTGTATCGTATGCTTGCAGTTTTTCAAACGTGTACTTCCAATTTGTTGCTTTACTTACTTCTTTCGTGTCAATTACTTGACCGTTTTGTAGTAAGTCTACTTTGATTGTGCTTGGACGATCTGTTGCGTTATTATCGTTCCAAGTCTTTGTTCCTTCTACTTTCGTTTCGCCCACTTTTGTATTCGTGATGTCATAACCGTTTACTTTGGATTTATATCCTT
>NZ_MAOI01000026.1 GCF_001884235.1 Bacillus paramycoides | reverse complement strand
AGTATGGGGAGAAAGCCAGAGCCAGGACCAGCCTGGCGTTTTCGGAAGAAGTCAAAATTGGCAGGGGGTTCATGGTAATAGTAAGGAGCAAGCTGGTGTTGTCGGTACCAGCCAAAATTTTATAGGAGTATGGGGAGAAAGCCAGAGCCAGAACCAGCCTGGCGTTTTCGGAAGAAATCAAAATTGGCAAGGGGTTCATGGTGATAGTACAAATCAAGCTGGTGTCGTCGGTACCAGCCAAAATTTTATAGGAGTATGGGGAGAAAGCCAGAGCCAGGACCAGCCTGGCGTTTTCGGAAGAAGTCAAAA
>NZ_MAOI01000025.1 GCF_001884235.1 Bacillus paramycoides | reverse complement strand
GCTCAGCTGGGAGAGCGCCTGCCTTGCACGCAGGAGGTCAGCGGTTCGATCCCGCTAGGCTCCATCTAAATAGAGAAAGCTTACATCAAATGATGTAAGCTTTTTTTGTGCTTAAATTTTACTGGGAAAGGCAACTTTCGTATTTGTCGTTTAAAATGAAGAAAAGGCGTAAATAAGGAACGGGGGATAATTATGAAAGTTGTCATTGCATCTGATTCATATAAAGAAAGTTTGAAAGCTATGGAGGTATGTGAAGCTATTGAAAGAGGTTTTGCAGCGGTTTTTCCTAAGGCAGAGTACGTTAAAGTGCCGATTGGAGATGGAGGTGAAGGAACAGTCGAATCTCTTGTTGATGCTACAAGGGGGAGAATTATATCACTTAATGTGACAGGGCCACTTGGAGAGAGCATACAGGCTTTTTACGGTATGTCTAAGGATAAGAAGACAGCATTTATTGAAATGGCAGCAGCATCAGGACTACAACACGTTCCGATTGAAAAGAGAAACCCACTTATTACAACGACGAAAGGGACAGGAGAACTTATATTGCATGCGCTAGATCAAGGAGCCAAACATATTATCTTAGGACTTGGAGGAAGTGCTACAAATGATGGTGGGGCAGGTATGCTGTCAGTTTTAGGAGTAAGGTTTATAAATGGGAAAGGTGAAGTAATAGAGCCTTCTGGAGGGACATTACAGTTCATTACTGCTGTTGACCTTTCTAGGATTGATTCACGCTTAGAGAACATAAAGATAGAGGCAGCATGTGATGTGGACAATCCGTTAGTTGGATTGAGGGGAGCGTCTTTTGTATTTGGGAGACAAAAGGGTGCGAATGTAGAGATGATGAAAGAGCTAGATGAGAATTTAAAACATTATGCTAATATACTTAAACAGTATGTATCTTTTGATGTATCTGAAATGCCTGGTGCTGGAGCAGCTGGAGGAATGGGAGCAGCTGTCGTTGCAGTGTTAAAGGGAAAACTACGAAAAGGAATTGAAATTGTATTAGATTATACAAATTTTGATAAGCGTATAGAAGGTGCTGATCTTATTGTAACTGGTGAGGGCAGAATAGATGAACAAACGGCTTATGGAAAGGCACCTGTTGGTGTTGCGGGGCGTGCGAAAGGTCTTCATATTCCTGTAATTGCTATTGGTGGATCAGTATCTCCGAATTATACAACTGTTTATGAAAAGGGAATTGATGCAGTATTTAGTACTACAGCAAGTCCAATGACATTAGAAGAGGCATATAAAGTAGCAGAAGAGAATATCGAAATGACAGCGAAAAATATTGCAGCAGTGTGGAAATTAGCGTCAGAAAAACGCTTCTAAATGTAGAAGCGTTATTTTTTATCCTTCCATTTGCGGACAGCTAGTAAAAGCACGATTGGTGAGAGCTAATAATCAGTGAGGGATGGAAAAACGCACTGATTATTAGCTGATTGTATTAGTTGATAGAGAAGCTAGTTGTTTCATTAAGTTAATTTTATGCATAGAATAGTCTTAAAATTTGGATTTCAACGCAAATATAAGTGCATAAATTGTATATCCATGCAGGAAAATGTCGAGTTGAGTCAGACTATATAAAAGATTTAAAATATTTAGTGAAGGCATAAAAGGGGGATACTATCTATGAAAAAAGAAATCTCAGTTATTGGAGTTCCAATGGATTTAGGACAGATGCGTCGTGGGGTTGATATGGGACCAAGCGCGATCCGTTATGCAGGGGTAGTTGAAAGAATTGAACAAATTGGATATGACGTAAAAGATATGGGAGATATATGTATAGAGAGAGAAAAAGAAGTAGATGAAAATACAAAACTAAGAAACCTTACACAAGTTGCAACTGTATGTAACGAGTTAGCAACTAAGGTTGATCATATTATAGAAGAAGGTCGTTTTCCACTTGTATTAGGTGGTGACCATAGTATTGCTATCGGTACGCTGGCTGGTGTAGCGAAACATTATAAAAATTTAGGTGTTATTTGGTATGATGCGCATGGTGATTTAAATACAGAAGAAACTTCACCATCTGGAAATATTCACGGTATGTCACTTGCTGCAAGTTTAGGCTATGGACATCCTGCACTTGTAAATTTATACGAGGCATACCCGAAGGTGAAAAAAGAGAACGTTGTAATTATCGGTGCACGTGCATTAGATGAAGGAGAAAAAGACTTTATTCGTAATGAAGGTATTAAAGTATTCTCAATGCATGAAATTGATCGTATGGGTATGACAGCTGTTATGGAAGAAACAATTGCGTATTTATCTCATACTGATGGTGTTCATTTATCATTAGATTTAGATGGTCTTGATCCTCATGATGCACCAGGAGTTGGAACGCCTGTAATTGGTGGTCTATCTTATCGTGAAAGCCACTTAGCGATGGAGATGTTAGCAGAGGCTGATATTGTTACATCTGCTGAATTTGTTGAAGTAAATACGATTTTAGATGAGAGAAACAGAACAGCGACAACAGCGGTTGCTTTAATGGGTTCTTTATTCGGTGAAAAACTAAAATAAATGTAAGAAAAGCAACTGAGAAGTTGCTTTTTTTATTTGAAAATAGGCGTATAATAATGACTTATATTATACTGTAGGATAAGAAAGTTTGACATCTTACCAATTTAAGCTGAAGGGGGTCGTTTGTAATTGTTGTTTGTTTCATGTATGGTATAATTAACTAGTTGTTGGAAATACATACAGATAGAGCATAAAATAATATTTCAATATATGGATAGAATTGCTCGTAAGTAGGAGGAAGGGTTAGCATGCCTTTTGAAGATACGACCATTTTGAAATATCTTAGTACGGCATTAGATATTGCTGTTGTATGGTTTATTATATATAAGCTAATTCTTATAATCCGTGGTACGAAAGCTGTGCAACTTTTAAAAGGTATTACAGTTATTATTGTCGTCCGGATGATTAGTATTTTACTTGAATTGCATACGCTATATTGGCTAACGGAGCAAGTATTAACGTGGGGATTTTTAGCCGTTATTATTATCTTTCAGCCAGAATTACGAAGAGCACTTGAGCAGCTAGGACGGGGGAGCTTATTTTCGCGTGTGGGAACTCACGAGGAAGATGAACCTGAAATTGTTGCAACAGCGATT
Organism: Bacillus paramycoides; assembly: GCF_001884235.1. Classification (GTDB taxonomy): domain Bacteria; phylum Bacillota; class Bacilli; order Bacillales; family Bacillaceae_G; genus Bacillus_A; species Bacillus_A paramycoides. Next base: position 71,333 of record NZ_MAOI01000025.1, on the reverse strand, counting down.
GCGAAAGCAACGGAATATATGGGAAAACGTAGAATTGGTGCATTAATCACTTTGTCAAAAGAGACTGGGATGGGTGATTATGTAGAAACGGGTATTCCGCTGAATGCATATGTGTCATCGGAATTACTCATTAATATTTTTATCCCTAATACCCCTCTTCATGACGGAGCAGTAATTATGCAAGGAAGTACAATTAAAGCAGCAGCATGTTATCTTCCGTTATCAGAAAGTCCTTTTATTTCGAAGGAGTTAGGAACACGACATCGCGCTGCAATGGGAGTTAGTGAAGTCACTGATAGTATTACAGTAGTTGTGTCGGAAGAAACAGGTCAAATTTCTTTAACGAAAAACGGTAAGTTACATCGTGATTTGAAGACAGAACAGCTGAAGGATATGTTGTTAGCAGAATTTAGTGGGAACGAAAAAACGACTTCTTCGTCTTTATGGAATTGGAGGAGAAAGCGTCATGGATAAGTTAATGGAGAATCATTGGTTTTTAAAAGGAATCTCATTACTATTGGCGTGTATGCTTTTTATGTCAGCAACTTTAACTGACAAAAATACGACATCGAGTGTATTACCTTTCGTAAATGAAGGGAAAGAAACATTAACTAATTATGCTATTAACCTTAAGTATGACGAAGAGAAGTATATTGTAAGTGGTATTCCAGCAGAGGGAGTCAAGGTAAAATTAGAAGGTCCCAAAGCAGCGGTTGCTGCAACAAAAAACAAAAGACAATTTGATATACCAGTTGATTTAGAAGGCCGTCCAAAAGGAACTTATGAAGTTTCTTTAAAAGCGAACGGGCTTCCAGATGAAGTGAAAGGGACAGTTCAACCATCAACAATTAAAGTCACTCTTCATGAAAAAGCGAAAAAGTATGTTCATGTAGATTTAAAATTATCCAATGAAGATCAGATGCCAGCAGGTGCTACCGTTGAGAAATCAAGTATTAAGCCTGACACTGTTGAAGTAGTTGGAACAAAAGAAGAAATAGAAAGTATTTCATCTGCTAAGGCATATATAGATTTAAAAGGTGTTAATAAAACCGTTACAAAAACAGCGGAGGTTACATTGTACAATAAAGAAGGAAAACGTTTAAATGTAAAAACGAATCCATCTAAAATAAGTGTAACAGTGAATGTAGCGACACAAGCTACAGCAAATAACGTAGAAAAAACAGTTCCTTTAACATATGCGAAAAAAGGGAATTTACCAGAAGGTTTAGCTGTTACAAATATTAACGTTGAACCAGGAGAAGTAACGATAGCTGGTCCAAAAGACATTTTGGATAATATACAATCTATAGAGGGGGTCGAGGTAGATCTTAGTCAATTGACGGATTCTACAACATTCGATGCCTCTGTTTTATTGCCAAAGGGTGTCACAAGTGCAAAACCAAATCAAGTGAAGGTTTCGGTAGGGGTACAAAAAGTAAAGCAAACGAAAAGTAAAACTATTGATGGTATCCCGATTCAAAAAAATGGAATTCCGAACGATGTTACTGCTCAGCTACTTTCGCCGCAGGATGGGAAGATAAGCGTTGATATTTCAGGAGAAGCAAGTATAGTAGATAAAATAACAGCTGCTCAAATAACAGCGGTGATTAATCTACAAAATGCATCTCCGGGAACAAAAGATATTTCTATTCAAGTAAGCGGCCCTGGTAATATTTCGATCGAGCCAAAACAAAAAAGTGCTAAAGTTACAATTGTGAAGAAAGAAAAGCCAGATAAAGAAGTACAGGGTAATGTTGAACACCCGGATTCAACAAACAATCAGGGAAATCAAACTGAAAAGCCAAAAAATCCTGAACCAGATCCAGAAAAGGATCAGGAAAAAAATAAAGATAAAGACAAAGAAACTGGTCAAGAACCGAGCAAAGAACCAACAGTAGATAATCAAAAAGAGCAAGAAAAAGGAGCGAATCATAATGGGTAAATATTTTGGTACAGATGGAGTACGCGGGGTTGCAAATAAGGAGTTAACACCTGAATTAGCGTTCAAAATTGGACGTTTTGGAGGCTATGTATTAACAAAAGATACAGACCGTCCAAAAGTAATTATCGGCCGTGATACACGTGTATCTGGACATATGTTAGAAGGGGCCTTAGTAGCAGGTCTATTATCAACTGGAGCAGAAGTAATGCGTCTTGGTGTTATTTCTACACCAGGTGTGGCTTATTTAACAAAGGCGTTAGATGCACAAGCAGGTGTTATGATTTCTGCATCTCATAATCCAGTACAAGATAACGGAATTAAGTTCTTCGGTTCAGACGGTTTTAAATTAACGGATGAGCAAGAAGCAGAAATTGAAGCGTTATTAGACAAAGAAGTTGACGAATTACCACGTCCAACAGGCACTAACCTTGGACAAGTGAGTGATTACTTTGAAGGTGGACAAAAATATTTACAATACATTAAACAAACTGTAGAGGAAGATTTCTCTGGCCTACATATCGCTTTAGATTGTGCACATGGTGCTACATCTTCTTTAGCTCCATATTTATTTGCAGATTTAGAAGCCGACATTTCAACAATGGGAACTTCACCGAATGGTATGAATATTAATGAAGGCGTAGGATCTACACATCCAGAAGTATTAGCTGAATTAGTAAAAGAAAAAGGTGCTGACATCGGACTTGCTTTTGATGGCGATGGAGACCGTTTAATCGCAGTAGACGAAAAAGGAAACATCGTTGATGGCGATCAAATTATGTTCATTTGTGCGAAGTACATGAAAGAAACTGGTCAATTGAAACATAATACAGTTGTTTCAACAGTTATGAGTAACTTAGGTTTCTATAAAGCACTTGAAGCAAACGGTATTACAAGTGATAAAACAGCAGTTGGTGACCGCTACGTAATGGAAGAAATGAAGCGTGGTGGATATAATCTGGGCGGAGAGCAATCAGGTCACATTATCTTACTTGATTACATTACAACTGGTGACGGAATGTTAAGTGCACTTCAACTTGTAAACATCATGAAAATGACGAAAAAACCATTATCTGAGCTTGCAGGTGAGATGACGAAATTCCCACAATTACTAGTAAATGTTCGTGTAACAGATAAAAAACTAGCATTAGAAAATGAAAAAATTAAAGAGATTATTCGTGTTGTAGAGGAAGAAATGAACGGCGATGGTCGTATTCTTGTTCGTCCATCTGGAACAGAGCCACTTATTCGCGTAATGGCAGAAGCACCAACACAAGAAGTTTGTGATGCTTATGTACACCGTATTGTAGAAGTTGTGAAAGCTGAAGTTGGCGCCGAATAATTTGCTGAATTTGTTTTAAAAGGAGCACAAGAAGTGCTCCTTTTTCATATGTTTTATAGACAATGAAAAAAATTTCATTGACGGTTTATATTGTTTGTTATAAGATGGTCTTGTTCTTTTTCTCAAAGTAAATATTGTAAATTATAAAAGCGCCAGAACTACAAGTAGTGTAGTTGACGAGGTGGAGTTTATCGAGATTTCGGCGGATGACTCCCGGTTGTTTATCACAACCGCAAGCTTTTACTTAAAACATTAAGGTGACTTAGTGGACAAAGGTGAAAGTGTGATGAGAGAAAAGGAACGGATGAAAACTAGCTGTATAAGTGTATACGGACTTAAACCCAATTGAGAGGAAGGTGAAAGCCGTTACAAGCTTACAGGGCTAGCAATATGTAATCCGTTTTTTTAATATAAATAAATGGTATCGGACTATGTCGTTACATGTTCGCAGAGCAGTGTAAGCAGTTGTAACGGCGACTAAACATGTGTGGAATCGTAGGATTTATTGGAGAGCAAGATGCAAAGGAAATTTTATTAAAAGGTTTAGAAAAGCTAGAATATCGTGGATATGATTCAGCAGGTATTGCAGTACAAGCAGAGAACGGTGTTGTTGTATACAAAGAAAAAGGCCGTATTGCAAAACTTCGCGAAATCGTAGATGAGAATGTAGCAGCAAGTGTGGGAATCGGTCATACACGCTGGGCTACACACGGTGTTCCAAGCAAAGTAAACGCGCATCCGCATCAAAGTACATCAAAACGCTTTACACTAGTTCATAACGGTGTAATTGAAAACTATGAGTTAGTGAAAAAGGAATATTTACAAGATGTAACGTTCGTAAGTGAGACAGATACAGAAGTTATCGTACAGCTTATGGAACAACAAGTAAGCACAGGACTAAGTGTAGAAGATGCATTCCGTAACACATTATCTCTTTTACATGGTTCTTATGCAATCGGACTACTTGATGCTGAAAATCCAAACATGATTTATGTTGCTAAAAACAAAAGCCCGCTATTAGTAGGTGTTGGTGACAACTTTAATGTTGTGGCGAGCGACGCTATGGCGATGTTACAAGTTACAGATCAATTTATCGAGTTAATGGATAAAGAAATCGTAATCGTAACAAAAGAAAGTATTACAATTAAAAACTTACAAGGTGAAACGATTGAACGTGCACCTTATACAGCGGAATTAGACGCAAGTGATATTGAAAAAGGAACGTATCCTCATTTCATGCTAAAAGAAATCGATGAGCAACCACTTGTAATCCGTAATATTATTCAAAAGTACCAAGGTGAAAATGGCGAGATTGAACTGGATGCAGATATCCGTAATGCAATTTTAGATAGCGATCGTATTTATATCATTGCATGCGGAACAAGCTATCATGCAGGTCTTGTTGGAAAGCAATTCATTGAGAAATTTGCGAAAGTACCAGTTGAAGTACACGTAGCAAGTGAATTCTCTTACAACATGCCATTATTAACAGAAAGACCATTCTTCATTTACATCTCACAAAGTGGTGAAACAGCAGATAGCCGTGCAGTACTTGTGCAAACAAATGAAATGGGTCATAAAGCATTAACAATTACAAATGTACCTGGTTCTACGCTTTCTCGTGAAGCTGATTATACACTTCCATTATACGCAGGACCAGAAATCGCAGTTGCATCGACGAAAGCATACACAGCTCAGCTTGCAGTGCTTTCAATCTTAGCGGCTGACATTGCAAAAGCAAAAGGTGAAGTTCTTGAGTTCGATTTAACACATGAATTAGGACTTGTAGCAAACGCAATGGTAGTACTTTGTGATCAAAAAGAAGAAATGGACGCATTAGCAAAACAATTTTTAGCAACAACGCGTAACTGCTTCTTCATTGGACGTAGCGTAGACTTCTTCGTAGGTTTAGAAGGTGCGTTAAAACTAAAAGAAATCTCTTACATCCAAGCAGAAGGCTTTGCTGGAGGAGAATTAAAACACGGTACAATCGCCTTAATCGAAAACGGTACACCAGTTATCGCCCTTGCTACACAAGAGCACGTAAACCTTGGAATTCGCGGTAACGTGAAAGAAGTAGTAGCACGCGGAGCTAACCCATGTATCATCTCAATGAAAGGCTTAGAAATGGAAGGCGACAGCTTCGTATTACCAGCTGTACATGAAGCACTAGCACCGCTAGTAGCAGTTATTCCATTACAACTTATCTCATACTACGCAGCACTTCACCGCGAGTGTGACGTTGATAAGCCACGTAACTTAGCTAAATCTGTTACGGTTGAGTAGGAGATTGATAGGTTAATAAATATAGTATTGATTTAAAATAAAGTCGCGACGTTTATTAGAAACACCCCTTTGGATATTTTTATCTAAAGGGGTGTTTTTGTATTGAAAAGAAAAAGAACATCTAAAATTGATAAGTGGATTAAAGTGGATAGAGGAACAGAGTCGCTTTTATTTATCTGAATTTTTCGTTATTATTTAAGCATAGGCGCATTGATTGACTAAGCGTTACAAGGGGGCTTATTAATGAAAGTGAAAGAAAAAACATATTTAAGTATAGAAGAGATTATTTCATTACCAACCTTATCAGGTACAAACATAAGTGATGATGGCAAAAACGTAGCATTTGTTAAAAAGACAGCTAATTGGACAGACAATACATATAGGAATCATGTATGGATATATGAAAAAGATAAGGAGCAGAGCTATCCACTAACAACTGGGGATATAGATAGTACACACCCATTATGGTCTCCAGATTCTAAGAACATTGCATACCTTAGCCCAGTTGGTGACGGGGATAATAAAAATCAGATCTTTGTTAAGTCAATAGATGGTTATAGTGGGGTTCAAATTACTGATGAGAAAGAAGGGGTTAGTAATTTCAAATGGGAGCCTACTGGCAAGGGTTTTTATTATGTTGCACAGTCAAAAGAATGTGAGGTGATAAAGAAACGCAAGGAACTATATGGAGACTTCCATCATATAGGTAAGGAATGCCAGAATAATTGTTTATACTACATTGAAATAGAAAAAGTGATACAAAATGATAAATATGAACATGAAAATAGCGTTTTTTATCAACTAACTGATGGAAAGGATTTTCATATCCATGAATTTGATATTTCAAATGATGGGAAAAAGGTTGTATTTATGGCTACACCAAGCTCAAATATGGGAGATTATATAAATGGTGATCTATACATATTAGATATTAAAGCTGGAGAGTTACAAAAGCTGAATATAGATAAGTTATTGGGAGGGAGCGTTTGTTTTTCTCCTGAAGGCAGCAAAATATGTTACTCAGCAAGCATAAGGGAGAAGGATTACTATAAGACTCATATACAAGACAGTACGTTAGAGATATATGATATTAATAGTGGAGAGTTAATTCAACCTTTAGCAGATTTTGATAGCACGGTTATTCCGTTACGGTGGACAGCTAAAGGAATTTTAATTGGATGGCAGAACAAAACTAATTATCTTATTGGGTTGCTATCTGAGGATGGCACTGTGGAAATGTTAAGTGAACAAGTAGATAGCTTTATAATGGATGCTTCTATAACAAGGGATGGGAATCATATATCCTATAATAAGGCTATAGCAAATGAGATTTTCGAAATCTATTTAGACGATAAAAAAATAACGAATGAAAACAGTCTTTTCAAAGGAAAGCTTAAAAGTAATAGGGAAATAATCTCATGGAAAAGTAGCGATGGTCTTGAAATAGAGGGTGTTTTATCAACCCCAGTAGAGTTTGACGCAAATGAAAAATATCCCTTATTAGTGGTAATCCATGGTGGTCCAGCTTGGGCATCCTTTCCAATATTTTCAGACTGTTTTAATGAGAAATATCCTATTGAACAGTTTATCGAAAAAGGCTTTATAGTTTTAGAACCAAACTACAGGGGAAGTTCTGGCTATGGTAATGAATTCTTAAAAGCAAACTATAGAAAACAGGGAATTGCTGACTACGAGGATGTTATATCCGGAGTGGATAAACTAGTTGAAGAAGGGATTGTAGATAAAGATAGAGTAGGGGTTATGGGATGGAGCAACGGGGGATATATATCAGCTTTCTGTTCTACATTTAGTAGTAGATTTAAGGCGATTTCAGTTGGAGGCGGAATTACTAACTGGAGCACCCATTATGTAAATACAGATATACCTTACTTTATTAGAATGTATTTAGGAGATAATCCATGGAATGATTCAGATATATATGCTAAAGCATCACCAATGACATATATTAAATCGGCCTGTACGCCTACCCTAATCCAACATGGTGAAAAGGATGCAAGAATTCCAACTACAAATGCATATGAGCTATATCAAGGATTAAAGGATATGGAAATTGATACAGAATTAATTATATTTAAAGGAATGGCATATAGTTCTGACCAGCCAGGAATTCATGTGGCTATTATGAAGCAGAATTTGATGTGGTTTTCACATTATATTCTTGGAGAAAGTATGAAGGATTTTAGGGCTTTATAATGGATATTCTCATAGGATATATAAGGAAGTTTTAAGTGACAACGAGTTGTTTCGTTAAAAGGACAGATTGTTGAAAAAGAGACTCAATAAATTATATAATTTATTGTAAACTGCATTCAAACAATTATTGAGCAAATTTATTATAAAACATTATAAGTAAACACAATTCGGAGGACTAATATGACAGAGAATAAAAATGAGCTATCAGTAGAACAACGTGAAGAGTTATTTAATGTATTGAAAGCTCGTTTTGAGAAGAACATGAATCGCCATGAAGGTCTTGAATGGGCTAAAGTTGAAGCGAAGCTGAATGCTAATACTGAGAAATTATGGTCACTTAACGAAATGGAAATAACGGGTGGCGAACCAGATGTCGTTAGTTATGATAAAGAGAAGGACGAGTATACTTTCTATGATTGTTCAGCGGAAAGTCCTAAAGGTCGCAGAAGCCTTTGTTATGATCTTGAAGCGCTAGAGTCAAGAAAAAAACATAAACCAGAAAATAACGTTATTGATGTGGCAACTGCAATGGGTATTGAACTATTAAACGAAGAACAATATCGAGATTTGCAAAAGCTTGGAAAATTCGACATGAAATCATCGAGTTGGGTACAAACACCTTCAGATATTAGAGAACTCGGCGGTGCCATTTTTTGCGATTATCGCTTCGGGCACGTTTTCGTGTATCATAATGGGGCAGAATGTTATTATGCTGCAAGAGGTTTTCGAGGTTCGCTAAGGGTTTAAGTTTGGCTTAAATAAAAAAATTGTGTTAAGACTTGTTTTTATAAAAATAGAAAAGGCATATAACATTCATATGTTATATGCCTTTTCTATTATATATTTAGTAATTTATTTAGGTAATGTAAATTTAGCTTTTTTACCTTGTGAAATATCTTTTGCCTCTTTATTTCTCATAGGTCCTAACTCAATCTCAAAGGTTTTGTCTTTCCAAATTTTTTCATATTGTTCTTGATCTAATGTGTATACTTGCAGTAGCTCTCCAGATGTTCCAGTTTTAACAGAAGCGTTATAGTCATAATTTAAAAGCATGCCTTCGCTAAGCGTATATTGTGTACCATCATTGACTCTTAATGTAGAGCTTATAGGAGATAGCGCAACGTCTTGAGCATCTTTGTTATCAAGTTTGAATTTTACTGTTAATAGAACAATACCATTTTTGAAATTTGCAAAGCGTGGAGCTTCGACGGAATTTGGTGTGAATTGAGTAAATTGGTATCCATCTAATGTAACATTAACAGCACCTAATTCTTGACTATTATTAATACTTGATTTCTCTTTTAACATTTTTTTATCGCCCATGTTATTAGCGGTAGCTTTATCTTGGTAGAAAGTTTTATCTGCTGCAACCTTTTCAGTGCCTTGTTTGTTCAAACTTAACGAAAAGTTTCCAGGGCTACCGATTGGGGCATCAAATTTTCCTTTATTAGCCTGTGCAGCTGGAACTTTGACGGAGACTGTTGATAGGCTTGAAATTTTTGTTAAATCATCTTTTCCAAATGGATAAGCGATATAACCAGAAATGGTTTCGCCTGCTTTTACTAAATAATCATTTGTTGGAGCAAGCTTGGATGGTAGCTGGTCTTCTTTTGGGATTAAATCTTTATAGTTACTATATACTTTCTGAGCACCAGTAAATGACATGTCCAATGCCGGCATATAGTAAATATCTTTAGTTGAATTATTTTTTACACTATAATTTGCGAGAATAACTCCACCGTCTGTTTGATTATTAAAAGGGATGTTAAAGTCTGTATGGAAGCCATTTAATTCAACTAATGTATAACTATTAAGTGATACTGAAATATCCTCTGCTTTATAGATTTGTGGTTCCTTATTTTCAAAAAGAACTTTTGTTTTACCACCTGTTTCTTTCTCCATATAGGAGATCAGCTTGGAATAATCGCTTGAGTTAGTAGCTGTATCTTCAGTCTTTTTATCTTCAGTCTTTTTATCTTCGGATTTTTTATCTTCAGGTTTATTTTCTTTCGTTGTACCCGTTTTTTCTGTTTTGCTTTCTTTGGTTGCATTTTCTTTTTGTTCTTTATTTGTCGTATCGCTTTGACCGCAGCCAGTTATTAGAAAGGCTGCTACGATTACTGTAGAAAATAAAGAAATTACTTTTTTCGACATTTCTCTTCCCCCTATTTGTTTAAAACTAGATGAGTCTGTATAATCAGACCATTTACAACATATCTCACATTAGCCCCATGTTTTATTATAAAAAAACAAGACATTATTTACCAGGATTTTCTGGTTATTTTTGTTATTTTAATATCTTAATGGTTATTGTGAATAGAAACATAGTCAAAGCCTATATGTAGGTAAATCACAATTTTTTTGACACAGGAGAAGTGAAATCATCTTTGTTATTTGAAATATTCCATCTTTTTGTTAGAATGAAAAATAGAGATATATTGAAAGGGGATAAAGACTAGATATGTGGATGAACTTGTAATGATTAGAAGTTGGATCGATGAATTTTTCTCTCTCATTAGTGAGGGTTTATTTAGCTATCTATAAATCATTCAAGGACTGCATATTTGGCTTGTACATCCCTTTTGTAAGGATAGATGCCTATTTTATGTATCTGTCTTTTTTGTGGGAAAGTTTATATCTCTTATATAAAATATGCGTCCTTTAACCTGGAGGAGTATATTATGAATCAATTAAAAAATAAAGTAGCAGTTGTTACAGGCGTAAGTCGCCTGGATGGTATCGGAGCAGCTATTTGTAAAGAATTAGCTGAAGCAGGATACGATATATTTTTTACGTATTGGACGAATTATGATAAAGAGATGCCTTGGGGCGTTGATCAAAATGAACAAATACAATTAAAAGAAGAGCTAATGCAAAATGGTGTTAAAGTATCAAGTGTGGAGTTAGATTTGACTAGGGATGCTGCACCAGAACAGCTTATAAATAAAGTTACTGAACAAATGGGGTACCCTGATATATTAATTAATAATGCAGCTTATTCTACGAATAATGATTTCTCTAATTTGACTGCCGAAGAGTTGGATAAGCATTACATGGTAAATGTTCGTGCGACTACACTGTTAAGTAGTAAGTTTGCACGTGGATTTAAGAATAAATCTGGCGGTAGAATCGTTAATATTACTTCGGGACAGTTTAAAGGACCTATGGCTGGAGAGCTAGCCTATGCAACAACGAAGGGAGCTATTGATGCTCTCACTAGTACTTTGTCAGCAGAGGTAGCCCATTTAGGTATAACTGTTAATGCAATTAATCCAGGTCCAACTGATACGGGATGGATGACAGAAGAGATAAAAAGAGGATTAAAACCGATGTTTCCTTTCGGTAGAATAGGTGAACCGAAAGATGCAGCGAGGCTTATTAAGTTTTTAGTGAGCGAAGAAGCAGAGTGGATTACAGGGCAAGTTATTCATTCAGAAGGTGGATTTAAAAGATAAGTTTTTAACCCCTTTAGATAGATCTAAAGGGGTATTTTATAAAGTGAAACTTTAATCAGTGGGGGTTTTGTTCATCCCCCACTGATTATTAGTTGAACCAATTGGGCGTTTACGGGGAGTTGATCTCCCACCTAACTTCTTTGCTCCAGCCGAATTTTGAGGTAGGAGTCTTACTGCCCACAAATAGCGGGATAAAGATGAAATCTAGCTCGAAAACTTTTTATGTTCCTATAGTAATCACGACATTACCCTTCTTACGTCCTGTTTCCACATACGTATGAGCCTCTGAAATCTTTTCTAATGGGTACGTTCTATCAATAACTGACTTTAGTTTTTCTACTTCGGTTAGCTTTTTTAGTAAAAGCATATCTTCTTTGCTCACTTTTGCCATCGTTCCATTGACTGACACGTATTTACCGTTAGGAGCTAGTGCTTTCTTACAATGCTGTTTTTGATGCTTCCCAACTGCATCAAATATAATATCGTAGCGTTCGCCTCGTTCAGTAAAATCCTCTTTCGTATAATCAATTGTGTTATCAGCCCCTAAAGACTTTACTAACTCAAAATTTGAATTACTACAAACAGCTGTAACAGTCGCGCCGAAATGTTTAGCAAGTTGCACAGCGGCGGTACCTACTGATCCGGAGGCGCCATATATAAGTACTTGTTGCCCGTTTTTTATGCGTCCTTTTCTCAGAAAATGTAATGCTGAAGTTCCGCCGAAAGGAATAACTGCAGCTTCCTCATACGTCACATTGGTAGGTTTTAATGCTATCAATCCACTTTCATGTACACATGTGTATTCAGCATAACCACCAACGTTAAGTCCTGTTAATGCAAAGATGTGATCTCCCTTTTTGAATTGAGTTACATCTGTTCCTACTTCCTCAATTTCACCAGATAACTCTACACCGAGTATAGGCTTTTTCGGTTTTCTAAAACCTAATATAATTCGCATAGGAATCCAAAATAAAAGGGGACTAGTAAAGCTTCGCATTCTACAATCTCCAGTTGTTACACTTGTTGCGTGAATCTTAACTAACACTTCATTCTTCTTAGGAGTAGGTTTCTTTACGTCTTGAAGTTTGAGAACGTTAGGTGGCCCGTATTTTGTGCAAATAATTGCTTTCATAGCGACCTCCTGAATTAAGTTATTTTCCTCTATAGCATATTTAAATGTTTTTTAAATCATGCTTATAGTTTCACTTCATAATAAGTAAAAGAAAGATAGTTCTTTTTTACAGTGTAGTATTTTCCTTTTAAGAAAGTAGGTACAATAAAAATAAAGAGAAGTACTAGTGAGGTTAGAATTTCAAACGAGGAGAGTGTCATTTGAAAAAAAGAAAGATAGCAGTTGTAATTGTAGCGTATACAGCGTTGCTCGCGACATCTATACATACATATAAAGAGCAATTGGATCATCCTATTATGAGCGATGTAGGGAAGTTGCTTCCAACAAAGATTAAACGTGTTGAAAATGCTGAGGATGAGAGTTCGTTAAAAAAGCTGGTGCAAGATGCAAATGTTTCTGGAGAGAAGATTTCCATTGCAGGTATGCAACATAGCCAGGGCGGACAGACGTATTATCTGAACGGTACGATGCTTGATATGAAAGGCTATAATGAAATATTAGAGTTTAATCCGGAGAAGAAGAGGATTAGGGTACAAAGCGGTGTGACATGGAATGACATTCAGAAGAAAATAAATCCATACGGCCTTGCGGTTCAGGTGATGCAATCTCAAAATATTTTTACTGTTGGCGGTTCGTTAAGTGTAAATGTACATGGGCGTGATATTCGTCATGAAGCATTGATTGATACAGTAGAGTCGTTCAGATTGTTAATGGCAGATGGTACAGTACGTAATGTAAGTAGAGAAGAAAATGCTGACTTGTTTCCGTATGTAATTGGGGGATATGGATTATTTGGCGTGATTTTAGATGTGACGCTCAAGTTAACGAATGATGAATTATATGAAACGCATACGAAGGTAATAGATTATAAGGAGTACTCTTCATATTTTAAGGAGAAGGTGAAAAAGGACGAGAATATACGGATGCATTTAGGACGTATTTCTGTGGCCTCGAATTCGTTCTTGAAAGAAATGTATGTGACAGATTATGTATTGGCAGAAGATCAACAGAAGCTGAAAGAGTACAGTAAATTAAAAGAGGAAACTATTATAGCTGCACCAAAATTTTTGCTTGGATTATCACGTTATAGTGATTGGGGAAAGAATGTATTTTGGGATATACAAAGAAGCTATTTTGAACGTACAGATGGTAAGTACGAAACTCGGAATAATGTAATGAGATCTGATAGTGCTTTTATGGAATACGATAATCCAAACTTGACCGAAGTTTTACAAGAGTACTTTGTACCAATAGATGGTTTTGCAGAGTATATAGATGATTTACGAAGTGTTTTAAATGAAGAGGAATTAAATCTTCTTAACATTACAATTCGCTACGTAGAAAAGAATGAGAATGCGGTGCTATCTTATGCGAAAGATGATATGTTTGCGCTTGTGCTTCTAATTAATCAAGGACGTTCTGAGGATGAAATAAAGAAAACAAAAGTAGTTATTCAGAAGATGATCGATGTTACTTTAAAGCATAATGGAAGTTATTATTTGCCGTATTATTCTTATCCGGCAAAGGAGCAGCTAAAGAAAGCGTATCCTCGCATAGAAGAATTCCTTCAAAAGAAGAAAGAAGTAGACCCGGGGGAAAGATTTGTGAATTTATTTTATAAGGAGTATAGCAAATGACATATAGAAGATTTGTAGCCTCACAAAGCATTATTATGATGGCTGGTAGTATGGTATTTCCGTTTTATATACTATTGCTTCGGAATGTTGGAAATAGTTTCTCGCAGTTTGGCTGGGCGTACGGCTTATTTGCTTTAACTTCAGCCCTAGTATATCCGTTAGTTGGGAGAATTTCCGATAGAGTAGGTGATAGAAAGTTATTAATTATATACGCTTGGTCTATGGCTATATTGATGCTTTGTTTCCCAATCGCAACAGAAGTTTGGCATGTATATATTCTCCAAATTTTAATGGGTGTTTTAGGTGCTGTGCAGCGTAATACCGAGAAGACGTCGTTAGCACGAAAGGTAGCGCATAAGGAAGCGGGTTATGAAATTGGAAAGTACCATGTATGGACATCAATTGGGGGAGCAGTAGCAATTATCGTAACTGGCTACTTAGTGGATTTCTTTACGATTGGTACAATTTTTTATATTGCCTCAGTGTTGTATATGGTGAGTGGATTTGTGTTAAGTAGTAAAAAAATATAATCATTCCCATTTTTACCTGATTCCCCTTTATTTGTTATACTTATGGAGAAGACAAAAGAAAAGGGGACATTGCCTTTGATGAAATTTTTAGTTTTAGCTATTCTCACTTTGTTTTTGATTCCATGGACAAGAAGCGGTAATAAACTTCGCGCGGTGGATAAAGGGGGAGATGAGAAGGTTGTAAAGGGTAAGAAATCATCTATTTTAGTTATTCCAGTTTTATTTTGGATTGGTATTGCAATCTATGAATATTTTTGGTTAATTGATGATCGGGTAGATTCAATTCTTACTCATTATTCTGTTGCAGTAGCGATTTTGATTGGGATTGTCTTATTTTCACAAGGTAAGATAGGGAAATTAGAAGGTACTTTAAAGGGACTTCTAATGTTTGTGTTACTCGTAAGTTACGGCTATTTTGGTTATTTACATGATATAGTAATCTCGCAAAAGAAATATGATTCTGTCGTGAAGGTAGAGAAAGATATTTCAGAGCCATTTACTGAAAATGATCAACCGTTTACAGTGCCGCCTAAAACAGCGGAAAATAAAATGAAAAAGGTATTTGGTGATATTCCGAAAGTAGCTTATTTTGAGCTAGGGGAATTAACACCACAAATGGTAAATGGTGAAGCCTTGTATGTAGCACCAATTGAAGTATCAGGTTTCTTTAAAGCGCGTAAGGCAGGAACAATACCAGGTTACGTAACGATGTCAGGTACAAATCCTGATGCGGAAGCGAAATTACATCTTGGATATAAAATGAAGTATGTACCAAGCATGTTTTTCGGTAATAAGTTAGAACGTGTCGTTCGAAAAGCAGAGCCAGATTTGATTTTTAAAGGAAAGCCAAAATTTGAAGTTGATGATAAAGGGAAACCGTATTATACAATGACGTACGGTGAGTTTATTTCAGGAAGATCAGGATTTGAAGTAGAAGGCGTTGTCGTTGTTGACGCACAAACAGGTGATGTAAAGCGATATGATAAAGGGAATGCACCTAAATTTGTTGATGGTGTATTAAATCATGAAACAGCATCTACGTTAAATACGTACTTCGGGAAATATATTCACGGATTTTGGAATACGAAATTCTCACAAACTGATATGAAGATTCCGACTGAGTGGGGGACGAAGGAAGGTGTTACACCAATCTTCGGTAAGGATGGAACTCTATATTACTTTACTGATTTCACCTCTCCGAAAGAAGGAGTAGATTCTGCCCTCGGTTACTCATTAGTCGATGCACGTACAGGAAAGCTGTATTATTATAACGGAAAAGAAGTAAAGGGAATTATGGATGGTTCGGCTGCTACAGAAGTAGTGGATAATTCCTTTAAGAGAGAGAAATGGCATGGAACGATGCCGGTTATTTATAACGTATACGGTAAACCTTCTTGGATTGTACCGGTTATTGATGACGGGGGATTAGTACGTGCTCATACTGTTATATATGCTTCTAATGCAAAAGTATTTGCGACAGGTTCGACTCAAAAAGAAGCACTTGAGAATTATAAAAATGCGCTGAGCGGAAGTGGTGACTCATTTAGACCGACTTCAAATGGAAAAGAAGCGCAAAAAGAAGGTACTGTTCAACGTGTATATAAAGAAAAATCAGGTGAAAATACGATTGTGTACGTACTGTTAGAGAATGAACAAAAAGTATTTATGATACCTGTAAAAAAATTCCCATATGCTATGTTTACAGAAGTGGGGGATCCAATTCAAATCACATATTTAGATACAGGAGAGGCGATGTCATCCGTATCTAAATTTACAAATAGCAATTTGAAAAAGTAAAGCGATAGAAATTCTATCGCTTTTTTTACATTATTAAACAGGAAAATACGGGATACTTGACGTATATTTATGTTGTAACTATAATTGTTACGATTCGACATTTATATGAAAGGGTGAATGGAAAAGGTGAATGGAGTTAATCACGAAGTATATAAATCTGTAAAGACAAACAGGTTATGGATGATTCTTGTATTAGGGACACTTACGGCAATTGGGCCATTATCTATTGATATGTACTTGCCCTCTTTACCAAAGTTAACGGATGATTTACAAACGGGAGCATCTCTCGCGCAGCTGACATTAACTGCATGTTTGCTTGGGCTTTCAGTAGGACAATTATTTGTTGGTTCAATTAGTGACATTTACGGAAGGCGCAAACCTCTTATTATCGCTCTTATTATTTATGTTGCTTCTTCCTTACTCTGTGCTGTAGCACCATCTATTTGGAGTTTAGTGCTTTTACGTTTCTTACAAGGTGCTTCAGGATCTGCTGGGATTGTTATATCACGTGCAATGGTACGTGATATGTATTCAGGTTCTGAAATGACGAAATTTTTCTCACTACTTATGTTAGTAAACGGAGCGGCACCTATTTTGGCACCGATTATTGGGGGACAATTATTACAGTTCACATCATGGCGCGGCGTTTTTATCGTTCTTGGAGCAATTAGTGTATTCATGCTAATATCAGCTACTTTCGTATTACGTGAAACATTACCTCCTGAAGAAAGAGAGACAGGTGGATTGTCAGGAACGTTGGCAACATACGGAAAGCTTCTGAAAGACCGTTTGTTTATGGGATATGCATTGTCGCAAGGATTAGTAACGGCTGCAATGTTTGCTTATATATCTGGTTCACCATTTGTGTTGCAAAATATATACGGGGCATCACCGCAAGAGTTTAGTTTGTTCTTTGCGATTAACGGTATTGGTATTATTATTGCTAGCCAAATTACTGGCCGCTTAGCAGGGAAAGTCAATGAGAAAACTTTATTTGTTTTCGGTATTGTTATTGCGGCTGTTGGTGGTCTATCGTTACTACTTACAATCGTATTGGGAATAGGTCTAATTGGTGTTTTATGCTCGTTATTCCTTGTTGTATCAAGTGTTGGGGTTGTATCAACAACTGGCTTCTCGTTAGCGATGAGAAATCAAAAACAAGCAGCAGGAACAGCATCAGCTTTACTAGGTTTATTACAGTTCATTTCAGGAGCACTTGTTGCGCCGTTAGTAGGTATTGGTGGAAGTAATACAGCATTGCCGATGGGGGTTGTTATTGCACTTTGTGAAGTGGGAGCTGTGTTATGTTATTTATTTATGGCGAAACGAAGTGAAAAACAATTTGATTTGCAAAAAGGGTCAAATATAGAAGTATAGGAAAATAAAAAGTGATGACACGTTGTCATTGCTTTTTATTTTAAAATCATAAAACTGATTATTCGGTAATTTTATTGTTTTCAGTTTATTTTTTACTTATAATGGATATTGGGTCTGTCTTATATTCTATAAAGAGTATAGGGGATACAGATAATAGAATGGTATCAATAATAGGGGAGGAATATTTTTTATGTTTAAAAAGGTAAGTGCAGTAACCCTTGTATCACTTTTAGCTTTATCGCCCGTTGTAGCGTTAGCAGCACCGGAAGGTAATAATGTGAAGCAAGTAAATATGGAAAAAGTAGATCAGGGAACTGGAAATGAAAATAAGGATGCGAAATTAAAAGAACCAGAACAAAAGAAAGATCAGAATCAAGGAAATAAAGAAATTTCTAAAGAAATAGAGCAGACTATAAAACCAGAAGAAAAGAAAGAATTAAAAGAGCCAAAACCTAGTATAGAAAAGAAATTGGAACCAGTAGAAGAAAATAAACAAGGACAAAAGAAAGAGAATGTAGGACAAAAAAATGTAACACCTGCCAAACCGGTAACACCGTCAGAGCAAGTTACTAATAAACCGTTAGCGCCACCTTCTTCAAAAATAGGTGAAGATGAGGCAATAGATATATCTAATTTTAGTGGGAATGTAGTAGGAAAAGCGAAATGGGACCCGAAAGAAAATCATTATGTATTAGATATAACAGCAACAGTAACAAATAAATCTCAGGAAAAGGCAATTGACCTTTATCTTGGTATAGCTATACCAAAGGGGTTAGATGGAGATTTTAAAGATGTCCATGGAGTAGAACTTGAGGACGGTTCTAAGGCGATTGCAATTCAATTGCCAGAAATGGATGCGGGCAAAACAGTTACAAAAAATATTAAGATACCTGTTCTAGGAAATGTAGCAGGTGAAAAAGTAAGTAAAGATATCGAATTATATTTAATTGATCATGCGAATAATGAATATGAGCCTCTTGGGAAAATTAAAGGAAGTGCCAATATTGATTTCTCAGAAATGAACAAAGATATACGTTTTGAAGGGAAGGTAAAGGCAACAACATGTGTACAGAATTTAAAGGAAAATCAATTTACACTAGATTTCTTATTAACAACTCAGAATTTAACAATTGAGGACTTAAAGGGATTTGATGTGGAAATTGATGTTCCAAAAGATATTAAATTAACAATTCCTGATCATTATAAGCAAGCGGAAATTCCTGACTATTTAAAGGATGCTTCTTTACAAGAAGGGCTTCGTGAAGGGGCAATGAAGCTAGATATTAAATGGAACGGAAATATAGCGACAATCCCAGTGCAAGCAATGGAAGCAGGAGAAGGATCTGTATTGTACTTCCAAATTGTTGGTGAAACGGCTAAGAATTTAAAAGATTTAAAAGTGATCTTTACTGCAAAACGTGGAGATCAAACTGTAAAGAAACAAGTAGCGATTGAAAAAGTAGAAAATAAAGATTGTAAAAAGCAAGATGATAAAAATACAGCAGGAAATAATAATGGTGAAGGGAAAGGAACTGGAAATAATACACCTAATACAAAAGGGCCAAATTCAAATCAAGTAATCGATAAACCGAATCAAATTACCCCAACACCAGTAACACCGACACCAGTAACACCAACAAAAGTAACACCAGCACCAGTAAAAGTGAGTGATAAAGTATCTTTGCCAAAAACGGGTGCTTCACAAAATGATAATTTACTTACATTAGTGGGTGTTGTTATGCTGGCGGGAAGTGTTTTCGTATATAAACGTAGTCGTATGAATGTGAATAAATAAGAAGCGGTAAAGATACATAGTAAATTTTCCGTATAAAAAGACCTGGTAAAGTTATTACCGGGTCTTTTTATATCTATATCTATATCTATATCTTTGTTCTCTATATGTGCTTACGGCTTTGTAAGGTGGCATAGTAAAGTGGTGCAAAAGTTACTTGAATAAAGTGACGATACTGTGACAAAAATGTTGGTATATATATTAAGAAATCATCTTGAGTGCAAAATTTAGGATGTTCTCGGTATAATAAAACAAGTGGAGATAAGAGAAACTGTAATTTGTAGTAGATGTAGATAAAAGGAGAATAAGAGATGAAGAAGATTTTCGGTATTGCAATGCTTGGGAGTATGCTCCTTCTAGCAGGATGTAATGGAAATAAAGACACGAAAGATACGAAAGAACCGAAAGAAAAGGTAGAGCAATCTGCTGAACAGACAGAAGATATGAAAGTGTATCGCGAGGTACATGAAAAGTATGATGTGAAGATGAACAAAGAAATTAATAAAGCGTTACAGTTATTTGAAGTGGCAAAAGAAAAGGGCGGTAAGGAAATAACTACTGCTAAATATAAGGAAGACGTGCAAAAGGTAACAACGGGCATGTTAGAAGATATTGATCATATGCGTAAAGAAATTCGTGTACCGAAGTCGAAAGAACAAGAACATGAATTATATGTTGGCTTCTTAAATGAGTCAGAACAAGCAATGAAAAAATTGCAGAAGTTAGCAGAAGAAGAAGACTCATCGCTAATTCGTGATATAGAAATTAATTTTTCAACAGCATCGACATACTATAAACGTTTTCAAACAGAAACGGAAAAATAACCTTGCATGCGCAAGGTTATTTTTTCTTCTTATCATCTCCTTCTTCATCCCCGCATACTAATACTTTCTGCTCTTCGTGAAATTCTGAAATTGTTTGGTCGGTTCTCTTTTAGATCCAATCACTAAACTAGATTTATATGCAGGTGATGGCCCGAATAACTATGCAAAATGGCATAATAAAGAATTTGACGCTTTAGTAAAAGAAGCAGAAGCTGAACAAAATGAAGATAAACGCTTTGATTTATTGCACAAAGCAGAAGATATCATGTTTACAGATTCACCGTTAATCCCAATTATATTCCCTTCTAATTCCTACTTACAAAAGGGATCAGTACCGGGACTTCAATATTATGTTGGATCCAAGCCAGATTTAAGATATGCAAAAATAAAGAAGTAGGCAACCGCCTACTTCTTTATTTTACTTCTTTTTTATATTCTTTTTTCGTTCCATCAGAGAAGACAACTTTTAAATCGAATTTTTGATAGTCTTTATCAAGTTTGAATACATTTACTACTTGATCAATTACTTCTTGATCTGGTGTGTTTTTATCAAATTTTAATTCTTGTAGAAGAGGGCTTAATTTTGTAATAGCCTCGTCGCCTGTGAACTTTACATCTGTTTTATGGTCTTCAATTTTTGCTTCCATTTTTTTATCTGCTGCTACATTTTTATAATCAGCTTCGTAGTCTTTCTTCGTATCTTGATAGTCTGCTTTTAAATCAAATTCATTAAAGTTTAGCTTTAAATCTGCAGGAGCTTCATTCTTTGCCTCTTCTGTCGTCTTCTTATTAGAAGTTGTATCTTGTTTTGCAGGAGCTTTACATCCTGTTAATGCAGGTACTAGCATAAGAGCTAATAAAGCTGATAGTAAAATTCTCATCATAAATTCCTCCTTAATGTAACTTCGTTCTATACAAGTTTTTCCCAATTTCATGTAATTATGTATGTGTTGAAAATAAATTATTTTCTCATAGCTTCAAGGATTAATCCGCAATTTAAATCAAATAGGATTTGTATGTATACGGTAAATTGAAGTTGTGAGGAGGTACTGAAATGGATGAAGAGTATAAAGAGTTGATAAAAAAAAGCAATCGAATATATAGAGAATCATTTGCATGAAGAGCTTACGACAGAAAGAGTGGTAGCAGTATCGATGTATCATTTTCATCGTATTTTTCAAAGTTATATCGGGATGAGTGTAACGGATTTGGCAGAAAGCTTTTATGAAACGCTTTTAGAAGAGCCGGCAAATCTGCAATTTGAAGAAGTAGAAAAATAAAAAGTAGGGAGAAAAGATATGCTCAAATGTGTGAAACTGATAAGTATTAGCTTAGTAGTATCCTCGTGTATCATGGGAATCAACTATTTAATTAGTTATCTTTGGTCAGGACATATACCTTCTTTGATATGGAAAACATATTTGATGTTTATATTTATTATGAGTTTTAGTTCAATACAAAAAGAGAGCTGACAATAGTCCTTTTTGTCTTCTTATTATTAAAACAAATGCTTATCACTGTATTTGGAAATACAGGTATACTCTCCGGGATTATTTCCCGCAACATACGCAGCAAAGGGTTATTATACAATAATATTCGGCGGAGTTAGTTTAGAGAAAAATATTATTTCATTATTGTTTATTATTTTAGTTACACAACTGGTAGTAGTAATTGTTATATGTAAAAAAGGTATCCTTCATATGGATACCTTTTTTACTAGGTTTTATTATTTTGCAACTTCTGTCCATTTGTAGTTAAACTCACCGCCGAAGTCAGTTGTTACAAGTCCTTTAATAAATCCGCGTTGTAGGTAAGAACGACCTTGTTGATATAAAGGAGCAACAGCACCATCTTGTAATAAGATTTTTTCAGCTTGTTTCATTGCTTCCCAGCGAGCTTTTTCATCACCGGATAAATCTGTTTCTATGAATTTATTTTTCGATTTTTGCCCACTTGAAGTTTAACTGGCCTGCAAAGTCAACTTGCACAATTCCTTTTACATAAGAACGTTCAAGATAAGATTCTCCTTTTTGATAGAGAGGAGCGATAACAGAGTCTTTAAATAATATTTTCTCTGATGCTAGTAATGCTTCAAAGCGGGCTTTTTCATCACCAGCTAAAGTAGTTTTGACTTTCTCAATTGTGTCATCAAACTCTTTATTAGAGTAATGATCTAAATTGTAAGGATTATTTGTTGTAAATAGTTCAAGGAATGTAATTGGATCAGCAAAGTCAGGGCTCCAACCGTCAATTCCAATTTCATATTCACCTTTCAATAATAATGAAACCTGCTGCTTACGCGGCTGAGGTTTTATATTAATCGTTAAGCCATCTAGGTTTTTTTCTAATTGTCCTTTTAAAAATTCCCCTGTTTTCTTCTCAAGGTCACCATCACTTGTTAATAGTTCTAATGTTATTTTTTCAGATCCAAGTTCTTGTTTTGCCTTTTTCCATAATTCTTGTGCAGATTTTGTATCGATTTTTGTTAAATCGCCGTTTGCAGCACGGAAGTCTGTTCCATCGGGACCTTTTGCAAAATTTTTCGGAATGAGACTATAAGCTGGTATAGAGCCATCATTTAATAACGTATTTACAAAGGATTTCCGGTCAATTGTTTGAGCAATTGCTTGACGTGCAGAGACGTTTTGAAGTACTTTGTTTTGTTGATTCATACGTAGAAATTGTACACCTACGTTTGGACGTTCTTTAAAGTTTCCATCCTTTTTATACTTATCAACGAAATCAGATGTTAATTTTATGCGGTCTAATTGTTTCGATTCGAATAAATTTACTTCCGTTGATTTTTCTTTCACAACGTTGAAATTGATTTCTTCGAGTTTGACATTATCTTTATCCCAATAAGTAGGGTTTTTCTTAAATTTAAAGCTTTGTTCATGCTTCCAATCGCTTAGTGTAAAAGCTCCGTTGTACAAGATTTTATTATCTTCTAAAGCATACTTATCACCTTGTGATTTAAAGAATTCCTCGTTGATTGGTAGAAATGTTGGGAACGCCGTTAAGCTAATAAAGTATGGAACAGGACGCTCTAATTCTACTTCAAACGTATGGTCATCAACTGCTTTTACACCAAGTTGATTGGCTGGAAGCTCTTTGCTATTAATTTTT
Source organism: Bacillus paramycoides (assembly GCF_001884235.1). Lineage (GTDB taxonomy): Bacteria > Bacillota > Bacilli > Bacillales > Bacillaceae_G > Bacillus_A > Bacillus_A paramycoides. Next base: position 47,882 of record NZ_MAOI01000025.1, on the reverse strand, counting down.
TTAGCGTTTTTAATATCAAAGAATAAAAAAGCATATTCAGAGGCTGTTGCTGGATCGACAGCTCTTTGCCAAGCGAAGACAAAATCTTTCGCTGTTACAGGTGTGCCGTTCGACCATTTTGAATCTCGTAAATGGAATGTGTATTTCGTTTTATCACCACTTACTTCATGAGATTTTGCAACACCAGGAACAGGTTTATTACCTTCACCAAGATTATATAAACCTTCAAATACGTTTCTCATTACTTGACCAGAATCAGTATCAGTAGCACGAGCCGTATCCATTGTTCGAATCTCGGTAGGGGAAGATAAGTTTAAAACTTGCTTACTAGGTGCCTCATCTTTTGCATTTGCTCCGCTCGCTTCGTTTTTATAACTACCGCAACCAGTTAATAAAATACTTACTCCTACAACTGATGCAATACCGGGTACAAACTTCTTTTTCATTTGATTTTCCTCCTAAATAATTAATAAGATTGGATGATGATGAGGGAATGAAAAATAAAAAATCCCTCTTTTCGTATTGAGAAAGAGGGATTTTTACGTACAAGTTATGCACCCGTATATAAACGAAGTCCCTCATTCTATCTTTCAAGCATAAAGCTTGCAGGAAGTGGCACAGTATTCAAAATGAACCTGTTGCCGAGGTTTCAAAGGGCCAGTCCCTCCACCTCTCTTGATACAATGAGTAAACAAATTGACTATATTCATTTTTTTGTTTCTTTGATAATTCAAAATCTTACACCTTAGAGAATGAGGTGTCAATTGAATGTAAAATAGTTTAAATTTTCAGTTTTTAAAAAAGAACCACTGCATATGTACAGTGGTTCTCCTATTTAGAAGTTAAAGTTATCTGGGTCTGGACCAACGCGATGATTTTCATTTAAAGCTTGAATTGCTTTCATATCATCAGTGCTTAATTCGAAATCAAAGATATTCGCATTTTCAATAATACGGTGTTCTTTAATAGACTTAGGAATTGTTACAACTTCATTTTGTAGATCCCAACGTAAAGTCACTTGTGCAGTTGATTTGTTATATTTTGCAGCAATTTCTTGTAATGTTAGATTATCCAGTAGTTGTCCCTGCATTAATGGTGACCAAGCTTCAAGCTGAATGCCATGCTCTTTACAGAAAGTATGCAATTCTTCTTGCGCTAAACGTGGATGGTATTCTACTTGGTTAACCATTGGCTTAATTTCTGCAATTTCAAATACGTCTTGCAGGTGGTGAATATGGAAATTACTCACACCAATAGCACGAACACGACCATCTTTATAAAGCTTCTCTAAAGCTTTCCATGATTCAGTGTACTTTCCTTTTACAGGCCAATGTACTAAGTATAAATCTAAATATTCTAGACCTAATTTTTCTAATGTAGTTTCAAATGCTTGTAATGTTGACTCGTAACCTTGATCACTATTCCACACTTTTGAAGTGATGAATAGTTCTTCACGAGGGATGCCAGATTCGCGAATTGCTTGACCAACGCCTTCTTCATTTTTATATATCGCAGCAGTATCGATGCTACGGTATCCATTTTTTATAGCTGCTTTTACAGAATCAATTACTTCTGATCCGTCTTCTACTTTAAAAACACCTAAACCGAACCAAGGCATTTTCACGCCATTATGTAATGTTGTGTAGTCGTTTAAACTTGTTAAAGTCATATTAATTCCCCCTAGCTTTTTTATTGGTTGCTTCAATTGCTTGTTGAATGACCTCTGAAAAATTATTTTCATATAGAACTTTTAAGCCTTCGGCGGTTGAACCTCCAGGTGTTGTTACTTGTTCGCGGAGCACAGCTGGATCCTGATTTTGCTGGAGCATAGCGGCAGAGCCAGCAATCATTTGAATGACAAGGTGTTTCGCTGTTTCCTCATCAATTCCATAGCTTTTCGTTGCTTCAATTAACCCTTCAGCAAAGTGGTAGAGAAAAGCAGGTGCACTACCAGTAACTGCGGTAAGTTGGTGAACTTCCTCTTCGGTACAAGATTGCGAGGTACCGATGCCTTTTAAAAGAAGTTGTAACGTTTCTTGATGTGTTTCATCTACGGAATGTCCCGTCGTATATAAGGAGATAGACTTTCCAATTTCAGCAGCTGTATTTGGCATAATCCAGGCAACAGGTGTCCCTTGAGGAAGTCTTTCTTCTAGGTAAGATGGTCCGATTCCAGCAGCAACTGTTACGACAAATTGGTCGGTTAGAAGAGGAAATAACTCCTTTAATAACTGTTCATGTGCAGCAGGCGGCATTGCTAAAACAATTGTATCTACAGATTTAATATGCTGCTTCCAATCCGTTGTAATCGATATATCATATTGAGTTTGTAATTGCGTTAGTTTTTCTACGTTGCTTCGGTTGGAAACGATAATTTCTTCGATGTATTCTTTACTAGTTTTGAGTAATCCGGAAAATATAGCTTCTGCCATACGGCCGGCACCAATAAATAAAATTCGATGTTTATTAGGCATATCCTTTATTCCTTTCTAATGAGAAAATATTATAAAAAACGATACCATTTTTAAGAGCTTCTTGTAAAAAGAAAAGGCTTTTGCTAAGCCGAAAAGTCTTAGAAAATTGGCATTTATGGATTTTGTATAACATAGTTAGCATTGTGATTTATATTTCAACTGGCTTATACGTCATGCTAATATTATCTGTTATTAATCTGTTTTTATATATTGATGGCTTGCTAGAATGGAAGAGAAACTATAAAAACAAAATCATATAAATAATTATATTTAAAAAATAATTGCAATGAAAAACCCCCTGAAGCATATACGCTTCAGGGGGTTTAAATATAGTATAAATTTATGATTTCGTCATACCAAGTAATACAGCGCCGCCGATAATTAAAACACTACCTAGTGCAATAAAGATCAATTGACGTTTTGTTTTCTTTTCACCTAAGAAGACAATCGCACCGAATGTTGAGATAACGATTCCAGTTTGAGATAATGGGAAGCTTGTTGCTACTCCGACACGTGGTAGTGAAAGAAGTAAGAATAAGTTTCCTGTTCCCCATAGTAAACCAGATAAAGCATTACGAATTGCGTATTTGTTAAATGGTTTATGTTTAGATGTCAGTACAACTGCACCAACAAACATACCAACTGCCTGTGGTAAAATAGCAGACCAACCATCAATGTTATACCAACGAATAATAATTACATATACAAGATAGCCGAAAGTAGAAACAATTAAAGTAAGAAGTCCCTTTTTCAATTGTCCTGGTGGCTGTGCATTTTCTTTATCATCTAGTGATGTGAATACAACACCAACTACGATTAATAGGATTGCAATCGTTCCCAGAACGATCGTTGTAGTAGTAGTCCACTCACGAAAAGCGATAACTCCAAAGATAGAAGTTGCAACAAGTTGCATACCAGTGGAAATAGTTACAGTAGTTGAAACACCTAGTTTTTCAACTGTTTTTAATTGGTTTACTTGTCCTAAAGCCCAGAATAAACCTGAAATAAAACCAACAATCAAGATTGTCATTGTTAAAGCTGGTTGAGTAAATACATACATAATTGTTGCGAAGAATAGAGCACCGATTGTCATACCTACCGTTTGGCTATATGCACCACCGCCCATTTTTACGCTTACTAATAAGATGTTTCCCCATGCGATTGCAGGAAGAAGCGCTAATAAAATGTCCATTACAAGACTCCCTTCGGTTTTCTATACCAATATAATTACATATCGTTCTAACGATCGGTAATGCCCCACTAATAGAGTAGAAGATTACCGATCGCTAAAACAGGATGAAGAACTTACGATATAAATGCGTTTTCATTTCTTCATTTTTTGAAACACCTCCATATAATAACAGGAAATTGACTATTTTAGAAAGTAAATTCAAATAGAATGTATATTTTAATAAAAAATAAGATTCAGTTATTTTATAGCGATATATTTTATTTCTTAGGAAATAAAGAAGCAGCCTTTGTCGAAAGCTGCTTTAGGAAGTGGTAATTCGCTTATTAATGAGTTGAATACATAATAAAAATAGAAGTGACATGCTAATCGTTATGATGACAAGTGTCCAAGCGAGTTGCATATTACTTGCATCGATAGCCATATAAATTGCCGTTGGAATCGTTTGTGTTTTGCCAGGTATATTTCCTGCAAACATTAAAGTGGCACCAAATTCACCGAGTGCGCGAACAAAGCTTAAAATCATACCGCTAAGTAGTGCGGGGAATGCAAGCGGGAGTGTAACGTGTAGAAAAACTTGATACTCACTTGCACCAAGGTCGCGCGCGCCATCTTCAATTTGTACATTTGCGATAGAAAATCCTGTTTTTGCTGATTGATACATGAGTGGAAATGCAACGACTGTAGAAGCAATGATAGCAGCAGTAGATGTAAACATAATGGACTGCTGAAATAATGATTCAATCCACTTTCCAATGGGACTGTTATTTCCAAAAATGATAATGAGAAAAAAGCCGATAACAGTTGGTGGAAGTACCATCGGTAATAAAAAGATGGTTTCTAGTAGTACTTTATATCGCCACGAGGAGCGTGCTAACGCCCGTCCAATAATCGTTCCCAAAATCGTAACGATAACGGTGGCGCATGCAGCTACTCGTAAGGATAGAAAGACAGGTGACAAAATTGTATCAAAGCTCATAGTAATTATGGCAGGATTGTAAATCCATATTTCTTAAAGATAGATTGTGCATCTTTTGACTGCAAATACTCATAGAATGAAGTCGCCTCTTTCTTATGCTTAGATTCCTTTATAACACCTAAAGGATAGTGGATTGGCTCATGAGAATCAGCTGCTGCCGCCTCTCCAATTTTTACTTTGTCTGAAACGAGAGCGTCTGTTTTGTATACGATACCGGCATCAACATTACCTGTTTCTACATATGTTAACACTTGGCGAACATCTTTTGTAAATACGATTTTATTTTGAACGTCATTCCAAAGATTTTCATGTGTGAGAGAAGCTTTTGCATATTTTCCTGCAGGTACAGATTCGGGTGTACCGAGTGCTAACTTTTTGATTTTCTCATCTTTTAAATCTTGAAATTTTGTAAGAGAACTATTTTTTGGAACGACTAGAACTAGTTCGTTTCCAAGAAGATTTTTTCCTTCTTTTTCATTAATGAATCCTTTTTTAACGAGGGTTTGGAATTTATCTTCTGCTGCAGAGAAGAATAAATCAGCAGGCGCACCTTGTTCAATTTGTTGCTGAAGTGCACCGGAAGCACCGAAGTTAAAAGAAAGCTTAATAGTTGGTTCTTTCTCTTTATATTGCTTTTCAATTTCTTTTAATGCATCTTGTAAACTTGCAGCAGCTGATATAGTAAGCTCTACTGTTTTTCCTTCTTTAGCAACTGATCTTTCTTTCTTTTCTCCGCTTGAACAAGCTGCACTGAATATAAGAAGAAAAGAAAGTATAAGTACCCCAATGGATCGTAATGTGAATTTGTTCATAAAAAAATCCCCTTTCGTTTACCATATTAATTATAACTAATTATATTTAATTATAAATAGTTATAATTGAACATATTTAGAAATATGTGATTGTTTTTAAAAACTAGGAGAAATATTCTTTTCTTTGTTACAATGAAGGGAGAAAGTGAGGAATCGTCTATGGATCATCATTCCTACACAACGGAAGAAGTAGCAAAGCGATTAAAAGTATCAAAATTAACTGTATACGACTTAATTAAAAAGGGCGAACTCCCTTCTTATAGGGTTGGTAGACAAATGCGCATTGATGCAGCGGATCTAGAACAATATATAAAGCAAATGAAAACAGGTAAGGTACAAGTTACTCCTGTAAAGAAGGACGAAATTAGTAGTTCGAATACACGCATCATTAGTGGTCAAGAACTAACGTTAGATATGCTGGCAAAACATATAGAAAATCGTTTGCCAAATTCTAATATATTAAGGGCGTATCAAGGTAGTTTAACGAGTTTAGTGAAGATGTACCAAGGAGAAGGAAGCGTCGTTAGTTTGCATTTGTTTGATGGTGAAACGGGTACATATAATGTCCCTTACGTAAAACGTATTTTAGTTGGACAACCATGTATTATGATTAATTTATTAGCAAGAAATGTTGGGTTTTATGTGCAAAAAGGAAATCCCAAAAATATAAAAACATGGGCTGATTTATCTCAGTCATCTATACGATTTGTAAATCGAGAAAAAGGTTCTGGTATTAGGGTGTTAGTGGATGAGCAATTGCGAATTCAAAAATTAAATAAAGAAGATATTAGCGGATATGAATGGGGAGAATCAAATCACCTTGGTGTTGCCTCGCAAGTTGCGAATGGAAAGGCTGATGTTGGAGTAGGATCAGAAAAGTTTTCGCAAATTGTAAACGTAGACTTTATTCCGATAAGGAAAGAACAATATGATTTAGTACTTCTGAAGAATAAAGAAAATGAGGAACTTATTGAGGTTATGAAAGAAGTTTTGCAATCTGAAGAGTTTCATAATGAATTAAAAGCAATTGGTGGATATGATATAAGCAAAACAGGCCAAATTATATATGAAACAAACTAAAAAGCTGCTTGTCTATAAGGCGAGCAGCTTTTTCTATATATAAAGGGGTTTGGGGAAACAAATTGTTAAACGAGACTTTGAGCAAGTGCGTAAATGAAAGCCGTAAGAAGAGCTGCTCCACTTGCAAGTCCGATAAAATCTGATTTGTTGAAAGTAATGTTGTTCATCATAATCTCTCCTTATTTGTTTAATGTAGTTGCAACAGCCTTTGCATCGACAAGTGCGGATAGCACCATGCCCATTGTGTTAAAAAAATTGTTTGATTTCATTTTGTTCATCATGTGTATCCGCTCCTTTTCGAATTGTTGTTGCCCTGCTTTCTGTCTTAATTATATGAAATATAGGTAGTTGCAACTATCGAATTAGCTTACGAGAGGATTACACTTTTGTAAGAAAAAAAGACATTCGTGTAAGAATGTCTTTTAAAGCATATTGATATGATGGTACTCCGTAATTGTTTTTAAAAAGCTACGCATCGAATTGGTCATGTAGCTATCTTTACGGCGTATGAAAACAGTTGAAATACTGCCGTATTTTTCGGGAATTGGATGGCAGTGTACTTTACCTGCTGTAGAAAGGTGCTGCACCGCAGATTGGGGGACAAGTGTAATCCCAAGACCGAGCGCCACACTATTTAATATTGTTTCTAATATGTTAAATTCCATAATTCTTTTTGGCAGCAAACCTTCATCTTTAAGCCATCGTTCTAGCTTGGAACGGTATCCACATCCTTGATTAAAAACGAGGAGGGGCGTCGTAGTAAATTCTTCTATATGAAAAGCTTTATTTTGTGTAACAAGCATTAATTTCTCGGTACTAACATCGTATTGTTCAATTAGTGGGTGTTTTATTGGTCCTGATATAAAAGCGCCATCTAATTGATGATCGAGTACTTCTCTAATAAGTTCTTCCGTTAGACCAGCTTGTAATGATAAATCGACATTTGGGTAGCTTTTATAGTAAGAAGATAAGATGGTAGGCAATGTACTGACTGTTTCGACTGTACCGATTTTTAATATACCAGATGGTGTTTCACTATCTAAAAATACTTGTTTTAGTTCTTCGACATCTTGCAAAATTTTATTAACATAAACAAGCATTTTTCTTCCTTCAGCTGTTAAAGTCATGCCTCGTTTATGACGATAAAAGAGCGGTGTTTTCAGCTCATTTTCTAATTGTTTAATGCGTGCTGTTACATTTGATTGTACGTAATTTAATTCTTTTGCTGCGCCGCTTACACTACCGCGATCGGCAACGCTCTGGAAGATTTGTAAGTCTCGTAATTCCATTTTATGCTCCTCCTTGATGCTAACTATCATTATAAATGATAGTTAACATCATTTTGAATCATTTTACGTGATATATTTTTTCTTTTACAATTCTCTTTGTGCAAAAAGAAAGAAGCGGGGGATTGTGGTGAGAAAAGATCAAATGATAATAGGTGCTTTAGCATGTTTAATTGCGAGTATGTCATGGGGAGCGATGTTTCCTGTTGCTGATCACGCACTAGAATACATAGATCCATTTTATTTTTCGTCTATTCGTTATGGGGCGGTAGCAATTGTACTGATTGTATTATTGCTGCTGAAAGAAGGAAAGAAAGCATTTCGCTTAGAAGGAAGAGGGAAGTTACTCGTCTTTTTTGGAACAATGGCGTTTACTGTATATAATGTATTAGTTTTTCTAGGACAAATGTTAATGGGAAAGCCAGGTGTAATGGTAGCTTCTATTATGGAAGCACTTATGCCGATGATTTCAATTTGTATTTTATGGGGATACAAGCATATAAAACCGAAAAAGTATATGATAACGAGCATGATTATCGCGTTTATAGGGGCTATATTTGTTATTACCAAAGGTGACATGAGTTTCTTTTTAACATTGAAAGATAACATGTTTTCACTAGCATTCATATTTATTGGTGTTGTAGGATGGGTTATTTATACGATGGGTGGTCAAACGTGTAGCGATTGGTCAACATTACGTTACTCAACATTAACTTGTGTATTGGGGACAGCAGTTACAGGGGTTATAACAATAATCATTACGGCACTTGGATATGTATCAGTTCCAATTATGGGAACGATTTCTATTGTGAAATATGATTTGTTATTTATGATGACGTTACCAGGTATTGTAGCGCTACTTGCTTGGAACTACGGTGTGAAAATCTTATCATCAATTAATGGGATTTTATTTATTAATTTTGTGCCAATTACTACGTTAGTTATTATGATGATGCAAGGATATAAAATAACAATGTTTGATATTGTAGGAACATTACTTGTTATTACAGCACTTATTCGTAATAACGTTTGTCAAAGAAAAGAAGAAAATATAAGTAAGCAAGTTTCACAAGAAGAGCAATTACGCCAAGCCGTTTAATAGGCAATTGGAGGATTTTACATGTTAGAAAGTTTATTGTTTTTCTTTGCTGTTGGAGTTGCTTGCGAGCTTGCAGCAATTAATCGAAATGGTCGTAAGAAGATAAAGCAACAAGCTGAACTGATACAGCTTCTAAAAGAATTAAAGGAAAGAAAAATTTAAGAAGACGACCGGGCATAGACGGTCGTCTTCTTCTATATAAAGGGGAAAGGGGACACAAAGTTTATATAAGCGTAGCAGCGTAAATAAAAGCAGTAAGAAGAACCGAGCCGCTAGCTAATCCTAAAAAATCTAATTTGTTAAAAGTGATGTTTTGCATAATAAATTCTCCTTACTTGTTTAATGTAGAAGCGACAGTTTTTGCATCGATAAGAGCGGATAATACCATGCCCATTGTATTTAAGGAATTGTTCGTTTTCATTTTGTTCATCATATAGATCCGCTCCTTTTCAAATGGTTGTTGTTACTTTCTGACCTAATTGTATAAGATATTGAAGGGAGTCACTATCGAATTAGCTTACAAGAAAATTACACTTTTGTAAGAATTGAAATTTAACAATAAATACTTATTTTTATTACCAACTCCTAAAACTTAGTGTTATAATCGTTATAAGAAAATGATTATACTTCGGATATTCAGAAAGGAACGAAACAAATGTATAAACCAATTACATTTTCGTTGAAATATATATTTAAAATGGCTGGGAAGGTAGAAGTACAAGGGAGAGAGAAATTACCGGAAGGTGGCCCTTACGTTGTTGCTTGCACACATACAAGTTTTATGGATGTTCTAATGTTAGCGGCAGGAATGTATCCAACCCAAATTCATTACATGGCAAAAAAAGAATTGTTTGAAGGTAAATTCAAAAATTGGTTTTTTAAAAATGTAAATGCATTCCCCGTAGATCGTGCGAATCCAGGGCCAAGTACACTAAAAATCCCCTCACGTTTATTAAAAGAAGGAAAAGTAGTAGGGATTTTTCCAAGTGGGACGAGGTCATCAGAAGACGTTTCATTAAAAGCGGGTGCTGTTACGATTGCAATGCGTTCTAACGTCCCGTTAGTACCAGCGGCTTATATTGGTCCATCGAGTGTAAAAGAATTGATAAAAGGAAAAAAAGCGCGATTAGTTTTTGGGGACCCAATTCAAATCGATGCTGGAGAACAAGTGGATCGAAAAACAGCTATGAAAATGATGACAGATCAATTAAATGAAAAGTTTGAAGAACTAAAGGGAATTTTGCAGACAAATTAAAAATAAGAAAAGACGACCGGGCATAGACGGTCGTCTTTTCTATTACTATTTATATAAAGGGGAAAGGGGACACAAAATTATATAAGCGTAGCAGCGTAAATGAAAGCAGTAAGAAGAATCGAGCCGCTAGCTAGTCCTAAAAAATCTAATTTGTTAAAAGTCATGTTATTCATTGTGAATTCTCCTTACTTGTTTAATGTAGAAGCAACAGATTTTGCATCGATAAGAGTGGATAATATCATGCCCATTGTATTTAAGAAATTGTTCGTTTTCATTTTGTTCATCATATAGATCCGCTCCTTTTCAAATGGTTGTTGCCCTGTTTCTGACTTAATTGTATGAAATATTACGGAGAGTCACTATCGAATTAGCTTACAGGAAAATTACACTTTTGTAAGAAAAACGAATGGAGGTGTAATGATTAGAAGATTTGACATATGTTCATGGGATTCATTAAGTTAAAAGTAGAGGTGAGTGTATGGCTAATATTAAAGATATTGCAAAGATGGCTGGGGTTTCAGTTACGACTGTTTCAAGGGTGTTAAATGATCATCCATATGTAAGCGAAGAAAAAAGGAAAGTTGTTTTAGAAATAGTTGAGAAATTGAATTACTCACAAAATGCAAATGCTGTCCATTTATCAAAAGGGAAAACGAATATTGTTGGTGTGATTTTACCTTATATTAATCACCCATGTTTTGATGCGATGGTGGGTGGAATGATGGAGGTCGCATTGGCTCGCAATTATCGAGTGCTTCTTTGCCAAACGAATTACAACAAAAAAGAAGAAATGAAAAGTTTACATATGTTGAAAACAAAGCAATTAGATGGTCTTATTATTTGTTCGCGTGCAAATGATTGGGAAACGATCGAGCCCTATGCTTCTTATGGGACAATTATTGCCTGTGAAGATAATGATATTCCGAATATCTCAAGTGTATATACAAATCATTCGGCAGCTTTTCAATTAGGAATGAATTATCTTATTGAGAAAAGTTATAAAAAAATTGGTTATTGCACGGGAAGAAAGTTAGGGCCGAGTAGTCAAAAGCGTTTTGATGTTTATAAACAGCAATTGCAATCCATAGATGAGGAAGTCATTGAAGAATGGATTTTTACAGAATGCTTTACATTGGAAGATGGTGTAAGAGTGGCTCATAGGTTAAAGGAGATGAAGAGTCGCCCTGAAGCATTAATAGTAGCAGGAGATGAAGTTGCTATTGGAATCATGACAGAAGTTGAAAAGTTAGGTATAAAAGTTCCTGAAGATTTAGCGATTATTGGCTTTGATAATCAGCCGATCTCACAAGTGCTACAATTAACAACTATTGATCAAAATTTAAAGGAGATAGGTAAAACAGCTTTTGAAATGTTTTATCGGCAAGTGAGCGACGAGAGTTCTAAACAAGAAAAGGTGGAAATTCCGTATGAACTTGTGGAACGCTCAACCGTTTAGCTGGAATCCGTTATGTGTATAATCGCATAACGGATTATTTTTTTGAAATGCCTTTGACAGGAAACGCGTTTCATACTTTATAAAAGAGTTAAACCGGTCTGTAATAATCCATGGATTCTTTTCAAGTGTTTAAAACAATGAATAGAATTTGGAGGAATATGCATGAATGAGCTTTTATCGAGTATGAAAAAATATGTAGAGGATGACGAAAAGATTTTAGCTTTTGTGGTAGGGATATTTGAGAAGGATGATTTCACTTTAGCCTACCGACATGGGATTTTCGCAGCCACTACTAGACGTCTCCTTTTTTACGGGAAATTTTCGTGCTATCCTGCAATAATTGAAGAGTATTCGTATTTGCATATAGATGACATAGATTTCCGTCCATGTTTCGAATTTACTTGTAATCATGAAATGGTTAGAGCTAAGTATATTCAGAAGGGGAACGTGGAGCGATTTGTTCGTACAGTTAGAGTAAATATGAATAATTAATCACCCCCTTGTTTAAACATAATGTCGTGGTCATTATGGGGAAAAACGCGTAATAAAAACCACTTCTAAACCTCTAGGAGATAGTGATACAATGTCAAATGGGGGGAGGTATGAACTATGGTTAATCAACGTGTGAAGGAAATCGCATTAATTACAATCGGTTCATTACTATTTGCAATTGGTATTAATTACTTCGCAATTCCAAACCGTTTATCAGAAGGCGGAATCATCGGTCTAACGGTTGTTACTTATTATTTATTTGATTGGTCACCAGGAATTGTAAATTTTGGTTTGAATGCAATTTTATTAGCTGTAGGTTATAAATTTTTTGATAAGAAAACGATGGTTTACACAATTATAGGTATTGTGGAAACATCTTTGTTTTTATATGTTACAGAGCACATTCAGTATCAAGTGAATGGTGATACATTATTAGCGGCTTTATTTGCTGGTGTATTTGTAGGTATCGGATTAGGATGTATGTTCAAAGCTGGAGGTACATCAGGAGGATCAGCAATTTTAGCACGGTTAGCAAACCAATATTTAGGTTGGAGCGTTGGGAAAGGTGTACTTATTATTGATATCGTTGTAATTGCTGGTTCTGTATTTATAATAGGACAAGAAAAGGCAATGTATACACTTGTTGCTGTATTCATCGGAGCGAAAGTGATTGATTTCATTGTAGAAGGTATGGATACAAAAACAGCTGTTACGATTATTTCGAATCAACCAGACTTAATTCGCGAGACCATTACGAACAACATGACACGCGGTGTTACTGTGTTAGAGGGGCGCGGCGGATATACTGGTAAAAATAAAGAAGTGTTATATGTTGTTATTAATAAGCAAGAGCTTGTTAAGTTAAAGCAAGTTATTAGTCGAGTCGATGAAGATGCCTTCGTTGTCATTCACGATGTACGCGATGTACTTGGCGGTGGCTTTAAAGCGAGTTAGAAGATGAGCGAGAAAATTCGTTCATCTTTTTTTTATTCTTACAAAAATGTAAGGGGAATGTAAGGGGATTGAATGGTAGACTCATTTCCTGCTCTTTAGAATGGATGTATAAGTATCCTGCAGAGGAGGAAGATCAATATTATGAAGAAAAAAATGATTACTACTGTAATAGCGATGATAGCGATAGTGGTATTGTTATTACCTACGAAACTTGGACCAGTTATTGATAAATATAATCCGCTTTATACGACGAAAGAGTACTATACAATTGTAAATACGATTGGTCAGCACGTTGGTGATGAATGGTATGAATATGAATTTATTGCATTTGATGAACGTGGAAGAGAACAAAAAATAAAGAAAACAGTGAAACATATGTTAAAGACAGACGAGGCGTTAAGAGTTTTTGCAAAAGGTCGCTATGGTGAGTCGATTGAAGAGATTGAGACTGCAAGCATTCCAATAAATGCGAAGAGCAAACTTTTGGTGATGAGATAGCAAAATATACCCCCATCTATTTTTTGTCGAAAGGTAAAATACTAGGTGGGGGTATTTTGTTGTGCATAAAAAAATGCCCTAGTTCATATAAACTAGGGCATTTTTTATATAAAGGGGAAGGGGACACACTGAAGTAGCATAAGTGAAAGATATAAGAAGAGTAGGCTACTAGCAATGTAATTTGGTTATGTGAGTGCTCTTCTTATTTGGTTCGCTTTCTAACTTTATTTTACGAAATATACGTAAGAAGAACTATCGAATTACATTACACATATCTTACAAACATGTAAGCCTCCTGTAATGTAATTCGATAGTTAGATGTTAGTAAACTAAATATAATGTAAATATAAAGTTTTAATTTTTTACTTTCTGTTTTGTAATGTTAATGAAGAACGAAAAACCAACTAACTTTGAATAGCCTTCATCTTAGCTTAAGATGAGGCCCTTTTTTTAAACCTTACAATATTGTAAGGTTTACGTAAGTTAATTCGATAGTAATTTTGTCATATTTTTTGCATAATAGATACAAATAGATAAAATAATTAGGGATATAGTAAGAAGGGAGAAGAAAGGGATGCGTAAAGAAGAAGTAGTGAAGTTTCCAATTAAAGATTTCTGTAGCTACTTTACTGTTGCCGTAGTGTGTATTGGATTATTTGATATAATAACAAACTTAGTTGTTAAATAATATAGATGAAAAACAAGAAGGGAGATCCTTTCTTGTTTTTTTTATGGGGGCATAAAGATGAAATGGATTGATAGTCATATACATGTTGATCAATACAAAGATGAAGAGAAAAGCAGATTACTTAAAGATGTGGAGAATAGTAAAGAGATAAAGGGGCTTGTTGCAGTATCTATGAATTATCAATCATGTAAGGAAATTTTATCATTAGCAAAGAAATATCCCTTTATACACCCAGCGATAGGATTTCATCCGGAGCAACCGATTCATAAAGAAGAATGTGAGCGTATATTTAAATTAATTGAAGCTCATGTTGAGGAAATCGTTGCGATTGGCGAAGTGGGACTACCGTATTATTTAAGGAAAGAAGATGCGGGTATTACTATACATTCATACATATCAGTATTGAAAAGATTTATAGAACTAGCTAGTGAGTATGATTTGCCGATTGTATTACACGCAGTTTATGAAGATGCTGACATTGTATGTGACTTACTTGAAGAATATAAAGTTTCACGTGCACATTTCCATTGGTTTAAAGGAAGTGAAGCGACAATGAAACGGATGATGAGGAATGGTTATTATATTTCTATCACGCCGGATGTTTTACATAAGGAAAAAATTAGAAAAATCGTTTCGTATTATCCGCTTGAATATATGATGGTAGAAACAGATGGACCGTGGGAATTTCAAAAAGATGTTATGACGCACCCAAGGATAATTCGAGAGGTACTAGAAGAAATCAGTGTCATAAAAAATATATCCGTTGATAAGGTTGCGGAAACAATATATGAAAATACAATTCAATTTTATCTGAAAGGATAGGAGAGTCACTCTTATCCTTTTTATTATGGATATTTTTTCTAATATTTTCTATAATTTATCATATGCTTAATTTGATGAGGGAAGTAGGGGAGAAAATGGGGCAAGTATATAAAAAAATAGCTATTACGATTATGGCCGGGGCGCTTTCATTTGCAGTGTTTGGATGTGAATCTGAAAAAAAAGTGACTAATACAAACGTAGCACAAGAAAAAAAGGAAGAACAAATTAATCCAGAAGTTGAAAAACAGATGAAAGAAAATGAGAAAAAAGGGAATACGGTTGGAAACAGCTCTAACAAGGGGAAAATGGCAGAAAGTGATGGATGGGTTTATTATGCGGTGAATGGTGATAAAAATACAGGAGGCATTTATCGTACAAAAGATCAATTTCAGACTTCAGAGCTTGTAGTGAAAGGTGTAAATGCTTCTTACATAAATATAAAAAACAAATCTTTATATTTTATTCATACGGATGAAGAGAAGAATGCGGGATTATCTTCTTTAATGAAGTATGATATACCTAGCAAAAAGCTAGATACATTAAAAGCAGATACAAATTATGTTTATATAAAAGACCAAACTTTATTTTATCCGAAAAAATATTCAGAGCATGGTGGTTTTGATATTGTAGGGATTGTAAAAATGGATTTAAAAACGGGACAGGAAGAAGAAGCGGCATTTAAAAATTCTGGTTGGTCCAGGACGATAGACGATAGTATTCTACATTGGAATAAAAATCGTGGAACACAAGTAACAAAAGATAATAAAACTTGGTCAAAAGAAGGTTATGCAACAATATCTAGCGCTACTTATAATAATGAAAAATTATATGCTGTTGTTGACTTTTCGTTACCTTTTGAAACAAATCAAGCTGAGCATGGCATATATGAAATAGACATTCAACAAAATAACGAAAAGTTATTGGTAAAGGATGCCTTGCAGATGAATGTGAAAGGGGATACTTTTTATTATTTAAAAAAGGACGGGGTGTATAAGAAGAAAATTAATGGTGGAAATGAAAAAGTAATTTATAATAAAGCGGTTGAACCAACTAAATCCTATTTATATTTTGTAGCAGGAGATATGTATCTTTATACGGATAATGGAACTATCTTAAATCTAGATACAAAGAAATCAAATGAAGTACAAGATAAGAAGCTAGCAGATGAAGTTATGTTACAGAAAGTATGGAATGCACAGAAGGAACTTACTAATATTCAAATGGCTGCACTAACAGGAAACCCAAAACGAGTAGGGGATTTTTCGTACGGGGAATTAGTGAATCCTGCTTATAATACAAAGGACACTTTAGAGACCACGCTATCTACGTACTTCTCAAAACCATTTATAGCAGAGTATATGAAGAGTAAGTACCTTAAAGAATTAAATGGGAAAATGCACTATGTTATTGGAGACCCAGGGTCAAGAGCAGGAACTAAATTTACAAAAATTATTTCTGCCGAGCTAAAGGATGGAAAAATAAAAGCGCAGGTAGAAACGTATAATGACTATGATAATGTAACGGAAAAAGTAGAAGTTGAATTTATTTATGAAAATAATCAATGGGTTATTAATAACATGCCACGTTTTGGTTTAAGCTAAAAAAACCACCAAGCATTTTGCTTGGTGGTTTTATTTTAGGATTCTAATTTTTTCGCACGTCTTAATAACAATAGAAAGACAATGATAATGAACCCAAGTATAAGGAAGAATCCATATTTTTTTACATAATCAATTACGTCATCCGTAGTGGTTGGCTTGTCGACGTGAATACCGTCTTTATTAGTAGTAATATGAATATCCTTCATTTTTACTTCATTCGTTTCTTTTTGTAAATTAATCCACTCTACGTTTGGAATGCTTTCAAGTTCCTTTAATACTTCTTTTAATGGTTGAACGCCTAAGTAAGGATGATAGAATGCGCCGATAATTCCATCGGATAGTTTAGTAATAGATAAAGCACGTTCTTTCATTTTGGCAATATCTTGTGGCTTACCTTCTTCAATAAATCCAACCGTTTCAGGCATTAATTTCATCCCATGTAAAAATGATGGTGTACTTGTATAAGCTGGTGAATGCATAGATTTCCAAGTTGTATCGTTTAGTTGTAGTTGTCCCACATAAGTAGAGAAATATTGAGAAAGTATCTCGTATCCTTTTTGAGACATTGTATAGTGTGGAGCTTCAAAAGCAACTGGATACAATTTAGCTTCTACAAGCTCTGTAATCCCTTTTTCAATATGCTCTTTAATATACTTTTCTTCAAAAGCTTTTCCGTTTTCCACGTATTTATTATAGTCCTCTGTAGATTGAAAATCGTCTTTTGTTTTTGGCTTTTCATGGTTCGGTTGCCGAATTGGTTGATCAGTTTTTACATCCCAAAATTCAAAACCTTCTCCAGTTTCACTATCATAAAATTGATGGGTGTAACCATGCATAACGATAGAGCCACCATTATCTTGCATAAATTGTAAAACATCAATTAATTCAGAGTTATCATTTAAATGTACTGTTTTTCCTGTGTCTGGATCTTTGTAAACAGGGATAACAGTAATCATATAAGGAAGCTTTTTCTCTTTTAGTAATTCAGCGATTTCTTTTAATTGCTTTACATCTGCAGCTGGATGAACGTCTTCAAGACGTAAATAAGCTGAAGTTTTATTTGTTTTAGGTTTTTGTCCGAAATAAGAAAATAACATTTCACCGACGTAATGGGACATCCAATCAAAAAGGTTTGGAGTTGCAACATAATAAGATGTTCCTTGCTGAATGATTAATGGGTGGGTTCCATTTGAACTGAAAGCATTAGCAAGAACTGTTCCATTTGTATCAAGCGTTTGAATTAACCGTTCTTCTTCTAATATGTTTTTCAGCTTATGTGCTGGATATTCAATTTTATTAACTCGTATATCATCATTTCTCAATGTAATGAAAGAAAAACGATTAGATAATTGTTCAACATTTTGTCCTAAAACTAATACTGGACCTGAGAAATTTTCTAGAAATTGTTTTGCTGCAATAGAAAAATCTTCTTTTTTCTCTCCGATATAAACAATATGTGTATAAGGTGATGATTCGGTACCTTCCTTTACTTCCTTCAAACTTTTTACTGTTATATCATTTGTAAAATGTCCTAACTGAGTATTAAGGATTTGTATATTATTTGTAATTTTATCGTCTTCTGTACTATACAAAATAAGTACTTTTGGTTTTGATGACGTTTGTGCAGAGGTGTGTATAGGGATGAGTAGTAAAATGCTGAACAAGAATATTAGGCATTTTTTCATGTTGTATGCTCCTATTCTATATATGTAATTCAATTTACAATTATATACAAAAAAATAATTGTAGTCTATGTAAGTTACATTTTTGCACGTATTTATCATATGTTTTTTCACAAAATCGGTCTAAAGCATGATGATAATATGTACAATTATTTGCTATGATTAAAGAGTAAGAGAGTGATAGAGTGTGGTAATTGTAAAGGGAAGGCTGAAAGGGGACAAATTTCAGCGGAGAAAGAGGTAGAGGTAGTGAAGAAATTCTTTGTAGGATTTTTAGTTGTTCTTGGAGTGTATTTATATTTCCAAGGTAAGTCTGAAGGAATGGATAAGCTAATGAATGAGACAAGCTATGTTGATTCAGAAGAAGCAAAACAGATGAAACAGATCATTATAGAGGAAGCAAAGAAAGTAAATCTCCCGGAATGGATACCTCTTACAATTGCCGAACATGAAAGTAGGTTAAATCCAAGAAGCGTTGGAGATAACGGGACTTCATTCGGGTTGTTTCAATTACATCGCGGTGGTGGGCTTGCGCCAGATCATTTAACAGATGAAGAGTTGAAAGATCCACGTACAAATGCACAAATTGCAATGCCGCATTTAATGAAAGGGTACAAACGTGGGGTGCAAAAAGGTTTGACTGATTTTGCATTACTAAAATATATAGCGAATACATCTGGATGGCCAGGGAATTTAGGACCAGAGTGGACGGATAACAATATGAAGTATAACGTCGGATTAGAGGATGTATACTATCGAAATAAAGGCGTAATAAAAGAGTAGGTTTTCTATACCTACTCTGTTTTTTTTGAATAGTTTAATCCTTTTGTCTTGTGAAATACTGCGATAGTTGTATTTTCACATTTTCAAGTTTTGTAGAAACTTGCGGTATTTTATATCCTACATACAATGGTGAAACTACAAACCTGGGAACAACTTTACAAATGATTTTTCCATTCAGGTGATAGAAGAATAAATTATAACTACTACACCCTTTATGGAAATCTGTTAATATGTAACATACAGTTTGCTGAATGTAATTTGCCATTTCATCTATAAATGAAATATCTTCAATGATGATGTTAAATTCAGTAAAACCGATAATGGGACGCTCTGAAATATTAAGTTCAATGCGCTCGTTTTTTTGTACAATTACCCCTTGGAAATTTTCCTTTTCTACGTTTTCTAGATAGTCTACATATTTCATTCCGATGATTTGCATATGTGCATGATGCAAACTTCCGCCTGAAAATGGGCCGTGATTTTTATATAAAATAACGGATGTGAATTCATTACTTTCCTGTAAGTCTAACCAATGTTTAATGGAGAAACGAATTAGTGATTTCATATGTTCTTCTGTATATGTTGCGATATGATCATCACAATTATCGGTTTCGATTAGCACAGTTTGAAATGTATCTTTTAATGTAGGGAATTTATTTTTTAACCAAATAATAGAGCCCTCGGTTGCTAAAATATCAGTTAAATTTTCTCTGTCGCAAAAAGGACAAGCAGCGCTTCTGTTACGAATGCTTTCTGGTTTTTGTTTGCCGATATCATTCAAAAAATAAAGTTGTTGTGTATCCATTTCTCTATACCCCTTTAAAATGTGTGTAAAACTGCCGTCTAATACATTCGGGAAAGGGAGGGGGAAATCCTTTAAAGGAAACAGAGCAAAAAATAAAAGACAAGATATCCTCATTACAATAGGGTACCTTGTCTTTTATTTTTTCTTTAATAATGTGTATGGATAATATAGAGTATTTTCATTTTGTTTCTTTTTTCTATTTTTCATTGTGTATAAAGCAATTGCTGTACTTGCGATTACAATAATGGCTTTCTTCATATTCATATACCCCTTTTTATTGTTCATTTAATTCTTGGCTAACTGCTTTCGCATCAACTAAAGCATGCAAGATCATTTTTACCATGTTCATCATATCTCTTCACTCCTTTTTATAGTTCGTTTAGTTCTTTTACAACTGCTTGTCCGTTCACTAATACCTCAAAGATTGCTTTTACGATTTCTTTCATTATGATTGTTTCCTCCTTTATTTGTCTCTCTTGTTTACATCTTTATTGTATAGGGAGGCATCTTTTCGTACTATCGCTTTCCATTACGTGAACATAACAGTTTTGTAAGATTTGATGTCACTTATTGAAATGTTTAGTCTATCTTCATTATTTTCAGAAAAATGACTATTCAAACATGAAATGGGAAAGTATAATAAAGAAGTAAGTATTAAATTCCGTACGAAAGGAGTGAATGAGATGAAATGTTCTTTAGCTACGCGCGCAAAATTTTTAGATTATATCTATATTTGTCGTGCGATTTTTCATGATGTAGTTGTTAACGGGATACGTATGCCCTTTTTTAACAATTGCATAGTAGCTATTGAACGATAGAAATCTCTTCACCCATTTTTGATAAAACGTGTGAAAAGGGAGCTATTTAGCTTCCTTTTTCTATGCCAAAAATCATGGGGAACGTTTCTTTCCCATGGTTTTTTATATTGAAAGGAGTACGGAAAATGACAATTTGTAGCGTGAACAATATAACGAAATCCTTTGGTGGAAACATCATATTTGAAAATATATCGCTTGAAATAAAGAATGGTGAACGTGTTGGTTTAGTTGGTCGTAACGGAAGTGGGAAGACGACGATCTTTCAGCTTCTAACAGGGATGGAGAATGTGGATGTAGGAGCTATCCATATGAAGAAAGGAACACGTATTGGTCATGTGGCACAAATTCCAAAGTTTGATGATGGAATAACCGTATATGATGTATTAAGTTCTGCTTTTAAAGCAGAAAAGGAATTAGAAAGGGAAATGCATGCTTTAGAAAAGAATATGGCGGAAGAGCTGGGACCATTTGCTTTAGAAAAATTAATGGAGAGATACGGAATAATTCAAGAAAGATTCGCATTTCTCGGTGGTTACGAAATAGAAGCAAATATTATGAAGGTAGCAAATGGTTTACAAGTGGCGGAACTATGCTCTCGATTATTTACGGAATTAAGTGGTGGTGAACAGACAAAGGTAAGTCTTGCGTATATGCTATTGCAGAAACCAGATTTACTTTTATTAGATGAACCAACAAATCATCTAGATTTATTTGCAGTTGAATGGTTAGAGCAGTTTTTAAAAGAATATGTTGGGACGGTTATGGTCATTTCGCATGATCGGTATTTTCTTGATGAAGTTGTAACGAAAATTTTAGATTTAGAAGATGGAGAAATTCACGTATATCATACGAACTATTCACAATTTATTAAGGAAAAAGAAGAAAGGTTGCTTCAGGAATTTCAAGCTTATCAAGAACAGCAAAAGAAAATAAAGAAAATGAAAGAAGCAATTAAGCGTCTACGTGAATGGGCAAATCAAGCGAATCCTCCGAATGAAGGATTGCATAAGAGAGCGAGAAATATGGAACGTGCATTAGAGCGTATAGAGAAATTAAAGAGACCCATTTTGGAAAGAAAACAGATGGGACTTCAGTTTGAAGGGCAAGAGAGAAGCGGAAAAGATGTCGTTGTAATGAAAGAAGTTAGTAAAGGATTTGCTGACAGAGCTTTATTCGAGAAAGTAAATTTGCATATTCGTTTTCAGGAGCGCGCAGCTATCGTTGGACGTAATGGTACAGGAAAGACTACGTTATTAAAATTACTACTAGAAGAAATACAGCAAGATGCTGGAGAAATTCGGATTGGTAGTAGTGTGAAAATCGGTTATTTATCGCAGCATGCGTATGGGAATATGAAGAACAATGTACTGGAGGCTTTCAGAGAATGTGTAGCTGTAACAGAGGGAGAGGCAAGGCATATATTAGCTCGGTTTTTATTTTATGGTCCAACTGTTTTTAAGAAAGTCACGCAACTTAGTGGTGGAGAAAAAATGAGGTTAAGGCTCGCGCAACTTATGTATCAAGACATCAATTTTTTAATTTTAGATGAGCCGACAAACCATCTTGATATTGAATCAAGGGAAGTTTTAGAGGAAGCACTTGAACAATATAATGGGACGATTTTAGCTGTTTCACATGATCGTTATTTCTTAAATAAATTATTTGAAAAGACATATTGGATTGATGAGCACAAATTATTTGAGTTTGCAGGGAATTATGCATGGGCTCGTCAAAAGTGGGAAGAAAGAATTGAGAAACAAGTAGTGAAACAGAAGCAGCAAGGGAGTAAAGCGTTAGAAATGATACCTATAAAAGAGCAGGAGTCTAGAAATTTAGAGAAAGTTGAAAACGAGTTAATGCATATAGAAGAAGATATATATGCACTTGAATGTAAAATGGAAAATGTAGTTGATGTTGAAATGCTTGAACAATTGTATGAAGAAAAAACGAAAAAAGAGTTGTTACGAGCAGATTTATATAATGAGTTAGAGAATATTGTGGAGTAAAGAAAATAGAATGAAAAAGAGCAAGTTGTTTTCTCATATTTTGAGGGAGGGCTTGCTCTTTTTTTTTGTATAACGAAGAGATAAAAATTGGTATAATTTTCTTATTGCGATGATAAGAAAATGAGCTTTATGCTACGGAAACGTGAGGAGAATTTTATGTTAGGATACGCGCGGATTGCTACAATCGTCATGATTTGTTTAGTTTACGCAAATCATGTTTCACGTGAAACAGCAAATTTACAAATTTTTGTCGGCATTGCACTTTTCATTTATATTGTGAATCATATTTTACTTGTAAAAGAAAAGGGGGGTAGGAAACTCGTTTTTTATACCTTGATCGCAAACGGTATTGTCACAGCGTTATTAGGATTTTTATTTCCCGAGACATGTTTGTATTTAATTATATTTGGAATTGATGCGATAGGATTATTTATTCATGATTGGCGTAAAAGTACGACTTATTTTTTTATCGCTTTTTTCTTTCTTTGTTGGTTTATAAATATAATGCATACGTACCAACATACAGGGAGTCTGGAATTGGAGAGTAATGCAATTAACTTTATGTTCATCGTTTTCAGTGCTTTAGCTGGAAACTTAATAAAAAAACTTACAGCTGCTCGGCAAATGGTAGATGAGCAATATGGGAAATTAGCGTTATCTCATACAGCTTTAAAAGAAGCACATGAACAATTACGGCTATATGCTAAAGAGGTGGAAGAATTGACTGCCGTTCGGGAGCGGAATGATATTGCCCGAGAAATTCATGATACAGTTGGTCATAATATGACAGCTTTACTTGTTCAGTTACAACTAGCGGAGGCTTTATGGAAACAAAAATCGGACGCTACGGAAGAGGTTTTACATACATGTCATGGGTTAGCTAGAAAATCACTTCAAGAAGTGAGAACTTCTGTGCATGCCTTAAAAGAGGAAAGTAAACTAGGGAACATAATAGAGAATATGCGTGAAATGTTACATGGATATTCTAAAGCGACGAAAGTACAAGTATCTTTTCAATTACAAGGGGATCCGGTTGTGATTCCGTTGTCACTACAGCCTACGTTACTTCGTATTATGCAAGAGTCTTTAACGAATGCAAAACGTCACGGGAAAGCTAGTTTATGTGAAGTAAGTTTAGTTTGTTCAGTGGAACAAGTTAAGTTATGTATTTCGGATAATGGTATGGGAGTCAATGAAGTAAGCCCTGGGTTTGGGTTACTTAATATGAAAGAACGTGTAGAGGAGCATGGTGGAATCATTCAATTTGAGAGTGAAATAGAAAAAGGTTTTCGCCTAAAAATCGAATTCCCGCTCCGAGAAAAAACATGGATAATAGGGGGAGCGTTATGATTCGAATTATGATTGTTGATGATCAATCACTGATTCGTGATGGATTGGCAATGATATTAAATTTACGTCCGGAACTGGAAGTGGTGGGGACGGCTAGTGATGGGGATGAAGTCGTACAAAAGGTGAAACAATTACAGCCTGAAATTATTTTGATGGATATTCGGATGCCTCGTATGAATGGTGTTGAAGGAACTCGTTTAGTTAGAGAAAAGTTTCCTCATATAAAGGTTCTTATGTTAACGACTTTTAGTGATAGTGAGCTTATTTTTGAAGCATTAGAGCAAGGAGCGAGCGGATATTTATTGAAGGACATGGAGACGGATGCAATCGTTCAAGCTATTTTAACGGTACACGGTGGAGGCGCTGTGCTTCCTCAAGATATAACAGCGCAAATTGTAAAGGAATTAAAAAAGACAAAAGTAGCAGTAGAGTGCCCCCCACCAGAACAACTAGAACAATTAACTGAGCGTGAAGTAGATGTTTTAAGGGAAATTGGGCTTGGCTTAAATAATAAAGAGATTGCTGAAAAGTTATTCATTACAGAGGGAACTGTAAAAAATCACGTTTCTAATTTAATTAGTAAGCTCGAACTGAGAGATCGAACACAAGCAGCAATATACGCAGTAAGATATGGTGTTACGACATACACATGACTTTTGGCATATATAAGTGTGAAAAAGCAGCAAAATTTGCTGCTTTTTTTATTTTGTATTTCTATCTCAAGACTGATGGAGAGAAGAAGAAATTTTTCTACAATGAAAGTGTAGATGAATGCAAAGGGGCTGAATCAATATGTTAGTCATTGATCATATTACGAAATCATTTGGCAAGAAGGAAGTTGTAAAGAGTGTTTCTTTTGAAGTGAAAAAGGGTGAAACATTTGGATTGCTTGGTCCAAATGGAGCGGGGAAGTCAACGACGATATCAATGATTTGCGGGTTAATTCCATACGATAGTGGTGATATAAAAGTTGGTGGGAAATCTGTAAAAGAGTATCCATTAGAAGCAAAAAAGAAAATCGGTATTGTCCCGCAAGACATTGCGCTGTATCCGACACTTTCAGCAAAGGAAAATTTGATTTTTTGGGGAAAGATGTACGGTTTAAATGGAAAAGCTGCAAAGGAGCGGGCAGAGGAAGTGTTAGCGTACGTCGGTTTACAGGATCGGGGAAAAGATAAAATTGAAACATTTTCAGGTGGAATGAAAAGGCGTATTAATATTGGTGCAGCACTTATGCACGAACCAGAGTTATTAATTATGGATGAACCGACAGTCGGAATTGATCCACAATCGAGAAATCATATTTTAGAGACGGTTAAAAAATTAAATGAAAAAGGTATGACGGTCATTTATACGAGTCATTACATGGAAGAAGTTGAGTATTTATGTGAGCGAATTGCCATCGTTGATCACGGAAAGGTAATTGCACTAGGAACGAAAAGAGAGTTATGCAATCGTCTGACAGATGGGTTTATAGTGAAATTGCGATTAAATCGCTATAGTACGGAACTGCTACAAAAGTTGAAAGCACTACCTGTTGTTGAGCGTATTATTTTTGACGAAGATAATAGCACGATTGACATTGGACTAAACGGTGGAGAGGCAATTGGCACGGTTGTGTCAGTAGTTGTTGAGAACAACGCTCAAATTTTAAAACTTGAAGTGCAAGAACCGAATTTAGAGGTACTCTTTTTACAATTAACAGGACGTTCACTGCGTGATTAAGGAGGTTAGTGCGAGATGAAAAGTTTCATTATTGCATGGAAAGATTTAAAAATCCGTTTAATTGATCGCCGCGGATTTATGATGATGATACTTATGCCGCTTTTATTAACAGCGATTTTAGGTTCAGCGTTAAGTAATGTATTTGATAGTGGTGGACTACCGAAAACAGTAATTGGCTATTATCAAGAGGGAACGGATGAGTTTGCAGATGTCTTTCAAAAAGATGTATTGCAGTCTAAGGAAATAAAAGATGATGTGAAAGTAAAGGCAGTTAACTCCCAGGTAGAGCTTGAAGATATGTTAAAGGAAAAGAAAATCGATGTAGGAATTGTCATCCCAAATAAATGGAGCGAACAAGTACAAGATGGAAAATTAAAAGAACCAAAGGTGCTTATAGACCCATCAAAAGATATACAAGCAAAAATTGCCGAGTCAATGATCCACTCTTTTTCAGAACGTGTTCAAACAGTCGCAGTATCTACTAAAAGTGTTGTAACAGAATTAGCAAAATCTCAGCAGGGTGATGTAGCACAAGTTGCAAAAGAGGTAAGTGGAAGTCTACAGACGATAGCAACTACAAGTGCGGATAACATCGAAAGAGGAACGATAGGTAAAAAAACAGTTGTGGCGATGCAATATTATGCAGCAGCGATGTTAGTCATGTTTTTACTATATAACATAACAGTAGGTGCAAAGTCAGTTGTAACAGAACAACGAACTGAAACGTTGGCGCGTTTGTTTAGTACACCGACGAGCTCATTTTCAATTTTATTCGGGAAGTTTTTAGGTACATTACTATTTGCCTGTATACAATTTGGAATATTTATAGTTGCTACACACTTTATGTTTCATGTGGAATGGGGCGAAGACGTGTCTCAAATAGTAGTGTTGGGAATTTCTTATGCAATTTGTGTTTCTGGTTTATCTATGTTAATTGCGGCCTTTATTCGTGAGGAAAAAACGGCAGATTTAATGGGGGGAATGGGTATTCAAATACTAGCTATATTAGGGGGATCAATGTTACCGATTTACGTATTTCCCGATACACTTCAAACAGTTGCGAATATTGCTCCGAATAAATGGGCGCTTACGAGCTTCTTAAATATTATGTCGGGAACATCTTGGGATGTGCTACTTCCTGTTATTTTAAGTTTATGTAGTGCAGGAATTATCTCCGTTATGATTGGAACGTTACGTTTACGTACGAGATAGGAGGGGAAATGATGAAGAAGGTTTGGGCACTTTGTTGGCTAGAATTAAAACAAATTTTAATTAGGCCACAAAGTTATATACTCATGTTTGGAATGCCTATTATTTTCACACTCATTTTCGGCGGGCTTTTAGGTGGAAGTGGGAATGCGAAAGTAAATATTAGTTTAGTAGATAAAGATGGTTCTGTATTATCTAGCAAGTATTACGAGGAAATAAAGAAAAGTGATTTAATTTCTATAGAGAAGGTAACGTATGAGGAAGGGAAACAGAGGATCGAAAACAAGAAATCATCTGGTATAATCATCATCCCGAAGGATTTTCAAAAGAGTATGCTAGATAGAAAGGTAGAAAATATTCAATTTCAAGCTAGTGCTGATTTTACTGGTGGAACTTCTGTAGAGCAAGTATTAGCAAGTGCATTAAAAAAGATGGAGATAGAAGTTAGTGCAGCAAGAGATTTTGAGAAGAAAAGTAACACTTCGTGGGAAACGATGTATGAAACAATTTATACAAAAGTAGATCCTGTTTCGATTCAAAAAGAATCGATTTTACATGATGATCAAAAGTTAAATAACGTTACAGGGCGAGCTGCAGGTTTTTCAATTCTATTCGTCATGATTGTCATGTTAAGTGCGACGGGAACTATTTTGAAAGCTAGACAACTTGGTGTTTGGTCTCGTTTATTAGGAGCGCCAGTTTCAAAAGTTCAAATACTAGCAGGATATATCCTTTCCTTCTTTTTAATAGGGTGGATTCAATTTGGTGTTTTAATGATATTAACGCATTCATTATTTGATGTGCAGTGGGGAAATTTATTAGGGGTTATTACACTCGTTTCAGTATTGTTATTAGCCGTCATTGGTCTAGCTTTATTATTGGCAAGTATCGTAAAAACAACAGAACAGCAGTCCGCACTAGGTAATATCGTTGTAATTTCAACATGTATGATTAGTGGTCTTTATTGGCCAATCGAAATTGAGCCGGCATGGATGCAGGTGGCGGCAAATTTTGTTCCGCAAACGTGGGCGATGCGTGGCTTTACGGAGCTAATTGTAAGGGGAGGCACATTAGCAGATATAGGAGGATATATTGGTATACTCAGTTTATTTGCAGGAGTATTTTTCGTAATTGGTTTAACGAGAATACGTTACGACTGAAAAAAAGAAAGCAGAGTTACAGCTTTAAGCGCTGAACTCTGCTTTCTTTTTGTGTATCGTCTTCTTTCATAGAGATAATAATTGCGATCCCTAACATAACGAAAAAAGCTAAAAAGAGGACGAACTTTGGGAAGAACGGGAATAGTAATAATGCCCCGACTATCATGATTGTTAATAACACATAGTGCAGGACATATTGGAATAGGTTGTCTATATTTTCGCCCCCTTTTTGGTAGTTAATTGTTATTATTCTATGCTGGGCTAGTAGATAATAGAATGAATTTTTTGCTAAGTTTACCTAAATTAAAGATTGATCAATAATTTTTAAAAAATTCTTAAAAATATTTATATAGAAAGAATTGACAAAATATAGTGAACGATATAAGCTAATAACCATAAAGTCTACCGGAAAGGTCGGAATAAGATTGTTACCCCTCAAAAACATCTATTTTTTTACATTTAAAACCGACTTTTCCGATTGGCTATAAAATGTTGCTGTGGGAGGCATACATAAGGCAAGCAGTTCATAAAGTGTAATTATTAAAAAAAAGTTAGGGTGGGGACAATGAAGACAAAGACAAAAAAATGGGCTGGTGTATTTTCAGTATTACTGAGTAGTTCGTTTGTGTTATCTGCTTGTGGGGGACAGGAAGATACGGCTTCTACAGAACCAGTTAAACAGCAAGATTTAAAGAATATAAAAATCGAAAAGATTGCTGCTACAGATAAGACGAAAGTACCTGACAAAGCAAAAAATCGAAAAGACACGTTAGTTGTTGGAATTAATAAACCAGGTGGTGTCTTTTTACCATACTTCCAGCAAAATGGTTGGGATGGAAACGTAACGTCTGTTATTTTTGCATCTCTTGTATCAACAGATAAACAAGGAAAACCAATTCCAGAATTAGCTGAGAAGTGGGATGTTTCCTCTGATCAGTTAACATATACATTCCATTTACGTAAAGATTTAAAATTTAGTGATGGTTCGCCATTAACAGCAGATGATGTAGCGTTCACATTGACGCTTTTACATGATAAGGCATATGAAGGTGAAATAGACATTTCTCAATATGCGGTTAAAGGTGGTAAAGAATATAAAGAAGGAAAAGCAACTTCTATTGAAGGCCTTCAAGTTATAGATCCACAGACAATTAAAATTACGACTGAAAAAGTTAACTCTCAAACACTAACTGCTTTAGGTGGTCCAGTGTTATCAAAAGCTTATTATGGAAAAGACTATAAACAAAATACAAGTTTAGACTATTTAAAAGAGTTATATGGAAAACCGATAGCTGCGGGCCCATATAAATTCGAAAAGTATATTCCAGGCCAAGAAGTTCGATTTGTAGCAAATGAAAATTATTATGCAGGTAAACCGAAAATTCCAAACTTCATTTATAAAATTACTGCTGGTGATACGAAACTACAATTGTTCCAAACAGGCGAAGTTGACTACACTGGCCTAGGTACTGGTGATGAAATTCTTGAGCAGGCGAAAGGTTTACAATTCGCGAACATTCAAATCGAAACGGCGGCATCATTTAGTTATATTTATATGAATAATAATAAGCCGTATTTAAAGGATAAAAAGGTTCGCCAAGCACTTATTTACGGATTAGATCGTAAAAAGTATGTTGATACAGCATTAAAAGGATACGGTACGGTAGCTAATGTACCAATTCATCCAACTTCTTGGGCCTATACGGAAGAAGGGGTTAATAAATATGAATACGACAAAGAAAAAGCGAAAAAATTATTAGATGAAGCAGGATGGAAAGTTGGTTCGGATGGAGTGCGTGAAAAAGATGGTCAAAAATTAAAGCTTTCTTATTTCGGTCCAAGTTCGGCTAAAGATAGTGATTTATTAATTCCAATTGCGAAAGAGAATTATAAAGAGATAGGTGTAGAGTTTAATCCTGAATTTATGGACTTTAATACTATGCTTTCGAAGGTAAACAAAGGTGATTATGATTTGGCTTCTGTTTCGACACCGATTACAAGTGATCCAAGTGAAACAGCTGGTGAATATTTATCTGGTGTCAATGAGAAGAGTCTTGGTTATAAAAATGCGAAAGTAGATGAGCTAATTAAAAAAGGTATTGAGACAGTTGATATTGAAAAACGTAAACCGATTTATAAAGAATTATATAAAGAGTTAAGTGATGATCCACCAGTAATTCTATTAAACTATCGTAGAACAATTACTGGATACAACGGGAATATAAAAGGAATTGACCCTGAAAAATACAATAGTATTAGTGCAAACTTGCCAGTATTATCTATTGAAAAATAACGATAAGAATGTATAAGTAGAAGACATTTTTTCATTCGGTTAGTAATGTACCGCTTTGAAAAAATGTTCTTCTATTTTAGGCATAAGATTGGAGAGAAAAAGGGTGAAAACATATATCGTTCGTAGGTTGTTACAAATGATTCCTACACTGTTGGGTACGTCAATTATTATCTTTTTTTTGTTCGCGCTTCTTCCAGGGGATTATATTGATTCAAATCCAAAGATTACACCAGAAAGGGCAGCTGAGCTTAGGGAATTATATGGATTAAATAAGCCAATCGTTGAGCGTTATTTTCATTGGTTAGGTAATGCATTGCAAGGGGATTTTGGTTTTTCGCTTCAATATCAAGAACCTGTAACGTCATTATTAAATAAATTTATTTGGAATTCTTTTATTGTAGCGGTTATTGCATTGTTCTTTATTTGGCTAATTGCACTTATTATCGGTGTATTTTCCGCGACAAAGCAACATTCCTTATTTGATAAGCTTGTAACAATTGGTGTCTTTGCAGCGATGTCATTCCCTTCATTCTTTATCGGTTTGTTTTTAATTAAAGTGTTCGCGGTTGACTTTAAGTTATTACCGATAGGCGGAATGATTGATGTTGGGAGTAACTCAACTGGGATTACTTACGTAATAGAAGTTGCAAAGCATATGGTTTTACCAGTGTTTATTTTAACTCTTCTTGGAGTGGGTTCATTAACTCGTTATTTTAGAACGAGTATGTTAGAGGTTGTGAGACAAGATTACATTCGAACGGCTAGAGCAAAAGGTTTAAAAGAGAAGACCGTTATTTATAAACATGCATTAAAAAATGCAATTTTACCGGCTATTACATTGCTTGCATTTGAGTTACCAGGATTGTTTTCAGGGGCAATTATTATTGAACAAATTTTCAACTGGCCAGGTATCGGTAATATTCAATTGGAAGCACTTAATTTCCGTGATTATACAGTATTAATGGCATTTACGATGTTTCTTTCTTGTTTGACAATTGTTTCAAACTTTTTAGCGGATGTTGTATATGCCGTTGTTGATCCACGTATTCGGTTGAAGTAAGGGGGGAGAGAGATGGAAACTGTTACAGCAATTACAGAGAAAAAAGCAAAAAAGAAAAGACGGAATGAATCATCGCCGTGGAGACAAGCTTTTAAAAGGATAAAGAAAAATAAAATGGCACTTATAGGGTTTTATGCATTAATTTTTATGTTTTTATTTTGTTTTATCGGTCCATTCTTTTCACCGTATGCATCAGGAAAAATACAAGTTACGCTAATTAACAAACCACCTAGTTTTTCTCATTGGCTTGGTACAGATCAATTAGGAAGGGATATTTTAACGAGGCTTATGCAAGCGGGGCGGATTTCGTTAACAATTGGCTTAGCCTCAATGGTTTTATCAGTTATACTAGGTGCTTTATTAGGAGCTATTGCAGGTTTTTACCGTGGTATCGTCGACAATATTATAATGCGTCTTGCCGATATTTTAATGTCGATGCCAGGATTACCGTTACTTATTATAATGGGGGCTATTTTATCAGAATGGAAAGTACCATCTGATTATCGTCTTTATGTCATTATGATTATTTTAAGTTTAGTAGGTTGGCCAGGACTTGCCCGTCTCGTACGAGGTCAAATTTTATCGCTTCGAGAACAATCGTTTATGCAAGCTGCTGACGTGCTCGGGATAAAAGATTACCGGAAAATCGTATATCATTTAATCCCAAATGTTTTGCCAATATTAATTGTTGTATCAACATTAGGTGTTGCGGGTTCTATTTTAGGGGAGTCTGCACTAAGCTACCTAGGTCTGGGTGTCGTTCCACCTACACCATCGTGGGGAAATATGATTAGTGCAGCAAACTCATTAATCGATTTCCAAAAACGTCCGTGGTTATGGATTCCGCCTGGTTTTGCAATCTTTATAACAGTCGTATCAATTAATTTACTTGGCGATGCACTTCGTGATGCATTAGATCCAAAGATGAAGCGGTAGGTGAGGAAGCATGAGTAAAGCAGTAGTAGAGCTAAAGGATTTACAAACACACTTTCAGACGGAAGAAGGTACAGTAAAGGCTGTTAATCATGTTAGCTTTTCAGTTCGAGAAGGTGAAACAGTTTGTGTAGTAGGCGAATCAGGTTGCGGGAAAAGTGTAACGGCCTTATCTATTATGGGACTTATTGCTGAATCTGGTGGCATCGTTGGTGGCGATATTCTTTATGAAGGAAAGAGCCTTTTAGGAATGAAAGAGAAAGAACTTCGTAGTTTAAGAGGAAATGATATCGCGATGATTTTCCAAGAACCGATGACATCGCTTAATCCAGTCTTCACTGTCGGAGAACAAATTGTTGAGACGTTAAGGGAGCATGAACTACTTAGCAAAAACGAAGCATACAAAAAAGCAATTGAATTAATTCGTAAAGTCGGTATAGCTCGTGCTGATGAAATTGTACATTCTTATCCTCACGAAATGAGCGGTGGAATGTTACAACGTATTATGATTGCTGTTGCGCTTAGTTGTAATCCCAAGTTATTAATTGCAGATGAACCGACAACAGCCCTTGATGTTACGATTCAAGCACAAATATTAGACTTATTAAGACAAGTAAAAGAGGAATTTAAAACGTCTATCTTATTAATTACACATGATCTAGGTGTTGTAGCGGAAATGGCCGATTACGTTGTTGTTATGTATGGTGGTAAAGTCATTGAAGAGGCCCCAGTAGTAGAGCTATTTCAAAATCCTAAACATCCATATACGAAAGGGTTGCTAAAATCAAAACCAGTAATGGGGAAACGAACAGATAAACTTTATTCTATTCCAGGGCAAGTTCCGAATTTAGTTGGCTTAGATGAGTTTTGTTACTTTAGCGGTCGTTGTGAGCATTGCATGGAAATATGCAAAAACGAAGCACCAAATCTGAATGTACATGATGAGAATCATAAAGTGGCTTGCTGGCTATATGAGGAGCGTGCGGAATAATGAGTGAACCATTATTAGAAGTGAAAAATTTAAAGACATATTTTCCGATTAAAGGCGGCGTATTTAGTAGAACGATTGGACATGTGAAAGCGGTAGATGGAGTAAGCTTTACAATCGATAAAGGAGAAGTGTTTGGCCTAGTAGGGGAATCTGGAAGTGGGAAAACGACGATAGGGAAAACAATTCTCCGTCTCATTCAAAAAACAGAAGGTGAAGTGAAATTTAAAGGTCAAGATGTTCATAGTTTATCAAAAGAGGAACTAAGAAAGCATCGTCCTAATATGCAACTTGTCTTCCAAGACCCATTTAGTTCATTAAATCCAAGAATGAGAATTGGGGAAGCACTTGGGGAACCGATGTTGGCCCACGGACTAGCAACGAAAGAAAATGTCCGTGAAAAGGTGATAGAGGTACTGGAGTTATGTGGTTTAGCTCCGTATCATATTGACCGATATCCACACGAATTTTCTGGAGGACAACGTCAACGTATCGTTATTGCAAGGGCAATGGTATTAGATCCAGAATTTATTGTAGCTGATGAACCTGTTGCGGCATTAGATGTATCTATTCAAGCACAAATCATTAATTTATTTAGTGAATTACAGGAGAAAAAGGGATTATCCTATTTATTCATTTCACATGATTTAAGTGTTGTGGAGCATTTATGTACGAAAATTGGGATTATGTATTTAGGAACGATTGTGGAAACAGCGCCTCGTGATGAATTATTTGCAAATCCACTTCATCCGTATACAAAAGCATTGTTATCAGCTGTACCAATACCAGATCCAACGGTGAAACGAGAGCGAATTATTTTAGAAGGGGATATTCCAAGTCCAGCGAATCCACCTTCAGGTTGCCGTTTTCATACACGCTGCCCATTTGCAACAGAGGTTTGTAAAAAAGCTGTACCGGAATTTCGTAATGTTGGTGAAAATCATTTTGTTGCTTGTCATCATGTGTAAGAGAAAAGGACTCTTTCAAAATGTGAAAGAGTCCTTTTTTTATTTACTTGATGAAGTTTGTTTCAATACAAATTGCTCAATTGCGTGAGCAACACCGTTTTCATTATTCGTTAATGTAACAACGTCACATAATTTTTTTACGTCCTCTTCAGCATTGCCCATTGCAACTGATAAGCCAGCTACTTGTAACATTGGCACATCATTAAAGTTATCACCGATTGCAACAGTATCTTCAATTGGTATATTGAAATAAGCTGCCATTTCTTGTAGTCCGTTTCCTTTATGACCATGCTTATCCATAATTTCTATATTAGTAGGGGCTGATGCTGTAACTGAAATGTCCGTATCTTCTTGTAAAGTTTGCAATAGCTGCGAACGATGGGCAGCATTAAATGTTAAAATGAAGAATTTAGATATTTCTAATTCTGGATTATTTACGACATCTTCTATTTTTTGGAAGTCTGTAATTAAGTTTGATTTCTTTTGTTTTTCTGTAATTCTTTCGAGATCCTCAAGTGTAACATCTAGTGTATGCTTGTTTTCTTCGAACGCTTGCATCACTTGGCCTTGCCATGTATAAGGAGAATAAACCCCTTTATTTGTGTACAACTTATATGGAAATCCTTCAGATTCTAGTAACTTTGCAAGCTTGTACACTTTATCGTTTTGTAAACAACGCGAGTTAATTACCTTTCCATCCACATAAACAATTGCCCCATTGCTTGCCCCAACTGGAAGAGAGAGTTGATATTCTTCCAATAGTTTTAAAGCATCCTCTTTTGCACGACCAGAACAAATCATTACAATATGACCGGCTTCTTTTGCAGTTTGGATAGCTTGTAAGTTCTCTTTGGAGATTTCAAGATTAGATGATAATAGTGTACCATCCATATCTAGTGCGATTAATTTCAAAATGACCACCTCTTTGTTTTCATTATACATAGTTATGAAAAGGAAACATATATACACGGCTTGAGTAAATTTTCCTATTTATATAGTTAAGAATGATTTTGTAACAAAACTAAGTAGATATAATGCTATATTTCTATTTGTAACTGTAATATTACATTAATATTACAAACATGTAAGTGTTGAAAAACGCTATAAATAAAGGTTTTTAGGATGTTCTGATAAAAAACGTAAAAAAAATGTAATAAAAATTACGTAATTATATTGCAACGTAATAATAGTTATGTTACAGTAATGTTACAAACGTTACGTAATTAATTTTAATGTAACGTTAACATAAAAACTATGAACTAATCATTTCTTAGAAATTACATATAGATAACTTATAAAAAGGAGAATGAATAATATGAACAACGAGCAAGTATTAAATGTAACAAAAGGTGACTTCTTAGGATCAGCAAGCGGAGCGGTAGTATTAACAGCATTAATCGTATTTCTATCAAGCGTATTAGTATAATAAAAGTTTTATAACGAAATAAGAGAAGGGAGAATGAAAATTATGAACAACGAGCAAGTATTAAATGTAACAAAAGGTGACTTCTTAGGATCAGCAAGCGGAGCAGTAGTATTAACAGCATTAATCGTATTTCTATCAAGCGTATTAGTATAATAGAAGTTTTGTAATAAAAATAAGAGAAGGGAGAATGAAAATTATGAACAACGAGCAAGTACTAAACGTAACAAAAGGTGACTTCTTAGGATCGGCAAGCGGAGCGGTAGTATTAACAGCATTAATCGTATTTCTATCAAGCGTATTAGTATAATAAAAGTTTTGTAACAAAAATAAGAGAAGGGAGAATGAAAATTATGAACAACGAGCAAGTATTAAACGTAACAAAAGGTGACTTCTTAGGATCGGCAAGCGGAGCGGTAGTATTAACAGCATTAATCGTATTTCTATCAAGCGTATTAGTATAATAAAAGTTTTGTAACAAAAACAAGAGAAGGGAGAATGAGGAATATGAACAAGGAACAAGTATTACAGGTAACAAAAAGGGATGTTTTAGGATCAGCAAGTGGAGCAGCCGTATTGACAGCGTTTATTGTATTCCTTACAAATGTATTAGTATGATGAATATTGATAACAATAAGTTTTTATACACCTTACGTACCATTATTCTAAAAAAATAGAGACTCTAGCATATTAGTAAATAGTTAATATGTTGGGGTCTTTTTTATTTTCCTCCCATATATCCTCTCAAGTATTGATATTACCCCCTTATCCCACATTAACTGCCCGTAAAAGCTCGATTGGTTCAACTAATAATCAGTGGGGGATGAACAGAACCCCGACTGACTAAAGTTTCATTTTATTTTAAAGAGAAAAAAGTCGAATTTTATATGTAAGAAAAAAAGAGGAATTTGACAGAAAAGATAGAAAATTTTAAAAGTCAGAATTTGTTAGCTTGCTAACTAATTTCTATCAATTAATGTTGGAAGCGTTTTCGGTTAGGTTTAAATATGGACCATTTAATCTATTTACAGGGGGATGAGGAATTTATGAAACAAAAATCTATGGATACGCTAGCTGCACAAATGGAGGATTTTTTTCCGGTACGTGATGTAGATCATATTGAATTTTACGTAGGAAATGCAAAGCAATCGAGCTATTATCTTGCGAGAGCATTTGGATTCAAAATTGTAGCTTATTCGGGATTAGAAACAGGAAACCGTGAAAAGGTATCTTATGTTCTTGTGCAAAAAAATATGCGTTTTGTTGTGTCTGGAGCTTTAAGTAGCGATAATCGCATTGCAGAGTTTGTAAAGACCCACGGTGATGGAGTAAAGGATGTGGCCCTTCTTGTTGATGATGTTGATAAAGCGTACTCTGAAGCGGTAAAACGTGGTGCTGTTGCAATTGCTCCTCCTGAAGAGTTAACAGATGAGGAAGGTACATTGAAAAAAGCAGTTATTGGTACGTATGGTGATACAATTCATACGCTTGTAGAGCGTAAAAATTATAAAGGAACATTTATGCCGGGATTTCAAAAGGTAGAGTTTAATCTTCCATTTGAAGAGTCAGGTTTAATTGCTGTAGATCATGTCGTTGGTAATGTTGAAAAAATGGAAGAATGGGTTAGCTATTACGAGAACGTCATGGGATTTAAACAAATGATTCACTTTGATGATGACGATATTAGCACAGAGTATTCGGCATTAATGTCAAAAGTTATGACGAATGGAAGCCG
The DNA here is from genome assembly GCF_001884235.1 of Bacillus paramycoides. GTDB lineage: Bacteria > Bacillota > Bacilli > Bacillales > Bacillaceae_G > Bacillus_A > Bacillus_A paramycoides. The sequence goes on along the minus strand of NZ_MAOI01000025.1, from coordinate 10,259 downwards.
TATCAAGTTTCCGATTAATGAACCAGCAGACGGAAAAAGAAAATCACAAATTCAAGAATATCTAGAGTTCTATAACGGAGCGGGTGTACAGCATCTTGCTTTATTAACAAGTGACATTGTAAAAACAATTGAAGTGCTTCGTGCAAATGGCGTGGAGTTTTTAGATACGCCAGATACGTATTACGATGAGTTAACAGCACGTGTTGGGAAAATTGATGAAGAAATTGATAAATTAAAAGAATTGAAGATTTTAGTAGACCGTGATGAAGAAGGTTATTTATTACAAATCTTTACGAAACCAATTGTAGATCGTCCAACTTTATTTATTGAAATCATCCAACGTAAAGGTTCTCGTGGATTTGGTGAAGGGAACTTTAAAGCTTTATTCGAATCAATTGAAAGAGAACAAGAGCGTCGCGGGAATTTATAAAATTTATATCCACCAGCAAGAATTCCTTTGTTGGTGGAAATTTCATTTTTCATAGGGAGGAATCATGATGAAATTTGTTACATTTCGTCTCCCTTCGAAAGAAATGCGAGCTGGCTGGCTTGAAGGTGACAAAGTAATCGATATGAATCTTGCTAGTGATGGGAAATTACCTTCCTCTATGTTCGCCTTTTTAGAGAAAGCGGATGCGTATGTAGAAGTAGTGCGTAATATTAAAAATCCAGAAAAGGGTATATATCCTTTAGAGGAAGTACAACTGGCAGCGGTGATTCCTAATCCGAGTAGCATTCGAGATTTTTATGCCTTTGAACAGCATGTAAAAACAGCCCGCGGGAGAAGAGGGTTAGATGTTATACCTGAATGGTATGATATCCCGGTTTTTTATTTTACTAACCACCGTGCTGTTATTGGACCAGATGATTTTGTTACTGGTCCAAAGAAGTCTCAAAAGCTTGATTACGAGTTAGAGATTGCTTGTGTAATTGGAAAAGAAGGACGCAATATTTCTCGTGAGAAAGCGGAGGAATATATTTTTGGTTATTGTATTATGAACGACTGGAGTGCAAGAGACTTACAAGCGACAGAGATGAAAGTGGGGCTCGGCCCAGCGAAAGGGAAAGACTTTGCAACTTCATTAGGAGCGTATCTCGTTACGAAAGAGGAATTAGACGTTTATCGTAACGGTGATCGTTATGATTTAGAGATGACTGCTCATGTAAATGGGCGATTGTTATCAAAGGGGAATTTCCAAGATATTTACTATACATTTGCTGAAATGATTGAACGTGCTTCGGAAGATGTTACGTTATATCCAGGAGATGTTATCGGGTCTGGAACAGTAGGAACGGGCTGTATTTTAGAGCTTGGTACGGAAGAGTGGCTGCAAGATGGTGATGTTGTAGAACTTACGATTACTGGTTTAGGTACATTACGTAATACGGTAAAAAAAGAAATGGAAGCAGGTGATGGGCATGTATTATCGTCACATGGGGGAGCTACCTCATAAACGACATGTACAATTTCGTAAAAAAGATGGATCACTTTATCGTGAGCAGGTAATGGGGACAAAAGGTTTTTCTGGTACGCAGTCTATTTTGTATCATCATTATATGCCAACAGAAGTAGGACATGCAGCATTATCCCATTCTTGTCAGTTACAGTATGAAGAGGATGTTGCTCTTGCTCATCGTCATTTTCGCACGAAAGAAAATAAAAAAACTGGCGATGCAATAAGTGGGAGAAATTTCATACTTGGGAATGAAGACTTGTTAATTGGAGTAGTAAGTCCAACGGAAAAAATGGATTATTTCTACCGTAATGGTGATGGTGATGAAATGTTATTCGTTCATTATGGAACAGGGAAAATTGAGACGATGTTTGGAACGATTCACTATAGAAAAGGTGATTATGTAACGATTCCAATTGGAACAATTTATCGTGTCATTCCAGATGAAGGAGAGACTAAGTTTCTTGTTGTAGAGGCAAATAGCCAAATTACAACACCACATCGCTACCGCAATGAATATGGGCAATTGTTAGAACATAGTCCGTTTTGTGAAAGAGATATTCGTGGTCCGGAGAAATTGGAGACATATGATGAAAAAGGTGAGTTTGTCGTAATGACAAAGTCCAGAGGATATATGCATAAGCATGTTTTAGGGCACCACCCGTTAGATGTTGTTGGATGGGATGGATATTTATATCCGTGGGTCTTTAATGTAGAGGATTTTGAACCAATTACAGGTCGTATTCATCAACCGCCGCCAGTACATCAAACGTTCGAAGGACATAATTTTGTTATTTGCTCTTTCGTACCACGTTTATATGATTATCATCCAGAATCAATTCCGGCACCATATTATCATAGTAATGTGAATAGTGATGAAGTACTTTATTATGTAGAAGGTAACTTTATGAGCCGAAAAGGTGTAGAGGAAGGTTCTATTACGCTTCATCCAAGCGGGATTCCGCATGGACCACATCCAGGAAAAACAGAAGCGAGTATAGGGAAGAAAGAGACACTTGAACTGGCTGTTATGATAGATACATTCCGTCCGCTTCGTATTGTAAAACAAGCACATGAGACGGAAGATGAAAAGTACATGTATAGCTGGATTGAAGAAGGTTCATATACTGTGAAATAAGTAAAAAGAGGCATGCTCAATAAAGGAGCATGCCTCTTTTTTGGAATCGACATGTATAATAATACCAAAAAAATTTATGAAAAGATATATAGATGTGATCTCGTGTTTTTTTTATATTTGTCGAATTTTTCTTTGTAATAGACGATAGTCTTCTATTTAGAAAGAATGACAAAAACAATTAATTGTATATTCTGAAATATTTCCGCTTATTTCGACAAAAGTATTGACTGTAAAAAGCGTTATGAGTAAAATGAAAATGCGAATTAAAAATTTTCAGAAAATTTAAAACTTGGAGGAGCATGCTATGAAGCAAATTTTTCAAAAGAAGCCTATTGCAAAGTTAATGCAAGAAAGTAAGCAAAAGACATTAGCAAGAACATTGGGCGCATTGGATTTAACGATGCTTGGCATTGGGGCAATTGTTGGAACTGGTATTTTTGTTCTAACAGGCGTGGTAGCAGCAAAACATTCTGGACCAGCTATTATATTATCATTTGCGATAGCCGCGCTAGCTTGTGCATTTGCTGCATTTTGTTATGCTGAATTTGCTTCTTCAGTTCCTGTCTCGGGCAGTGTGTATACGTATACGTACGCGACGATGGGGGAAGTGTTCGCTTTTTTAATTGGATGGGACTTAATGCTTGAATATTTACTTGCTACATCCGCAGTAGCAAACGGATGGTCCGCTTATTTTCAATCTTTATTAAAGGGATTTGGAATTCATATTCCGACCATTCTCTCCTCGGCCCCTGGTACAGGAAAGGGTGGAATAATTGATCTACCTGCAGTTCTAATTATTTTAGTTATGACAGTTCTTTTATCTAGAGGCGTTCGTGAAAGTGCACGCGTAAATAATATTATGGTGTTTATTAAAATAGCGGTTGTTCTTATCTTTATTTTTGCTGGTTTTAATTACGTAAAACCTGAAAACTGGACACCTTTTATGCCATTTGGTTTAGATGGTGTAATGGCTGGAGCTGCTACAGTATTCTTCGCATTCATAGGGTTTGATGCAGTTTCAACAGCTGCAGAAGAAGTGAAACGGCCACAACGTGATTTACCAATCGGCATTATCGCATCGTTATTAATTTGTACAGTTCTTTATATCGTTGTTTCACTTATTTTGACAGGGATTGTTCCATACGGACAGCTAAATATATCAGATCCAGTTGCCTTTGCACTTCAATTTATTGGACAAGATAGTTTAGCGGGAGTAATTTCAGTAGGAGCAATCACAGGAATTACAACTGTAATGCTAGTTATGATGTATGGGCAAGTTCGTGTTTCCTATGCGATGAGCCGAGATGGGCTGTTGCCAAAGCGCCTTGCTAAAGTCCATCCGAAATTTAAAACACCATTTTTAAATACATGGACAACTGGAATTATTGCAGCACTTATTTCAGGATTAATAGATTTAAATGTTTTAGCACACCTTGTAAATATGGGGACATTGTCAGCCTTTGCACTTGTAGCAGTTGCAGTTATTGTCATGAGAAGAACTCACCCTGATTTACCAAGGGCATTTAAGGCGCCGCTCGTACCATTTTTACCAGCGTTAACGGTAATTTTTTGTTTATACTTAATGCTTCAGTTATCCGGAACAGCATGGATTAGTTTTGGCGTATGGATGGTTATTGGTATAGCAGTTTACTTTTTATATAGCCGAAAGCATAGCGCTTTAAATAATGATAATAAAGAAGAAGATGTAGCAAATTTATAAGTGGAAAAATCCATTCTAATTCTATTAGAATGGATTTTTTGTTTTGAAAATTTACATTTTTCTGAATATGTTATAAGATAATTGTTGGCAAATTAAAGGGGTGTAAATATGAAAAACACGTGGCGTGAGCTAAGGGAGATGGATCGTAACGTATGGATTCGATTTATCGGTGAGACATTGAATGGAATTGCGATGATGATGTTGATGCCGTTTTTTGCATTATATTTAAAAGATAAGGTAGATTCTTTACTGCAAGTTGGTGTTATTATGGCGCTTTCTCCAATTGCCGCAAGCCTTGGCTCGCTTATAGGAGGAAGAATTGCGGATATATATGGAAGAAAGCCGATTATGATATTTTCGATGGCAAGTAATGCATTATTAATGCTCGGTTTTTTATTTATAGAAGGATTTATCCCGTACGCCATTTTATCTATTTTTTTAGGGTTAAGTAATTCTCTATTTCATCCAGCGGCATCAGCAATGGTTGCGGATGTAACTGCGCCAGAAAAAAGAACAGAAGCATATGGTTTATTACGAATGGGACACAATATTGGAGCTGCAATTGGGCCGATAATGGGAGCATCGGTAGTTGTTTTATCGAAGAACCTCGTGTTTATTATTGCCTCGTCTGCTATGCTGTTTTATGCACTACTTATGTTAGTACTTATTAAAGAAACAATGCCGAAAATTACGGAAGTAACGGAAAGAAATAAAGAGAAGGAATCCGGAGCAGTTTGGAAAATTTTAATGAGAGATAAGGCGTTAATGATTTATTTGTTAGCGGGTATTATTATTTCTATGGGTTTTTCTCAAACAGAAGGTATGTTACCGCTTCACTTTGATAACGAAATGAAGAATATTTTTGGAGCTAACAATCCATACCCATATTTAATGGCATTAAATGGTCTATTAGTTGTGTTGTTTCAGTTCCAAATATCGAAATGGGCGACAGATAAACCTGTCGGAAAGACGATGTTATATGGTGCGTGTTTGTTCGGGATTGGTTTGTTTTTTATAGGGTGGTTACCGAAGTGGTTTGGGGAATTTGATACAAATACTACAATTATTTTAATGACGTTAATGTTCGTTTATGCAATATATACGTTAGGTGAGATGATTATGTCGCCTGTACAGATGACATTTGTAGCGAATTTAGCACCCGAGCATTTGAGAGGAACTTATATGGGAGCGGCGAGTTTGCAGTGGATTACAGGAAGTGCATTCGGTCCACTTCTTGGAGGTTTTTTATTAGATCGATTCCTTGGTCATTTTTTATTTACAATTTTAGGTGTAGGATGTGTAGTTGCGGGTATTGTATATGTTTCTTTAGACCGTCTTGTTGAGCAGAGGCAAAAAGAAACATTTACAAAACAGTCTTCTTAATAAAATGAAACTGTAATCAGTGTTTTTTCATTCTCCACAAATGGTGGGATAATATAGATGACATACACAAAAAGTGGATTTCTACATATTTTAGGTACATAACTAGATCAAATTGCAATCTTACTTTAAAGTTTAATTTTGTTTAGTCATGTAGAAAATTAGGTAGGAAAAGTGTAGAAAACCAATAAGTGGTGTCTTTTAATTATTTGTGGAAGTTACATTTTATTTCAAATAGGAACTACCTATTTTTATAAAAAGTGCTAAAATAGAAAAATGAAAACAATTGGTTAGGGTGATTTCATTGACAAAAATTAAATTAGGTTTATTATATGGTGGAAAATCAGCTGAGCATCAAGTTTCGTTACAAACGGCTCTTGCTGCTATTAAAGCATTAAATCAAGATAAATTCGAGATTCATCCAATTTATATTACAGAGCAAGGTCAGTGGATGCGCGGTGAGCGTATTGAAGGTGAAGTAACGACGGTTGAAGCATTACAAATGAGTGGAGAAGAAAATGCAATTTCTCCTGTATCATTAAGTGCAGAAATTATCCCAACTGCAAATTCTAAGCAAGAAGATGCAATTGATGTTATTTTCCCATTATTACATGGACCAAATGGTGAAGATGGAACAGTACAAGGATTATTAGAATTAATGAATATTCCATATGTAGGTAACGGTGTATTAGCATCAGCTGCTGGTATGGATAAAGTTGTTATGAAAAATATCTTTGCAGAAGCTGGATTGAAACAAGCGAAATATGCATCTTTCATTCGTAGTGCATGGGAAAAAGATCGTGAAACAGCGTATGAAAAAGTAGAAGAAGTGTTAGGCTATCCTTGCTTCGTAAAACCAGCAAACCTTGGTTCAAGTGTTGGTATTAATAAGTGTAAAGATCGTGAAGAGCTTGAGAATGCATTCGAAGAGGCGTTCCAATTTGACCGTAAAATTATTGTTGAAGAAAATATTGTAGGTCGTGAAGTAGAAGTTGGTGTATTAGGTAATGATGAGCCGAAATGTTCAGTTGTAGGCGAAATTGTACCGAAAAAAGATTTTTATGATTACAAATCGAAATACATCGATGGTGATACAGCGTTAATTATTCCAGCTGAAATGACAGAAGAAGAGTCTAATGTAATTAAGCGAGATGCAATTATTGCATTCCAATCATTAGATGGTTCTGGCTTAACACGAGCTGATTTCTTCTTAACGAAAGATGGAGAAGTGTATATTAACGAAGTAAACACAATGCCAGGATTCACGCCGTTTAGTATGTTCCCTCTACTATGGCAACATACTGGATTACCGTATCCAGAATTAATCGAAGAGCTAATTAACTTAGCGATTGAGCGTCACGAAGAAAAACAAAAAATTAAATATACAATCTAACAAAAAAGGAGGAAGCACTATTCGAAGGAATAGTGCTTCCTCTATGTAAGGAGTGTTTTCATGATAAAGCGAACGTTAAAACAAGTAGAACAGATGATAAATGGTACGGGACTAGCAGAGCAGTATGAGGGAATTACTATACAAGGAGTGTCTATTGATACGAGAAAAATTGAAAAAGGAAATTTATATGTTCCGATTCAAGGTGAACGTTTCGATGGACATGCTTTTGTAGATAAAGCTGTTGAAAATGGGGCTATTGCCACACTATGGATGAAAGATGTAGCAAATCCACCCGAGAATCTTCCTGTTATTTTTGTAGAAGATACGCTAGCAACTTTACAAATGTTAGCGAAAAGCTATCGTGATCAATTGGATGTAAAAGTTGTTGGTGTAACGGGTAGTAATGGTAAAACATCTACGAAAGATATTGTAACAAGTATTCTTGCGACTAAATTTAAAGTTCAAAAAACAGAAGGTAATTTCAACAATCATATCGGTTTACCTCTTACTATTTTAAACCTAGAAGAAAATACAGAAGTAGCTGTATTGGAAATGGGTATGTCTAGCCAGGGAGAAATTGAATTTCTATCTAAGTTAGCTCGTCCAGATGCGGCTATTATCACGAACATTGGTGAGGCGCACTTAATGGATTTAGGCTCTCGTGAGGCGATTGCTGAAGCGAAGTTAGAAATTGTTACAGGTTTACAAGAAGGTGGCGTGTTCGTATATAATGGAGATGAGCCGCTATTAACGAATCGTGTTCCAGAAATGAATTTAGCAGCTGAAACAGTTACATTTGGTGATGCGAGAGCAAATGATTATTATCCAACTACTGTAACATTACAGGCAACTGGAACACACTTTAAGATGAACAGGGATGAAACTTTGTCATTCTATCTGCCGGTACTAGGAAAGCATAATGTATATAATACACTTGCTTCAATGGCAATTGCGAAACATTTTGGTGTAACGTGGGAAGAAATGAAAAAAGGTTTAGTAACACTTCAAATGACAGGTATGCGTATGGAAATTGTAAAAACAGATAGTGGTTTAACAATTATCAATGATGCCTATAATGCAAGTCCAACGGCTATGGAAGCTGCGTTCCATCTAATGAATGGTTTAGATGGATTTGCAAAAAAAATTGTTGTGCTTGGTGATATGTTAGAACTAGGAAATCAAGAAGTGCAATTTCATTATGAAGTAGGTAAATTAATTGATCCAGCAAAAATCTTATATGTATTCACATATGGTAGATTAGGGGCTCAAATTGCTGAAGGAGCAAAAATTAATTTCCCTAAAGAACGTGTTACAGCGTATGATAATAAAGAAGAACTTGTAAAAGACTTACAAGCAGTAGTTGATGCAAAAGATGTTGTGCTAGTAAAAGCGTCTCGCGGTATGAAATTAGAAGAAGTTATAGCGATGTTGAAATAATTGGTGTATATAAATAGGGATGATAGCCACGAAAATAGTGGAAACTTATAATAAGCGCTTACAGTAAATGATAAAAAATAAAAGTAAAGAAAAAAGCTCTGAATATGAAATAAGGTAACAGTTGGGGTTTGCTTTTTACACATACAAAACTTATAATTGATAAAGTGTAATAACGTTTAGAAGTATTTTCGTGAAGAATATACGCCCGGTTATATACGTGAGCATTCAGGAAAAGGGCTTTTCCGCAAGTTCGGAAAACGCCTTTTTTTAAATGATAAGTATAGGATAGAAAAGGAGAAGTAACATTGACAACATTTCGAGAATTAGGATTAAGTGAGTCTTTACTGCAATCTGTTGAAAGTATGGGCTTTGAAGAGGCTACGCCGATTCAAGCTGAAACAATTCCACATGCATTGCAAGGTAAGGATATTATTGGGCAAGCGCAAACAGGTACAGGGAAAACAGCAGCATTCGGATTACCACTATTAGATAAAGTGGATACAAATAAAGAAGCAGTTCAAGGTATTGTTATCGCGCCAACGCGTGAATTAGCAATTCAAGTTGGAGAAGAGCTATACAAAATTGGTAAACATAAACGTGTTCGTATTCTACCAATTTATGGTGGTCAAGATATTAACCGCCAAATTCGTGCTCTAAAAAAACACCCACACATTATTGTTGGTACGCCGGGTCGTATTTTAGATCATATTAACCGTAAAACACTTCGCTTACAAAACGTAGAGACGGTTGTTCTTGACGAAGCGGATGAAATGTTAAACATGGGCTTCATTGAAGATATTGAAGCGATTTTAACAGATGTGCCAGAAACACATCAAACATTATTATTCTCAGCGACAATGCCAGATCCAATCCGTCGTATTGCTGAGCGTTTCATGACTGAGCCTCAACACATTAAAGTAAAAGCAAAAGAAGTAACAATGCCAAACATTCAGCAGTTCTATTTAGAAGTGCAAGAAAAGAAAAAGTTTGACGTGTTAACACGCTTGCTAGATATTCAATCTCCAGAGCTTGCAATCGTATTCGGTCGCACAAAGCGTCGTGTTGATGAATTATCAGAAGCATTAAACTTACGTGGTTATGCAGCAGAAGGTATTCATGGTGACTTAACACAAGCGAAGCGTATGTCTGTATTACGTAAATTTAAAGAAGGTGCTATTGAAGTTCTTGTTGCAACGGACGTTGCTGCACGTGGTCTTGATATTTCAGGCGTAACACACGTATACAACTTCGATATTCCACAAGATCCAGAATCATACGTTCACCGTATCGGTCGTACTGGCCGTGCAGGTAAAAAAGGTATTGCAATGTTATTTGTAACACCACGTGAATCAGGACAATTAAAAAATATCGAGCGTACAACAAAACGTAAGGTTGATCGTATGGAAGCACCGACACTTGACGAGGCATTAGAAGGTCAACAACGTTTAATCGCAGAAAAGCTTCAAAGCACAATCCAAAATGAAAACTTATCATACTACAAGCGTATTGCAGAAGAAATGTTAGAAGAGAATGACTCTGTAACAGTAGTAGCTGCTGCTTTAAAAATGATGACAAAAGAGCCGGATACAACTCCAATCGCTTTAACATCAGAACCACCAGTTGTTTCAAGAGGTGGCGGTTCTAAAAAACGCGGTGGTAACGGAGGCGGATACCGTGATGGTAACCGTAATCGTAGTCGTGATGGACGCGGTGGCGGCGATGGTCGTAACCGTGACC
>NZ_MAOI01000024.1 GCF_001884235.1 Bacillus paramycoides | reverse complement strand
TCATCGACTCTCCAAGAGCCATTTATTTGTTTGAGGTAACGTCGGATCCGTTTGTCCAATTCAGGACCATACTGATGAACCCAACGCATAATCGTTGTATGAGAAATGAATAAACCCCGTTCCTCCATCATTTCCACCAAATCACGAAAACTTAGGTTGTACCGTTAATAAGATAATATCAAGCTGGTAGTGCTTCCATTTGAACCAATTTTTCTTTTCCATACCGATCACACACCTTTTTAGAGTAATAGTATCAGTATGTCCAAGTTTTAGAGATGATTTGTAATTACCTTGAAGTTTTTGCACCAGAACCGTTACTTCACTAAAGAACCTATTCGTTGAATAAGGAATATGATACCAGCTCAAGAAAAAGAAGCTAGCAATAAATTGTTAGCTTATCGAAAAAACAGTACTTTTCCCCATCTTCTACTATTTATATTGTGATTTAACGCTTGTAAGATGAGCATCAAACATATCAATTATTTCAAGAAATCTATCAGCTTCACGAAAAACATGGTCTGCTAATAATGGATGAATGATACTCTTTATTTTACATTGCTCAATTAAATCACGTGCTGTTTTCTTAAAATCCCGAAGAGATGTAACCGACACACGATTTTGATCCAAAAATTGATCTAAAAGAGGAACTGTTTGGGATTGTGGTTTCATAGATTCTAAGTCAATTGCTTGATACATCAATTCATCAAAATCATTGCTAAAATTCCGAGCTGTATCTACAAGCTTTCTTTCCGATGGATCAAGAAGATGACCAATAAATTTAGCATGGTCTGCCATAATCCTTAAAAAGAAAACATTTTCTTTAATAATAGCATCCGGAAGAGCATCTAATTTACCTTCATTTAATTCAATTAAACGTCTTCTAAAATAATCAGCTTCCCTACTTGTATGATCAACTAACAGTGGAAAATTATTTTGCCCTGGCAATTTACATGTAAGAATTAACCCTAGAAGTTTTCGTTTAAATCCGAAAATATTAGTTGCAGCTTGTTGTACTTCTGAATTAAATCTTTTTATTTGTTCAGGATCTGTTTGATTTGTATAGGAATGTGCAATTTGTTCGATGTGTTCAAACAATCGGTAAAATTGATTAGCCTCTTGGATTAGTTGAGTATCCTCACATCTAAACCCCAATCGAAGAAATAAAGAATGCTCTTTCATGATTCTAGACCAAAAACGGATTTCATTTAATGATCGTTCAACAAACATTCCAGATGTAACACCCGTATCAGGATGTAATGAGGCTTCGTTCCTATTCATTTTCAATCCCTCCAGTAAATACTATGCTAGTTCTATTCTTATGAATAGATATAAATTAAAATACCATCAATAAAAGTTCAGTCTGGCTATAAAAATAGGGGTCCCACCACATTGCCATCAACCTAAAGAATCAAAATCCCCCTATAACGAAATGGCTATTCATTATTGACTACTGATAATGATGGATTTTAATCCAGCATCAGATAATAGACGATAAAAAGTTAAAAACGTTTATACAACAAGCCCCGCATTTCATCTATATTTTTTCTTTATTGATAAAAAACGTTATAAAAAGAAAAGTATGTGGGCAAAACAACAAATACAACAAAAGAGCATAGCGTGTATATATCGTGCGCCAACACTTTATATACCGTCCACCTGATACACCCAGGTAAACACTTGCCATACTCTCAGGAGTTATTGTACATCATGCAGGGTTTCTTAAGTAACGTTTACCACATTGGTGACGTTGCTTTTTTGTTTTACCAAAGCAGTCGAATAATGAAAACTCGTATCGATGTTATCGCAAGTGAAGAGTCATATTGCAACTTTTCTACTTTTGAAGAAGTAGAAGAATTAAATAAAACTGTGCGTACATACAGAGACACTATCCGTATGTCTATTAAGCGTACCGATGTACAATCTAAACTAATTGCATTACTTGAAATTTTAAAACGCCACAGCTGTAAATATGTAGGTGTTAGTTTCCTATGCAAAAATAGAATTGCTGCAAAGATGGAAGTTTCATATAAAACTGTGCAACGTTTAATGAAGAAACTTGTGGATCTAGAGATGATTAAACAAGTTGCTATGAAGAGAACAAAAGATATGCGCCAAACTTTAAAAATATGCTATATTATCAGCTGCTTGTCCTATACGAAAAATCTCCGTAAGCATATATTAATATAGGTAAAAGCTAGTTTTTTACTTAAAATATGTTTTTAAAAGGGTGATAAAATGCATAATCAAAAAGATCCGGACAGATGCTTCCAGTGCGACTTTCTCTACATTGGTGATAGCTTCGACGACACCGTGAAGACTTTCGACCCGAAAACAGGGAAGTTCCTTGGCACTTTTGTCGCACCAAATAGTGGCAACTTGCATGGTCCTCGGGGACTTATCTTTAACCATATGGGCAATCTTCTTGTCACTAACCAGAACGTCGGACAACCCGTGAATGGCGACGTATTGAAGTTTAATGGGCAAACCGGGGCGTTTCTGGGCGAACTCGTCCGTTCAGCCGAACCAGGCGCTCCGTTGGCACCGCGCGGTATCGTACTCTCCAAACATAATGTCCTGTTTGTGGCAGATGTTGGTGACTTCGACTTTAACACGGGCATAGAAGTGCCTGGAGAAGTGCGGATGTACAATGGTTCCACTGGGATGTTTCTAGGCAACGTCGACCACCACTGCTTCAACCCTTTCCACCCCCGCGGATTGGTCTTCGGTTCTGACGGCTTGCTGTATGTCTCCGCCATTGACTTTTTAG
>NZ_MAOI01000023.1 GCF_001884235.1 Bacillus paramycoides | reverse complement strand
CGTGATGGCCGTAATCGTGACGGTAACCGTGATCGTAATCGTGATGGTGGTAGCCGTGATGGTAACCGTGGTCGTAGAGGTGAAGGTCAAGGTCGCCCAGGATCTTCAAACGGACGCGGCGAAAGAAAACATCATAGCCGTCCACAAGCTTAATAAAAAAAGAGAATGCCCTTTGTGGGCATTCTCTTTTTTTATTTCTGTAATTGTGCATACTACATAATAACTTGTATAGAAAAGAGGTGCTATATGCTTGTAAGACTTGGGTATGTTGCGATGAGCGTACATTTGAAGAATGCATCTCCATCTCAAACGATGACATATGCACAGTTTCAGCGAATTGATGATCGAGAGGCTGCGATTCGTAAACTCGAGAGAATTGCTAATTCGAATTTGGAAAATTGCTTACGGTTATTAAAGCATAATAAAGGGCATGATATATCTTTCTTTCGGCTTAGTTCCAAGCTTATTCCTTTAGCGAATCATGAGGAGTTGTTAGAGTGGAACTATATTCGCCCGTTAAAAGAAAATTTAAAAGTGTTAGGTGAGTATGCAATTCGTATGAATATGCGAATTGATTTCCATCCAGATCACTTTGTTGTACTAAATTCACCTGAAGAGAGTATTTTTAAACAATCTGTAAAGACATTGCAGATGCATAAAAAGTTGTTAAAGGGTATGGGGATTGAACATAAGCAACGGTGTGTACTACATGTGGGCGGGGGATATAAAGATAAAGAGCTCGCATTAGAGCGTTTTATCGAAAATTGGTCAAGTGTTCCAAGGAGTATTCAAGAGATGATTATATTAGAAAATGATGACACGACCTTTTCTTTAGAAGAAACATTGTATTTAGGTGAGAAATTAGACATTCCAGTCGTGTTTGATTTGCATCATCATATGATGAATAATGATCGAGAAGATTGGCATGAAGATTGGGCACGTGTTGTCCATACGTGGGAATCGTCTTTGTTACCAGTTAAAATGCACATCTCTAGTCCTAGAGATGGAAAAGACCCGAGAGCGCATGCGGATTTTATTGATGTAGATATCTTCTTATCTTTTTTGAAAAAGATAAAGGGGAGTGTTCCGCAAATTGATTGTATGATTGAGGCGAAGAAGAAGGATGAGTCTTTATTTCAACTAATGAGAGATTTAAGTAAACAAACAGATGTGGAAATTGTCGATGGTGCGAGCTTCTATATTAAATAAGCTCTGCACCATCGAATTTTTTTGTTAAAAGAGGTGTGCAAATGCCGCCAATTATCAATCCTGTTAAATGGCTTATAGGATTGGCAGAGGGATTAAAGAAAGTAAATAGTAGTAATATAAGTATCATTATTGAAAAAATAGCAATGTCTCTTGGTTTTGAAGAACGATATCGACTATACAATAAAAATAATTGGGCACCTAGTAATCCGAAAATACCGCCAGATGATCCGGCGTGAATATATTCAAGGGGCATAATAATATAAGAAGAAATATTTCCGAGAATGCCAGAAAGGAAAAAAATAATAATGAAAGGAAAGTGCCCTAGTTGTTTTTCAATAGAAGAACCAAGCACAAATAAACAAATACTATTAGAAAGAAAATGTTGTAAATCTACGTGTACAAGTAGGGAAGTTATGACACGCCACCATTCTCCTTTAGCGATATATTCATTAGAGGCTGCCATGGGAAAGAGAGAAAAGTCGCCTAACATAATCATGACTAATTGTATAAGAAGTAAAGAGATGATGATCGGTTGTAAGGAAATGCGAGTGGATGGTATTAGCATGTTGTTAGTATCACTCCTTTTGCATCAGAAAGATTCTCTGTTATTCTTACAATATGAATGAAGAAAGCTAAATAGAAGAAGGGGATTTTGAAATGATTGTAGGGATTGGAATCGATATTATTGAGTTAAATCGAATTGAAAAAATGCTAGATGGAAAGCTTAAATTTATGGACCGTATTTTAACTGAAAGAGAACGTGGTGTTGCCGAGGGGCTGAAAGGAAGTCGTCTTACAGAATTCGTAGCTGGAAGATTTGCAGCAAAAGAGGCGTATTCTAAAGCAGTAGGGACCGGTATCGGGAAAGAAGTGAGTTTTTTAGATATTGAAGTAAGGAATGATGATAGAGGTAAGCCGATTATCATTACAAATACAGAGCATATTGTTCATTTATCAATTAGTCATAGTAAAGAATTTGCCGTTGCTCAAGTTGTTTTGGAAAGCTCGTCACGCTAGTCTGCATATTTTATATCTTTGTCTCATATATTTGAGGTAGCGATAAGGAAGGCATATCTTCCATTCATTTATAGGGGCAAAGGGGCTGAAGTGATGAAAAGGCGTCTGTTTTTAGTTCTTATCGGTTTATTGACCGTTTTTGTGTTGGTGGGTTGTATGGAAAAGAAACAGGAAGATGTTGTGAGAGATTTAGAATCGAAAGTTAAAAGCATGAAGAGTTATCAAGCTGAAGCGAAATTATCTATTAAAACAGGAAATGAGCCTCAGGAGTACAACGTAGAGATTTGGCATAAAGAACCTTCGTATTATCGTGTGAATTTGCAGAATGCGAAAAAGGATCAGAGTCAAATTATTTTAAGAAATGATGAAGGTGTATTTGTATTAACACCGGCGCTTAATAAGAGTTTCCGTTTTCAAAGCGATTGGCCGCAAAATAGTAGTCAGGCTTATTTATATGAATCACTTGTAAGGGATATTTTGCAAGACAAGAAAAATCTCTCTTTCGAGAAAACAGATAAGTATTATGTATTTAAAACAAAAACAAATTATCAACATCAAAATATGTTGCCGAAACAAGAAATTAAGCTGAATAAAAGTGATTTAACACCAGTTTCTGTGAAACTGATGGATAATGATCAAAATGTCCTTGTAAAAGTAGATTTCACTAAAGTAAAGTTCGATGCAAAGTTTGATAAAGGTGCATTTGATACGAAACAAAATATGTCTAGAGCACAAGTGGATGTTCAGACGGCAGCGAAAGAAGACAAACCGTTTGCTATTTTGTATCCAAGTGATACGCCGCAAGGTATGACTTTGAAAGACGAAAAGGAGTTGAAGACAGACAGTGGCAAGCGTGCGATACTCACATACACTGGAAGTAAGAAATCCTTTACTTTAATACAAGAAAAGGCGAAAGTTGCAGAGGCTTCGTCAGCGGTAAGTGTAAGTGGTGAGTTAGTTGATCTCGGTTTCACGATTGGTGCATTGACGAAAGACTCTTTAACGTGGTCGCATAACGGAGTAGAGTATATGCTCGTGTCTAAAGGTTTAGAGCCGAATGAGTTGTTAATGGTCGCTCGTTCAGTTACAGCGAAGCAAGTAAAGTAAACTTCTTAGACGTGGTGGTATATGTGCACCACGTCTTTTCTTAGTTTGAGGGGTAGATTTCATAAAAGAAGCATATAAAAGAATAAGCTTCGCATATCGTTTATAAGGAAGTGTATTTATGGAAGAAGCACCATTTTACCGTGACACTTGGGTGGAAGTGGATTTAGACGCGATCTATAATAATATTACGCATATCAAAGAGTCCATTCCAAGTGATGTAGAGATTTTTGCTGTAGTTAAAGCGAATGCATATGGGCACGATTATGTACCGGTGGCTAAAACTGCATTAGAAGCAGGAGCAACAAGATTAGCAGTTGCTTTTTTAGATGAAGCTTTAGTACTTCGGAGGGCTGGTATTACTGTGCCGATTTTAGTATTGGGTCCGTCCCCGCCCCGTGATGTAAATGTTGCTGCTGAAAATGATGTAGCATTAACCGTTTTTCAAAAGGAATGGGTGGACGAAGCGATAAAACTCTGGGATGGTTCGTCTATAATGAAATTCCATATTAATTTTGATAGTGGTATGGGGAGGATTGGAATACGCGAGCGTAAAGAATTAAAAGGATTCTTAAAGAGTTTAGAAGGTGCGCCATTTTTAGAACTTGAAGGGGTGTATACACATTTTGCGACAGCAGATGAGGTTGAGACTTCTTACTTTGATAAGCAATACAACACGTTTTTGCAGCAGTTAAGTTGGTTGAAAGAGTTTGGAGTGAACCCTAAATTTGTCCATACAGCCAATAGTGCTGCAACGTTAAGGTTTCAAGGGATTACATTCAATGCAGTACGAATTGGTATTGCGATGTATGGATTAACGCCGTCTGTAGAAATACGGCCGTTTTTACCGTTTAAATTGGAGCCAGCGTTGTCGCTTCATACGAAGGTTGCTCATATTAAGCAAATGATTAAAGGGGATGGGATTAGTTATAATGTCACTTACCGAACGAGAACTGAAGAATGGATTGCAACAGTTGCGATTGGATATGCAGATGGTTGGCTTAGAAGATTGCAAGGATTTAAAGTGCTTGTAAATGGAGAGAGGGTACCGATTGTAGGGCGAGTAACGATGGATCAATTCATGATACTTCTTCCTTGGGAAGTGCCACTTGGTACGAAAGTTACACTCATTGGGAGACAAGGTGATGAGTATATTAGCGCTACTGAGGTTGCTGAATATTCCGGAACTATTAATTATGAAATTATCGCAACGATAAGCTTCCGTGTGCCGAGAATATTTATACGACACGGTAAAGTTGTAGAAGTAATAAATTATTTAAACAATATATAGAAGGTATTATTATTCGCTTCTTGTCATTTGAGGGGACTTTT
The DNA here is from genome assembly GCF_001884235.1 of Bacillus paramycoides. Classification (GTDB taxonomy): domain Bacteria; phylum Bacillota; class Bacilli; order Bacillales; family Bacillaceae_G; genus Bacillus_A; species Bacillus_A paramycoides. Next base: position 125,251 of record NZ_MAOI01000023.1, on the reverse strand, counting down.
CCCTGGTAGAGAATAAGCTCTTTTCTCGATGAGAAGCATCTTTTTATAATCGTTTTTAACATAAGTTACAATTACATGTTGCGGGAAAGATTCCGTTAATTCTTGTTTGAAAGAGACAAAAAGTAAAAGAAGATGAATGTTTTGTTTATGAATTGGAAAACATAAGCATGGAATAAGGAAGTCTTTGCAACGGGCTCCATACAATGGTATTATTACAATAGGTGTCATATATATATTTGGGTGTGTAGTTGACGGTGGAGGTGTATTTTTGTGTCCGAATCAAGTGTAACTACTGAAATCGTGGTTCGGTTGCCAAAGCAAATGGTAACGGAATTGGACGGAATTGGAAAACAAGAGAATAAGAATCGCCATGAACTAATTTGCCAGGCAACACAACTGTTATTGCGTCAACATAAGACGAAGAAACGCTACCAACATGAATCAATGCGACGTGGGTACATTGAAATGGGAAAAATTAATCTTGGTATTGCATCTGAAGCTTTCTTAGCAGAGTATGAAGCAGCTCATACAGTAGAACGCTTAGTTAGCGGGGGGTAATATTTTGATTGTAAAACGCGGCGACGTGTATTTTGCAGACCTTTCCCCAGTTGTTGGTTCTGAGCAAGGAGGCGTTCGTCCGGTTCTTGTCATTCAAAATGACATCGGAAATCGTTTTAGTCCGACTGTGATTGTAGCGGCTATTACTGCACAGATTCAAAAAGCGAAATTACCCACTCATGTGGAAATTGATGCGAAAAAGTACGGTTTTGAGAGAGATTCTGTTATTTTACTTGAGCAGATTCGAACAATCGATAAGCAACGCTTAACGGACAAAATCACTCATTTGGATGAAGTGATGATGAGTCGTGTAGATGTAGCGTTACAAATTAGTTTAGGACTAATAGATTTTTAAATCGGCAGTTTAAGTTGCTCTCTTTAAAGGGCAACTTTTTTTTATTATAGAGGAGGTTACGGTTGGATATGGAAATGGTAGATAATCGACAAGCGTTAATGAAAATGTTAGTGAAAGAATTAGGCTTTACCGAAAAGCAAGTTCGTCATGTGATTCATTTAACAGAAGAAGGTAACACAGTTCCATTTATTGCTCGTTACCGAAAAGAATGGACAGGCTCTTTAGATGAGGTGCAAATTCGTGCAATCTTAGAAAGATGGCAATATATGATGCAACTTGAAGATAGGAAAGAAGAGGTTCTTCGTCTTATTGGTGAAAAGGGCAAACTAACCGAAGAGTTGCGTCGTCATATTGTTGCTGCAACCAAACTGCAGGAAGTAGAAGATTTATATCGTCCGTACAAAGAAAAAAGAAGAACGAAAGCGACAATCGCTAAAGAAAAGGGATTGGAACCGTTAGCTGAGTGGCTATTATTATATAAAAAAGAAGATCCAACAGAGAAGGCCATGGAATTTGTTAGTGTGGAAAAAGAAGTAGCATCTGCAGAAGATGCGTTGCAAGGTGCACAAGATATTATTGCGGAACTTGTTTCGGATAATGCGGCATATCGTAGTTGGATTCGTAATACTACTTTCCGAAAAGGGATTATGTCTTCATCTGTAAAAGATAAAGAAAAAGATGAAAAGAATATATACGAAATGTATTATGGCTATGAAGAACCGTTGCAAAAAGTAGTGCCACATCGTGTACTAGCAATGAACCGTGGTGAAAAGGAAGATGTATTAAGAGTTTCTATTATCACGCCAATTGAAGAAATTCTTCAGTTTTTACATAAAAAAATGATTCTTGATGAAGCTTCTAAAAGTGCGCATTATGTACAATTAGCGATGGAAGATGGATATAAGCGATTAATTCAACCTTCAATAGAAAGAGAAATTCGTAAAGAGTTAATGGAAACAGCCGAAGAACAAGCGATTCATATTTTCTCTGAGAATTTACGTAATTTATTATTACAACCTCCGATGAAAGGGAAAGTTGTGTTAGCGGTAGACCCAGCATATAGAACTGGTTGTAAATTAGCAGTAGTAGATGATACAGGAAAAGTTCTTCACATAGATGTTATTTATCCGCATCCCCCTGTTCGTAAATATGAGGATGCAAAAACGAAAATCCTTTCAATTATAGATAAATATGAAGTTGAAATGATAGCGATTGGAAATGGTACAGCTTCGAGGGAAACGGAAGAATTTATAGTAGATGTATTACAGAATGTAGAACGAGATGTATTTTATATTATTGTAAATGAAGCGGGTGCTAGTGTGTACTCCGCATCGGATATAGCTCGAGAGGAGTTTCCGAATTTACAGGTTGAAGAAAGAAGTGCTGTTTCAATTGGGAGACGTCTACAGGATCCACTTGCAGAGCTTGTGAAAATTGACCCTAAATCTGTTGGGGTTGGACAATATCAACATGATGTATCTCAAAAGAGATTAAATGAATCATTAACATTTGTGGTAGAGACAGCAGTTAACCGAGTTGGTGTTAATGTAAATACAGCTTCAGTTGCGTTGCTGCAATATGTTTCGGGGTTATCGAAAACAGTTGCGAAAAATATTGTAGCTAAGCGTGAGGAAGATGGAAAATTCACGAAGCGAACTGAGTTAAAGAAAATCCCGCGTTTAGGTGCAAAAACATATGAACAATGTATCGGATTCTTACGTATATTAGAAGGAGCGAATCCGTTAGATCGCACAGGGATTCATCCAGAACAATATAAAAATGTTGAATTGCTATTAAAGAGCTTAGGGTTATCGAAGAGTGATGTGGGGAAACCAAACTTGCAAAAGAGTTTAGAAGGAGTAGATATTTCTAAATTATCTCAAGAGACGGAGATTGGTGAGCCGACATTAGTTGATATTATGGATGCTTTAATTAGCCCAGAACGAGATTTGAGGGATGAGTTGCCAAAGCCACTTTTGAAAAAGGGGATTTTAAAATTAGAAGATTTAAAGCGTGGTATGGAATTAGAGGGAACGATTCGCAATGTTGTTGATTTCGGTGCCTTTGTTGATATTGGTGTGAAGCAAGATGGTTTAGTACATATTTCTAAACTAAGCAAACAATTTGTAAAGCATCCATTAGATATCGTATCCGTGGGACAAATTGTAAAGGTATGGGTAGATGATATTGATACAAAAAAAGGTCGTGTTGCATTATCAATGTTACCGATTGAATAGTAAGAAAAGAGAGCAGATGAAACTGCTCTTTTTTTATGAACTGGAAAGTTTAATTGATTATGAGCTTTGATGTATTTTGCTATAATAAAACCAGCATTCATTTAACAATTTGATTTGATACCGGTTTTTCTCAAAATATGCACGTTGCATTTGCTTTTTTAGCCACGTGGGCATAGGAATCCCTCCTTGTTTAATCCTGCTCTCAAAAAAGTAGTTCCTTTTAGTTAAGGTAACTTTGATGAGAGGTTGGTGAGTGGATTTCTATCAATGCTGCATTTTTAGAAATCACGCTTCTTGAATGAGGATGGGTATATGTACTATTTACTATATGTATAAGAAGGGAGAAAAGTGTAAAATTATTTTTTAGTTTAGGAGGAATGAGAATGGATGAGCGAGAAATTCAACGGTTAGTTGAAGAAGTGTCGTTACAATACTTTGGGACGCCCTTCTTACATGAAGCGATGTTTAATAATAGATTGCGTACAACCGGTGGACGCTATCTATTGAAGAGTCATAATATAGAACTGAATTATCGATATTATGAAATGTATGGTAAAGAAGAGTTAGTAGGGATTATTAAGCATGAGCTTTGCCATTATCATTTGCATATCAAAGGAAGGGGATATAAGCACCGAGATAGAGATTTTCGTGAGTTGCTAAAGAAGGTAGGTGCACCGCGTTTTTGTAAACGAATGATTAATGGAGGGAAGGAAACAAAAGTTTATACGTATGAATGTATGGAGTGTTCACTTCGATATGTAAGAAGACGTCAAATAAATACAAAAAGATATGTCTGTGGAAAGTGTAAAGGGAAACTAAAACCGATAACGAAAACATCTTGACAGTAAAAACGCAATCCAGTATATTATAAACATGTCACGTTTGCGCAAGATGGTGTGAAAAAACTTCTTGACTTACGATGAGAAATTTTATAAGATACAAATTGTCTTTATTATTCCGCAGTAGCTCAGTGGTAGAGCTATCGGCTGTTAACCGATCGGTCGTAGGTTCGAGTCCTACCTGCGGAGCCATGGCCCGTTGGTCAAGTGGTTAAGACACCGCCCTTTCACGGCGGTAACACGGGTTCGAATCCCGTACGGGTCATAAAAAAAGAGTCAGCAATTTGCTGACTCTTTTTTAGTATGTCTATATCTTCAACCTCTTTTTATTGTGCTGTCTTCCTGAAATAAATAAAGGAATTTAGGAAAAGCTATAGTATGTATTAAAAGGAGGAGATAGAATAATGACAAAGGTTCGAGAACTTATGAGTACAAATATTGTACAGTGTACACCACTAGATAATGTATATGAGGCTGCTGTAAAAATGAAGGATGAAGCAATTGGTATGATTCCAGTTGTTGAGAATGAACAAGTTATTGGTCTTGTGACGGACCGGGATTTAGTTGTTCGTGGAATTGCTGAAAAACATCCAGGATCTAATAAGATTACAGATGTAATGACGACAAATATCGTTTCAATTTCTCCTGATGATTCTATTGAGAGAGCTACAGAATTGATGGCACAGCATCAAATTAGAAGGTTGCCAGTAGTTGAAGGTGGTCAATTCGTTGGTATGTTAGCCTTGGGAGATTTAGCTATAAGAGAAGTAGCAGATGACCAAGCTGGTTTTGCTTTAAGTGAAATATCAGAGCATACAAAATAATTTATCCCGCTATTTGCGGGCGACAAGATTCTCACCTCACAACTTAGTGAAAGCGAAGGGAGCAGGTGGGAGTCTCGTTGCCTGGAACGCCCCACTGAGTATAGCTTCAATGTATACACAAAAAAACATATACATCATTTTAACTTTATATGGATAAAGGTGATGTGTTAACATGATAGAGCTGAAAGATTATATACTAGCTATGCATGATTAATATTTTCCGATAGTTTTTTAAAATTTGTGATTCATAATTTTTAATGAGATAAAAAGTGATATACTAATAGATATAAGTATTATGAGAGATTTTGAATATAACAATATTAATTTCTTTTGATGAGATAAGAAATTAATATTTCCTATGTAGATAAAAAAGGGAAGGGGAATTATATGAGGGCTGTACAGGGCGATCCGAATTGGAATTTGGTTACAGATACATACGTAGAACCAAGGAATTTCGCTGAGTTATTTTCTTTGCTTGTACCGAATCATCCGAAAGGTGAAGGGAAAGAGCGAACTATTTTAGTATGGAAAGAAAAAGAATTTTATAAAGAAGAAAATTTAGCGGCTTTCATCGTATATGGAATGAATAAAGCGAAAGATTTACCGCAGTTTCATAAAGATGAAATTCCCACTTTAGTACGTATTCTTCGTTTATGCCAAGAGATTGGTTGGTATAAAGAAGCATATACATTTATGATTAATCAAGGGTTAGACGAATTTGTCCAAACTTCATTGGAATATGAGACATGGGATCTTTTGACGCAAGCGGTTGCTCTAAACTATTTAATCATTAAATATCGTATTGGTGAATTGGATAATGGTGATGTAGGGATTTGGGAGAGAGTTAAATTTAGTGAGAAATGTATAATGCAGTGTAGACATTTATTATCTCATAAGGAAGTATTGGAGTTTACGTTTTTTTATATGTGTAAGCAAGCTAAGACTCTATCAAAAGAACAGCTCAATAGTGATATGATGGGTCTAGCAATATATTGTAATACTTTTGTGTATGATTTATATACAAATGATTTACTGCGCAAGTATCGTAAATGCACAGATTTCCTATCATATTATGGGCCTAGCCAAGCTGTTATAGCTTGTCAAAAAGCTGTACTGTCTCAAATTTCTGATCGATTAGATCCACTAAAGACAACGCACGTAGACGATTATTTGTATGTGATGAAAGAAATGATGGAACATATGACGATAGGGTTAATGGATCGATACGATCATTTTATTGGAAAGTTACTTTCTTATGTACCATTTTTCGAAATGATTCAAGTTCCGCAGCATGCATATTATTGTGAAGAATTACTTTATATTTGTAAGGGCATTGAATATAAAGAAGAGATACTACGCAATTATATATTTATACAATTACATGATTGTTTGCCATCATTCTTTAAACTATTTCTTAAAAATAAACGTTATGCAACGATTCATGATATTCTTTTCTATTGGTGTGATGATGAACAAAGAATGAGCTTAGAGAAAAAATATAATCTTAGTTTTATTTATGAAAAATATGCTTGTGGATAAAGAAGATTTTACATATCAAAAATTAATATAAATTAAAAAGGATCTCAACTTTTATGTGAGATCCTTTTTTGTTAGTAAAACAAGGAGAAAGTAATTAAGACAAGAAATAACATTCCATAAAGAAGAAATTGAGCAGTATAACTTCCTTGTATACCAAAAAAAGTATTCATTTTTTCATATAAATTCAATATATACTTCATTGGGTCATCTTTGAAAGATTGGTACACAGTGTCTCCTCTTTCTAAGCTTCTTGTTCGTGTTTTTGGTTATTAGGAGCATTAACGTATCTAGCTATGAATAATAAAACAGCCATAAAGAATACAGGAAATGCGGTAGATAAATAAAAACCATTACTAATTATATTTGTTATAAGAGCGCTCAAAAGAAAAATTGCATTATAAATATGGGCAATTTTTTGTTTCAATTGAACTTGGAATGATTCCATCATAATTTCTAAAGCAACAAAAGCAATGATAATAGATAAAAATACAGTGTTCGTATTATAAATGATTAAACAACAGATTAAACCTAAAAAAGCCAGGTATTCAATAAAGAGAGGTATATTGCGTGGCATACAATTTACCTAACTAAATATGGCAGTGGGTTCACTGCATTCGTTTTTTCAAAATTCCATTCCCCATTATGTAATTCAAAATGGAGATGTTGTCCGTATGAATGTCCTGTATTTCCCATATGACCTAGTAATTGTCCGGTTTGTACTTGATCACCAGCTTGTACAGTACGATCTTTCATGTGAGCATAAACTGTTGTATATAATTTCTCATTTATTTGATGGGCGATGAACACGACATTGCCGTAGCTAGCCGAATAATAAGATTTCACAACTTTACCTGCAGCAGCAGCTTGAATAGAGACGTTGCCTTGTGCTGCAATATCTATACCATAATGCATTTGTTCCCAGCGCATATCAAATGTTGAGCTGATTTTCCCTTGGGTAGGGAATTTGAAAACTGCTGGAATGGATGAAGGTGAAGCGGTTGTTTTAGCTTGCGATTGATTTTGCACTACATAGTGTTTTGCCACATATCCGTATCCTGTGCCAAAACGAATTTTATACCAAGTTCCTACTGTTTCTACTACCTGTACTTGTGTACCATTTTGCAGAGAACCGATTGCTGTACTATTTGTGCTAGCAGAGCTACGCACATTTAATTTTGGTGTTGCAACAGTATAAGAAGGAGAACCTTGTACAGTTATACCTTTTACTAGAGGTGTGGATCCATTAGATACAAATGTTTTTTGTACGTAACCAATTTGGCCGTTATGTAATATTTTGTACCAATCTCCTTGTTCACCTTGAATTGTAATGAATTGACCATTTGGCAATATATCTAGAATAGAAGACTCTGTATTAGGTTCAGAACGAACGTTTAATGCGTTTGCGTTTACGATATATTGATACTTTTGTTGAACATTTTTTTTGAATAGAATTGCATCTTTTTTCATATAGCCTGTTTTGTTGTTAACGGATACTTTATACCAATCTTGAGCTGTCTCAAGAATAGTAACTGGGCTATTAAATCGAATGTTATCAATTATTGCACTGTCTGCATGGCTATTTTGATGTAGTGCAACGTTGTCAATTTTTACATACCCCGTTTTTGCTTTAGATGATTGCTTAGCAGCAGCTGTTTGTATATCGGATTCTCCCATAGAAGGAAGTAACGAAGCAATTGCGATAGTAGTTGCTGTTAAAGCTGTAGCTTTCATATTCATGTAATAAAGACCTCCTCTAGTTGTATAGTTGTAATTTTATTATAGTATAAAGATACAATATATTGGTCTTATTCACATAAATGTAATATGAAATCAATATAAATAATGTTAGAAGAGAGATTCGTATATAAATATTGTATATATCATTTGTGGAGTTGCATTTATATTTGTTTAACATGTTGATATTTAATGCGCAATTAAGAAAATTAAAATAGTTGATGATGACTTATGACAATGTTATACTGACAGTGATAATTTTATAGTTTGCTAGGAGAGCTGGTGTTGCCAGCTGAGAGGAGGGCCGTAAGCCTTTGATCCTTTTCATTACCTGATCTAGATTGTGCTAGCGTAGGGAAGCAATTCGGACATTAACAATGAGTCCCCGTTTCTTTGCGTATAGAAACGGGGCTTTTTTATTTGAAAATTTCATATTAACACCACTAGGGGTGCTTTTCGTGCTGAGAGAGGAATAATCCTTAACCCTTACAGACCTGATCTAGGTAATACTAGCGAAGGGAAGTGGAACAACGAATAAAATATATTTTTATTTGCTGTGGCCACTTCTTATATAAAGAAGTGGCTTTTTTATTGGAATAAATAGATATGCAGGAAGGGGAATTATAAATGAAATTTTGTGAAAGATTATTTGAGACGGTGCAGCCTGTATGGGAGAAAAGTCATAATCATCCGTTTGTAGTAGGTATGGGGGATGGCACGTTAGAAAAAGATAAATTCCAGTATTATATTATTCAAGATTATTTATACTTGTTGGATTATGCAAAACTATATGCAATTGGTGTTGTCAAGGCAACGAATCCACAAGTTATGGCGAAATTTGCAGAGCAAATAGATGGTATTTTAAATGGTGAAATGACGATTCATAAACAATATGCAAAAAGACTTGGTATTTCTGCCCAGGAGATGGAATCGGCAAAACCATCTGCTAAAAATTTAGCTTATACAAATTATATGATGTCTGTATCTCAAAATGGCACACTTGCAGAATTAATAGCAGCTTTACTTCCATGCATGTGGAGCTATTGGGAGATTGGAAAGCGTTTAAATGATATTCCTGGAGCAAGAGATCATGAGTTCTTTGGGGAGTGGATTCAAGGATATAGTTCTGAAGAATACGGTAATCTTTGTATTTGGTTAATAGATTTATTAAATGAAATGACAGTTGGGAAGTCAGAGAAAGAGCTAGATCGATTAGAGGAGATTTTCTTATATTCCAGCCGATTTGAATATTTATTCTGGGATATGGCTTATCGTAAGGAGATGTGGGGTTTTGAGGAGCAAGAACATACTACAGTTTCGTAATGTTTCCTTTCATTATGATGAAAAACCAATCATAGAGGGACTAAATGCCAATATACAAGAAAAAGAGTTTGTGAGCATTATTGGACCAAGTGGCTGTGGGAAAAGTACTTTATTTCGCCTTATTACAGGTTTAGAAGAGGCGAGCAGCGGACAAATAGAGCTTATGGAAACAAAGAGTCACCCTGTAGGGTATATGCCTCAAAAAGATATGCTTTTGCCATGGAGAACAGTTATTGAGAATGCTGCTTTACCGTTAGAGTGCCAAGGTGTGCAGAAGAAAGAAGCACAGGTAAAGGCAAAGGAACTGTTACATAAATTTGGTTTACAAGGGTACGAGAAAAAATATCCGAAAGATTTATCTGGTGGTATGAGACAGCGCGTATCTTTTATCCGAACTTTATTAACAGGCGGAGAGATATTATTGCTAGATGAACCGTTTAGCGCGTTGGATGCTTTAACGAAGGCATCTTTGCAGGAATGGTTGTTTGAACAATGGAAAGAGTGGGAAAAAACAATTTTATTTATTACACATGACGTTGAAGAAGCCCTTTTTCTTTCTAATCGTATTTTTGTTGTAGAGCAGCAGCCGATAGCTACTTTAACTGAGCGAATTGTGCCGCTTAATCGTAACAGAACAAGAAAAGATTTACATAAGCCTGAAGTGTTAGCGCTTAAGGATGAGATTCTTAGTATGTTACAAAGGCAGGTACTTGTATGATGAATCGTTTGAAGGAGCTATTACCTGCCCTCACATTAAGTGGAATTTTACTTATTGCTTGGGAAGTAGGAGCAAGAATTGTAGATGAGATGTACATTTTGCCATCACCTTCTGCAATTGTAATGAAGATATGGGCGCTGAAAGATATATTATTTACGGTTCATTTACCTGCAACGTTGTATGTCGTTTTAATAGGTGTTGTTATTTCTATCGTCTTGGGCGTAGGGCTAGCAATGTTAATGAACGCGAGTACGTGGATGGAAAGAGCATTTTATCCATTATTAGTTGCCTCGCAAACAATTCCGATAACAGCGCTTGCGCCACTATTTGTCTTATGGTTCGGATATACCATTTGGAGTAAGGTTGTTGTCACAGTTTTAATTACATTTTTCCCAATTGCGGTCAATACGTATGATGGACTTCGCAGTACGAAAAGAGAATGGGAAGAGCTTTTAGTTACGTATGGTGCAACGAAAAAAGATGTTTTTCTAAAGCTAAAGTTGCCATCTGCTCTTCCTTACTTTTTCTCAGCGTTAAAAATTGCGGTACCACTTAGCGTTATTGGGGCAGCGATTGGAGAATGGCTCGGTGCGCAAGCTGGGCTTGGATATTTCAGTAAAAGAATGATGACGCAGTTAGACGGAGCGGGGGTATTTGCACCAATTGTATTGTTATCATTATTAGCTATTTTCTTCGTCATACTTGTTTCGATATTAGAAAGGAAATTCATTAGTTGGAGGAAACATTCATGAAATTATTAAAACGCATCTTTGTGTTTACATTATTAGTTGCAATGATTGCAGGATGTTCGAGTAATTCAGCATCAAATAAGAGTAAAAAAGAGAAAGAAATAACAGTAATGCTGGATTGGTATCCGAATGCGGTACATAGCTTTATTTATGCCGCAATTGAAAAAGGATACTTTAAAGAAGAAGGAGTAAAGGTGAATATTAAATTCCCTTCTAATCCGACTGATCCATTAACATTAGCAGCTGCCGGAAAAGTGACAGTTGGTTTGTATTATCAGCCAGATGTTGTGATTGCAAGAGCAAATGAAAACATTCCAGTGAAATCAATTGGAGCTGTCGTGCGTTCGCCGTTAAATCATGTTGTATCGCTGAAATCAGCAGGTATTCAGTCACCTAAAGACTTAGAAGGAAAAACAGTTGGATATTCTGGAACACCTTTAAGTGAAATGTATTTAAAAACGATGGTAAAAGAAGATGGTGGTAATCCAGATACAGTGAAAGTAGTCGATGTTGGATTCGATTTAGTACCAGCATTAATTACGAAAAAAGTAGATGCTGTAACAGGGGCATACATTAACCATGAAGTTCCTGTTATGCGTCATGAAGGTCATGAACCAGCTTACTTTAATCCAGCTGACTACGGGGTGCCGAATTATCATGAGCTTGTATTTGTAACAGGTGATAAAACTTTGAAAAAGGATAAGGAAGCGTTGCAAGCCTTTTTACGTGGGGCGAAAAAAGGCTATGATTTTATGAAGAAAAATCCAGATGAAGCATTAAATATTTTATTAAATCACCAAGAAAAAGAAAACTTCCCACTTGTACCAGAAGTTGAAAAAGAAAGTATGAAAATTTTATTAGAGAAGATGGAAACGAAAGATGAGCCATTCTTATCGGATTCAAAAGAATCATGGGAGAAACAAAATAAATGGCTGAAGGATAAAGGAATGACTAAAGAAATCGTTCCGGCCGATGAATTATTCGAAAACATTTTAAAGTAGGCGAATGAATATGAAAAATGAGCTTCATGTAATCTCAAATGGTCACATGTCATTCGAAGAGTTAGTGCATGTAGCGATGCAAATTGAGAGTGAGATTGATTATTTGCATATTCGTGAGCGTGAGAAAAGTACGAAGGAATTGTATGAAGGTGTGGAAAGCCTTTTGAAGAAAGGCTTTCCGGCATCAAAAATAGTGATAAATGATCGAATTGATATTGCTATTCTATTAAATATTCCACGTGTTCAGCTAGGATATCGAAGCGCAGATGTAAGGTCAGTGAAAGAAAAGTTTTCTTATTTGCATGTTGGTTATTCAGTACATTCTTTAGATGAAGCGATAGTGGCATTTAAAAATGGAGCGGATTCGCTCGTTTACGGTCATGTATTTCCAACGGCTTGTAAAAAGGGTGTGCCAGCAAGAGGATTAGAAGAAATTGCTCATATGGCAAGGTGTTTATCAATACCAATCACTGCAATTGGTGGAATCACTCCTGAAAATACAAGTGATGTTCTTGCAAATGGTATAAGTGGCATTGCTGTTATGTCTGGGATTATAAGCAGTAGTAATCCGTATAGCAAGGCGAAATCTTATAAGGAATCAATAAGAAAGTGGGCGGAAAAGCATGTGTAAGAAGTATGATGTAGCGATTATTGGCGGAGGTGTAATTGGTAGTTCAGTTGCACACTTCCTAGCAGAAAGAGGATATAAAGTAGCGATTGTAGAGAAGCAAAGAATTGCATCTGAAGCTTCGAAAGCAGCTGCTGGTTTGCTCGGTGTTCAGGCAGAATGGGATGAATATGATCCGTTGTTTGAGCTTGCTAGAGAAAGCCGTGCTATATTTCCACAACTTGCAGAAGTTTTACGTGAAAAAACAGGCATCGATATTGGGTATGAAGAAAAGGGCATTTATCGCATTGCCCAAAATGAAGATGAGAAGGAAAGAATTCTTCATATTATGGATTGGCAACAGAAAACAGGCGAAGATTCCTACTTTCTAACAGGGGAGCATTTGCGGAAAAAAGAGCCATTTCTTTCCGAGTCAATTATAGGGGCGGTATATTACCCAAAAGACGGTCATGTTATTGCACCAGAGCTTACGAAAGCATTCGCACATTCCGCGGCATTTTCTGGAGCTGATATATATGAACAGATAGAAGTGTTTGATATTCAAATTGAAAACAATACGGTGACTGGAATTGTTACAAGCGAAGGTGTAATCATATGTGAAAAAGTCGTTATCGCTGGAGGTTCATGGAGTACGAAATTACTACATTATTTCCAAAGTGATTGGGGTACATATCCAGTTAAAGGAGAAGTTGTTGCAGTAAGAAGCAGGAAACCTCTCTTGAAGGCTCCTATTTTCCAAGAGCGGTTTTATATTACGCCAAAGCGCGGTGGCCGTTATGTAATTGGGGCAACGATGAATCCTCATACGTTTAATAAAGCTGTGCAGCCAGAAAGCATAACTTCTATATTAGAGCGTGCTTACACGATATTACCTGCTTTAAAAGAAGCTGAGTGGGAAAGTACGTGGGCTGGGTTAAGACCGCAGTCTAATCATGGAGCTCCTTATATGGGAGAGCATGAAGAAATAAAGGGTTTATATGCTTGTACTGGGCATTATCGAAACGGTATTTTATTAAGTCCTGTTTCCGGTCAGTATATGGCTGATTTAATAGAAGGAAAGCGCGAAAATCATTTGCTAGATTCATTGCTTTCTAAATCGGTTTAGAAAGGGGATGGAAGTTTGAATTTAAAAATTAATGGTAAGCAAATTGAAATACCAGCGAGTGTAAAAACAGTAGCTGAGCTACTTACACATTTAGAATTAGATAAGAGAATCGTTGTAGTGGAGCGTAATAAAGATATTTTACAAAAAGATGATCATAAGGATACATCTGTTTTTGATGGAGACCAAATTGAGATTGTAACTTTCGTAGGAGGCGGTTGATTATGTTAAACATTGGACCATTTTCATTTCATTCTAGACTTTTATTAGGAACAGGGAAATTCTCTGATTTTGATGTGCAGCAAAAGGCAATTGACGTTTCTGAAGCTGAAATTTTAACATTCGCAGTACGTCGTATGGATATATTTGATGCGAAGCAACCTAATTTATTAGAGAAACTTGATGTGAAAAAATATACGTTACTACCAAATACAGCGGGAGCAAAAAATGCTGAAGAAGCTGTTCGAATTGCAAAATTAGCAAAAGCTTCTGGACTTTGTGACATGGTAAAAGTAGAAGTTATTGGTGATGATAAAACGTTATTACCTGATCCAGTAGAAACATTGAAGGCATCTGAAATGTTATTGGAAGAAGGATTTATCGTTCTTCCATATACATCTGATGATGTTGTATTAGCACGTAAATTACAAGAACTTGGCGTACACGCGATTATGCCGGGAGCATCACCAATTGGCTCAGGACTTGGTATTGTAAATCCATTAAATTTAAGTTTCATTATTGAACAAGCGACAGTACCAGTTATCGTTGACGCTGGTATTGGTAGCCCAGCTGATGCGGCATTTGCAATGGAATTAGGGGCAGATGGTGTGTTATTAAATACAGCAGTTTCTGGAGCAAAAGACCCTATTAAGATGGCACAGGCAATGAAGTTAGGTATTGAGGCAGGGCGCTTAGGCTTTGAAGCGGGTCGTATTGCACGTAAGCGTTGTGCAACAGCAAGTAGTCCTTTAGAAGGAATGAGCGTAGTTGAATAATCGATATTCTCGCCAAGAGCTATATTCTCCAATTGGAGAAGAGGGACAACAAAAGATAGGGGAAAAGCATGTACTTATTATCGGTGCAGGCGCACTAGGTAGTGCAAATGCAGAGATGTTTGTAAGGGCTGGTGTTGGTAAGGTGACAATTGTTGACCGCGATTATGTGGATTGGAGTAATTTACAAAGGCAGCAATTGTACGCGGAGCCTGATGTAGAGAATAATCTTCCGAAGGCTATAGCGGCAAAAAAACGTCTAGAAGAGATTAATAGTGAAGTAAGAGTCGAAGCTCTCGTTCAAGATGTAACGGCTGAAGAATTAGAAGAACTCGTTACAAATGTTGATGTAATAATTGATGCAACTGATAATTTTGAAACACGTTTTATTGCGAATGATATATCGCAAAAATATTCTATTCCGTGGATTTACGGAGCGTGTGTAGGTAGTTACGGTCTTTCTTACACAATTCTTCCTGGTAAAACGCCATGTTTATCTTGTTTATTACAATCGATTCCGCTTGGCGGGGCGACATGTGATACAGCGGGGATTATATCACCTGCTGTATCTCTTGTCGTTTCTCATCAAGTAACAGAAACACTAAAACTGTTAGTAGAAGATTATGAATCACTTCGAAATGGACTTGTGTCGTTTGATGTATGGAAAAATGAATATTCATGTATGAATGTGCAAAAGCTTCGGAAACATAATTGTCCTTCATGTGGTGAGGATGCATTATATCCGTATTTAAATAAAGAAAACACTTCAAAAACAGCAGTTTTATGCGGGAGAAATACAGTTCAAATTAGACCACCTCATAAAGAAGAAATGGATTTTGAACAATATAAAGAATTGCTGAATGATCGCGTGAATGATTTGAATGTAAATCCGTATTTATTATCATTTTCTGTTGGAGAAAAGAGATTAGTTGCCTTCAAAGATGGCCGTGTACTTGTGCATGGAACGAAAGATATAAGTGAAGCAAAAACAATTTATCATCGCTATTTTGGATAGAAAAGGATGAGTGAGATGAAAGTAAATAAAGCTTTAACGATTGCAGGATCTGATAGCGGAGGCGGCGCTGGAATTCAAGCAGATTTAAAAACTTTTCAAGAGCTTGGTGTGTATGGAATGACAGCTATTACAGCAATTACTGCTCAAAATACGCTTGGCGTTCAAGGGGTATATCCTGTTTCTTTAGAAGGAATTACGGAACAGCTGAATTCAATTGGTATGGATTTAACACCAGATGCTGTGAAACTAGGAATGCTATTTAGCAGTGAAATTATTCAAATTGTGGCAGAACACATTAAGAAATTTGGCTGGAATAATATTGTGCTAGACCCTGTTATGATTGCAAAAGGTGGGGCTTCATTATTACAACAAGAAGCAGTACACGCATTAAAAGAATATTTATTGCCATTAGCTACTGTTGTAACGCCGAATGTTCCTGAAGCAGAAGTGTTAACAGGTCTAGAGATTCATAATATAGAAGATAGCAAAAAAGCTGCGAAAGCATTGCATGAATTAGGAGCTAAATATGTTCTTATGAAGGGCGGGCATGCAGAATACCAAGGTAATGAAGTAATCGATTTGCTCTTTGATGGTGAGCAGTTTATCGAATTTAGAAGTGAACGAATTCCTTCGAAGCAAACGCACGGGAGCGGGTGTACATTCGCATCTGCAGTTACGGCAGGGCTTGCGAAAGGATACTCAATTGAAGAGGCAGTTCAAGAAGCAAAACGATTTATTAGTATAGCAATTGAAGAGCCATTGAATATTGGTAGTGGTCATGGACCAACGAATCATTTTGCATATAAGTTGAATAAAACAAGAGCATAGAAAAAGAAAAGCTAGTTTTATAACTGGCTTTTTTTCTGTTTACTTTTTCCAAATACAGGAGTAATATATCAGCCAGAATACATTTTTTGTAATACGCTGAGTCCAGATTTATGGAGCGGAGGAACCAATTTGTGCGTCGTCACTAGGGGTGAATCTTTCAATTTTGAAAGTAGGGCTACTCTCAAAGCCCGAATCCGACAGCTAACTTCGTAAGCGTCTTGAGAGAGGACGGTGCCATGATGGATACATCACTTCATCGGTCTGATTAGTATAGGAGAATATCAATCTATGTTTAGATTCTTTTATGCTAAGGAGGATGAGGTATATGGAATTAACGCTTATTTGTGTTGGAGAAGAAAATAAAGTAAAGAGTTTAAGAGAGCTAGTAGCATTTCAGCATGAGTTAATTATTTTTACAGCAAATGAAGAGATAGCAGCTGAAGTTAGAAACTATGGATTTGATTCGACTTATAGCTGTAATAAGGAGCAGGATTTTACTAGTATTTGCGAGTGTATTAAGAAGGTGATTTTGCTCGGAGATGAGCTTTCAATAGTTAGTTTCTTCACAGAACGTATTCGTTTTTCTTTTCAAGCGCCTATTACTGTTGTCACAAGAAATAAACGATATCCGGCCAGGCTCTATGAAACAATTGGAGCTAAATTTGTCGTGTTTACAAACTGTGATAACATTTCGTTTTTATTTTTTGAATAGGGCGGGAGGAAGCGAAGATGAAAGTATTACTACTTGGAGATATAGCGAATCGTTGGGCGGTATCGGTAGAGCGAGTTCAAGAATTGGTAGTGCTCGATCCGATTTTTCCGAGGCCATATATAATATTGCCATCGAAAGATGCTTTATATTTAAAAACAGATATTATCGAATATGAGCAGCTACATGCAGAATTGTCACAAGTTTATATTCGCGGGAGAAATTTACGTGCATTTTTACGAGGAGATTAAGCATTGAATAAAAGAGCGAATGCTGAGTGCAACAAGCTATGCACTTCATGTAATTCGCTCTTTTTATTTCATATTTAAAAGATCATTTCTATGAAAAAGAAAGAAAAGACAAGAAAATAGATGAAAGAACATTAATAACGTGTAATGTAAGCGTTTAAATAATAAAATATTTTCTTATTTAAAGTAATTTGCCTCTTTACAAGTTAAATATAGAGGAGTATATTTACTCTCATAAATCATTCATAAAATTTCCAAAAAAACCTAAAATCGCTGAGTTCCAGAAATGGAGCGGGGGAACCAATTTTGTGCATCGTCACTTGGGGTGAATCTTTCAGTTTTGAAAGTAGGGCTACTCTTTAGGCCCGAATCCGACAGCTAACCTCGTAAGCGTTTAGAGAGGAGGTTTACTTTTTGTTGTTCATTTTTTGAACACTGAGTAGAGCTCAGTGTTCTTTTTTAATATTTTGATGGTAAATTTTTACAAAAAGAAGTGGGGGATAGCTATGTTAGATGTTGTAATGGTCGGGATATTTGTTGTATTAGTTGCATCGATGGCAAGCCTGGCAAGTTGGTCAGATAAAGTTGTGAAAGAAGGGAAGCAATCATGATGATTGCCTTATCGGTTATTGTTGCAGCGATTACGGTGTACTTAGTGTACGCATTATTAAATCCAGAAAAGTTTTAATTAGGGGGAATCATTCATTATGATTTGGGTTGCAGTTGTTATTACAATGCTCTTGTTTATTTTAGTAGCAAAGCCAATGGGGATTTATTTAGAGAAAGCCTTTCAAGGTAGCAAGACGCTAGATAAAGTATTCGGGCCTTTTGAAAAACTTATTTTTAAAATTACGGGTGTAAAAGCATACAATCAAACTTGGAAACAGTACGCATTATCATTAGTATTACTCAATGGATTTATGATTGTCGTTGTATATTTCATTTTCAGATTACAAGGTGTGCTGCCGCTAAATCCAGCGCATATTGCAGGGATGGAGCCTACGCTCGCGTTTAATACAGCAATTAGTTTTATGGCCGATACAAACTTACAGCATTATAGCGGTGAAAATGGTTTGTCTTATTTATCACAATTAATCGCCATTACGTTTTTAATGTTTGCAGCACCAGCAACGACTTTAGCGATTGTTATGGCATTTATAAGAGGGCTTGCTGGAAAAGAACTTGGGAACTTCTTCGTTGATTTTACGAGAGCTTTAACGAGAGTTTTTCTTCCAATTGCATTTGTTGCGGCGTTAGTCTTTGTCGCACTTGGTGTACCACAAACGTTAGACGGGGCAGTTACAGCACATACGATTGAAGGGGCAAAACAAAGTATATTACGTGGACCAGTTGCATCATTCGTTTCAATTAAGGAGCTTGGGAATAATGGTGGTGGTTTCTTCGGAGCAAACTCAGCGCATCCATTTGAAAATCCAGGTCAAATCAGTAATATTTTACAAATGATGCTTATGATGTTACTGCCAACAGCACTGCCATTTACGTACGGACGAATGGTAGGAAATAAAAAGCAAGGACGTATCCTTTTTGTGTCGCTGTTCATGGTCTTTTTACTAGGGTTTATAACGATTACGACATCCGAATTACATGGGAATCCAGTGTTGAACCAAATGGGTATTGAACATGTGCAAGGAAGCACAGAAGGAAAAGAAGTACGATTTGGAACCGTATTTTCTTCACTTTATGCGACAGTAACGACAGCTGCTGAAACAGGGGCGGTTGATACGATGCATGATACGTTAACACCAATTGGTGGTTTAGTTCCACTCGTAAATATGATGTTGAATACAGTGTATGGCGGCGTTGGAGCAGGCTTTATCAATATTATCATGTATGCAATTATTGCAGTCTTTATATCTGGATTAATGGTCGGACGGACACCAGAGTTTTTAGGTAAAAAGATTGAAGGTAAGGAAATGAAATTAATTGCAGTAACGATATTATTTCATCCATTGCTCATTTTAGGATTTTCAGCATTAGCTCTTTCAACAAGCTTAGGAACGGATGCCATTTCTCATTCAGGTTTCCATGGTTTAACGCAAGTTGTATATGAGTATACATCGTCAGCTGCGAATAACGGATCTGGATTTGAAGGCTTAGGGGATAATACACCGTTTTGGAATATTACGACTGGTTTAGTTATGTTTTTAGGACGCTATTTCAGCTTAATTACGATGCTAGCTGTTTCTGCTTCACTGAAGGAGAAAACGGTCGTACCAGAAACAGTCGGAACGTTCCGTACGGATAATAGTTTATTTGGTGGTATCTTCATCGGAACGATTGTAATCGTCGGTGCGTTAACATTCTTCCCGATGTTAGTATTAGGCCCAATTGCAGAATTTCTTACATTGAAGTAATGGAGGGTAAATGATGAAGCCGGTAGTAGTAAAAGAAAAGCAAGTGAACGAGTCACAAATACATGTTATAGAAGATGAGGTTAGACAAGCGAAAACGCTGGATCGTGATATCGTGACGCATGCGATGAAACAATCCTTTGCGAAATTGAATCCGAAAGTAATGATAAAGAATCCTATTATGTTCATTGTAGAAATTGGATTTATAATTACGTTACTTTTATCCTTTCTTCCAAGTAGTTCGAGTAGCGTACCAGGGTGGTTTAATATAACAGTTTCTCTCATTCTATTATTTACAGTTTTATTTGCTAACTTTGCAGAAGCGTTAGCAGAAGGGCGTGGTAAAGCGCAAGCCGATTCTTTAAAACAATCGAAGAAAGATGTGTTTGCAAATGTTGTAAAAGAAAATGGAGACATCGTTCAAGTTTCAGCAACTGAGCTGAGAAAAGGTGACGTTGTTATTGTAAAACAAGGAGAAATGATTCCAAATGATGGTGAAGTAATTAAAGGATTAGCGTCTGTAGATGAATCTGCAATTACAGGGGAGTCAGCTCCTGTTATAAAAGAAGCAGGTGGCGATTTTTGTTCAGTAACAGGCGGAACGATGGTCGTAAGTGATGAGATTACAATTGTAATTACAAGTAATCCTGGTGAATCATTTATTGATAAAATGATTTCTTTAGTAGAAGGAGCTGCTCGTCAAAAAACGCCGAATGAAATTGCTTTAAATACAGTATTAACGAGTTTAACTCTAATTTTCTTAATCGTTGTTGTGACGTTGCCGATCTTTACAAATTATTTAGGATTTCAAATTGATACAGCTGTACTTGTGGCATTGTTAGTTTGTTTAATTCCAACGACAATTGGTGGGTTATTATCAGCGATTGGTATTGCCGGGATGGACCGCGTGACAAAGTTTAATGTATTAGCAATGTCAGGGAAAGCAGTAGAAGCTGCGGGCGATATTAATACAATCATTTTAGATAAAACAGGTACGATTACTTTCGGGAACCGGATGGCACATACACTACTCCCTGTAGGAAATGAAACGATTGAGCAGGTAGGGAAATGGGCTGCGATTAGTTCTGTTTTAGACGAAACGCCAGAAGGTCGATCTGTTATAGAGTATGTGCAAGCAAAATCAATATCATATAATAGAGAACTTGCAGAACAAGGTGAATTTGTTCCGTTTAAAGCAGAAACGAGAATGAGCGGTGTTGATTTACAGGATGGAACGAAAGTGAGAAAAGGTGCTGTTGGTGCCGTTATTGAATGGGTTCAATCACAAGGCGGAACGATTCCAAAAGATGTGAATCAAAAAGCAGATTTAATTTCAAAAGAGGGTGGAACACCACTTGTAGTTGCAGTAGATGATCGTATTTACGGTTTAATTTATTTAAAGGATACAGTAAAACCTGGTATGCGTGAACGTTTTGAACAATTGCGCCAAATGGGGATTAAAACGGTTATGTGTACAGGTGATAACCCATTAACAGCAGCAACAATTGCAAAAGAAGCAGGGGTAGATGAATTCGTTGCCGAGTGTAAACCAGAAGATAAAATTGAGGTTATTAAAGCAGAACAAGATAAAGGGAAACTTGTAGCAATGACAGGTGATGGTACAAATGATGCTCCGGCATTAGCGCAAGCCGACGTTGGATTAGCGATGAATAGTGGCACAACAGCTGCGAAAGAAGCAGCAAATATGATTGATCTAGATTCGAATCCAACGAAAATTATTGAGGTTGTAGGAATCGGTAAGCAATTGTTAATGACACGTGGTGCGCTAACGACGTTTAGTATTGCGAATGATATTGCGAAATATTTCGCGATTATTCCAGCGATGTTTACACTTGCGATTCCGCAAATGGAAGCATTAAATATTATGAAATTAACATCACCGCTTTCAGCAATCTTATCAGCATTAATATTTAATGCAGTTATTATTCCGTTACTAATTCCGTTAGCGATGAAAGGTATTGCATATAAACCGATGAGTTCTAATGCACTGCTTAGCCGAAACTTACTCATTTACGGGCTTGGCGGAGTTATCGTTCCATTCATTGGAATTAAAGTAATTGATATGATTGTCGGCTTGTTCATATAAGGAAGAGGGGAAGAAAGATGGCGAAAAAACAAAGTATACTTTCACCAATTATTCGTATTACTTTTACATTTTTAGTCTTGTGTGGACTTGTATACCCGCTAATTGTAACTGGTATTGCGCAAGCGGTAATGAAGGATAATGCGGATGGAAGTCTTATATATAATGATAAGAATGAAGTAGTTGGTTCAAAATTAATCGGTCAAAATTTCACAGATCCACGTTATTTTCATGGGCGTGTCTCTAGTATAGAATATAAAGCAGAAGCATCAGGATCTAATAACTATGCACCGTCTGATCAAGATTTAGCGAAACGAGTAGAGAAAAGTATTGCAGATTGGAAGGTACAAAATCCAAGTGTGCCAGTTACAGAAGTACCGATTGATTTAGTAACAAATTCAGGTTCAGGACTTGATCCGGATATTAGTCCACAGGCAGCTTACGTACAGGTGGATCGTATCTCGAAATTAACAAATATTCCGAAAGAAAAGCTTGATCAGCTTATTAAAAATCAAACAGAAGGTGCTGCACTCGGTTTATTTGGAGAGGACCGTGTAAACGTCTTAAAGTTAAATTTAGAATTACAGAAACTAATAAAATAGTAACAGTGCTACCTCAATCTAATGGATTGAGGTAGCGTTGTTTCAAAAGAAAGGTTGTGCGTGTCTTGTATGCAGATGACTATAAACCAACGTTTCAAAGGCGAACACCGGAAGAGTATTTAGAATACATTCGTCAGCAAAATCGCGGAAAGCTAAAGCTATACGTAGGGGCTGCTCCAGGAGTAGGGAAAAGTTATAAAATGCTCTTTGATGCTAGAGAAATGCAAAAAGATGGTATTGATATTGTAATTGGTTTAATTGAAACACATGGAAGAAAAGAGACGGAAGAAGCAATTGCTGATTTAGAAAAAGTTCCTTTAAAAGAAATAGATTATAAAGGGAAAGTATTTTATGAACTGGATGTAGAAGGAATTATAAAGCGAGCACCACAAATTGTTGTTGTTGATGAACTCGCGCATAGTAATATTCCTGGTTCTAAACATAAAAAACGGTACATGGATGTTCAAGAATTGCTAGAGGCTGGTATATCAGTATTATCAGCGTTTAATATTCAACATTTAGAAAGCGTTCATGACATTGTAGCTCAAATTACGAATGTCAAAGTACGAGAACGTATTCCGGATTTTATTTTGCAAAAAGCAAATGAAATTCAACTCGTTGATGCAACACCTGAGGTATTAAGGAAGAGATTAATAGATGGAAAGATATATAAGGAAGAAAAAATTCAGCAAAGCTTACAAAACTTCTTTACGCTTAATAATCTAGGGGCACTAAGGGAATTATCGCTTCGTGAAGTTGCAGATGATATGGATGAAAAAATTAGTCAAACAGTTATAGAGCCGATTGGCGTGAAAGAAAAAATTCTCGTTTGTGTACAATACAGTTCAACAGCAGAGAAATTAATAAGAAGAGGATGGCGCATGGCTGATCGGTTAAACGCTGAATTGTATGTCTTAAATGTAGAAAGGGAAAATATAGATTCTATTTCAGCAGGGAAAAAGCAAACAATTGAAGAGTGGAAATCCTTGACGAATCAATTTGATGCGAGCTTTGTATTAGAAGAAGCGAAAGGGAGAAAGCCAGCTGATGTTATTATTGAAGTCGCGAACAGACTACAAGTAACGCAAATTTTACTCGGGCAATCAGCAAGAACACGGTGGGAAGAAATAAGAAAAGGTTCTATTGTAAATGAAATTATGAGACAAACGAAGCATATTGATATCCATATCGTTGCTGATCAAAGAGCTTAAAATAGAGACATCCTTTCGGGAAGTCTCTATTTTGCTTTTTACTTATTTTCTTTTTTGTAGAGTATGGGGATTTTATTCCCGTGAGAGAAAGACATTCACTTAGAAGTAGACCTAGGTTAAGAGAATGAAAATAATATAAACGAAGCCCCTCAACGTGGATGTATATTTATCTATCTTGGCGAAATATCTATTCCATATTTTTCTTGTAATTGAGTTTTAATAAACTTTTAAAATCTAACTCAGCAATTAATACACTTAATAATATGAGAGTTGCACCTAAGTAGCCTTTAAGTGTGAGTGTTTCACCCGTGAAAAAGAAGGCAAAACCTGCGGAAAAAACAGGTTCTAATGAAAAAATAAGACCTGTATGTGTGGGAGTGGTGTATTGCTGGGCAATAACTTGAACAATGAATGCGACTGCTGTGCAAAATATACTTAAGGCTAAGGTGATTAGCCATGAGTCAATAGTGCTTGGAAGTTTTGGGGTTTCTATAATGAATGAAAAAATAAGACTAAATAGGCCAACAAAGCCGAGTTGTATTACCCCAAGAGCAATTGAATTCACATGTTTCGTTACTGTGCCCGTAATGATGACGTGAATCGCATAAAATAAAGCAGACAATATGCAAAATATATCGCCGTTACCGATCTTAAATTCACTATTTAATGTTAATAATCCGATTCCTATTATCGTTAAAACAATTCCTAATATAACTTTCTTTTCAGGAATGTGCTTTAAAAATATAGATGATAATATTGGAATGAAAATGACAGTGAGACTTAGTAAGAAACCTGCATTAGAAACACTTGTATACTTTGTACCGAAAGTCGCAAAGATATAAACTATAAATAAAACAGAAGCTAATATAAAAGCATATTTTACAGTTTTAAAATCAATTTTGAATAAGTGTTTGTAAAATATTAAACCTGATAAAAGAAAGGCAATAATAAATCGTAATGCGATTAAATTATATTCTTCTATGTCATCAAGGCCAACCTTTGTAAGTAGGATGGATGCACCCCAAAAAAATGTAACCAGTAGTAGCATTAAATCAGCTTTTAATTGTAATTTCATCCCTATTCCCTCGTTATCTATAATTTGTAATTTCATCCCCATCATCTTATTATATATTTTAATTTCAATTCTGAATATTTAAAATTAAAAAAATCTGGGATTATTTATAATAATTCATTTAAAGAAGTCGTAGGGATATTTTGTTAGCCTGATAGTGATGTGGTGCTATCGTTAGGAAGAAGAAATTCTTTTTCTCAAGCCTTTTGAATATTGTTTCTGAAAGAACTCATATATAATAGAAAAAGATACTTAACATAGTGAATAATTAAAGAGTCAATATATAGAAAGAGGAGAGAGTAACATGCTTGAAAATACGGGCTTAGTATTAGAAGGCGGCGGTATGCGCGGAGTATATACTGGTGGGATACTAGAATACTTTATGGAACAAAATTTATATTTTCCATATGTAATCGGTGTATCAGCTGGTGCTTGCCATGCAGCGTCGTATCTTTCCAGACAAAGAAATAGAAATAAAACAGTAAATATTGATTATGCATCACATCCACAGTATTTATCGTATAAAAACTTATGGAAAAAGCGTCAATTATTTGATATGGATTTCATTTTTCATGAAATTCCAGAAAAGCATGTACCGTTTGATTTTGAAACATACTTTAATAGTCCAGAGCGTTTCCTTGTAGGAACAACAGATTGTGAAACTGGACAACCTGTTTATTTTGAAAAAGAGGGAACGAATGATGATGCGTTAAATTTATTGCAAGCGTCTAGCTCATTGCCATTTATTGCACCGGTAGTAGACTACCGAGGTAAGCAATTATTAGATGGCGGGATTTCTGATCCGATTCCAGTTCGTAAAGCACAGGAAGATGGATTTAAAAAATCAGTCGTTATTTTGACGAGAAATCATGGTTACGCGAAGAAAAAATCAAAGTTTGGCTGGGTTGCAGCAAAGGCTTATAAAAAATATCCCAACCTTGTAAATACGATGTTGACTCGTTATGAAGTATATAATGAAACACTTCACTACATTGAAAAAGAAGAACAAGCGGGTAATTTATTTGTTATTCGTCCAGAAGTGCCGCTTCAAGTAGACCGTATGGAAAAAGATACAGCAAAACTACAAAATCTATATGAGCAAGGCTATGAAGATGCGAAGAGACAATTTGCAGATTTACAGGCGTTTTTGCAAAAATAATAATTAGGCTGTGGAGAAGGGGTTCTCTGCAGTCTTTTTTGTATTACTTTGGTGCCTATACGTTACTTTTTTTATGTATAAATGTTTAAGTGTTTAAAGAGTTTGTAAAACATATGGGTTTCTTATTGAGGAGAATTTGCTTGAATTATATGGTATAATATGGATAAAAGTACGTGAAGGAATGATACATATGGAAAATGTATATAAAGGACTTAGACATACTGGATTTACTGCAATGCTTATTTTTGGCGGCGTATTTTTACTTCGCTGGCTTATTCATGATGAAATGCTATTAGATCAGCTTATTGGGTTTAGTGTAGGGATCGTGATGGTTATTTCATCAGTTTTCATTCAAAAGTATAGTAAAGAATTACAGGTAGATGAGAAGTATTAACAAATTGTAAGCTCCCTTTATATTTGGAGGGGGCTTTTTATAGTTAAGAGGTTTGAATATAGAGAAGGCGTTTGGATGATTTTCTTATTTGCGGTGTATTTTGTTTTTATTATGACGTTGTTAGTTACATTTCTTCTTTCTAAAAAAGCATATAAGAAGCCTCCTGTTAAATATATACCAACGTTAATTTTGTTTATTTTGGCTTTTATTTCTTCTATTGTGTTTGTAATTAATAACGGAATGGGAGAGCTGATGATAGCAGTCTTCTTAGGACTTGTAGCAGTAGCGAACCTTCTCTTACTACTTGCGTTAAAAGTAGTTCGTACGATTGTTGCAAAAGGAAAGTAGCGCATCGGAATTCGATGCACTACTTTTTTATTTAACCTTCTTTTTAATAAATGAAAAGGCTAAAGCTGTAATTAAAATACTGCCTTTAATGATATCTTGTGCAAAATAAGGAACGTTCATCATTGTGAGTCCATTTAATATGATACCAATTAGTATGGAGCCGAGAAATGTTCCGATGACATTTGGTTTCTTGGCACCGAACATTGCATAACCGATGTAGGCAGCTGCGACTGCATCCATTAATAATGGGGCACCAGCTGAAACTTGTCCTGTTCCAACGCGGCTACATAGAATAATGCCGCCAATAGAGGCTAGTAAACCGCTAATCATATAAGCATATACACGGTAACGATCGGTAGGAATACCCGCTAATCTAGCAGCTTCTCGATTCCCACCTGTCATATAAAAGAAACGACCGTATGTTGTTTTTTCTAAAAAAAGATGTGCAATGAAAACAACGATAAGCATGATAATGACAGGGACTGGAATCCCTAAAACGGAGCCTTGACCGATAAATAAAAAGGATGGAATAAAATGTCCTGTGGCCCCAGACATTCCTTCATAAATAGAAGATCCTTTTGAGAATGTTAAGTGTAGTCCATTCACGATATACATGATACTTAATGTAGCTAGCAAATCTGGTAGTTTAATTCGGATAACGAGTAGTGCATTTAAGAATCCAACTAATAGACCACAAAGAATAGGAATAAGAAGTGTGACTAATAGTTCTTGTCGATATAAAACGAGACA
The DNA here is from genome assembly GCF_001884235.1 of Bacillus paramycoides. Classification (GTDB taxonomy): domain Bacteria; phylum Bacillota; class Bacilli; order Bacillales; family Bacillaceae_G; genus Bacillus_A; species Bacillus_A paramycoides. Next base: position 97,840 of record NZ_MAOI01000023.1, on the reverse strand, counting down.
GGAGGCGGCCGCAATTGTTGCTAAACTAGCGGTAGAGCCGACTGATAAATCAAATCCATCTACAATTAATGTAAAGGTAACACCGATTGCAAGTAACGTTACAATAGAAATGGAACGTAAAATATCACTAATATTGTTGTAGGTTAAAAAAGAATCGTTGACGATAGAGAAAAAAATTGTAACGCCTATAATGATAGCGATTGTGCTAAATTGATAAAAAAGATGGGTAGGTAAATATAATTTCTTAGTTTTAGTTTTATGAACGAGATTCAATGGAATAGCTCCCTTCAGATAAATGTAAAAGCTGTTCAGGAGATAGGTCATTCGGCAAGTACTCGCCTACAAATTCGCCGTTTGCTAGTATAAGAATACGATCGGCGATATGTAGCGCTTCATCTTGTTCTCCTGTGAAATAAATTACGGAATTTCCGTCTTCTGTAGTGTTGCGAATGAATTGAAAAATGTCTTGTTTCGCAGCGACGTCTACACCTTTAGTTGGCTCGTCCAAAAGAAATAGATTAGGTTTGAATCCATCCCACTTTGCAATCGAGACTTTTTGTTGGTTTCCTCCGCTAAGTGAATGAATAAATACTTTTGGATCATTTGGTGAGATGCTGAAAGTAGTAATTGCCGCAGTAGCATTATGTAATTCGGGTTGTTTTCGTCTCCAACCAGATTGGTGTAAATTTGTGTGACTTATAATATCTTCTGAAAGAAATAAGCCCTGTTTTCTTCTTTCTTCTGGTACAAGTGCGATTTTCGCTTTAATTGCATCTCGCGGTGTTTTAATCGTTATATTTTGGCCGTTTATTTTTGCACGATAAGTATGGCGAGCACCAAATAAAGTTTCAGCAAGCGTTGTTTTTCCGCTTCCAATTAATCCGTATATCACAACAGTTTCTCCTTTTCGTACTGTAAGAGAAAGGGGAGAATGGTCTTTGTGTAATTGAAGCTCTTGTACTTTTAATATTTCTTCACTCCCGAATTTTGGTGCTGTATTAATAGGAAGTAAGAGTTGTTTTCCAGTCATTGCTTCAACAATTTGTTGATCTGTAATCTTTGTAATAGCTTCAGATAGTGTAACCTTACCGTTATGTAATACAGTTACCTCATCCGTAAATTTTCGAATCTCGGATAAACGATGAGAAATCAAGATGATACCAATACCTTTTGATGTTAAATCTTTTAAGAGATTCCCAAAGGTTTCCACTTCTTTTGGCCCAAGAGAAGAAGTTGGCTCATCTAATAAAAGATAATTTGTATTGTTAGATAGGGCTCTTGCGATGAGAAGTAATTGTTTTTCATGTAATGAGCAGTTTGAAACATCTTCCGAAACATTTAAATCTACCTGTACAGCTTGCAAATATTGTTTCGCGAGTGCTACTAATTTTGATTTTGAAAATAGTACTTTATTTTGCATTGTTAAATGATCGATTAGTACATTTTCTAATACAGATAATCCAGGAATAAGTCCGTGATCCACTTCTTGTGTTACGAAAGAAATACCATGCTTTTTCGCATCTCGTGGCGAAGTAAAGGAAATAGGCTGATTATCAATTTTTATGTCCCCAGCAACTGGCTGAATTTCACCAGTTGCTATTTTTAGTAAAGTACTTTTTCCCGCGCCGTTCATTCCTAGTAAAGCGTGAACTTTTCCTTTTTGTATGTTAATAGAAACATCTTCTAGTACAGGGGTAGCGATGTGATAAGAATGTGTAATGTTTTGAAGAGAGAATGTCATCATTTTTTCTCCTTCTCTAATTTTTTCATCCAAGGGGAATATGCATCTTTCGAGTCTCCCCAACCGTTTATATGTTTTGATAATTGATCCATTGTTATATTTTCTTTTGGTAAACTATCTTTCTTTACTAAATAAGGTTCTAGTGAGTAAATATCCGGCGTTTGTTCACCAGCGATTTTTTTGTATAAGAAGCGCACTTGAACTTTACCGACTTCAGCCGGATCAGTTGCAGCCGTAGCAGTCCAAGGTGAATTTTCTTTTTGCATGAGTTGTAAATCTTCATTACTTAAGTCAATGCCGTATACTTTTATATCTGTACGATCAGCTTGTTCGAGTGCTTTGACGGCCCCTTTAGCAAACTCATCCCACGAAGCGAAAATAGCTTGTAAATCCCCTTTTTTCGGATATTTCTTTAGTAAAGCTTCTACTTGTGTTTGTGTATCAAGTGGTGTGTTATTACTAGCAGTACCAAAGCGTGCAACTTCTTTTATATTTGGATAACGTTTATAAAAAGCATCGATGATAACATTGCGACGTTCCATTGGAGCAAATCCGCCAACCCATACGACGGCGATATTCCCTTGTCCATTCAAATCTTCCGCTAACGTTTTTAATGATTTCCATGCGAGACTATAGTCATCTTGATCAATAATCGTTACGCCTGGTAAGCGTAGGTCGTTATCAAATGCTACTACAGGAATGTTCGCTTGTAATGCTTTTTCTACTCCGGGTTTTAGTGCTTCAGAGCGACCGTGATCAATTAAAATACCATCAACTTTTGAATTAATAGCAGTATCTAGATTTGCTGCCATTTTTGCTAAATCATTATCAGAATTGTAGACTTGCACACTGCCACCGAATAGCTCAACTTGTTTTTTGACACCCTCAATATATTGAGAGGAAAAAGTTCCGATGGACATTTGCATAATTAATGCGATTTTTAATGGCTTTTTTACTTGGCTTGGAATTTCTGTTTGTAAATGATGTTCTGCTGTAGTAGTCACTTTCTTCACCAGTTGTTGCATTTGTGAAGAGACAGCATCTTGTTCATTTGTGCAAGCTGTTAATGTAAGTACGAGAAAAATAAGTGCGATGGAACAAAATTTCTTCATAAAAAAATCCCTCCTAAACTAAGAAGAGAGGGGAGGGAGTGAAAATAAAAAACGCCTTTTCATATAGAAAAGACGTCTTATCATATTACTCTTATCTTTCAACACAATGTGTTGTAAGAATTAGCACCGTGCCCATAAATGGGTCGGTTGCCGGGCTTCGTAGGGCTCATCCCTCCACCTGCTCTTGATAAGACATCGAATATTTAACTATTTCGAATTATTCCATAACTACATACTATTGTCAAATGTTTTTTAATAAATAAAAAAACCCCTCACAACGAGGGATTTTAATGTGGTAAGAATATCAATTGATAAGCGAACAAGATTCCGAATAAATACACAAGTGGGTGAACCGAACGGAATTTACCTTTTGCCACTTTCATAAGTGGGTATGAAATAAATCCAAGTGCAATACCTGTTGAGATACTTGATGTAAGTGGCATGCTTAAGATTACTAAGAATGCTGGGAATGATTCATCAAATGCATCCCAATCAATGTGGCGAACAGAGCCCATCATAAGACTACCAACGATAATTAGTGATGGTGCAGTAATAGCTGATACACCAGAAATGGCACTTACTAATGGTCCGAAGAACGCTGCTAATGCAAATAGAACAGCTACTGTAACTGTCGTTAAACCAGTACGACCACCGGCAGCAACACCAGCAGATGATTCAATATAAGCTGTTGATGGTGTTGTTCCGAACATAGAACCGATTGTTGCTGAGAATGAGTCAGATAGAAGAGCTCGTCCTGCTTTTGGAAGCTTTCCGTCTTTCATAAATCCACCTTGTTGTGCAACGCCAAGTAATGTACCTGTTGTATCGAATAGTGTAACAAGGAAGAATGAGAAAACAACGCCGTATAATCCGTAGTTAATTACATCAGATACAGCAGTAATTGGATTTGAAACAATAATTCCTTCTGGTAATCCAGGCATTGATGTAACACCGTTTGAGAATGTTAATTGTCCTGTGAAGAAAGCGATAATACCAGTTAATAGCATTCCGATAAATAGCGCGCCATTTACATTTAAAGACATAAGGACAATTGTAATTCCAAGTCCAGCTAATGCTAGTAGTACTGGAGCAGAGTGAAGATCTCCAAGTCCAACTAAGTTTGCATCATTTTTTGTAACGATACCTGTTAAACGTAAACCGATAAAGGCGATGAAAAGACCGATACCAGCAGTAATTGCATGTCTTAAGTTTTCAGGAATTGCTTCCATTAATTTTGTACGGAAAGATGTAAATGATAACAAAATTAAAATCATACCTGCTACGAATACAGCAGAGAATGCAATTGCGAAAGTCATGCCTTCATGAGCTTTTACAACAGAGTAAGAGAAGTAAGCATTTAATCCCATACCTGGTGCAATTGCAATTGGTAAGTTTGTAAAAATTGCCATAAATAATGTTCCGACAACAGCTGCAATAATTGTCGCTGTAAATGCTTGTTCAAACGGAACACCTGCATCCCCAAGGATGACAGGGTTTACGACAATGATATATGCCATTGTTAAGAAGGTAATAATACCTGCCATAATTTCAGTTTTAATAGAAGTTTTATGTTTTGAAAGGTTAAACATATAAACATCCTTTCTTTTTACGAATAATTGCCACAACAGTTATATATAATATTCGTTTTTTATCTATTTTGCAATAGTTTTACATAAAAACTTTAGAACAATTCATATTTTATGTCTTAAATTCGAATATTAATCGTGAAGATGCGTGTGAATTACAGTTTTTTAATGTGTAAGTAGTTTTTATTATTGTGCACATTATAAGGAAAAGGAGTTGAAGGAAGTTATGCCACAGCAAAAAAACTTTTTAACAATGCCAGCGCAACATCAAAACAAACAGCCTGGTATTGAATCGTTAATGAATCCTCTTCCGCAATTTGAGGATCCAAATTATAAAGGAAGCGAAAAGTTAAAAGGAAAGAATGTATTAATTACAGGGGGAGATAGTGGCATTGGGCGAGCTGTGTCCATTGCTTTTGCAAAAGAGGGAGCAAATATTGCGATTGCTTATTTAGATGAGGATGAAGATGCAAACGAGACGAAACAACTTGTTGAAAAAGAAGGCGTAGATTGCATATTACTGCCGGGGGATTTGAGTAGTGAACAACATTGTAAAGATATTGTGGAAAAGACTGTTTCACAGCTGGGGAGTTTAAATGTTCTAGTGAATAACGTCGCACAGCAATATCCGCAGCAAGGGTTAGAGTATATTACAGCGGAACAGCTAGAAAAAACGTTCCGTGTTAATATTTTTTCTTATTTTCATGTTACAAAAGCAGCACTCTCTCATTTAAAGCAAGGGGATGTAATTATAAACACGGCATCTATCGTTGCGTATGAAGGAAATGAAACGTTGATCGATTATTCTGCAACGAAAGGAGCAATTGTCGCCTTTACAAGATCACTCTCTCAGTCCCTTGTACAAAAAGGAATTCGTGTAAATGGTGTTGCGCCAGGGCCAATTTGGACGCCGCTTATTCCATCAAGTTTTGATAAGAAAAAAGTATCACAGTTCGGGAGCAATGTCCCGATGCAAAGACCTGGTCAGCCGTATGAATTAGCACCTGCATATGTATATTTAGCGTCTAGTGATTCGGCTTATGTGACGGGACAAATGATACATGTAAATGGGGGCGTTATTGTAAATGGATAGTTTTCATTTATAAGAGCAAAGTAAAGCTAATTGCATTTATTATGATGTTAGTGCTAGGGAGGATTTAGATGAAGAAAGTCTGGTTTATCGCAATCTTATTTTTCTGCCTACCAGCTAGCGCTTTTGCTAATACAGATCATCTAATATTAGTTAACCTTACGACGAATCAGCTATCTTTTTTTGAAGATGGAAACTATACTAGGACATTTCCGATAACGACAGGAAGAGACAGTACTCCGACGCCTGAAGGGAATTTTTGTATTATAAGTAAATATAAAAATAAAGACTACCATCGAAAAAAAATAGCTGGGGGTGCACCGAATAATCCTCTCGGTACGAGGTGGCTAGGTTTGGATAAAAAGGAATATGCGATTCATGGAACAAATCGGGAATGGACGATTGGAAGCCGGGAGTCGAATGGTTGTATTCGCATGCATGATCGGGACATACAATGGTTATATGATCGGGTACAATTACAGACAAAAGTAATTATTTCTCGTTTTTATACGAGTCCTGAATATGAAGCGTATAAGCTTGGTTATCGTGTTGTGAGCTGGAATGGCCGTAAAGTAGAAGAGGAACAAATCGGGAATCTTACGTTAGTTGATCGTTTAAATATATATTGGCAAGAGCCAAATGGACAGCTTTCGAAAGTAAAAACAGTATTGCCAAATGAAAGATATGTAGTATATTCGAAACGGAAAAATGGAGTATATTATATAGGAAATAATTTGTATATAATAGATGAAACTGGAGAGAAAATTCGTTATGAACAATTACCGTATTCGATTTTGAGTAACATCTATAAAAGAAAATATAATGTCCCGTAATAGCTACCGTAAATAGACGGTAGCTTATTTGTGCTTTGATTTTAACTGCAACTATTGTTTTTTCATGAATATAATACAGTACGGATTGGGGGCGGTTATATTATGAAAAGTGAATTTGCATTTAAAATTTTCTTAGTAACGATTTGTTTATTTATCGTGTATTTGTATGCGTTACTCGTATTTTCCTTTTATGTTCCGTATATTGATTTAATATTGTTCTTCGGATTTATTTGGGCGTTTGTTAAAGCAAGGGAAGGAGAGAGGAGTATATATCGGCGTATCACTTTATGTGGGACGGTCATTCTCGTCGTTTTATACTTTTTTATGATGCATGATTCTTGGAGGGGAATGTAAAAAAGCATACGACTAATCGTATGCTTTTGTGTTTAATATTTTGGCTTGAATGTTTGACAACAAGTTTCTACACTCGTCGTTACAGAGCTTTCAAGCGTCTCATTTGTTAAAGTTGCGCTTGTATAAGAATCGTTTTCAATTTGATCTGCTTGTTGTGCATCGGGTTGAACAACGATTGCACTTGCTTGACAAAAGTTACCTTGTCCCCAAAATGAGCAATTGGAAACAGAGCATCTTACTTCTGGCATAAAACCCCCTCCTTATACATTAGTGTGGGATTTTACACCCATTTCATGTATAGAAGGAGTTTCCTATTCTTGTTTTGTTTTTTCGAACCATTTTGTAAATGCTTCTTTTGATTGTTCTCCGCTAACACGGCTCACTTCTTTACCGTCTTTAAAATGAATGATTGTTGGAGTGCCTTGAATTTTATAGTCATCCCAAGGAGCGTCCAATTTTTCGATATCCATAACTTTCATATCGATATTTAAATCTTTTGCAAGTGGTACGACAATAGGAGATATTTTTTGGCAATGAACGCAAGATGTTTGATAAAAGTATACTGTTTGCTCTTTTTTCTCTTCTAAATTTTTCTGAAGATCTGGAAGAGCGATTTTATTTGCATAGTAGTCCGTACCGTTTGTTTGGCTAGTACTATTATTATTAAGCTTTTGACTTGTCGATGCGTTTTTTTCTTCCATTTGTGTTACACCATAGATTGCTGCAAATAAGACGATAATAATACCGCCAAATATAAGCATTTTTTTCATTTTTTCAGCTCCTTATTTGTTTTTAATTACAATAAAGCTACAAATAGCGATTGTGATAAAGCCGATCAGTGCTAAAAACGGGATTGTCACAAAGCCGAACCAGTTTATGTATTCTCCCGTACAAGGTACGCGTCCGCAAGCTGCTCCTGCAGCTGATAGTGCTGAAATTTTTTGGATTGCATAGTGATATAAAGAAATACAAGCACCAATACTTGCAATTGGTAAGGAATAACTTGCAATACGATAATCTTTTTTTACTACAGCAATGCCGAGCCATAAAACGAATGGATACATAAAGATGCGTTGATACCAACAAAGGACACAAGGCTCAAATTTCATGATTTCGGAAAAGTATAGGCTACCTAGCGTAGCAATAAAAGAAGCTCCCCATGCAGTAAATAAAGCATATTCTTGCTTTTTTTCTCGTTCCATATTTTATACCTCTCTTATAATAGTTACATACTAAATTATAGTATGAAGTGGTAGAGAAAAGAAAGAGAAAATATGTTTATCAATAAAAGTTTTGTAAAAGGAAACTTTTATTGATATGAAAATGTTCAAAAAAGCGCCATTCTCTTAGAGAGAATAGCGCTATATTTTACATTTGGATTTGCTCTACTTCTTCTACATGTGACTTTTGTGATGCATGGTCAATATATTGAAATAGAAGCTGCAATTGTTTATCAACTTCAGGTAATTCTTTGCTATATTGGTAAGCGTGAAGGAAATGTTCAATACGCTTAGAAAATAACTGATCATTCGTTTGAACCATTAGAACGAGTAATTTATCCCAATTACAACAATACGTGTAATAGAGAGCTTTGTCATAGTCGTTATATGTTTGCACTGTGTACCCTCCTTACCGAGGAGTTATATATAGTGTGTGACAAGCAAGGAGAAATACACTTGAAAGAATTTGTTAAGAAAAAAGGTGAATGAAAAGAAAAAACGAGGTATCTCCTCGTTTTTAAGCTTTTGGCATTGGTGTAGGGGTTGGTCTTCCATATCCTTCTTTATATTTATTATCAATGTATTTACGAATTTCAAGCGTTGATTTTCCTTTTTGTTTCATCGAAGCGGATTCAACTGCAATTTCTAGGCAATTTACACAAGTTGTTGCATGGGAATCCCAAACAACTTCACCATTCTTTTTGATTTCACGAATAAAGCAATTTTTATTATTTTTATGTCCTACACTTTCGCCGCAACCGCAGTAACAAGGAATCCAATCTAATAATTCAGCATTTTGTCCAGCGACAGTGTAGATGTCTTTCATTTGTGGATCAAGTTTGTCTAGGAAGGTTGGGAGTGTGTCGACTCCTTTTGTCTTTTCTTGAATGTCAGTTTGCTGAGTATGTGATGCATGGTCATGCTCGTCTTTTGATTCAGAAGACTTTTTTTCATTTGTACCAGTACTCCCGCATCCAGTAAGAATTAGGCTCAGTACTGCAAGTAAAGAAAATACATATTTTTTCATCTGCTTGTCCCCTTTACAAATGTATTAATAAAATTGTATCAGACTGAAGCACACCTAGGGAGAAGTTTTTTTGGAACGATTTTTGAAGTGCCATCGCAGTGAATGGAATAGAAATAAAATCGGTATATAAACGTATACGATATATAAGCCAGCTTTTGATAGTACTGTATTTAATGTATTAATACTCTCACGGTTTGTGAAAAATAGGGATGAGATAAATACAGTTACAATAAAAAGTGGCAATGTAATTTTAAATGATATATGAAAAGAACGCTTAATAGTACGGCAAGAAGACCAAATCGTTAAACAAAGGTTAGGTAAAATAATAAGGAACCATACGAATATAATTATGTATTCAAATCGCTGAATAAAGGGGATTTTAATGATTTTTAGCATCGTTAATGTAGGCCAAATTGTGTGGTGCAACTGTCCTTGACTATAGTACATAAGGGAAACGATTGCTAATAATACGTATAAAATAGTTGTAAAAGCAATACCGCCATGTGCCCATCTCTTTAAAGACTTTCCTTTTTCGATAAACGGATAGAAGATAAGTAGTGCTTCAAATCCAAGAAATTCTAATGCAGAAGCTTTAGCTGAAGTTAGAATGTCTATGGGTGAATGGGTGAGAATAGGTAAAATGTTACGGAAATGTGCGTATTTCATTGGGAAAACTAAAAAGAGTACTACGAAAATAGGTATTATGACGCCCCAAAAACACATTCCTGTTACAGACCGGAATCCGCCTTTTATTACGTAGTAAGTCACGAGTAAAAATAATAAAGTTAATTTCCATGGTTTAATTGTAGGGAAGACCCAAACTTGAATGACTTCAATATATGTACGAAGAACAGTAAGACAAAATAATAGAAGATATGCGGCAAAGCATACGGAAAAAAAGGTCCCGATCCACTTCCCGAAACATGTCGTATGAATATTCATTAAATCATTATCTTTTTCTAACATTTTTAGCATGCAAAATAGCGCGATATGAGTCGCAATACCAGCAACAATAAGGGAAATCCAAGCGTCATATCCAGCATATTGCGCAATAATTCGTTGATATCCTAAAACACCTACTCCAATTTGAAGGGAGTGTAATAACAGAAATGCGAAATAGGGGGAAACAGTATTTGTTTTATTTTGCTTATCCATTTTAGCACCTCATTATTCTCCGATACCAGATTGTACGACATTAATTTGCACATTAACCGCAACGTCTAGGCTAGGATACATTTCTTGAATTTGTTTCATACTCCATTTTCTCGAGTGACTACGAATTTCTTCACGTAGACCTATCGGATCAATTTCTTTTTCTTGGAATTGTTTTATTAATTCGTTTAAATGTTTTTCAAGTGTTTTTTCGACATGTTTTTTGACGTAAGTTATATTTTCATTTTTCGATAAATCAAGCCAATCTGGTGCGTTTTTTATGAGTCCGTTTAGTTTTAAACGGATGTGAACTTTCGGGATATCACCATCTTGAGTAACGTCACAAACACTATCTCCAGATAAGTTTTGAGTGGCGATTAATCCTTTCTGTTTACCTTGGCGTATTGGAACTTCATAACGCCCATTTTTAGTGGGATTAATGAGTAATTTTAATAAAAAAGATCCTTTTTTATCTGTATACATAGCTACTTTATCCTTTTTTAAAAAAGCGAGACCTTTAATGGAAGCTGATTGGTCTTCATCCACTTGAATGTAAGGAAGAAATGAATCGCATCCTGATGAATAAAAGTTATATAGAAAAATATTTAAAGCGGTCCGAGGAATCGTCTCATTTTCTATATTTTGTTCAAGTAAATCAGAAAGATATAGTGATCCATTTGCTTTGACGTGTTTGAGAAGTTCTTCTGTTGAACCATCTACAAGTGCTAGCTGGACATCCCGGCCAATGTTAGGGTCACGCTGTAAGTTATTAATAACGTCACTAATTCCACGTTCACCAAATGATTTTCCAAATAGGACAACACGCATTTGACCTACAGCGACAGTATGTGGTGATTTGGCATTTAAGCGTGAAGATATTGTTTCAATTGTGTCTGCAGTTGTAGACTGAGTTTGTGGTTTTGATTGCACACCCTTTGTATAATCTGGATAGAGAATTGTCCCGCGGAATTGTTTATCTTTCGTTATATCGAATCCGCCTACATGAATAATTCGCTGCGTATCAACTATATTCGGTTGCGTACAACCTGATTGGAAAATAAAAATGATAATAGTAAAGCATAGTAAAAAAAATTTCATTTCTTTTCACCATCACGTTTCCTTTTTGCGTTGTTTGGATCATAGCGCCACTTCTTTTTCGGTCTCAGAAAAGAGGCACGCCCTGCAGTTTGGCTAAATGGTAAGCGCAGTAGTCCTTCTGCAGTACCTAAACCTCGAAATGGATATAACGGTAATAAATAAGGTGAGCCAAGTGATTTTAGACGAATTAAATGCGCTAAAATAAATACGAATCCGACAATAAGACCTAAGCCTCCAAATGCCCCGGCCAAAATAATGAGCGGAAAGCGCAATAACCGAATAGTAGAAGACATTTTTACCGTCGGTGTTGTAAAAGAAGCAAGTGCGGATAATGCAACCGCAATTAATAAAATGGTACTCGTTAAAGCAGCCTCTACCGATGCTTGTCCTATTACAATCCCCCCAACAATACCGATCGTTTGTCCAACTTTTGTCGGTAATCGTGCCCCGGCTTCGCGAAGTAATTCAATTGTAATTTCTAAAAAAAGAGCCTCTAAAACAGGTGGGAACGGTACGTTAGCTCTAGAATAAATAATTGGGCCAAGTAAATCAGCTGGAATCATTTGATAGTGATACGTTAATACAGCTGTATAAATAGCTGACGAAAATAAAGAGAATGCTGCTCCAAAAAAACGAACCATCCGAAGAAATGAGCCCGCTACCCATGGTAAATAATAATCTTCTGGAGAGACAAAGAAATCAAGTAACGTCGCTGGTCCAGCTAATGCGTAAGGGGAACCGTCTGTTAAAATGACAACCCCTCCATTAATGAGTGCATAAACAGAACGATCTAAGCGCTCTGTAGGTAGTAAAACAGGGAAGGGAGAGTTACTGTTATCGCTAATAAATTGTTCAATCATAGTCGCATCGAAAGGAACATCAAAGTCAATGTCTTGTAGGCGCTGCATTGCGGTATTAACGTGCTGTTCATTCGTAATGCCTTCGATGTAAGCAACTACGACCTTTGTTTTTGATATAGAGCCAACTACAACTTCTTTGAAAACTAATTGCTCCGTTACAATATTTCGGCGAAGTAAGTGTGTATTCGTATCAATATTTTCAACAAATCCGACTTTTGGACCAATTACACTATATTCATTTTCGGTATCGTTATATAATCGTGTACCTACAACTGAACTTTCGGCACGAATAAGTGCATATTCTGCTGAGCGAGAATCATTTTTTAGCTGTATGAGTACATACCCACTTAATAATTTTTCACGAATATCATCAATAGAAGGGCCGGTGATAATCTCCTCAAGTGTGACGATATTTGCTATGTCACTTATATTTTCAATGTGATCTAATTCTCTTTTTATAGGTGTTAAAATGAATCGATTAATGAGGAGTGATTCAGCTGTAGATTTATAATAAAACAAACATAACGTCCCATCTTCTACGATGTTATAAGAAACGAAATCACTAGACCCTTTCATAGTGTGGATAAATTCTGGAATGGAACGGATTGTTTTTTTATTCTTTTTAGACGAAGAACGAAACATTTTCTCACCTCTTACATACATCATTTACTTATGTTAGTTTTTGGGAAAGGCGGGAATTTATACTTGAAAATTAGAAAGAAAAATTAAAAGGAGCGGATTGATATAAAAAAAGGAAGGGTAATGAGTACCTCTTCCTTTTTGTCGTATTAATTTGTTTTCTTTTCTTTAATAGACTTCACTAATTTAATCATTTCTGGTCGTATATCTTCTTTTTTTACATTTAATTTTTCTGCAATTTGTTTAATGTTCATTCCATCTTTTTTCATTTTCAGTACATCATCGAGAGGGGTATTACTTTTTTGAGCGATGATTGTTAGCACCGCGAGATGACGTAAGCCGATGTTATACTCTTTCATTTTTTGTTTTAGCTGATCCGGTGTAGATTTGTGCATGTTTGCTAGCTCTTGTAGCAATGCTTTTTTCGTTTCTTTATTCATATGATGCTTTTTCAATTTACTTGGGTCTACACCGAAATGCTGTGCCGTTTTCTCCCAAGATTTATTTTGTTTATAGTAAGTTAAAACGTCTTTAATTTCTTTTTTGCTTATTCTTGCAATGTGTGCAGCTTTCCAAATTTCATGTTTGTTATAGCCGAGTTTTTCGAGCGACTTCATTTCTTCCTCTGAAATTGGTTTATGATGATGCATCATCGCTTCTTTTGATGGAACTGGCGTAGCAGCAGAAACAGGGAAGATAGATACTCCGCATAATAATGCTGCCATAGTCATACTTACTGCGATTTTCTTGTACATACAAACTCCTCCTAGATGGATAATGTGGAAAACTTCACACTTATCATTTCCATAAAATGTGAAAAACTTGTGAACAAGCTAAGTTTTTTTATTCACAGTAGAAAAAGAATTTTTTATAAGTTTTCCAACATAAAACATTGATTAATAGTAAAAAACTAGGTTATAATCGAAATTGAAAATCAATATCAATAATAAACTTATACATATAGATGAAAATAAGGGAGAGAAAAATATGACGACATATACTTCCATCGCAAACGTTATTAAAGAAAGACGTTCTGTTCGTACATTTACAGATAAAGCAGTAGAAAAAGAGCTATTAATTGAACTATTAAACGACGCAACATGGGCACCAAATCATAAACATCGTGAGCCATGGAATTGTAAATTATACATTGGAGAAGGCCGTCAGAAATTAGTAGACGCAGTATTAAACTCTTTCACAGAAGAAGAAAGAGCGAAACGCGGCAAAATTTTATCTGACCGTTTCTTAAGCACACCTGCACAAATCGTTGTTTACATTGATGAAGATCCACGTCAAATTCAACGTGACGAAGATTACGCTGCAACATGTGCATTTATGCAAAACTTCCAGTTGCTTGCTTGGGAACGCGGCCTAGGAAGTGTTTGGAAATCAGGTGGATTAAACTACAATCCACTATTTATAGAAGGAATCGGTTTAACAAGAGGCCAACGCATTGTTGGAATTCTTCATATCGGCTATTTCGATAAAGCACCAGAAGGAAAAGCGCGTACGCCGATTACGGAGAAGATGGAGATTATTGAAGGGTAATTGGAAAAAGGCATTCTCGTTTTTGCGGGGGTGTCTTTTTATTATGCAATCAATCCTCATGAAAGCTTGTTCCTCATCATACACTTTCTTAAGGGAAAGTGTAAGGAGGGAAAATAATGAGAGCAAGTGACGATAAAGCACTGCAATATGCGATTGCGGAAATTACTGAAATTGCGACTGGATTTGGGCTTGATTTTTATCCGATGCGTTATGAAATATGTCCAGCGGAAATTATTTATACATTTGGTGCATATGGGATGCCGACGAGGTTTTCACATTGGAGTTTTGGAAAGCAATTTTTCAGAATGAAATTACAATACGATTTGGGACTTAGTAAAATTTATGAACTCGTTATTAACTCTGATCCATGTTACGCCTTTTTATTAGATACGAACTCCTTAATTCAAAATAAACTAATCGTGGCGCACGTTTTAGCGCACTGTGATTTCTTTAAAAATAATATTCGGTTCTCTAATACGAAACGGGATATGGTGGAGAGTATGGCGGCAACAGCGGATCGTGTGAAAGCATATGAGCATAAGTATGGAAAAGCAGAGGTAGAAACATTTTTAGATGCCGTACTTGCCATTCAAGAACATATTGATCCGTCACTAATGCGTCCGAAACTTGCATGGAGTATTGAAGATTTAGAAGAGGATGTAGAAAAGAAAAAGAGATCACAGTACGATGATTTATGGAATTTAGATGATCGAAACAAAAAGAGAGAACGACCTAATATGCATAAAAAGAAGAAAATCCCTCCGCAACCAGAGAAAGATTTACTTCTCTTTATTGAAGAATATAGTCGGGAGCTAGAAGATTGGCAGCGCGATATATTAACGATGATGCGTGAGGAGATGTTATATTTCTGGCCGCAGCTTGAAACGAAAATCATGAACGAAGGCTGGGCTTCCTACTGGCATCAACGCATACTTCGTGAAATGGATTTAACATCTGATGAAGCAATTGAATTTGCGAAATTAAACGCAGGTGTCGTACAGCCATCAAAAACAAGTATTAATCCATACTACCTCGGTATTAAAATGTTTGAAGATATTGAAGAACGCTATAACAACCCGACAGAAGAAATGAAGCGACGCGGTGTAAAACCAGGTTCTGGTCGTGAGAAAATCTTTGAAGTACGGGAAATTGAATGGGACGTATCATTCCTAAGAAACTACTTAAATAAAGAACTCGTAATGCGAGAAGATATGTACTTATTCCAGCGCCAAGGAAAAGAATATAAAGTAATTGATAAAGAGTGGGAACATGTACGCGATCAACTCGTAAATATGCGCACAAATGGAGGTTTCCCGTACTTAGTAGTAGAAGATGGAGACTACTTAAAGAATGGAGAATTGTACATTAAACATAGCTACGAAGGAATTGAACTAGATTTAAAATACTTAGAAAAAGTATTGCCATACATTCATCAGTTATGGGGAAGAACGGTGCATATGGAGTCCAATGTGGAGAGTAAGGGCGTTGTGTTTTCTTATGATGGGAAGATGGTGCATCGGAAGTATGTGTGATGTAATAAAAAGGACGGACAAAGAATTTCTTGTCCGTTCTTTTTATTATACAGAGTTCGTTTACCAAACAGGTCGTATGCTCGATGCTAATTTACCTGTATTTTCTTTAGTAACGAATGTTGTTAAATCTTCTTTGAGCAATTGCATTCTTTCTGCACCTATGTTTTCAATCCATCGCTGCTCTATTTCAGCTACTATTTCTTCTTTTGCTTTCATTACTGACAAACCACGTTCGGTTAGAACAATGATTTTACCTCTTTTATCAGTAGGGTGCGTTTTGCGTGTAACGTAGCCACTATTCTCAAGAGAATCGACCATTTTACTTACAGCTTGCTTAGAAACCCCTAAATACTCAGCTAATTCTATACCTGTTGCTCCATTTGGAAGGATGCGTTTGAACATAAAACCATGTGCTGGTCTAATATCTTCAAATCCCAATTCACTTAATCTGTCATGTAGTTCAGTAATTAATGTACTGAATGATAATGATAAAAGTGAAGTAAGGTCTAATTCGTTAAATGTTTGATGATCCATGTATATAACCTCCTTGCTTATAGTCAATCAAATTGACTATATTGTAGTGCTAGAACAAATAATGATTTATTTAAATAGAAATAATGGAGGTTTCACATGGTTAATATCGTTAAAATTAGAGGGAGTGTATTTGCGCCGTATGCTTTGCTGAAACCTATTAAGGATCCTGCAACAGGAAGAGTTTTTGAATATGCCGGAGATGCACGTGAATTTACACCGTACGCTGTGAACACAAAGCGTTCAAGATTAGAGCAAGAAGTGAATATTGATTTTTATAAAAGAGAAATTTTCACATATGCAGATGCTTGTATCGTCACTGTGAAAATTACAAATCCAGATGGCTCAATTGAGTATCAAAAAGGACAAACAAGTACAGAAAACATTGTATGTACTAATATTGCATGGAGTGAGGATGAGGTTTCATTTGAAATGAGAGCAAGTGCCAGCAATCCGTTAGACGCGGCAGCACCTGCAGCTGATTATTTTTTGACTATACGAGTTAGTAAGAGTGGTGCTGTGCATGTTGAAGGTTTACATGATGGTTTCCCGTGCTATGAATTTTATAAACAAATAGACTTTGGTTCATTTGAATTAATATATACACATGATTTCAGAGAAACGGATGATACCCCAGCAGCATTAGCTGGAGAAATGGAATATAGCTTTAAAACGGCAATCTAGATATAAATATAGCGCTATTTTTAAGAAGGAAGTAGCAAACGTAAAAGAGAAAGCATTTGATTATGGGGCCGAAATGGTGGTCTGTTTTATTCAATCGTATGCAGTATCTAAAATAAAATTATAGAGGTGTTTCTTATGACGAATATCGTTAAAATTAGAGCTAACGTATTTATTCCAATGTCTTGGACAGAACCTAAGAAAGATGTACAAACAGGGAAAGTAATTCAATTCGAAGGTGATTCACGTGAATTTACACCGCATGCGGTAAATACTATGCGCTCTAGAGTTGAGCAAGAGGTAGTAGTAGATTTTTATAAAGAAGAAGTGTTTTCATATGCAAACACAGGTATTACGACGGAAAAGGTTACGAATCCAGATGGTTCTGTGAATAAAAGAACAGGAAAAGCAAGTACCGAAAATATTGTGTGTACTGATATTGTATGGAATTCTGACGGTGTACAATTCAAAATGAGTGCAAGCGCTAGTAATCCATTAAATGTATATGCACCTCCTGTAGATTATTTATTAACTGTATGTGTTAAAAAGGATGGTAGCATCGATATTCAAGGAGAACACGATGGATTCCCTTGTTTTGAATTTTATAAGCAGGTAGATTTCGGTTCATTTGAACAAATTTATAAACATGATTTTAGAGAAACTGGTGATACAGCTGCAGCGTTAGGTGGAGACATGGATTATAGTTTTGCAAAGAGATTATAGGAAGTATGACAAATTACTTCATTCGTAAATGAAATTCAGCCGTCAAAAATAAGTATTACCCCATACTACGTCGCCTTTAGGCATGGATTTAATCATACAGAAAGCTATAGAACTATACAGAAAAGAACTTGGGGATGTTTAAACAGACTATAATGAGAAGCGGATACTATGTCCAATATAAGGGCATATATGAGTTACTTCGGTAACTCTTTTTCTTATTCAACTAACGAAGCAGGATAGTTGAAGAAGGAATTTCTCTAAAATTTGAAGAATTTATATTCAAAAATATGTTAAGGGGCTTGTGAATTATATGGAATCCATTAGCAAAAGCGAAGTGAAGCTACGAGATATCACAGAGGAAGATCTTCCTATCTTTTATGAACAACAACTAGATTCAACGGCTAACTATATGGCTGCTTTTACAGCTAAAGACCCCACTGATAAGGACGCATTTTTTGACCATTGGACAAAAATTATCGCTGACGAGACCATCACAATTAAGACTATATTATTCAATGGCATTGTCACTGGACACGTCTCGAACTTTGAACAGTTCAGCGAACCCGAAGTAAGCTACTGGATTGGGAAGGAATATTGGAGTCAAGGTATTGCAACTAAAGCGTTGTCAGAGTTTCTGGAGTATATTAAGGTACGCCCGCTCTATGCTCGTGCCGCTAAAGATAACCTCGCCTCCATCAGGGTATTGGAAAAATGCGGGTTTAAAATCACCTCTGAAGATAAGGGGTTTTCCAACGCAAGAGGCAAGGATGTTGAAGAATTTATTTTGAAGCTTGAACCTTTTGATATGTAATTTAATACCGTAATACTATTGGAGTGGTTCTTGACTAAAAAACCTTCTGTTATTTAACTAACGGGTGCGTTAGTTAAACAAGAATCAAAAAGGATCTTCAACGGAAGATCCTTTTTGATTTCTACATAATATACATGAATATTTTGTTAGAGTCCTTATAAATTAAGATTTTTTTCAATTTAGGTCTTGATAAAGATGTCTAGGTTCTTTTTTTATTTGTTTCGAATTTGTGAAAGAAAGAGATATGTATTGAAAATAATTTTTGTGTATTTTATTATATACCCATACGGGTATGAGTTTTCTGTATGTGATACATGAGGAAATTAAATAATAAATAATATGGAGGTTTGAAATATGTCTAGAAAAATTGTTGTAGTAGGTGGAGTTGCTGGTGGAGCATCAGTAGCTGCAAGACTTCGTCGTTTAAGTGAAGAAGATGAAATTATTATGGTTGAGCGCGGTGAATATATTTCATTTGCAAACTGTGGATTACCATACTATATTGGCGGTGTAATTACAGAAAGACAAAAACTATTAGTACAAACTGTTGAAAAGATGTCAAAGCGTTTTAATTTAGATATACGTGTATTAAGTGAAGTCGTAAAGATTAATAAAGAAGAGAAAACAATTACTATAAAGAATGTAACTACAAATGAAACATATAACGAGGAATATGATGTTTTAATTCTTTCACCAGGGGCGAAACCAATTGTTCCACCTATTCCGGGTATTGAAGAAGCAAAGGCTTTGTTTACATTACGAAATGTACCTGATACAGATCGTATTAAAGCGTACATTGATGAGAAGAAACCACGTCATACGACGGTGATTGGTGGAGGATTTATTGGAGTGGAAATGGTTGAAAACTTAAGAGAACGAGGAATTGATGTTACTCTTGTAGAGATGGCAAATCAAGTTATGCCACCGATCGATTATGAAATGGCAGCATATGTACATGAGCATATGAAAAATCACAATGTTGAGCTTGTTTTTGAAGATGGTGTGGATGCATTAGAAGAGAACGGGACTGTTGTACGTTTAAAAAGTGGTTCAATAATAAAGACTGATATGATTATTTTAGCAATTGGTGTACAACCAGAGAGTAGTTTAGCGAAGGATGCAGAATTAGAACTAGGAGTTAGAGGAACGATAAAGGTAAATGAGAAATTTCAAACATCGGACCCACATATATATGCAATTGGTGATGCGATTGAAGTGAAAGATTTTGTTACAGAAACAGAAACAATGATTCCTTTAGCGTGGCCGGCTAATCGTCAAGGTCGCATGTTAGCAGATATTATTCATGGTCATACGGATTCTTTATATAAAGGTACGATGGGAACTTCTGTGGCTAAAGTTTTTGATTTAACAGTTGCTACGACTGGAGTAAATGAGAAAATATTAAAACGATTAAATATACCCTATGAGGTAGTACATGTACAGGCAAACTCTCATGCGGGGTACTATCCAAATGCTACGCCAGTGCTAATAAAATTAATATTTAATAAAGATAGTGGGAAAATTTACGGAGCACAGGCTTTAGGACGTGACGGGGTAGATAAGCGTATCGATGTTATTGCAACGGCAATGAAGGCAAATTTAACTGTAATCGATTTACCGGATTTAGAATTATCATATGCACCCCCGTATTCTTCTGCAAAAGACCCAGTAAACATGGTGGGGTATGTGGCAAGTAATATAGTAGATGGTTTTGTGGACACGGTACAATGGCATGAAATAGATCGTATTGTTGAAAATGGTGGGTATCTTATTGATGTTCGAGAGCCTAATGAACTAAAACAGGGAATGATTAATGGTTCTATTAATATTCCGTTAGATGAATTACGTGATCGTTTGGATGAAGTGCCAGTGGACAAAGAAATATATATTACTTGTCAACTTGGTATGAGAGGGTATGTTGCAGCGCGCATGTTAATGGAAAAAGGATATAAGGTAAAGAATGTAGATGGCGGCTTTAAATTATACGGAACAGTATTACCAGACCGTATTGTATATTGATGTTTATCCCGCATTAACGGGCAGTAAGACTCCCACCTCAAAATTCGGCTGTAAAGCAAAGGAGTTAGGTGGGAGATTGCTGCTCGTAAAATTCAGCTTTGTATAGGCTCAAAAAATAAGGATAGAAGTCTCACGATATGCTTTTTTCACATTTAGGTTAAAAAATTTAAATTAAGGGCTTTACAAAATACCCTACAGGGTATAATATATTGTCATAAGCTATAAATAGTGACATAATGGTAATGAGGTGATTATAGAATGGAATATAATCAAGATATAAAAAATCGATTAAAGCGTATTGAAGGGCAAGTTCGTGGTGTGCTTCGTATGATGGAAGAAGGAAAAGATTGTAAGGAAGTAATCACACAACTAACTGCTTCTCGTTCTGCATTGGATCGCTCGATTGGATTAATTGTGGGAACAAATTTGGAACAATGTTTACGTGAACAGTTTGAAAAAGGTGATGGTTCCAATGAGGATCTTATTAAAGAAGCTGTTCAATTACTAGTAAAAAGCCGATAATCTGTCAAACTTATTTGTTGACAGATTTTAAATAACATTTTAATATACCCGTACAGGTATATGTATATATACTTTGAGGAGGAAGTCAATATGAGTATAAAGGTAGATACACATTTAGATTGTAAAGGATTAGCATGTCCGATGCCGATTGTGAAAACAAAAAAGGCGATGGAGGCATTACAATCTGGGCAAGTGATTGAAATAGAAGCAACAGATAAAGGCTCTACAGCAGATTTACAAAGTTGGGCCAATAATGTTGGTCATCAATATATAGGTACAAAGCAAGAGGGAGATACCTTAAAACATTATGTAAGAAAAGCGAGTGCGCAAGAAATAAACGAATTAGTAAAATACGCTCATACAGTAACAAATGAGGAATTACAAGAAAAGTTACTAGCTGGCGAAGAATGCATCGTTTTAGATGTAAGGGAAGAAGCGGAATATACATTTGGACACATCCCATCTGCAATTTCAATTCCGTTAGGTGAGTTAGAAGAAAAACAAGGTGTTTTAAGTCAAACAAAACCAATATATGTTGTTTGTCGGACAGGAAATCGCAGTGATCTTGCTTGTCAACTATTGGAGAAGCAAGGGTTTAACAATGTTAAGAATGTTATTCCTGGCATGCTGCATTGGAATGGAAAGATAGAAAAAAGATAAGGAAAAAAATTTTAAGTATAAATATACCATAGGGGGTAATAGAATGAAGGTTAAACATTTAGCAGCAAAAGATGTTGCAGAAAAGGTTATGTATGAGGAGTTATTTATTTTAGATGTACGTAATGAAGCGGATTATGAAAACTGGAAAATTGAAGGGAAAGAAGTTACTTCAATGAATGTGCCGTACTTTGATTTATTAGAGGGTGTAGATCATATTGTAAGTGAATTACCTAAAGATAAAGATGTTTTAGTAGTATGTGCAAAAGAAGGATCTTCTATATTTGTGGCAGAGAAATTAACAGAGGCTGGATTAGAAAATATTTATTATTTAGCTGGTGGTATGAAGGCTTGGAGTGAATATGTAAAGCCTATAAAAGTTGGAGATTTAAAAGATGGCGGAAGTATGTATCAGTTTAACCGCCTTGGAAAAGGTTGCTTATCATATATGGTCATTTCTAAAGGAGAAGCAGCTGTTATTGATGCAGTACGAACAGTTGAGGCATATGAGGAATTTGCAAAGGAACAAGGTGCTGTAATTACAAATGTAATGGATACGCATTTGCATGCCGATCATATTTCAGGAGGTCGTAAGTTAGCTGAAAAAGTAAATGGGACGTATTGGTTACCGCCGAAAGATGCGGAAGAAGTTGTATTTTCTTACGAACCACTTGTAGAAGGTGCTGTAATTACTGTTGGGGAAACAAAGATTGATATCGAAGCAATCTATTCGCCGGGACATACAATTGGTAGTACTTCATTTATTGTAGATGATGAGTATTTATTATCAGGAGACATTTTATTCGTAGATTCGATTGGGCGTCCGGATCTTGCTGGGAAAGCTGAAGATTGGGTAAGTGATTTACGTAATACTTTATATAGCCGATATAAAGAACTATCTCAAAGTTTAATTGTGTTGCCGGCTCATTATTCAAAAATAAGTGAAATGAACGAGAGTGGGATTGTTAGCGCAAAATTAAAAGATTTATTTGAGTATAATGCAGGATTAAATATTGAGGATGAGGGAGAGTTTCGTAAAGTTGTAACAGAGAATTTACCACCTCAACCGAATGCATATCAAGAAATTCGTCAAACAAATATGGGGCAATTAAACCCAAGTCAAGAAGAAGAGCGTGAAATGGAGATTGGTCCAAACCGTTGTGCTGTTCACGACTAATTCGATTCTAAATGAAATGAAAAGTGGAGGTATATAAGATGAATGTGAAAGAAGTATTAGACGTAAAAGGATTAGCATGTCCAATGCCAATTGTAAAAACAAAGAAGGCGATGGAGGCATTACAATCAGGAGAAGTGTTAGAAGTACACTTAACAGATAAAGGTGCAATTAAAGATATTCCAGCATGGTCAAAAACAGGTGGTCATGAAGTGTTAAAACATACGGAAGAAGCAGGCGAATTAAAGTTCTGGATTAAGAAGGCTTAATTATAAAAAAAGCGGAGGTATGTAAGATGAATGTGAAAGAAGTATTAGACGTAAAAGGATTAGCATGTCCAATGCCAATTGTAAAAACAAAGAAAGCAATGGAAGCATTACAATCAGGAGAAGTGTTAGAAGTACACTTAACAGATAAAGGTGCGATTAAAGATATTCCAGCATGGTCACAAAAAGGCGGTCATGAAGTGTTAAAACATACGGAAGAAGAAGGCGAATTAAAGTTTTGGATCAAGAAAGCATAATATTTCAATGAAAAGTGGAGGGTATTCTCTGCTCATTATTAGAAGTGAAGAGGATCGTCATATATGTTTTATATGGTTATACCCATAATAGTATTGATAATAGGAAATATATTAAAACGTTACGTTCCTGTTTTACATGTTGCACATATTTCAATAGAGCAAGTAAGACAAAGTGAGGATGTTATTGTTATAGATGTGCGTGACTATACAGAGAGTCACGGTAATCATACTTCTAAAGTTATGTGTATACCGTATGCGTATTTAAAGCGGTACTATTATGAAATACCAAATAAACCGATACATCTTATTGTTCATAATAAAGTAGATCGAAATTTAAGTGTTCGGTTTTTAAACAAGAAGGGGTTTTGTATTCAAAGTTATAGTGTAGCGACGAATAAAGTGAAACTTTAATCAGTGGGGGTTTTGTTCATCCCCCACCAATCGGGCGTTTACGGGCAGTTGATCTCCCACCTAACTTCTTTGCTCTAGCCGAATTTTGAGGTGAGTGTCTTACTGCCCGTTAATGCGGGATAAAAAAATATAACAGAAAGAGGCTATCATTATATGGATGGAAAGACAATATTGAATATAATCTTAATTATACTTGTAACTTGGTTTATCATTTCTCGTTTCTTACCAGCTAGAGGAGTAAAAAATATTTCAGGAAAAGAATTGAAGCGTATGATGGGGCAAAATAATAAACAATTTATTGATGTACGTACACCTGGTGAATATAGAGGAAATAATATTAAAGGGTTTCGGAATATCCCATTAAATGAACTGGCTAATAAAGCGAAACAATTAGATAAAAGTAAAGAAGTTATTGTTCTTTGTCAAAGTGGAATGAGAAGTAAACAAGCAGCGAAAATGTTAAAAAAACTAGGATTTCAACATATTACAAATGTTTCAGGCGGTATGAATGCTTGTAATTAAGAAGGAGATGGGAAACATGAAAGAAATGACTGCAAAAGAATTAGAAGAAAAATTGTTACGTAAAGAAGCAGTAAATATCGTAGATGTACGTGAAGTAGAAGAAGTAGCTGAAGGGAAAATTCCAGAAGCATGTAATATTCCACTAGGGCTATTAGAATTTCGTATGCATGAGTTAAATAAAAATCAGGAATATATTATCGTTTGTCGTTCTGGCGGGAGAAGTGCAAGAGCAGTTCAATTTTTAGAGAGCTACGGTTTTCGAGCGATCAATATGGTAGGTGGTATGTTAGCTTGGGAAGGTAAAGTAGAATAGGGCGAAAATAAGCGATTTTTTATAGGGGTTTAAATACCCCTATAGGTAATTTGGAGGAGGAACAACATGGAGCAACAGAAGAAAACAACAATTGTCTTATTTAGTGGAGATTATGATAAAGCGATGGCAGCTTATATTATTGCAAATGGTGCAGCGGCATATGATCAAGAGGTGACTATTTTTCATACTTTCTGGGGCTTAAATGCCCTCAGGAAAGATGAGCATGTGGAAGTAAAGAAAACTTTTATAGAGAAAGTGTTTGGAAAAATGATGCCGCGCGGTGTGGATAAGATGGGATTATCAAAAATGAACTTTGCTGGTATGGGGCCAAAAATGATTAAAGGAATTATGAAGAAGCATAATGTGATGCCTTTGCCAGACTTAATTGATATGGCGAAAGAGCAAGGAGTTAAGCTTGTAGCTTGTCAAATGACAGTAGATTTATTAGGGTTAAAAGAGGAAGAGATTATGGAAGGGGTAGAGTTTGCAGGAGTAGGTGCATATTTAGCAGATGCTTCGGATGGGAATGTGAATTTATTTATTTAAATCACCTTCTTTTTAGAAGTCGGGGGATGAAATATGAGTTTAACAGTACTGCTTTTTATTATTGGGTTTATAGGATCGTTTATATCAGGAATGGTTGGGATTGGCGGGGCAATTATTAATTATCCGATGATCTTATACATTCCGGTATTACTAGGATTTGCTGGCTATACATCACATGAAGTGAGCGGTATTACAGCGGTTCAAGTGTTTTTTGCAACTTTTGCAGGTGCGTGGGCATATCGGAAAAGTAACGATATGGATAAAACGTTAGTTGTGTATATGGGAGCTAGTATATTAATAGGAAGCTTTGTAGGTAGCTTTAGCGCGAATCTATTAAATGAGCATACTGTAAATGTTGTTTATACAATATTAGCTACTATCGCGGCTATTATGATGTTTATACCGAAGCGAAACAACTGTGAGGATTCAGAAGGAACTATGTATAATAAATGGCTAGCTAGTATGTTAGCGTTTATTGTAGGCAGTGTTTCCGGCATTATTGGGGCTGGTGGTGCGTTTCTTTTAGTTCCGATTATGTTAGTTGTTTTAAAACTACCGATACGTACGACAATAGCAACATCTATCGCTATTACTTTTATTTCCTCGGTAGGGATTACTACTGGGAAAGTGATTACGGGACAAGTAGTTGTTATCCCAGCTCTTATCGTTGCGGTAGCAAGTTTATTTGCCGCTCCGCTTGGAGTGAAAGTAGGGAAGAGAGTGAATCAAAAAGTTTTACAATACGTATTGTCTGCTTTAATTGTAGGAACTGCGATAAAGATGTGGGTTGATATGATATCGAAATAAAAAGATGGTGCTGCTTGTAGCACCATCTTTTTATTTATCCCGCATTAACGGGCAGTAAAATTCCCACCTTAAAATTCGGCTGGAGCAAAGAAGTTAGGTGGGAGATCAACTGCCCGTAAACGCCCGATTGGTGAGGGCTGATAATCAGTGGGGGATGAACAAAACCCCCACTGATTATAGTTTCACTTTATGCCCAAATAACTTTCATTAAGTTCTTATATTCATCGTTCGCCAGTTTATATAGCATTCTCGTATGTTCAAAGACAAGTGCTGGATTAAAGTTTGGTTCTGAGAATGCAAGAGATGTTGAAATATCAATTGCATTTTGCTTGTTTAGTGTGAATTTTGCAAATCGATAAGATGTGTTTAATTCATTGATGACGTGTAAAATATCATTTGTTGATGTTGCATCAGGTACATGAGCAACATTGAAGCAGTATATATCCACAGTAGGATGTTCGTTTTGGAAAGCAGCGATAAGTTGAATTTTTGCGCCAGCTTCTGTCTCTAATCCTACTGAAAAATGAACAGAACCATCATTTTCATCTATATTTTCTTCCATGTATATGTCGTTGGATTTTAAGTAGTCTTTAAAATCTGAAATGTTATGTTTTACTGCAGCTTTCATATGTATGAGCCCCCTGGTAATTGGAATAGATTACTACTATTTATTATAATTTAAAAATATTAAAAAAGATAGTTAGAAAGTTCTGATTTTTATCTTAAAAAAGAAACCGCACTCTACCTCCATAGAGTACGGTTTCTTTTTATTCATTGTCATTAGACGATGTTTCTGTATCTTCACTGCTATTATCATTACGTTTGTTGTTACTTGATTCATGTTTGTTTGTATTCTCAGAGTCAGTTTCTTTCGTTCTCTCTGAGTTTGTTTTTTTCGAATCGGATGTAGATTCTTTTGTTTTCTCTGAGTTTGTTTTTTTCGAATCGGATGTAGATTCTTTTGTTTTCTCTGAGCTTGTTTTTTTCGAATCAGAGTCAGATTTTGTATATGCAGGTAGCCCAAGGTGACTACGAAGTTCGTTTGTAGTATTAGCTAAGTCTTTTTTATCTGGATTGTAGTAGTACGTTCGACCACCACCAGGAGATTTACTACATGTGTCATCACCTTTTGCCATGTAACAGTCTTCACCTTGAATTTGTAATTTTTCAATAGTAGAATCTGATCCATATTTATAGAATGAAAGCATATCGTCGAATGTTAAGTTTGTAACGAATTGGCCGTTAATATCATCAATGATGTTACCAACTTTTGTTACGGACCCAACGCTTGTTAGTTTCTTTAAAATGGCTTCAATAACGAGTTGCTGACGTTGTCCACGCATCGCATCACTATCAATGTGTCGTGTTCTAGCCAGAGCAAGAGCCTCTTCGCCATTTAACTTTTGAACACCTTTTTTCAGGTGAATGGCCTCAGCATTATCATTGCTATCTTGTTCAGTGAATTCAACTGGTACATCAACTTCAATACCGCCTAAGTCATCGACGATTTTTATAAATGATTTAAAGTTAAATTTTACAAAGTAATCGACAGGAACATTCATTAAATTTTCAACTGCATCAATGCTTGCTTGTGGTCCACCATCTTTTCCATTTTTAGTAGAACCGAATGCATGAGCGTGTGTAATTTTATCTTTTTTCTTTTCTACTGGAATATAAGTATATGTGTCACGTGGAATACTTAATAGTTTAACAGTTTTGCTATCTTTATTAAACGTTGCAAGTAACAGTGCATCTGTTCTTATAGCTTCACCATATTCTTTCCCACGGACATCACTTTCATCAACACCCATTATTAAGACAGAGACGTTATTTGTAATAGGTTTTACAGCTTTATCACGTAAATCAGATTTATCACCGCGCGCTAAATCGTGAGCGGCGTTTCGAACAGCAGAAGATGCTTTATTGACTAAAAACCAAGTATAACTGCCACCTACTATTAAAAATAATAGAATAACGCTTATAATAATTTTTGTTTTTTTCCTACTCTTATTCGGGTTGTTTCGTGTATTTTCTTGCAAAGATGGGTTTTGCTCCATTTCTTGTACTCCTTCATTTGGATTGAAATACGACACTCATATCCACTTATTATAATGAAATTTAGCGAAAAAAAACATTACAAATCATTTACATTTCGTAAAAATTCAATTTATTTATAAAAAGTCAGATTTTCTATATTTTATTTTTAGAATGTAGGATAAGTATAAGTTGTTTTAGTAGAAATGAAAATATGTATTGTGAGAAAGTGATAGAGAAGTAAGATTTGTTGAAATATAGTCAAGAAGAAATGAGTAGTCTTACTTATATTTTCTATATAATAAGGAAGAATTTTACGGATGAAGGAGAGAGCATAATGAATTGTACATCATTCCGAGCGATGGTCGTGAAAGAAAAGGAAAATAATCAATTTGAAAGAACTCTTGTTGAGAGAGAAATAAATAGTTTACCTGAAGGAGACGTATTAATACGTGTTCATTATTCTTCATTAAATTATAAAGATGCCCTTTCAGCTAATGGTAATAAAGGTGTAACGAGAACATACCCTCACACACCTGGTATCGATGCGGCAGGAGAGGTTGTTAGTAGTAGAAATGCCTCCTTTAAGGAAGGAGATCAAGTTATTGTAACCGGATATGATTTAGGTATGAATACTTCTGGTGGTTTCGGAGAATATATTCGCGTGCCATCATCTTGGGTCGTTCCTTTACCAGAAGGAATGTCTTTGAAGGAAAGTATGATGTATGGGACAGCAGGTTTTACAGCTGCTTTATCGGTATATAAGCTTATTAGAGCGGGAATTACGCCTAATATGGGAGATGTTTTAGTAACTGGTGCTACTGGCGGAGTAGGTAGTGTAGCAGTTAGCATTTTAGCGAAGCTAGGATATAACGTAGTAGGGGCAACTGGGAAAATGGAAGAGGAGCAGATGCTACTACGTCTAGGAGCGAAAAAAGCTATTCATCGTGAAGAATTGCATGATAAGTCTGGGAAACCGATGTTGAAGGGCGTATACGCAGGTGTTATCGATACAGCTGGTGGGAACATGTTAGAAAGTTCTTTAAAGGTAGTTAAGTATGGAGGTTGTGTAACGACGTGTGGTAATGTAGCAGGGCATGAGTTAAATACAACTGTATACCCATTCATATTACGGGGGATCAGCATTTTAGGAATAGATTCAGTTCACTGTCCGGTAGATGTGAGAAGAGAAGTGTGGGCATTATTAGCGAATGAGTGGAAAAATTCAAAGTTAGTACCTTATACAGAAGAATGTACATTAGAAAAATTAGATGAGAAATTTGCACTTATACTGCAAGGAAAGTTAAAAGGAAGAACAGTCGTGAATATGAAATGAAAAAAGAGACGCTAATTAGAGCGTCTCTTTTCCTATTATAATGATTGTTTTAATCCCATCTTACCTTGTTCGCCTAAAACACCATCAGCAATATTTACAGCGTGATCACCGATACGCTCTAAGTTACTTACCATATCAACGAAAATGATGCTTGCATCACCTGAACAGCTACGTTCGTTTAGACGTAATACGTGACGTTTACGAAGAACACGTTCCATTTGGTCAATTTTACGTTCTTTTGCAATAACAGTTTGAGCTAGTTCAGTGTCAAAGTTTGTTAAAGCTTCAACTGCGTCTTGTAATGTTGAAATTGTTAACTCAAGCATTTCATTTAGTTCAGCTAGTGCTTCATCTGATAGTGAAACACGGTTTGAAATTTGGAAATCTACAAGTTCTACAAGGTTTTCTACATGATCACCGACACGTTCAATATCTCCAACAACACCTGCTAGAACTGAATGTTTTTCAGAGTCTGTAGATGAAAGTGGTTTTTCTGATAGTAAAACTAAATACTCGGTAATTTTTTTATCTAAATTGTTAATAGCTCCTTCTAATTGAGTAGCCATGTTAGCGTGTTTTTTGTCTTGTGTATTTAAAAATTGGTTTGCTTCTTTTAATCCATGTAATGAAAACTCTGCCATACGGATAATTTCTTTTTGAGCTTCTGTTAATGCGATAGCAGGAGATTGCTCAATGAAAATCGGATTTAAATGTTGCGGTTTGAAATTAATAGCAGAATCTTCGCCGCGAATAATTTTTGTTACAATCCATGCTAATACAGCAATGAATGGGAATTGAATAATAGTATTTGTTACATTAAACGTTCCGTGTGCAAATGCAATTGTCATTTCTGGATTTAAGTTTAATGACGTTTGGAAGTATTGAATTAAATTTGTAAATGGTACTAATAAAATCGTAAAGATAACTGTACCGACGATATTAAAGATAACGTGAACTAATGCTGCACGTCTTGCTGCAATTGAAGTACCGATTGCTGCTAATACCGCTGTAATTGTTGTACCGATGTTATCACCGAATAATACAGGAAGAGAAGCTTGTAAATCGATTGCGCCTTGACCGAATAGTTCTTGTAAAATACCGATTGTTGCACTTGAACTTTGTACAATTAAAGTGAAGACTGTACCGACAACAATACCTAAAATTGGATTGTCGCTCATGCTAACCATTAATTCTTGGAATGACTCTAAAGAGCGAAGAGGCTTCATACCTGTGCTCATTAATTCTAAACCGAAGAATAACATACCAAAACCGAATACAACTTGACCTACAGAATGTACTTTTTTATTTTTAAAGAAGAATAATAAGATAGCTCCAACTGCCATAATTGGGAGCGCGTATTCTCCGATTTTAATCCCGATAATAAATGCAGTAACTGTCGTACCGATGTTTGCACCCATAATAACACCGATTGCTTGTCTTAATGTCATAAATCCGGCACTTACAAGTCCGACTGTTAAAGCAGTTGTTCCTGAACTTGATTGGATTAATACAGTAACTAACATACCTGCTAGTACACCCATAAGTGGGTTTGTTGTAAAGCGATCTAGAATATCGCGAAGACGATCTCCAGCTGCTTGTTGCAGTCCATCGCCCATGTATTTAATCCCGAATAAGAAAATACCTAATCCACCAATGAACTGGAAGATCATATCTTGAATATTGTATTCCACGCATTCCACTCCTTAAATTTCATGTACGATGTAATTATTAACTAAACCTTGAGGCACTGTAAACGGTTCACCTGTAAAATTTACACTAAATTTACAAAGGGGTGAAAAGTTTACAAATCTTTAAAGAAAAACCTGGATTTAATTGGTTTTCATATTCAATACACGATAATTTTGTTAAGAAGTCATATTTATCACACTATTTATAGGTAGTAAAAATAGGTGAGGAAAACTATCGATTAAAATTTCATTTTTCTACATATTTTTTGATGAAAGTTAAAAAAATATGTAGGACAATCAATGATGTTTTAAATTAAAAAAGCTGCCGAATTATCCAGCAGCTTTTTCATTAGTTTTATCCTTCTGTTTTTGTTTCCGTAAGTTTGTGATGTAAATGAAAAGGAAAGCGATAAGTAATAGGGAGGAATAACGATATACAGTTGCATAGTTGGTAAAGTGTGCAATGAATCCAAATATAATCGCTCCAGCACCAATTCCAAGGTCAAATGCTGAGAAAAATGTTGCTGTTGCTACTCCTCGTCGATGTGGTGCTACTCGATCAATCATCCATGCTTGTAGTGCTGGTTGAATTGCTCCGAAACCACTTCCATAGCACGCTGCCGCAATAATTAAGCTCGGAATTGTAGTTGTATACGACAGTAATATAATACCTGTAAACGTTATAATAACTCCTGGAATAATGACGAATGTATGACCTTTCGCATCATATAATTTTCCGGAAAATGGACGAGTTACAGCGATTGCAAGTGCGTTAAATAAAAAGAAGAGACTAATGTCAGCAATGCCAACTTCCGTAGCAAATAATGTGATGAAGCTCCCAATTCCTCCGTACATTAACGTAATACATAATATTAATAATGAAGGAAGTAAAGCTTTACGCTCAATAAATCCATCCAGAAAGGTACCAGATGTTTGCTGTGGTGGTTGCGGCGTTTTTTTGATTTGAAGTAGTTTCGTTAATATTAATGAAACAATTGTACATGAGAGTGCACATAAAAAAAGAATCGTGAAGTTATATGTTTGCATAAGCCAAAGTCCGATAAGTGGACCGAGTGCCATTGCAATAGTGCCAGAAAGACCGAAATATCCCATGCCTTCTCCGCGGCGAGCTTGCGGAATTAAATCTGAAACGACAGTTCCGTATGTAGTCGTTGTAATGCCGAACCCAGCCCCATGTAAAATGCGAACGGCAAGCAGGAGGAAGACGGTTGAAGCGAAAAGGTAGCTACCCATAGCTAATAAACAAATGGCAGTACCAATCATTAAAATGATTTTTTTATTAAATTTTTGCAAGGCGTTTCCAGTTAGCGGTCTAACAAATAGTGCCGCAACGGTAAACATGCCGACA
This sequence comes from Bacillus paramycoides, assembly GCF_001884235.1. Taxonomy (GTDB): domain Bacteria; phylum Bacillota; class Bacilli; order Bacillales; family Bacillaceae_G; genus Bacillus_A; species Bacillus_A paramycoides. The sequence goes on along the minus strand of NZ_MAOI01000023.1, from coordinate 65,381 downwards.
ACAAATCCGATATTTGAACTTGTGCCGCCAATTTCTTTCACATAAACAGGTAAAGTTGGAATTAACATTTGAAATCCTAAAAACATACATAAGTTTGCTAGAATTAACGCAATAAACTCTTTCGTCCATAACGGTTCTCGTTTTACGAGTACTGCCTCTCCCATATATTCATCCCCTATATAAAAGTTTTCTCTGTTCTTTCGAGTATATGTATTGGTCAATGTTACAGTCAAGGAAGGTGCATTGAAAACGCATAACAATTTTTAAGGCAGAAAAACTGACAAATTTGTGTAAAGGCTACACAACTATGAAAAAAAGATGTAAAGTATAGATGTATAGACTAGTATTTGTTATGAATGATAGAAATTGTTTTTTCTTTTCAGAAAGCGGATTCAAAAAGTGGTGAACGAGAAGGGGATACATACTTTTTCACTACATATATTTGAAAAGGTTTACAATATGATGAAGAAAGAGGCGTGTACATATGAGACGATTAGGTATTTCTATTTATCCAGAACATTCGACAGTAGAGAAAGATAAGGAATATTTAACATTAGCAAGTAAATACGGATTTACACGTGTATTCACATGTTTACTATCTGTAGATGGCGAAAAAGAGAGAATTGTAAAAGAGTTTAAAGAAACGATTTCTCATGCGAATGCATTAGGGTTCCAAGTATTGGTTGATATTAGTCCGTCTGTTTTTGAGCAACTAGATATTTCTTATAATGATTTATCGTTTTTCCATGAACTAGGTGCTTACGGTATTCGTTTAGATGTTGGTTTCTCTGGTTTAGAAGAATCGATTATGACGTACAATCCGTACGGCTTAAAAATTGAGATTAATATGAGCAATGGCACAAAGTATGTAGATAACATTATGAGTCATAGACCAAATCGTGAAAATTTAATTGGCTGTCATAACTTTTATCCACACCGTTATTCAGGGTTATCATACGATCATTTCATTAAATGCTCGAAGCAATTTAAAGATTACGGCATGAGAACGGCTGCATTTATTTCATCATTTGATGCAACATATGGGCCTTGGCCAGTAACAGAAGGGTTATGTACGTTAGAGCAGCATCGTGAATTGCCGATGACAACACAGGCGAAGCATTTGTTTGCGACAGAATTAATTGATGATGTTATTATTGCGAATGCTTATGCATCAGAAAAAGAACTAGAGGCACTTGGTGAATTAAATAAAGATAAGCAAACTTTTGATATAGAAATTTATGAAACGACAACAGAGTTAGAAAGAATTATCGTGCTAGACGAACCTCATTTTTATCGCGGGGATGTATCTGAATATATGATTCGTTCTACTCAAAGTCGTGTGAAATATAAAAAAGAGGAATTCAAACCGCATAATACGCGCGAGATTAAGCGGGGGGATCTTTTAATTGATAATGAACAATACGGTCAATATAAAGGTGAATTACAACTTGCCTTAAAAGATATGGTGAATACGGGGAAAACAAATGTAGTTGGCCGAGTTGTAGAGGAAGAAATTTTCTTATTAGATTATTTACAAGCTTGGGATAAGTTTGGATTTACACTAAAGAAATAAATTAATGTGGAATAAAGAAGGTAGGAGGGGATGCTATGGCATCCTCTTTTTTCTGTTGAAATAGTAGTCTATCGTATATAGAATTCAAAGGGATAGATTTTAACTTGGACGGGAGAGAAGTAGAAGGAAAGAATATAAGAATCATAAAAAAAGAGTCAGCCTCAACGTTGAGACTGACTCTTTTATATAGTAATTAGTTTAAAATTTTCACTTTAACTGTTTGGCGTCCCCAGTTACTTGATGAACCTTTATCTGGCATTAAAACGTCAATTTTATTTCCTTTAATAGCTCCACCAGTATCACCAGCGATTGCTACTCCGTAACCTTCAACCCATACTTTTGAACCTAATGGAATCACGCTTGGATCAACCGCAATTAGTTTCATGTTTGGGTTTGCTGTTAAATTATGACCCATAGATGATTTTACTAGGTCGCCTGCTTTGTAACCATTTTCAAGTGGATCTGCTGTATAAGCTGTTGCTACAACTGTGAACTCACGAGAAGAAGATGGTGCACTTGTTTCAGTTTCTTTTGCAACAGGTTGTTGTGTAGCTGGTTTTTGAGCTTTAGCTTTAGTTGCCTCTTGAGCTTCAGCCGCTTCACGAGCTTTAGCTGCTGCTTGAGCTTCAGCCGCTGCCTGAGCTTCAGCTGCTTCACGAGCTTTAGCTGCCTCTTTAGCTGTAGCTGCTGCTTGAGCTTCAGCTTCTTCTTGAGCTTTAGCTGCTTCACGAGCTTTAGCCGCTTCTTGAGCTTTAGCTGCTGCTTGAGCTTCAGCTGCCTCTTGAGCTTTAGTTGCTTCACGAGCTTTAGCCACTTCTTGAGCTTTAGCTGTTGCTTGAGCCTCAGCTGCCTCTTGAGCTTTAACTGCTTCACGAGCTTTAGCCGCTTCTTGAGCTTTAGCTGCTGCTTGAGCCTCAGCTGCCTCTTGAGCTTTAACTGCTTCACGAACTTTAGCTGTATCTTGAACTTTAGTTACTTTTTCAGCCTTAACTGCTGGCTGAACTTTAACTGGCGCTGTACCAGTTAAGTAAGGAACATGTACATAAGCTGTTTTGCCGTTATATTCAAATTGGATCCAATCATCTTGTACTTGGTGTGTTGTTTCGATTACATCATCTTTTTTCAACTTACCAAGAATCTCTGAATCTGTATTTGCTCCAGCACGTACGTTTAATACGTTTGCTGTTACGTAGTAAGTGTCTTTCGTATAGTCAGCGCTTACGAAAGCTTCTTTACCGTTATTTAATTTAACTTTTGACCATCCATTTTCTGTATGTAGAACATCTACTTTATATCCATCTAATAATTTACCGACAACTTTTGATTCAGTAGTTGGGTTTTCTCGTACATTCAATACATCAGTTGTTACGATAGTTTCTGCTTTAGCAGATGTTGTGAAAATCCCAAGACCAAAAACCGCTGCTGTTGCTATACCCATAAATTTTTTCATAATAGCCTCCATTGCATTTGTTTTCGTTGACCTCATTATAGCAACCATTATTTTCTTATTTGCGGAAAACACAAAACTACAAAGCATTCGTAACGAGGCATTAATATTCTGTAATAATTCCAGTAATATCCTGACAGCGTTTTCTTTGCGTTTTTCGGGGGATTAGAACATATGATTCATAAAATCAATACTTTTTTAATTACCAACGAATTAACAATGTGTCAATAATGTTACGCAGTAGTTTCTATGACGTTACAATAGAGAGGCGTTTAACTGTTTGAATCATAATGTAGTTATGAAAGTATAATGTTTTGGCGTGTAAAGTCATATATATAGGGTGAATTTTAATAAAATAGAGATATAATTGTTACAAAATAAATTGTGTTATGGAAAAAATTACGCCTTGAATTTGTTCTATTACATATTATTTTTGCAATAATATGATTGCATGATAGCTTTAGCAAGAAGTGAAAGTTTAAATGATAAAAAGATATTCGTAACATAAAATATATATAATAGAAGAAACATGATTTGAAGGGACGATATCGTTATTAATTGGTTCGTGAATCGCTGTAGATTTATATAGTAGAAGTTAGAGGTTCTTACTGCCCGTAAATGCGGATAAAATTGTATTTGTCTTCAACAAAATAAAAAACGTAGGAGTGTAAACTCCTACGTTTTTTATTTACTCGTATCGTAAACATTCAATTGGATCAAGTTTTGCAGCTTTGTTAGCTGGTAGTAAACCGAATGCAATACCGATTAGCATTGAAATACCTACTGAAAGAAGTCCAAGTTCTTTTGAGATAACGAGTGGCCATCCGGCAAAGATTGAGACGATCCAAGCGAAGAAAATACCGAGCATGAATCCGATGAATCCGCCGAGTCCCGTTAAAATACAAGATTCGATTAAGAATTGTGTTAATACTTTACCACGTGTTGCACCAAGTGCTTTACGAATACCAATCTCACGTGTACGTTCTGTTACGGATACAAGCATGATGTTCATTACACCGATACCACCAACAAGTAGAGAGATAGCGGCAATACCACCGAATACCATTTTCATCATACCGATTGATTCGTCTAGTTGCTTCGTAAATTCACCCATGTCTTGAGCTTCAAATTTATGCTCAAATTTAGGAGCTTTCATTTCGTTTAAAACGGAAACGGCTTGTTTTTCTACACTTTTACGCTCTGCTGGCGAATTTAGTATTAATTTTACAGAGTCATACTCAGTTACTCCTGAAATGACAGGAGCGTTTTCAAGTGATGTATAGCCTTCTGACATAGCCATTCCGAAATCGTTTTTTGTTTCATAAACACCGACTACTTTATACGGTTTCCCTTTTATGTCTGTATATAAATTTGATTCCCAACCGTTAAATAATTTATTGAAAGCTTCTTCATTTAAAATAACAGCAGGGATTGCTTGCTTTAATTCACTATCATTTAATTCACGACCGTGAACTAATTTTATTTTCGCATCTGTCATGAAGGCGCCTGTTCCACCTTTTAAATCAAGAGAGACATCTTTTGAACCAGATGATGCTTTTACTTTCATACTCACATCTGGGTAAACATCTTTAACACCTGGCACAGTTTGAAGACGTTTTAACATATCAGCTGTGATTTTGGCACTATTTGTTCCAAAATCAGGATTGTTGTAGTAAATCGTTACTTCAGTATCTTTTCCTTGGCCTAATTCTTTTTTGAACTTTGCATTTGTACCATCACCCATTGAAATGATAGTAATAATGGCGCTAATACCGATAATAATTCCTAGCATCGTTAATATAGAACGCATTTTATGAGCAAAGATAGAGGAAAGGGCCATGCGTATATTTTCACTCGTGTTCAAAATTAACCTCTCCAATCTTGGACGATATTTCCGTCACGAATTACAATTTGGCGGGCTGCAGCTTCCCCGATTTCACGGTCATGGGTAATCATAATGATTGTTGAGCCTTGTTTGTTTAATTCGTAAAAGAGGTCCATAATTTGTGTACTTGTTTTCGTATCAAGTGCACCTGTCGGTTCATCGGCTAAGATGAATTTCGGGTTATTTACGATTGCACGTGCAACCGCAACACGCTGCTTTTGTCCACCTGATAATTCATTCGGCAGGTGAGTAGCACGATCGGCCAAGCCTACTTTTGTTAAAGCAGCTAATGAGCGCTCGCGTCTTTCTTTTTTATCAACTCCAGCGTAAATAAGAGGTAATTCAACATTTTGAAGTGCTGTAAGTCTCGGTAGTAACATGAAGTTTTGGAATACGAAACCGATCTCTTTATTACGAACGCGTGCAAGTTCTGTTTCAGACATGTTTGAAATATTTTGCCCAGCTAATTCATATGTACCGGTCGTTGGTTTATCTAAGCAACCGATAATATTCATTAACGTTGATTTACCAGAACCAGATGGTCCCATTATAGAAGTGAATTCTCCTTGGTTCAGTGTTACGTCAATTCCGTGTAATATTTGAACTGACTCTGCACCATTTTGGAAGGACTTCGTGATGCCTTTTAAGTTAATCATTCAACGACAACCTCCATACCATCTTTTAAGTCTTTTTCAGGTTTAGAGATAATTTGTTCTCCTTTTTTCACTCCAGCAACCTTTGCTTCGCTATCCGTTTCGAATTCAACCGTAACAGCTTGTTCTTTCGCTTTTCCATCTTTTACAACGAAGACAACATTTTTGTCGCCTTTTTTCACAATACTGCTTTTCGGAACAATCGTACCAGTTGCTTCGCCTGATTTACTCGTTACGTATACGTGGAATCCGTTTTGTAATCCTTCACTATTATCTAATGTGACAGTGAATTGATAGTTAGAAACAGTTTTATTTTCATCCATGCTCTTTAATGGTGTAGAACCGATTTCTGTTACTTTTCCTGTCCAAGTCTTACCAGCGACAGTTTTTGATGAAACAGTTACTTCTTGCCCAACTTTTACACTAGCAAGTTCATATTCAGAAAGTTGACCTTTTACTTTAAATGGACCAGCGTGACGAAGAGTAATTCCGCTCATACCTGTTTTTTCGTCAGCAGTTTTTACGATATCATCAATTACGCCATCAGCAGGGCTCGTTACAGAAAGTGTGTTTACTTTCTCTTTTGCTGCTTTAATCATTTCATCAGATTTTTCAACTTCGAACTTTTTCATTTCAAGTTGCGATTCTAACTGTTGCACTTCAATTTCCGATGCTTTTAATGCTTCGGCAGGAAGGCCTGCATTTTTATCTTTTTGTAATTTTTGTTTCGCTGCATCAATTTGTTTTTGATACAATGTTACTTCTTTTTGTGCAATTTTCTTTTGCATTTCTGCTTCCGTTACGCCTTGTTTGGAAACTGGATCATTATATTTAAAAAGAAGCTGTCCTTTTTTTACTTCATCACCTTTTTTAACAGCTAATTCATACGTACCTTTTGTTGGATCGAATGAGATTGTTTCAATACCATTAGGGATAACTTCGCCGCCAAATTTTTGTGCGTTTTCAATTTGTTTTTCCGTAACTTTATAACCGCCATATGCCATTGCTACTTCAGATCCACCGCCAGCAAATGCGAAATATGATCCAGCTGCAATTCCGATTGCTACTACACTAGTAATTAACACTTTATTTTTCTTCTTCATCTATTTATCACCTTTTCGTTCGTTTTAGTATCTACATTAAGTATAGAAGAGGTAGAGAATCTGACAAATCGTTTTAGCTTACAATAACCTTACAGTTTTGTAAGGTATGAATATGTAGATGTAAGGTAGAGGTTGTACTATTTTAAGCAGATGAATTGACTCTTTGTTTCTTTCTTACAATAATATTGTATGAAGGAGAGGAGGAAGGAAGATGGAAGCTTATTTTAGTGCGCAGCCATTAAAACCATTTATTCCATACTCAAGGCAACATGCCATTATATTATGTATTATGTTGGTGGGGATATTTTTTTTATATCAATACCAAGATTTATTACGTCAAAGTGAGTGGAATATAACGGTTCGATATGCGATTGCATTTCTATTTATAGGAAGTGAAATTGGACTTCATATGTGGGAATGGAAAGCAGGTATTTTTGAGCTAGGCACTTCATTACCATTTGAGTTATGTACGATTAGTTTATTGTTAGCGTCAATTATGATTGTAACGAAAAGTTATCGAATATATGAGATTGTGTTTTTCACAGGAATTATTGGTGCATCACAAGCTATTTTAACGCCAAATTTGCAATATGCTTTTCCGCATTTTCGTTTCATTGAATTTTTTATCGCACATGTATTGCTCATTTGGGCACCGCTCTTTATGACTTGGGTGGAAGGATATCGTCCTACTTTGCAGTCTATTAAACGGACGATGATATTTTTAAACGTATTAATTCCTATCGTTTCGTTTGTGAATTACAAAACGGGTGGTAATTATATGTTTTTAGCTCATAAGCCAGAAACTGCGTCATTACTCGATATGTTAGGGCCGCATCCTTACTATATTATTTCATTAGAACTTGCAGCGCTTATTGGATGTTTTATTGTGTATATGCCGTTTGTAAAAAGAGAAAAACATGTGCATAAAGAATCGCTAGGATCATAACCTAGCGATTTTTTATTGTAAATATTTACAATTCAGAAAATTAAGAATAAAATTAAAGGATAAATTATATAGAGAGAAGGGAGAAAATGGTCAGAAAAGTTTTTTTGAATGGGATGGAAATGACGATTCAATTTATCATTTCAATTTTGGGTATTATTTGTTTAGGGGCGCTACCAAAATTATTTTATGGGTTTGAGCTGCATGTATCAGAGTACATAAAAAGTCTAAAAGAAGTATTTGCGAAATTAATGGATATTTCCAATATGCAATATGCAAGAGATAAATTTGTATTTCCTCAGTTGTTTGTCCATTATAAAGAAACAATGGTTATTTTTTTAGCTGCATTTTGCATTTCATTATTGGTAGCATTTTGTATCGTCTATATGATTATGAGTAGTTCACCGCGTATACAACATCGAATTAAATCGTTTCTCATCTTTCTAGAATCCATTCCAGACATTCTTCTTATTTTAGGATCACAAATTTTAGTTATATGGTTTTTTAAACAAACAGGTTTTTTACCTTTTAAAATTGCGGCAATTGGAGATGAATCCATTCGGGGATTGCCAATATTTTGCTTGAGCATCCCGACTACGATTATGTTTGTAAAACTGTTAGTGCTTCGGTTTGAAAATGAGTTAGAAAAAGATTATGTATTATTTGCTAAGGCGAAGGGTTTGGGTCGCTTTCATATTTTAAATCGTCATATTTTCCGAAATGTACTGTTTAGTACACTTTTCTTTGCAAAAACGAATATTTGGTTTATGTTATCTAATTTATATATTATAGAATGGATTTTTAATACGAGAGGTATTTTTATGTTTTTGAAATCATATCCGGCTATGAGTGTTGATTTGTTCATTGTTGGTGTACTCCTTATTTATATTCCGATTTTTATTTTATTTAAACTGTTTCATTATCTCGTTCCAGCTGCGATGAAGGAGAGATTATAATATGTGGACGTATATAAAACGTGATAAAAGGTTTTGGATAAGCATTGGATTTCTTCTCATATTAGTTCTTTTGAGCATCGGAAATACGATATGGAATGATGGACAGATTAGAAAAGTTACACTGCAATATGATGCGGCTGGAAACCCGGAAGTGCCACCATTTTCACCTTCATTACAATTTTTACTTGGGACAGACCGGAATGGTCATGACCTTTTACATTTAGTAATTGAGGGAGCAAAGTGGACGATTGGAATATCGTTTTTAATCGCAGTACTTAGAATGGTAATGGGTGTGTTTTTCGGTGTATTGCTCGGAACATACATAAAAAGAGGATTTTCAAAGATTGAGGCTTTTTTTGATAGTTTTACAGTTATTCCGACAGTTATGATTGCGTATTTCTTTCTTCAAGCTGTTAATAGATTTGGAAGTGGAGAAGAAACAACAACTTTTTTTGAAAGGGCTTCGTTCCAAGTTGTATTACTTGTAGCGCTTGCGATGCCGGTTATTGCACTGTATGTTGCGAAGGAAGTTCGTAAATTACAAACAGAAGAATTTATTGATGCTGCGCGCATATTAGGCGGGTCGAGAAGGCATATTGTTATAAAGCATCTTTTTCCGCATCTCTATATGACATTTATACTGGTATTTCTTCAGCAGTTTACTCAGACTCTGACCGTTTTACTTCATTTAGGGTTACTTGAGGTGTTTTTTGGTGGAACAGTTCAGTTTGGCGGACCAATTCAAGGGATAAACGAAATAGATTCTTACACACATGAATGGTCAGGTTTAATTGGAGTCTATTTTAGATCATTAACAGTGCATCCATGGATCCCTCTTGTCCCAATTACATTTTTCGGGCTTACTATTTTTTCAGGGAATATGATTGTAAAAAGTATAGAAGAAGCGATGATGAAAGTTCGGTTAGGGGGAGAGAGAAAGAAGACCGTTGTAGAAGAGGAACAGCCTGCTGTGCAGTCAAAAGAAGAGTTGTTTACATTTAAACATACGATGTGAAAATAGAAAAGAAGCAAGCATAATCAATGCTTGCTTCTTTTTACTTTGCAGAAACTTCACCTTCAGCTTCTGTTTGCGGAATAAAGTATCCGATTATACCACCGATGATTGCTGGGACAATCCAGCCGATTCCTAAGTTATAAAAAGGAATTGTGTGTACGATATTAGCGATAAAACTTGGTATCATTCCCACATTATCAAGTGCATGAATACAGCTAATCATGAATGCTGCGATCATTGCCCCGATGTAGACAGAAGGTTTACGTTTCGTATATTTATCAATAAATGATACGAAAATTAAAATGATTGTAATTGGATATAAAATAATTAATACAGGTAATGTAATTTTAATCAATAAACTTAATCCTAAGTTTGAAATAACGAAGCTAAAGATACAAACGTATAGTACAAGCTTCTTATATGAAACATTTGTTAGTACTGTTGTGAAATAGTTGGCGAATGCACTTACAACACCGATTGCAGTCGTTAAACAAGCAGCTATAATCGCGATACTTAATAAAACATTACCGCTTGTCCCAAAGAATTGATACATAATTGTTGCTAGTAGCTGACCGCCATTTTCGAATTGTCCTAAGTTTCCGTTTGAAGCCCCGATATAACCGAGTAAGAAATAAACAATTGTTAAGAAAAGGGCAGCAATGCTTCCGCAAATAATTGTATATTTCGCAATGGATTTTTTCTCTTGTATACCGTTTTGACGAATTGCATTTACAACAATTGTTGATAATACGAGAGCTCCGATTGCATCTAAAGTTAAAAACCCTTCAAGAAACCCTTTGAAAAATGGGATGTCTTTATAGTCACCGATAGGCTCAGCGAATGATCCTGGTGAAAGAATTGCTTTTGTTGCCATAATTGCAATAATTCCAAGTAAAATTGGCGTTAATATTTTACCGATATGATCTACTAATTTGGATGGGTTTAATGATAAGAAGTAGACGACTGTAAAGAAAATCGCACTAAAGACTAACATAGAATACCATTGATCAGGGAAAAGTGGTGCAATCCCAATTTCGTAAGATACAGATCCAGTTCGTGGAATAACAAATAGTGGGCCGATTGAAAGATAAATAATGATAGCGAATACTGCTGCGAATTTTGGATGAACACGGCTTGCTAAAGTGTTAAAACTACCACCGGCAAGGGCAACTGCGACGATAGCAAGTAAAGATAAGCCGACGTCTGTAATAATAAATCCTGTAATGGAAACCCACATATTTTCTCCAGAAGAGAGGCCGAGAAGGGGCGGGAAAATCATATTACCAGCACCGAAGAAAACTGCGAATAGTAGTAAACTAATCGAAAGTATTTGCGCTGGTTTTAAAGTTGTACGCATATAAAGAAAATCCTCCTAATGAGTGCTTTTGTCGAAAATTCAAACAATTTGTCGAGTAACTGTTATTATTTTAAAGGTCTGATGACTAGAAAGCAAGAGGGAATTTTATAAATATTAAAAAATGATGCATTAAATTGAATAAATATACTATTTATATGTTAATTAGGAAGTATTTAACTTTTAACGTAAAAAAACACATATCGTTAGGATATGTGTTTTAAAAATAAATTTTTCGATCACGCTCTTCTTTTAAAATTTCTACTGCTTCTCGGAAGCGTTGTGAATGAACAATTTCTCGTTCGCGTAAAAAGCGTAAGCTGTCATTTATGTCTGGATCGTCGGATAAATCAATAAGCCATTGATAGGTTGCTCGTGCTTTTTCTTCAGCTGCGATATCCTCATATAAATCTGCAATAGGATCTCCTTTTGCTTGAATATAAGTAGCGGTAAAGGGAACGCCACCTGCATTATGATAAAACAAAGCGCTATCGTGATTAGCGTATTGCGCGTCTAATCCAGTAGCTTTCATTTGTTCAGGTGTTGCATCTTTTGTTAATTTATAAATCATTGTAGCAATCATTTCTAGATGTGCGAACTCTTCTGTACCAATATCGGTTAGTAAGCCAACGACTTTGTCGGGAATTGTATAACGTTGATTTAAGTAACGAAGGGCAGCGGCTAGTTCACCGTCCGCACCACCATACTGTTCAACTAATAATTTTGCAAGAGCTGGATTACAAGTACTCACTTTAACAGGATATTGTAATTTCTTTTCATAAATCCACATATTTTCTCTCCTTCATCTTGTGTTAATGGACAGTAATAAGCATTCTTCTAGGCGAAGAAATAGCTGGGAATGCATAGTAGGCTTCATAATGATTTGGATTAAAGAATTCAAAACTAATGAAAGTTTTACGTTATATTTGCCATGGCCAAGGTCCTTTGCTCCATTCCCATGGAGCGTTAGAATAACTATTTCCAAATTGCTGAAGTGGACCAAATTTCTCTTCAATTTTTTGTTTTAATACTCTTCGTTTATAGGAGAAATCGTTGAATTGATTTATAGCTGTAGTATCGTCGGGATGCGTATCTAAATAGAGGGTAAGTTCAACTAATACAAAATCAAGTTCTTGTAGTTCTTCAATCCATTTGTAATATTCATCAGGCAATGTTTGTGTCACGTTTTTGCTCACCGTCCTTTTTTGTGAGGGTTTTCATAAAAATCATAAAATGCAGGCCATAGAGTCCCTTTTCTTAGAGCCTCTTTTGGTGGGAATTGGGGTAAATTAGTTGGTTGAAAGCCCATGTATAAGTGGGGGGGAGTCGAGTAATATTTTTTTCCGATTGGAGGGCAAGGATCGTTTGGGCCGTGAAAAGGTATGTAGGATTTCATGAATTCATCCATGTTACACTCCTCCTTTATAAATGAAATATTCATCACTATGTATTGTATTCGTACATAATTGTAAATTATGACTCATATAGAAAACTAATAGAGACAGGGGGAGTGCGGATGGAAAGTATTACAACATGTATTGTATTAGAATCCAAAAACTTAAAGGAAACATTATATTTTTATGAAGGAATTCTAGGTTTTAAACCAAGCGAGGAGAGGCCACAATTACGTGTAACAGGTGTTTGGTATGATATTGATTCAACGAGAATTTGTTTTGTTGTAAATCGGAATTTTGGGGAGAATAGAGAGACTGTCACATCATCAGTTAAGGAAATATTTTTAAAAACTGCAAATATCGAGCGAATAAAGAAAAAGTTAGAATTTTATCATATATCATTTACAGAAGAATGCTGTGGTGAAGAAGTAAGAATAACTTGCTATGATCCAGACCGTTTTAAGCTCCAAATTGTTTCAACAGAGAATATAGAATAGCGTCTTTTATAATGTAATAATCTTAGTGGCAAATGAAAAAAATATTGACAAGCCTCTCCAAATATTTTAATGTGATTGTATAAAATTGTGTATATAAAGGGGAGTAACTTATTACAATAAAGTCGTCATTACAGGGAGAAACCCTCGGCTTTATTGGCAACGTTTCGTTGTTAGTGAGACCTTTACCAGCAATGGTAAAGGCCCCTTATTGTCTTTTTTAGGACCCTTACCATATTTGGTAGGGTCCTTTTTGTATACAAAGAGAGGAGAAATAAAATGAAAAAACTTATAAGTAGATTAAGAGTTGTATTTCATGTCCGCCAGTTTGTTCCATTTTTATTTGACTTTTTCACTTCAAAAGAGGTTTCAATAAAGAAGAAAATCTTATCTATTGTTTTTTTAGTAGGGTATGTTGCTATGCCACTCGATTTAATTCCAGACTTCTTACCGTTTATCGGTATTTTAGATGATATTGGAATTGTTTTATTCATTTTGAACCGAATCGTAAAGATGGCGCCAGTACATTTGCAAGAAAAGCATAATGTGAATATAGGATAGGAGTTAAAAGTGTGGAGCAAATTATTTTAGATATAATTGAGTATTTAAAGCAGTTTTCTTATTTTGGAGTTGTGTTAGCTTTAACTTTTGAATTTATTCCAGCAGAGGTTGTTTTGCCGCTTGTCGGGTATTGGGTGTACGAGGGTGATATGAATTTTTGGCTAGCTGTGTTAGCCGGAACACTTGGTGGAACGACAGGGCCATTAACTTTATACGCGCTCGGTTATTACGGTGGTCGTCCTCTGTTGCTAAAATATGGGAAATACTTCTTTGTTAAAGAAGAACAAATTCAAAAAGCAGATGATTTCTTTGCGAAGTATGGCCCGGTTGTAGCATTTGTTGGACGCTTCGTTCCAGGGGTCAGAACACTTATTTCTGTTCCATGTGGTATGGCGAAAATGAACATATGGCAATTTATCATATATACATTTATAGCAATGTTCCCGTTAACGGCCTTGTATATTTATGTAGGGATGAAATTAGGACCGCATTGGGAAAAAGCAGGGGCTATTGTTGGGGAGTACATGTTACCTATACTAGTAGTTGTTCTTGTGATTGTGGGTAGTATCTTAATCTATAAATATATGAAAAAGAGGGACAAAACGGAATCTATTTAAAGATAAAGTGAAACTTTAATCAGTGGGGGTTTTGTTCATCCCCCACTGATTATCAGCCCTCACCAATCGGGCGTTTACGGGCAGTTGATCTCCCACCTAACTTCCTCGCATTCTCCGAATTTTGAGGTGGGAGTCTTACTGCCCTCAAATAGCGGGATAAAGGTGCATAATTTCTTGTGAATGCTCAGGAGCAGCGTTAACTTGTTGTCCAGATAAAAATTTTATACAAGATAAAGTGTGTAGTCCATGGTCAGGAACTGTAGTTGCTACTGCAATTACAAATGTGCTGTACAACCACAAAGTAGCGGCTCGTTTACAGTAAGGTATTTTACTACAATTCAAATTGTAACAACAGGGACGGCAACGAGCCAAGGGCAATTATGCCTTACAGTGCGTTATCCGATTTCATAAGAAAAGGCATACCAAAATGGTATGCCTTTTCTCTATGGTTTGTAGGTTCATAAGTAAAGAAGAGGAAACTTATCTTATAAACAAAATGAAAACTGACAACAATATTTCCCCTCTATATAGGGGAGTGGATTATTTGGAATATTAATAATTGTAATGGATTGTAATGATTTCCCTGTGTACGACATCGTGTTGCCAGGAAAAACAGTAAAGGTGGTTGTATAAGATAGTACAAGTAATGTTGGATGTTACATAAAATTGACTGTATATTTACAAAAGTAAAATAATTTTTAACTTTAATTTAAATGAAGTTAATATGTGTTCGGTACAATAACCATTGTAATTAATTCATTATATGAGGAGGATTCACGTGGAAAGAACTGCTTTACGAAAAGTAAAAGGCCTTATTGGATTATTGATGGTTTTTGTATTAGCATTTGTATCATTTCCGTGGAGTACATCGGTCAAAGCGGAAGAGAAAAAACAAGAAAAGGCACCAAGTGAGAAGAAGCTTGTTTTTCCAGTTGTAAGTGATGTGCATATTAAAAATAGTGGAACAGATGATACGTTTCGCTGGAAACGAGCGATTGAGCAATTTAATACGCTTGCACCAAAGCAAGATGCTTTTGTTATTGTAGGTGATTTCACGGATACAGGATCGCTGCAACAATATGATCGTTTCATGCAAGTGTATAACGAAAATGCAAATAAAGATGCGGTACGAATGAATTCTCTAGGTAATCATGATTATTGGAATGGCTTATCTGTAGAGGGAGCGCAGAAGCGTTTCTTAGAAAAAACAGGAATGGAATCGATTTATTATCATAAAGTGGTAAAAGGGTATCATTTCCTTGTTATGTCTCCAGAGGATGGGACAACACATGGATATTATTCGGACAAGCAAATTAATTGGTTAAAGGAAGAAATGGCAAAGGCACAAAAAGAGGATCCAGAAAAACCGATTTTTGTGTTTTTACATCAACATATTAAAGATACAGTGTACGGTAGCCAAGAATGGGGAACGCAGGATAGTGCAAAAATTAATGCGGTATTAAAAGAATATCCACAAGTCATTACGTTTTCAGGTCATTCGCATTATCCGTTAGATGATCCAAGATCGATTCATCAAAAAGACTTTACGTCCGTTGGAACATCTTCTGTAAGCTATATGGAAGTTGAAGGTGGTAAAGTACAAGGAAATATCCCGCCAGGAGCTAGTACATTAAGCCAAGGTTTATTAGTAGAGGTAGATGACAAAGAGGTAACAATTAATCGCCGTGATTTCCATACAAATTCTTGGACAGGCGAACCTTGGAAAATTAAGTTACCAACGAAAAAAGAAGGATTCAACTATGTAGAAGATCGTGATAAAGAAAAGCCATACTTTGCGAAGGATGCAAAGCTTGCTGTATCAAATGTAACGGAAAATGCGGCAACAGTAACATTCCCGCAAGCGTTGGACAACCTTCTTGTTCATTCTTATCGCTTGCAAGCAAAGGATAAACAAACAGGTGAGATTAAAAATAAGCTATTAGCGTTCTCCGAGTTTTATCGTGATCCAGTGCCGAAAGAACTTACATTTACACTTGCAGGATTAGATGGCGGGAAAACATATAAGCTTGAAGTGGTTGCGATTGATTCGTTTGGCAATGAAAGTGAACAACCGTTAACAGCGGAAATTACAACGAAAAAAGATAATATTGATCCGAATGTGAAAGTGCCAAAGGCAGACGTTTTTGATGTGAATTTTTTAGATGGTACATTTACAGATAATTCACCATTTGGGACAAAAGGTGATGTGAAAGGAAACGTATCAATTGAATACGATAAAGCCTTGAAAAAACATGTAATGAAGTTAAATGGAAAAGCAAATACGTTTGGTTACATTCCGTTTTCAGCGGCACAAAAAGAAAAAGTAGCGAATACGTTTACGTTAGAAACTGTATTTTCGATGAATGAAATTCGTGGACAAGGGATTTTACAAAATACAGAGAGCGGTGGAATTGGTTTTGAATCTACAGGAAGTGGATATGTAGAATTGTGGGCTCATATTGGCGGAAGCTATAAGCGTGTTGGCGCTCAATTAGAAGCAAACAAAACGTACCATTTAACCGGAACGTATAATGGAAGTGAAGTAGCAATTTATGTAGATGGTAAAAAAGTAAATAGTCAGCCAGCCAATGGGAAAGTGTATCATCCGAACGTACCATTTGCATTTGGTGCAGACCCAGATAGTAATGGAAATGGCGGTATTCCGTTAAATGGACAAATTGCGCTCGCAAAATTATATAGTAAAGCGTTAAGCTCTTCAGAAGTATTAGCAGCGTACAATGAGTTTTCTAACCGTACAAAATTAGAGCAAGTAAATGCGTTATATGAAGAGATTGGAAAAGTGAAAGAAGTATTGGCAGGTACTTATGAATTTGGTGAGAAGCCAGGTCAATATTCACAAGAAGCGTTTAACGAATTACAAAAAAGTTATAGTAATGCAAAGAAAGTATTCGAAAACGCAGCAAGCACAGGAGAAGAAATTGTTCAAACGTATAATGAATTAAAAACAGCAAACCAAACATTTGTACAATCAAAAGTGGCAGAAGAGCAGCCAAAAACACCGAAAGAAAAATTACAAGTGAATATTGAATCTGCAAAAGCTTTAGTAAAGAAAGCGCAAGCTGGAGAAATAACAGATGGATCAGTTAAATCATTAACTCAAAAAATCACAGTTGCAGAAGCGGTGTTAAAAGATAAAAATGTAAAAGATGAGTATGTAGAATCAATGAATCGTACGTTAGAGCATGTTATTTCATTGGTTGAAAAAAGCATTAACAAATAAGGAAGAAGAAAAAGAAGCTTATCATGATAGGCTTCTTTTTTGTTATACTAAAAGTAGAATAGAAAAAGGGAGCGAATAATTTGGAAGAGAAAAAGATAAAAAGAATTCTTGAATATGTATGGATCGCTGTTGTGCTCCTTGTAGGATATTATTTATTAAAAGATAAAAGTATATGGGTTCTATTTTTAATGACATTTTTATTAGCGGGATTAGGAACGCTATTTATTAACTTTTTCTTTGATAGTGTAAACGCGTGGAGAAAGAAAAAGAAGGAGACGAAGTAAGGGGAAATAAGCATGCAAAAGTTGAAGCTTATGAATTAACTAGCATCGGCATATTTGTCATTTTACAATCGTTAACTAAACAACATAATAGAACATGAAAATAGCTCGCCTTTTTTATAGGCGAGCTATTTTTTATGCTTCTTTTTGCTCATCGTTTGTTTTTTCAGTAGCTAAATGACTATGCTTTCTAGAGTAGAAGAAATAGACGCATAAACCGATAATAAGCCAAACTGCAAAGCTGATCCATGTCGTTTTAGACAAATTAATCATTAAATATAAGCAACAAAGAATAGCGACAATTGGTAATACAGGTACGAAAGGTGCACGGAACCCGCGTTTTAAATCAGGATGTGTTTTTCGTAAAATAAGGACAGCGCAGCAAACGAAGGTGAAGGCTGTTAACGTACCGATGTTTACTAAATTCGCAAGTAAATGTAAGTCTAAAAGTCCTGCTAATAAAGCTGCAAATACCCCAGTAATCCATGTGTTTAGTAAAGGAATTTTCACTTTTTTATTTACGCGTGCTAACGCTTTTGGAAGTAAACCGTCTCGGCTCATTGCATACGAAACGCGAACTTGTCCATACATAACGACTAAAAGAACGGTTGTCATTCCTGTCATCGCACCAACTGCAAGTAACCCAGCGATAGTATCTTCTCCAACGAAATGTAGTGCAAATGCAACGGGATCAGAAACGTCTAATTGAGTATAGGGAACCATACCTGTTAAAACGAAAGATACGATCATGTATAAAACGGTACAAATAAGAAGGGAACCGATAATACCGATTGGTAAATCACGCTGTGGTTTTTTCGTTTCTTCCGCAGCGGTTGCGATCGCATCAAAACCTAAAAATGCGAAGAAGACAGTGGCAGCTCCAGTAATAATGCCGTCGTATCCGAATGGAATGAACGGTGTCCAATTTTCAGGCTTTACATATTTTGCGCCTGCTACGATAAAGGCGATAATAACTGCTAATTTTATAAGGACCATAACATTATTAATGCGTGCGCTTTCACGTATACCAAAACTTAAAAGCCCAGTAATGAGAAGTAAAATACAAACAGCTGGTAAATCAATGAGACCACCTTTTCCAGTTCCGGGGGCCGAGGAAATAATGGCGGGAAGGTGTATATTGAATCCTTGAAGCAATGATTGTAAATATCCAGACCATCCAACAGCTACTGCTGCAACTGCGAGTAAATATTCGAGCATTAAACACCAACCAACGATGAAGGCGACAACTTCTCCAACGGTCATGTATGCATAAGTATAAACACTTCCTGAGACTGGTATAGAAGAAGCGAATTCGGCATAACAAAAGGCTACACAGGCACAAGTAAATGCAGCAATAAGGAATGATAACATAATACCAGGACCAGAATGTTTTGCCGCTACAATACCTGTTAATACAAATATCCCTGTCCCAATTACGGCGCCGATTCCTAAAAACGTTAAATCTAATGCAGTTAGTGTTCGATCTAGCTGCCGTGGTGATTCAGTACTAAGCGCTTTTTTTCGTAATAATGATTTCACTTTGGACTCTCCCCCCATTTTTTCGTCTCCATAACTGCGAATAGTGTGAACCCATTGGAAAAGAGTACGTAAGTGAAGGTACAGTTATGGTATATAGTTTTTTGAAATTTCTGGATTAATTTTAATATAATTCAGAATATTTTGTCAAATAAAACTTTAACAAATAAAATGCCGGTTGTAAGGAGAAACTATGTGCAGGCATAGATGCAGGTTAACAATCAGTAGAGATGAAGAATAATCCACTGATTAAAGTTTTACTTTATATAGTAGGAGAAGATGCTATGTTATTTTATTTCGAACTTGTCGTCATTTTACTTTGTACGAAATTAGCTGGTGATATTAGCGTTAGACTTGGTCAGCCTTCTGTACTCGGTAAATTAATCGTTGGTATTATTATCGGTCCGGCAGTACTTGGCATTATTAATAGTTCTGAACTTATTGATGAGCTTAGCGAAATTGGTGTTTTGCTACTTATGTTTATGGCGGGACTCGAAACAGATTTAGAAGAGCTAAATCGGAACTTAAAATCGTCATTTGCAGTAGCGGCTGGTGGAATTATTTTTCCTTTTATCGGTGGATATGTAACGGGACTGCTTTTTGGATTGATACAATCCCATGCTATTTTTTTAGGATTATTACTTTGCGCAACATCGGTTAGTATTACGGTGCAAACATTACGAGATTTAGGGAAAATGAATACGAGAGAAAGTACAACAATTTTAGGAGCAGCTGTATTTGATGATGTAATTGTCGTTATTTTATTAGCGTTTGTAATGAGCTTTTTAGGAACACAAGATGTGAATATAACACTTGTCATCGCAAAGAAAATTATTTTCTTTGTAAGTATTGTTTTTATCGCATGGAAAGTCGTTCCGTGGATTATGAAAATGCTCGTACCACTTCGTGTATCTGAAGCGTTAATTAGCGCGGCTCTTATTATTTGTTTTTCATTTGCTTATTATAGTGAACAAATGGGAATCGCAGGTATCATCGGAGCTTTTGCAGCAGGAATTGCAATATCTCAAACAGCGTATAAGCATGAAGTGGAACATAAAATTGAACCGATTGCATATGCGATATTTGTACCAGTGTTCTTCGTAAGTATCGGAATGGAAATTACATTTCAAGGTATTGGAAGCCAACTTTGGTTCATTATCATTATGACGCTTATTGCGATTTTCACAAAGTTAATTGGATCGGGTTTAGGAGCAAGACTAACAGGATTTAATTTACAATCTTCTATTAGTATTGGGGCAGGGATGGTATCGCGCGGTGAAGTAGCGCTCATCATTGCAGCAAATGGATTAACGGCGAATTTGTTAGCGAAAGAAAATTTCACAGCTATTGTCATTGTTGTTATATTAACGACGATTATTACGCCGCCACTTTTGAAGAAGTATTTTGTATAGAGAGAAAGGGCTTATCTTATATAGGTAAGCTCTTTTTTAATTGCAAAAAGCACTGGTTATGTAGCATGAATAGGTTGTAATTATGTTAAAATCTACGTATATGCTAGGGCAAGGAGAGAAATAGATGAAGATTACGAGGGGAAAAGTTATAGGCGTAGTTATACTTCTTTTACTTTGCATACCATTGATTGCAGGAAAGGAATCAAAAGTGAAAGATTTTCCGGTTTCTATTTTTTCTTCTCACGTGGAAGGCGGTTATCCACATGAATATAAATACACTGCATTTTTACCAGACTTCGCAGTTTGGCTAAATGGATGGGAAAAGAAGTGGACAGAAGGGGAAAGAACCGTTTATCAAAAAGGGAATCGCACTGTAAATGTGTTTCATCCGCCTGGTGATGATGGCTATTATCTTCTTGAAGAAGGAGAATATACGAAATAAAAAGTGGCCACAAGAAGTGGAGGTTAAATGGTGAAAGCTTCAACATTACTATTTAAAATTGAAAATAATATGGATCAATTTTCACCAGCTGAGAAAAAGGTTGCCATGTACATAATGGAGAACGCAGAGATTGTTCCGAATTTAACGACGAAAGAAGTGTCTACAAATGCGGGAGCGAGTGAGGCGAGTGTTGTACGTTTTTGTAAAACAATCGGTATTGGGAGCTTTAAAGCATTTAAGTTAGCGCTCGTTCGTGAATTAACGATTGCTGATTATAATATTAACGATTTTTCAGTGATGAATACAGAAGATGGACCGTACGATTTGTTCAATAAAGTTACATATGTGAATAAAGCTGCAATTGAGGCGAGCGTTACTGCGATAGATAAAAAGGAACTTGAGAAAGCGGCAAATAGTATTGTGAAGGCTGGTAAGATTATATTTTACGGTGTTGGTGGATCAGCGACACCGGCGATGGACGGAGCTTATAAATTTACTAGGCTTGGGTTTACAGCGATGATGCTATCTGATTTTCATATGATGTTGCCACTCGTGACGAATTTACGAGAGGGTGATATATTTGTTGCGATTTCAACTTCTGGACGGACGAAAGATGTGCTCGAAATGGCGCAATATGCGAAGAAACGAGGAGCTACGGTTATTGCGATTACGAAGCTAGATCAATCATCTCCTTTATATAAAGCGGCAGACATTCGCCTTTGTATGCCGGATGTAGAGCAAGATCATCGTATAGCGAGTATTGCTTCACGGATGACGCAACTCAATATGATTGATGCTTTATACGTTATTACTTTTAATCGTATTGGTAATAATGTGATAGATCAATTTATGGAAACGAGAGAAGAAGCAGTACGGTTACGGAAGTTAAAGTAGAAAAAAAGATGAGGAGACTCATCTTTTTTATTATATTTGACACAAATATGTCATGCGTTGAAATTTCATTTCATAAAATAAGAAAGAGTTGTTGATTTTTAATTTCTTGAAGTTATAATAAAAGTGTGAAATAAAATTTCAAAGAAGGTGACAGCATGTTAGAAAATTTATCTACAGAACATCGCAATGAGAAGACGATGAATTTAGATGAGATGAGCATAAAAGAAGTTTTACAAAGTATGAATCAAGAAGATCGAACTGTTGCGTTAGCAGTTGAAAATGAAATAGAAGAAATTGAAAAGGTTGTACAGATTGTTATTAAGTCTTTTGAAGAAGATGGACGATTAATTTATATTGGGGCTGGTACGAGTGGCCGTTTAGGCATTTTAGACGCAGTGGAATGTCCACCGACATTTGGAACAGATGATAAAATGGTGCAAGGATTTATAGCAGGTGGATTGAAAGCGTTTACTAAGGCGGTGGAAGGTGCTGAAGATCGTGAAGAGTTGGCAGAAGAAGATTTAAAAAGTATTGGATTAAACGAGAAAGATACGGTGATTGGAATTGCAGCAAGTGGTAGAACGCCTTATGTAATTGGCGGATTGAAATACGCAAATAGTGTAGGAGCGAGCACAGCGAGTATTTCTTGTAATAAAAATGCCGTGATAAGTAAATATGCAAAACTAAATGTGGAAGTGGAAACAGGTGCAGAAATATTAACAGGCTCAACACGTTTGAAGGCTGGTACAGCGCAAAAATTAGTGCTCAATATGATTTCAACAGCGTCTATGATTGGGGTAGGAAAAGTATATAAAAACTTAATGGTAGATGTTCAATCTACAAATGAAAAATTAGTAGAACGCTCAAAACGAATTATTGTTGAAGCAACAGGCGCTAGTTATGAAGTAGCTACAGAGTATTACGAAAAAGCAGATCGAAATGTGAAAGCCGCAATCGTTATGATATTACTACAGTGTGAATATGGGGAAGCGCTAGAAAAATTAAAAGAGGCGAAAGGATTTGTGAAGAAGGCACTATAAACTCTGGGGAGGGGGATTCTGTTATGAAGAAAGAAGTGAGAATGGCAAGTGAGATTACGGAGCAACTTGGCGGAGTGAAAAATATTCGTGGCATTGCTCATTGTATGACGAGGTTACGATTAACGCTTCATGATGAAAGTAAAGTGAACATGGACCTTCTGAAAAAAGTTGAAGGCGTTATGGGTGTCATTGAAGATGAAACACTTCAAGTTGTCGTTGGTCCAGGAACGGTAAATAAAGTAGCAGCTGAAATGGAAGTTTTAACAGGATTACGAATTGGTGAGGTTGCAGATCATCACCTTGAGGATATCGGTCAAGAGATAAAGTCAGAGATTAAGAAGAAAAACAATACGCCAGTGAAAAACTTTTTAAGAAAAATAGGAAGTATTTTCATTCCGTTAATTCCCGGTCTTGTTGCATCAGGAATTATAAACGGAGTTGCTAATTTTGCGAAAAACGCAGGTGCTGATCCGAATGCAACATGGCTACAAATGTTACTTTTAATTGGCGGGGGTATCTTTACATTCTTAGGAATTTTAGTCGGTTGGAATACAGCGAAAGAATTTGGCGGAACACCGGTTCTTGGTGCGATTGCTGGTATTTTAATTTTCAATCCGGCGATGGCAAATGTGAAATTATTTGGTGAAGCAATGGTACCTGGACGGGGCGGTTTGTTTGCAGTTATTTTTGCAGCGTGGCTTATGGTTGTAGTTGAGAGACGAGTACGAAAAGCAGTGCCAAATGCAGTGGATATTATCGTAACACCACTTATTACCGTATTAGCTGTAAGTATAGTAACGATGTTAGCGATTCAGCCAGTAGCCGGATTCTTATCTGATGGTATTACGAGCGGTATTAATGCAATTTTAAATGTTGGCGGAGCATTTGCCGGAGCTGTGCTTGCTGGAACATTTTTACCTCTCGTTATGGTCGGGTTACATCATGGTTTAACACCGATTCATATGGAATTTATTAATCAAACGCACGTAACGCCTTTATTACCAGTTTTAGCAATGGCTGGCGCTGGGCAAGTAGGTGCAGCAATTGCGATTTTTGTAAAAACAAAAAATAAACGACTTCGTAATGTGATTAAAGGTGGATTACCAGTTGGATTTTTAGGAATTGGTGAACCGTTATTATACGGGGTTACATTGCCACTTGGGAAACCGTTCCTTACTGCTTGTTTAGGAGCGGCTGTCGGTGGTGCATTCCAAGCAGTTATGAAAACGGCTTCACTCGGAATTGGCGTATCAGGATTATCTTTAATCCCGTTAATTGCTGATAATAAATATTTACTATATTTCTTAGGGTTAGTAATTGCATATACTTTCGGATTTATCTTTACGTACTTCTTCGGATTTAAAGAAGAAATGGCAGAAAACATATAGAGAAAGGGATTCCTTTCTCTTTTTTTAATAATAGAAAGGGAGATTCATATGATAGGAGTTTCAATTTATCTTTCAAAAGAGCGAGTAGAGAAACAAGAAGAATGGTTGGAAATAGCACAGAAAAACGGATTTTCATCTATTTTTACATCTCTTCACATTCCAGAAGACGATCCAAATACGTATAAAGAGTTAATACAAATACTTGGGAAACAAGCGCTGAAGTATGAAATGGAATTAATGGTCGATGTCTCTCCGAAATCTTTACATCATTTAGGAATAGCGTATGAAAATGTGGAAGAGTTAGTGGGGTGGGGCATTACTGGATTACGAATGGATTACGGCATTGCGCCAAAAGAAATAGCACGTGTATCTCATAAGATGAAAGTAGCTTTAAACGCGAGTACGATTACGGAATCATTTTGGAAAGAGTTAATGGCAGAAAATATACGAGTAGATCGTGTAGAAGCGTGGCATAATTTTTATCCGCGTCCAGAAACAGGATTAGCAAAATCATTTTTGCAAAAACAAAATAAATATTTACATGAGTGCGGAATAAAAACGATGGCATTTATTCCAGGAGATGGTGAAAAACGAGGTCCTTTATACGAGGGCTTACCTACTGTAGAAAAACATCGACATATGCGCCCACTTGAAGCGTATTTAGAGCTTGTTCAAGAGTGCGATGTTGATAAAGTGTTAATTGGAGATATAAGCGGGAGCCTAGAAAGTGTACAAGAAATCGCGAGTGCGAGTGGTGGAATTATCCCGGTGCGGTATCAATCATTTATAAATGATAGCGACGCGGTACAGCTTATAGAACGAGTGCATACGAACCGGCTTGATCCAGCGCGCGATGTAATTCGCTCTGTAGAATCGCGAGAAGAAAATAATGTTGTATTACAACCGGTGAATACAATTTTAAGAAAAAGAGGCAGTATTACAATTGATAATGAATTGTACGGTAGATATGCGGGTGAAATGCAAATTGTTATAAATGATTTACCTGCAGATAAGAAAGTGAATGTTGTTGGAATGGTGATTGAAGAAGATGTATCGCTATTGTCTTATATAGGTGCTGGGAAAAATTTTCAACTTTTTTCTAAGTAATAGAGCGAAAGCTTGAATTAGCACTACTTTGAAAAAAAACATTATCCGTAAAATAGATAATGTTTTTTGTTTTCTTTCAAAAAAGTGTTTGACGAATGAAAGGAAATACCGTATTGTTTTGTCTTGTGAATAAAAGTTCACCATAACAAAACAAAAAGGAGAGTTCAGAATGAATCAATATATTGGTAATTTAATTATTCGTATCGTGTTAGGAGTTACTTTTTTTGCACACGGTTTAGCAAAGTTTCAATCAGGTATCGATAACGTAGCAGGATGGTTTACAAGCATCGGCTTACCAGGTGGTCTTGCATACGGTGTAGCAACAGTTGAATTAGTTGGTGGTATATTATTAATTATCGGTTTAGGTGTGAGATATGTAGGATTGTTATTTGCTCTTATTTTAGCTGGAGCTATCGTAAAGGTAAATGGAGCAGCAGGATTATTAGGAGATGGAAAGAATCCGGGATATGAATTAGATCTTGCATTATTGTCAATGGGTGCGTATTTATTTATTGTAAAAGCAGAAGGATATGTAGATCGTTTCTTAAAAGAGAAAGTAATGAAAACGAAGTAAATTTCATTTTTTAAGTGTTGACTTGACGACTAGATGTAACTATAATAGTTACATATAGTCGCATAGTTACGGAACAGCTAATATTTTTTGTTATAAATGTAACTTAATCAGTTACAACTGAAGCTGAAAAATAAAAAATGTGGAGGAAATAGCATGACTAAGTCAAATTTAGAAATGATTCGAAGCACATATGAAGGACCATCTTCTTCAAATGCAAAACATTTAGCGGAAGCCCTTTCTAGAAAAATAGAATGGACAGAGGCAGCGGGTTTTCCGTACGGCGGAACGTATATTGGTGTAGAAGCAGTAATGAAAAATGTATTTAGTCGTTTAGGATCAGAATGGAATGATTATAAGGCTAATGTAAATACGTACCATGAAGTAAACGGAAAAGATGTGATTATTGCTGAAGGTGTTTACTCAGGAGTTTATAAAGAGACGGGAAAATACTTTGAAGCAGACTTTGTTCACGTATGGAAACTTGAGAACGGAAAAATCGTGAAGTTTAAGCAGTATGTGGATAGTTATATTGTACGAGAAGCGATGAAGGCTTAAAATGAAATAAGGAAACAAATGGAATCGACTATGTGCAGGCGATTCCATTTGTTTATGTAATTATTAGGGGGAATGGGGAGTACATAATATGAAAAAATGGATAATAGGGACAATTACAATGATTGTAATTGTGATGGGGGCTTTATTCGGTGTTACTAAATTTCTTAATTATATAGAGGAAGAGGAGAAGAGCCTTAAAGTACAAAAAGTAATGGATCAACAGGAGAAGAAAGTAAAGGAAGAGAAGCCACAAGTTAGTGAAGATGAAATTATTTCTACAATGCATAGGATGGTACATCAAAAAGTGAAATCCTCTGAGAAATGGGGATTTATCGAAATGACAAATAAGGAAATTAGTAGTGCGAAGAACGCAGTAGAAAGCAGTAGAAATTTTAAATATAAATCAAAGCTACTTTCTACTTTGGAGCGTTGGGAGAAAGGGGACTTTTCACAAACGGTTGAGGAGCATAACTTTTTGTGGGAAATTCAAGGTGGTGATACCGGAAAGGCAACAGAACGTTTATCGCCAGAAGAAGAAAAACAGTATGTGAAAGAAATGAAAGGTAAATAAAAAACATCGCCACTCTGGTGGCGATGCTTTTTTATTAAGAATGTTTTCGTACTAAAGTTCTAGTCGTTTGAGGAGAAACAGTTTTAAAATGAGAAAATAAATAACATCCTGTCACGACGATAATTGTTCCGAAAATTTGAATCCATGTTAACTCTTCTCCGAGGAAAATAAATGCTAAAATAGCTGTGAAAATTGGATTGAAATTTAGAAAAATCCCCGATGTAGTAGCTCCTAATTTCTGTACACCAATGTTCCAAAACACCATACAAAGGACTGTTGAAATCAATCCTGTATATAAAAGTGATGTAATGAAAGAAGAATTGATATTGGAAACAGTGAAGTTGCCTATGTTAAATGGGAGTAATAAAATAACGCCAAAAATACCAGAATATAAAGTTGCCATGAGCGGTGTAGTTGTTTTTGTCGCCCATTTACTGCAAACAGAATAAATGCCCCAAATACAAACAGCCGCAATCATCCATAAATCGCCGCTATTAAAATGTAGTGAAAATAAAAGAGCGAAATTTCCTTTCAAAAGAACGAGGATGACGCCGAAAAATGAAAGAATCATAGAAAGAATTTGAAGCGTATTTACTTTTTCTTTTAAAAATAAAGATGAAAATAGTGCAATTGAAATAGCGTTCAATGTAGAAATAAGCCCGACATTCGTTGCGGATGTTTTTTCTAATGCTAAAAATTGAAAAATGTTAAAAAGAGCGACTCCTGATATTCCCATAAGTATTAACGGAAGTATTGCAGAGCGTGGTGGAATGATTTTCTTCTCTTTAAACCATACCATTGGTAATAAACAAACAATCGCAATCAGCCATCTTAAACTTGTCAGTGTCATCGGAGACGCATGATCGACGAGTGATTTCCCAACGACGAAATTACCTCCCCATAATAAGCTCGTTAATAATAATAAAAAGACGTAAAAGTAAGGCATGCTAAAAACCCCTTTGTTGAAATAAGAATGAACTGTAAATAATTTTAGCATTTTTCTTTATTGTCTAATATATTCTTTTGTATAATGGTGAAAACTCGGTAAAATGTTTTGTTATATATATCATTTATAGAAAAACATTCAGTTTTATATAAATTATGAGATGTTTCTTCGAATAATCGTCGGTAAGAAAAAAGGGGGAGTTTTGATGGAGTCATCTGTTATTAAGGTGCTAGATGATTTGGATATACAAATTTTAGATATATTACAAAAGGAGTCACAAGTAAGTAATGCAGGGCTAGCACGCCGCGTTAATTTATCGCCGGCTGCTATGCATGCAAGAATAAAAAGGTTAGATGGGGAAGGTTTCATTGATAAACAAGTGGCGATTTTAAATCAAGAAAAGCTTGGATTTGATTTATTATGCTTCATTTTTATGAGCACGAATATTCATCAGTCTGAAAAGCTTGAGGTGCTAGAGCGAGAATTAGAATCTATGCCTGAAGTGTTAGAATGTCACTGCTTAACAGGGGAATATGATTATTTATTAAAAGTGGCGAATCGTGATCGAAAAGAACTAGAGCAGTTTATTAGGAAGTTAAATAAATTAGGCATCACGCGTATACAAACGAGTTTAGCACTTCGTGAAATTAAATATTCTACGGTATTGCCGATACGAAATGAGGAACCAAGCATGGATTAGATTGCTTGGTTTTTTGTTTGTGTAAAATTCAGAAAAGTGATTGACGGAGAGAAAAGAGGAATGTATTATTATATAAAATTACGAATTAATATTCATTTATTTTTATAAATATTAATGTGCTGGTTAAGGGGATATAATATGGAAATTTGTAATGCTGTTACAAGTGATGTGAAAGAGGTTTATAACTTAATTGAAGTGTATGCGAAAGAGGGAGTTGTTTTACCACGTTCTCTCTTGTCTCTTTATCAATATTTACAATGTTTGTATGTTGTGAAAGAAGAAGAGAGCATTATTGGAGTCGCTGGTTTACACGTATTAGGAGAGGATCTTGCAGAAGTACGATCGTTAGTAGTTTCGCATATATATGCAGGGAAAGGGATTGGGCGTATGTTAGTGAATCATGTAATGAATGAGGCAGCAAAAATAAAAGTGAATAGAGTAATTTCTTTAACATATGAAACAGAATTTTTTCAAAAGTGTGGGTTTGATTTTGTGAATAAAGAATCATTGCCAGAGAAAGTGTGGGTTGATTGTAGACATTGTCCAAAGTTTGATTGCTGTGATGAGGTGGCGATGATTCGGTATGTTGGGTGAAATTTTTAGAGAAAAAAAGTGCCCACTATTATTTAGATAATAGTGGGCATCTGTATTTTAATAAGAAATGAGATGTTATTAGGAATTTGAATTCGTTTGTCTCATGGCAAAATTATAAAGTGGATCTCTAAGTTCATAGTTATACGTAGAACCATCGACAAGCCCTACAACTTTGTCGTTATCATAAAGGTCGAGCATAAATTGTGCCATTTGTTTTGCAGTATGGAATTTCGGCACAATATTATCGTATTGGAACTCATCAATATCAAATGAACGTTTCGCGAATTCTGTTTCAGTTGCACCAGGAGCTAAAACTTTTGCTTGTAGTTTTGCACCTTGTTCTTTAAGTTCGTGAGACAGTCCTTCTGTAAATGCACTTACATAGAATTTCGTAGCGCAGTACGTAACAGCGTTAGCAACAATCGTGTATCCACCGCCTGATGAAACGTTAATAAGCTGTGTTCCTTCGATCATTGAATAATCTCGAACGAAAAGGGAAGAAAGTATTGTTAGTGCTTCTATATTTACATGCAACATCGTTTCGATTTTGTTTAAATTTTGTTCAGCAATTGAGGCGAAATTACCAAAACCTGCGTTATTAATCCACGTTTCAATTTGAAAACTTTGGAGACTTTCATAAAGTTTATAAACATTTTCAGTGACGGATAAATCAGTTCTTCGAATGACAACATCCAATTCCGGATTCATTTCGTTAATTTTTAATTTTAATTCTTCTAATTCTGCTTGTCTTCGTGCTACAAGTATTAAGTTTTTTCCGCGAGATGCAAAGGCTAAAGCTGATTCATAGCCGATTCCTGAACTAGCACCAGTAATAACAGTATATTTCATATAAACTCCCCCTGAATTCAAATTGACTTATTTATGTTTAGATTGTATTAGTTAGAGTACACTCTAAGTCAAATGTTTTTTGAAATTTAGATAAGGTAGTAAAATATATGAGGATACATATCGTGTGGAGGAGAATAATTATGTACACAATTAGCGAGGTAGCGAAATTATTAGGAGTGAGCACACATACATTACGATATTATGAAAAGGAGAATATATTAATTGCAAACCGTGATGCCAATGGGAATCGACTGTATGAAGAGTCACATATAAAGTGGTTGCAATTTGTAATGAAGTTAAAACAAACGCAAATGCCGATAGCGAAAATAAGAGAATATGCTAGATTATATGTAGAAGGGGAGCATACAACTGAAGCTCGGTTACAACTTTTAGAAAATCATAGGAAATCTATTCAAATGCAAAGGGAAAACTTAGTAATTACAGAGAAGATGCTTGAAAATAAAATTATTGCTTACAAAGCCTCTTTGGAAAATAAATAGCGTACAAAACACTGTGTTTCCTTTTTTATGTGGAAAAGGGAATTCAGTTTTTTTGTTTTGGAATTGATTTATGAGCATTTCATCATAATGTAATGAAAAATTAAAAAAGAGCAGCTAGCTAAAAGCAACTGCCCGATTCAAAGGGATCTCCAAGGGGGAATGGAGAAAATATTTTGTTACTACCATTATTGACAGATTATTGAGAAATATACATATGGATTTAGGAAATTTAAAATATTTTTTGGTTAATAGAATCCGGGTGTTGACACTTTATCAATTGGTCATGTAGAATGTTTATGAATGACATTCAGTCATTTTTTATGTGAAAGGGTGTAGATAAGCAACTTTTATATGTAGTTAGCTTAATAACGGAACAAATATAAGGATAAATGAGGATGATATTGATTTTTTAAATAGTAGTTAGCGTGAGATTATATTTTTTTAATTAAAAATGACTGACGGTCAGTCATTGAATAATAGAAGGTGAGAGGTATGAAAAATAAAGCTTGGTTATATGTCATATTAACATGTATTTTTGAAGTCTTTTGGGTGTTTGGTTTTAATACGGCCCACACTTGGTGGCATTGGATCATCATTGTAGGGA
The DNA here is from genome assembly GCF_001884235.1 of Bacillus paramycoides. Classification (GTDB taxonomy): domain Bacteria; phylum Bacillota; class Bacilli; order Bacillales; family Bacillaceae_G; genus Bacillus_A; species Bacillus_A paramycoides. Next base: position 34,152 of record NZ_MAOI01000023.1, on the reverse strand, counting down.
TTATCGCTGTTGATTTTCACTTCCTTTCTAAAGCGTGTGAACATCTTGCGACAGGGACAGTATATGCGGTATTTGCTGGGGCTGGTACTGTAGGAACTTTCTTAATGGATGTTTTTCTTTTCGGTGGAAGTTTTAGTTTAGGAAAATTATTCTTCATTGTGATGGTTGTAGCCGGCGTTATCGGTTTAAAGCTGGCTGATAATAAGGAAGAAACTGTGGAAGAATCTGTGGAAGGAGCTGCTTAAAAATGGGTTGGTTTTTCGTATTTTGTGCTGCGATTAGTGAAATAGTTGGTGTAATAGGTCTTAAAATGTATAGTAAAGATAAGACGTTAGCAAACGGAGCTATTTATATAGGTGGATTTGGAACTTCTTTCGCATTCCTATATACATCTTTCTTATTTTTACAAGTAAGTGTAGCTTATGCGGTTTGGATCGGTATTGGGACTGCAGGAGCAGTTTTATTAAACATGTTCCTGTTTGGAGAATCGAAAAGTAAAGCGCGTATTATTAGTGTGGCTCTTATTGTATGCGGAGTGACGGGATTAAAGGCTCTTTCTTAAGAAGTATACTATAGCACAAATTATATATTATATTTTTGTCTCCTAATAGAACAATGAATCGTCTATTAGGAGATTTTTTCTATATAATAAGATGATATAATACACTATGATTGACAGTATAATACACTTTCTTATAAAATGAGTGACAGTCATTCAATACGCGTGTGAAAGGGTTTAGATGATGAATAAAAAAGAGAAAATTGTCTTTGCAGCTATTGAAGTGTTTCAGGAAAATGGCGTTGAAAAAACAAAGATTTCTGATATCGTGAAATTGGCTGGTATTGCACAAGGAACTTTCTATTTATATTTTCCTTCTAAGTTATCTGTTATGCCTGCAATAGCAGAAGTGATGGTTGAAAAGATGATACTTGCAGTAAAAGAAAGAGTACAGAACGATGAACCTTTTTCAAGTAAAGTTACGCAAGTAATAGATGCAGTGTTTGATTTCATAGCGGAATATCGTGAGATACAAGCTTTAATGTATGCAGGTCTTGCATCTACTGAGCATATAAAAGAATGGGAAGCTGTATATGAACCTCTTTATAAATGGCTAAGTGAATTTTTAAGCGAGGCAAAAGAATCAGGTGAAATTCGTGATTCGATTCATGCAGAAAGAACAGCAAAGTTATTTATCGCTCTAGTTGAATCAGCAGCTGAACAAGTTTATTTATATGATCATAAAGAAGATGAGCAAGTCGAACTACAAAAAGCGGAAGTGCTAGATTTTTTAACACATGCACTACATATAAAAAAATAAATGACTGAGTGAATCCATCAGAGATAAAAGGATGGATTCATCCCAAGTATAAACTGAATGATAATCATTCAGTTTGTTTTTATGCATATGCTGAAGGGTAAAGTGAAACTTTAATCAGTGGGGGGGTGTCCATCCCCACTGATTATTATCCCTCACCAATCGGGATAAAGTAAAAACTTCTTGGGCATTATTTTTGAGAGGAACTGTACAGAAATGAGTTTTACGGGAAGAGGTATTAATAAGTGAAAAAACCAATAAAAGAACAAAAGATGGTATTAATCATTCTTTTAAGTAATATATTTATCGCTTTTTTAGGCATTGGATTAATCATTCCAGTTATGCCGTCCTTTATGAATGATATGAATTTAACAGGGAAAACGATGGGATATCTCGTTGCAGTATTTGCAATGGCCCAGCTTCTTACTTCACCAATTACGGGTCGATGGGTAGACCTTTACGGTAGGAAGAAAATGATTATCATTGGATTATTTATTTTTGGTGTTTCAGAACTTATTTTTGGATTAGGAAAAGATGTATGGATGCTTTATGTGGCAAGGGTACTGGGCGGGATTAGTGCTGCGTTTATTATGCCTGGCGTTACAGCATATGTTGCTGATATTACATCTATTCAGGAACGTCCAAAAGCGATGGGATATCTGTCAGCGGCTATTAGTACCGGTTTTATAATAGGACCTGGAATTGGTGGATTTATTGCAGAATATGGTATACGTGTACCGTTCTTTGTGGCAGCAGTTATTGCCTTTATAGCATGTGTTATTTCTATATTTATTTTGAAAGAGCCGTTAACGAAAGAGGAGCTTGCAGAGATTTCTGCTAATACGAAAGAATCAAGTTTTATCGGGGATTTAAAGAAATCTTTAAATCCAATGTATGCAATTGCATTTATTATTGTATTTGTACTCGCTTTTGGTTTATCGGCATATGAAACTGTGTTTAGTCTGTTCTCAGATCATAAATTTGGTTTTACACCGAAAGATATTGCTGCAATTATTACGATTAGCTCAATTTTTGGGGTAGTTGTGCAAGTATTTATGTTTGGAAAATTGGTAGACATGTTCGGTGAGAAAGTGTTAATTCAGTTATGTTTAATTGTAGGTGCAGTTTTAGCATTTGTTTCAACTATAGTCTTTAATTATTGGATTGTACTTCTCGTTACTTGCTTCATTTTCCTAGCATTTGATTTACTTCGTCCAGCTTTAACGACATTTTTATCAAAAGCGGCTGGAAAAGAGCAAGGGTTTGTTGCCGGAATGAACTCAACTTATACGAGCTTAGGAAATATTGTTGGACCAGCGATGGGCGGAATATTATTTGATGTAAATATTCATTATCCATATCTTTTCTCAGGAGTTGTTTTAATAGTTGGTCTCGGTATTACATTTATGTGGAGAGAGAAGCAGTTAGCTGAAAGTTTGGCGAGGTAATTTAATAAGTAACGAAAAACCCCTTACCGTTGTAAGGGGTTTTTATTTTATAAATTTAATCCAAACCGTTTTAATTCTATAAAGATACTTTCTAATTGCTTTCCTTTATCCGTTAATGTGTACTCTACACGAGGCGGAACTTCTGGATACACTTTTCTCGTTATAATCCCTTGCGTTTCTAACTCTTTTAGTCGAAGTGACAATGTTTTCGGACTAATGCCATCCATTGATTTTTGTAAATCACTAAAGCGTAATGTTCCTTCAATAAGAAGGTCACGAATAATTAAAAAAGTCCATTTTGTACTAATTACGTCAAGTGTTTTGGCGATAGGGCATGGAATACCTGGTGAACCTTTCGTTAATATAACCGGATCTATATTGCTCATGGAACTAGCCTCCATAAAAAAAATATATGAATTTGCTTTATAGTATCACAAAACTATCCTTTTGGTAACTATATGAAAAAAATATCACTACTTCCAAAAGGGAAGTTAGTGCATATACAATAGCAATACGAAATACAAAGGGTTTGTATGAGGAGGAGGTGATTTCCGTGGGTATAAAAAAGTTGTTTACGTTCCTTAGTTTTTTTGTCATTTGTATTGTGCTTGCAGCATGTAGTGGGGAACAAAAAACTGAAATCCAGTTATTGAAGGAAATGCCGAAGCCAAAAACAATGACAATCGATCCTTCACTAAGCAAAAGAGAAGCGACAGAAATGGTTCATGCAGCCCAGCGTTTTTACGCATTTTGGGATACAGGTAAGGAGGAACTTATTCCGCAGACTGTTACTGATACATTCTTTGATAACACACTACCGAAAAATCGCCCACAAGGTACGGAAGGATTAAAGTTTGCAGCGCAAAATTTCCGTAAAGTAGTTCCAAATATACATTGTGAAATTGAAGATTTATTAGTGGTTGGTGATAAAGTAACAGCCCGTCTTTCTTTTACAGGAACTCATAATGATAAAAAAATTAGTTTTTTTGCGATTGATATTTTGCATGTGAAAGACGGAAAGATAACGGAAGATTGGCATTTAGAAGATAATCTTACGTTAAAACAGCAACTTGGCTTAATAGCTGAAGAATAAAAATATAGGGGAGAGAAATGTGATGAAAAATATATTCATTATAAATGGGCATGAGAAATACGGTTCAAAGGAAGGGCGATTAAATAAAACGTTAGTTGATTATATGATAACTTTATTAAGCGAAAATCATCACGTGAAAACGACAACGATTCAGGATGGATATAGTATTAAGGAAGAACAAGAGAAGTTTTTGTGGGCGGATGTTGTTATTTATCAAACACCAATTTACTGGTTTAGTGTACCGGGATTATTTAAAACGTATATGGATGAAGTATATGAATATGGTTTGTTCTTTAAAGGTACTGATGAATACGGAACAGGTGGTTTATTAAAAGAGAAGCAGTATATGTTCTCTACAACTTGGAATGCACCTGAAAAAGCATTTGGGGATAAGACGAAGTTCTTTGAAGGGGAAAGTTTAGAATCAGCGATTGGTCATTTACATCGTGTGCAGAAGTTTATTGGTATGAGTTCGTTAAAGAGCTTTGCGTGTTATGATGTGGTGAAAAATCCTAATATAGAGCAGTTTTTATTAAACTTGAAGAATCATTTGGATGAAGTAATTTAATAATAGTTTGCATCTTTGTGCGTAAGAAGGTTCATCTTTAAAAATGTAAGAGAAGGTACTACTAAGAGTGTACTACCTTCTCTTGCATTCATAAAAGTTGCTTAGTTCTTATTAACCTAAAGTCTTCGTAAGTAGAATTTAACCTTTTATCCCGCTATTTGTGGAGTCGGGCTGCCAGTAAAACTTTATGAAATACGTTGAAAATCTTTACTCATACAGGACTGTTTTAGTTTTTTTGATTTTATTAAATATTTAATATCAGAGGTGTTATCATATGAAAGCTGAATATGATAATAGTTAATATACTCAAATAATGCAAAAATATAAACAAATAGGGCGAATGATAGTCCGCCTAAAGGTAAGTGGGGATACCAAATTAAAAAATCGATAATAAACATAATAAGTCCTGTGATAATCAATCCTATATTTATTTTTTTTAGCATTTTTAAATATTGAATAACCCCAATAGGTGTAACAGATGTTTTTTCTTTTTTTAGTCTTTTCCACTTTACGTACCAGTAAACAGTTCCTTGTAGTAAGAGAAACTCTAAAAGAAGGAATGAGACCCAAAAAGAATACAGGGAATATAAATATAATGTAGGATAAGCATAATTAAGTAAGTAACTTGTAAAAATAAAAGTAATGACTGAAAATAACTCACCTGTGTATAGATAGGAAAGCCTTCTTTCTATGTTTCCTCTCATAGTTTCTCTCCTTTTATAAAGAATATATATTCGAAACCCTTACATTTTAGTGCGGGGATGGGTGAATCCATAACTTCGCAAAATTGGCCCAACCGAATGAATCAATTGTTACGTTTTTTAAAGAAGAGGGATATGTTTTTCTTTTTAAAACGTGATAGTTAAATAAGATAATGTGTTCAGCTTGCAAAAACTCTTCAATTTCATATATGAGCTCATAGCGCTTTTCTTTATTTTCTTCTAATAAAAATGTATCTAGTAAACAATTAATTTGTTTTTCATAGTGCGGGTCCATGAATCGATTTATAAAGCAATTTTTATTTTTAAATACGTTTAAAAATGCCATTTCATGCTCAGTGGCAAATACTTCTCCCATTAAAATGATATCGGCATGTTTATCAATAGAACGATCCATATAATCTGAAACGAGAAATGGGTGAAGTTCTACTTGCACTCCTAATTGTTCGCAACGTTCTTTTAGGAAGTCTGCGTCGTTTGCACTATCTTTAAATGCGAAGAAGTAAATATGTATTATTTCTCCATTATATGTGCTGTTTTTCAAATACTCTTTCGCTTTTTCTAAAGAGTAGGATCTTCTCGGGGTTTGATGACGGCTTCTTTCAGGAAAGAAGCTTGATGCAGCAATTGTTCGTCTTCCTTCTATGTTACAAAGTATCGTTTCAACATCATATATTTCTCTCCAAGCTTTACGAAAGTAAATATCGTGATGGGGACCAGTTTTTTTAAAATTGAAGCCAGCATAAATGCAACCTATTTCTTCTATTTGGATATCGTGTCTTTCGTTTTCATTTTCATTTGGCAGTTCATAATCAGAATGTATTTTTACATGATCTGGAATACGCCAAAACTCAATACGGTCTAGTAACGCACGCTCTTTAAAATAATGGGTAAAAGCTTCGAGTACGATATTATCTTCAGAGTAATGAGCAAGTTTAAAAGGTCCAGTACCTATGTAGTGATGATTTTGAATGACTGCATCATGTGGCAAGATTGCGAGCTGCATTGAACTCACATAATGTAAGAAAAATAAATTCGGTTTTGCTAAATGGAATCGTATTTGCAGTGGTGATGGTGTTTCAATTTGAACAATTTCTTCTGTTAACCATTCGAAAGGAGATTGGACTTGCTTTAATCTTTCAAATGAAAATTGAACATCTTTAGAAGTTAAAAGAGTTTCGTTATGAAAATGTATATCTTTTCGTAAATGAAAGGTCCACGTAAGTTGATCCTGACTTAATTCCCACGTATGAGCAAGATGTGGTTCCATTTTTTCTGTAACATCGTTATAAACGACTAATGTATCAAAAATTTGACTAGTAAGATGGCTCTCCGTAGTTACAGCCGCAAAAGCCGGATCTAACGGTAATATCTTTCTTGATATAGGGATCTTTAATATGTCGTACATATCATTTGAAGGTTCATAGCCAAAATGATGATGTAGTTTACTTTCTATTTTTTTCTGAAGTGCAAGAGGAAGGGGTTCTTTTAAAAGAAGAAAGATATCTTTTAACTTTTCTTGCTCTAAAAGTTCATCTGTATATACTTCAATTGCTTCTATTAAAGTATGTGAAAATATAATTTCCGTCTTATTCCCGCGGCCTCGCCCTGGAGTCCAGCAAATTAATTGTTCTTCGCTCATTTTCTTTAATAAAATCTTCACGTTTTTCGTACTGCAATATAAAATATTCGCTAATTCTTGTAAGCTATTTCGCATATGCTGTTGATCTTGTACATGCAGCCTTAGTCTAATATAATAGTCCATAATTTTCATATGTATACACGTCCTTCTGTATAAAAGGGGAAACTCTTTAGAATATTCTAACCTTTTTCTTCCTCTTTTTCAAAGTAAAATGAATAAGCATAAGGAGGGAGAAACGATGGGGTTTTGGAGTATGCATCGAAATATAAAAATTAGAATTATAACATCATTTTTAACACGAACTGTATCAACGATGATTTTTCCATTTATGGCGATTTATTTTTCAATAAAATTAGGCAGTGCGATTGCTGGCGCTTTACTACTAATTAATGTGTTAGCTTCATTAATAATTGGTTTATATGGCGGGTATATTGGAGATCGGCTTGGACGTAAAAAAGTAATGATTATAGGTCAAAGTATACAGGCCGTTTCCATTGCTTGTATGGGAGTTGCGAATTCGGATTACGTAGACTCACCGTGGTTAACGTTTTTATTTATGTTAGTAAATAGCTTAGGATCTGGACTTATGAATCCAGCGACCGAGGCGATGTTAATAGATGTGAGTACACCTGAAAATCGAAAGGTTATGTACAGCATTAACTACTGGGCTATTAACTTATCCATTGCAATTGGAGCGATATTTGGTGGATTACTATTTGAAAACTATCGCTTACAATTGTTTATTGTATTAACGGCTGTTGCTGTAATCACTTTATATGTTATGGCTGTATATATGGAAGAAGTGTATGTAGCGCGAAAAACAATAGAGAAGAAAAATGTATTAAGAGATATGGCGGAAAGTTATAAAGTTGTTATGAAAGACCGAGCGTTTTTAATCTTTTGTGCAGCGAGTATATGTACGTTATCTTTAGAGTTTCAAATTAATAATTATTTAGGGGTGCGTTTGCAGAAGGAATTTGAAACGGTTCACTTTTTATTCGGAAATGGTTTTACTTTTGATTTAACAGGTATTCGAATGCTGAGCTGGATATCTGCAGAGAATACAATTTTAGTTGTTTTATGTTCGGCGCTTATTATTAAGATGTTAAAGCGTTTCAACGATTTGAAAATCTTGTATGTAGGTTTATTCATTTACACAATTGGATTTACAATACTCGGAACGAGCAATAGCTTATGGATTTTATTAATTGCAGGGCTATTCCAAACAGTAGGAGAGATGATGTATGTTCCGGTTCGTCAATCCATTATGGCAGATATGGTGCCAAATGAGGCGAGAGGTTCGTATATGGCGATTAACGGAATGGTCTTTCAAGTAGCGAAAATGAACGGTGCATTAGGTGTTATGTTAGGTTCATTTATTGCATCTTGGGGAATGAGTGCTCTATATTTTATCGTTGGTATGAGCAGTATTTTATTATTTATGAAGGCAATTGGGAAAGAGAAGTATCAGGATGAGAGAGAAGTTTCGCAGATTGGATAAAACTATATGAAAAGTGAACTAGCTATACGGGGACTCGCTTTTTATATAGCCCCTAAAACGGATCAACTTCAGCTAAGTCAGGATTGGCGTTAGGATTAGTTAACAAATTCTTCAGTACACCTACTTCAGAGAGAGCGACGAGAATATAACCACTAATGAGGACGATGATTCCGATGATCCGTAATGTTTGTAGTGTAATGTCACGGCTATTTTCTTCTGAGTTGTTTTTGGGGGAGAAGGTGGATTGTTGTTCATAGTAGAGCTCCCATCTTTTTTATTTGTCCCGCATTAACGGGCAGTAAGACTCCCACCTCAAAATTCGGCTGTAAAGCAAAGGAGTTAGGTGGGAGATCAACTGCCCGTAAAAGCCCGATTGGTTCAACTAATAATCAGTGGGGGATGAACAAAACCCCCACTGATTAAAGTTTCACTTTATGCATTTGTTTTGAAATGAGAAACGAGACCTTCAAGTTCTTGAACAGCAGTTTTCATTTCTGATGACTTTGTAGCAATGTCTTTCATTACACTTACTTGGTCACCAGCTGTATGAAGTTATTAATCTGTTCAATGAAAATTATAGCAGGTAATGGAAAGAGGCAGATGAGTATGAGTAAATGTTCTTAAAATGTATACATTTATATATCAAAAATTCTTAAATAAAAATAAGAAATACTATTGTAATTCGAAATAACATCATGTATACTTCTAATTAGTTGATAACGATTATCACTATCAACTGAAACATTACTCTTCGTTATGTTGGTCATACCCCTTTTTGACGACGTAAGTCAGAGACGAATGTTGAAATATCTTGTGTCCTATTCTACAGAATTATGGTAATCTCCAACCTCAACTTATATGCGTAAGCATGCAAAAAAAAGGATCCTATCCGTGAAGGGATCCTTTTTTGCATGTTGTCGCAATTAATGTATATAGACCTGGTATACGTTCTTCAATTCCTTCGGGTGCAGTAGGAGGGAAGACCCATCTTTGATGAGGTCCATGTTCTTCAATTAGCTTTTCAACTTTGAAATTTGTTTTTGCCATTGCCGTAATAATTTCTCCAAGTGTCCAGCGCCTAATCTTTGTTCTCGGTAAAGCCTTTTTCTGTGATTCCGTAAGGAGAGTACTATAAGCTACGTCATCTTCAATAAGTTCCTCACCAAAATAATTTCCATTTGCTCGAAATGCTGGATGATCTACTCCTAATAATTTTGTATAAACAGGATGATAGTCACGCAGTATAAATGTCCCATCTTGTTTTAGTAAGTTAGAGATTATATGAAAGAGTGGCTTTAAGTCTAAAAAGTAATGAAGTACACCAAGTTCCAGTAATACGATATCAAATGATTGGGATAGATTTAAATCTAGTACGTCGGAAACGATATACTGAATAGAGACTCCAGCAGCTTTTGCTAATTCCGTTGCATATTTTTCATTGCTTGCTGAAATATCTACAACTGTTACATCCGCCCCTAAAAGGGCAAGAGCAACTGCTTTATTTCCTTTTGATCCGAGTAAATTAATAATACGTTTCCCTTTTGGAGAGTGTATGTAAGGTAAATAATAAGCTACTTCATGAACAGGATCTTGCATGAGCTTTTTTGCATATTCTGCCGGTGCACCGTGGCGATTTGTCCAAGCTTCATAGGCAGCTGCATTCCAGCTTTTTTCATTAATAGTACTTAGTTGCTTTTGATTCAAGCTTATCACTCCTTTTGTGAACGTATACTTATTCGGTGGGAGAATGAGATTTCCTGTTCTTTTTGAATAAAAGTTTGATTTTTCTGTTCTTTAGTCGTAAAATACGTGTTATACATAAAAGCGTTGAAAAGGAAAAGTAGAATGAAACCATTCTTTCCAGAGAGCTTCGGTAGCTGAGAAGAAGCAAGAATATTCATTTGAACAATGGCCTTTGAGCTTCGTCCTGAACTTATCAAATGATAATAGTAGGCGGCGACGAGAGTTGGTACTCGTTATCAAAACCACAGTATAAGAGCATATAGCTCCGTACTTGTTAAGGTTAGTTATGTGAATGACTGACGAAATAAGGTGGTACCGCGACTGTTTATACAGCCCCGCCCTTATCTTTTTTAAGATAGGGGCGGGGCTTTTTATATTTTTAAGGAGGAATGTAAGATGAGTATTTTTATTGGAGGCGCTTGGCCGTATGCAAATGGTTCGTTACATCTTGGGCATATTGCAGCTTTATTGCCAGGAGATATTTTAGCTCGTTATTACCGGGCTAAAGGTGAGAGTGTGTTGTATGTTTCAGGAAGTGATTGTAATGGAACACCGATTGCAATTAGAGCAAAACAAGAAGGGGTTACAGTAAAGAAAATAGCTGATCAATATCATGAAGAATTCGAACGATGTTTTCATAATCTTGGTTTTACGTATGATTGCTATACACGTACAGATAGTGAACACCATCATGAAACTGTTCAAAAAGTTTTTTTGCGACTATTAGAAGAAGGTCATATTTATAAAAAAATAGTCGAACAAGCTTATTGTGAAACGTGTACGCAATTTCTACCTGATCGTTATGTGGAAGGTATTTGTCCGCATTGTCATGAAGGGGCGAGGGGGGATCAATGCGATGCTTGTTCCGCTATTTTAGATCCACTCGATTTGTTAGAAAAGAAATGTAAGTTATGCGGTAGTACGCCATCAGTACAGGAAACCGAGCATTTCTATTTTGCATTGCATAAGTTCCAGCAGCAAATTAAAGCGGCTGTAGAAATTGCAAAGCAGAAAGGAACATGGCGCGACAATGCAATTCAATTAACAGAGAGATATTTAAAGGAAGGATTACAAGACAGGGCAGTATCACGTGATTTACCAATCGGGGTACCAATTCCAGTGGAAGGATATGAGGATAAGAAAATTTACGTATGGATTGAAGCGGTGACAGGATATTATTCAGCGAGTAAACATTGGGCTGAAGAAACAGGGAAAGATGATCAAGAGTTTTGGGATAGAGATGTGAAAACATATTATGTGCACGGAAAGGATAATATTCCGTTTCATTCAATCATTTGGCCGGCGGTATTACTTGGAACAGGAGAAGAAGCGATCCCTCGTCATATCGTTTCGAATGAGTATTTAACAGTAGAAAAAAGGAAGTTATCTACAAGTAAAAACTGGGCAGTATGGGTACCTGATATATTGGAACGCTATAATCCAGATTCTATTCGTTACTTTTTAACAGTAAATGCACCAGAAAATCGTGATACTGATTTTTCATGGCGTGAATTCATTTACAGTCATAATAGTGAATTATTAGGTGCATACGGGAACTTTGTGAATCGGACGTTAAAGTTCATTGAAAAGTATTATGATGGCATTGTACCAAAGGGGAGTATTAATACAGAGCTGAAAGATAAGGTTGAAGGATTATATAAAAGTGTAGGAGATGCGATTGAACAAACTAAATTTAAGGTGGCGCTAGAAACAATATTTGATGCAGTACGCTTTGCAAATAAATACTTTGATGAAAAGCAGCCTTGGAAACAAAGAGAAGACGACCCAGTTTCATGTGAGGAAACAATTTATAATTGTGTTTACCTTATCGCTAATTTTGCAAATCTCCTTGAACCATTTTTACCGTTTTCCAGTGAAAGAGTTAGAAACACATTGTCGATTGTTAAACAAAGTTGGGAACCACAAAATACGTTGCCAAACCGAATTGATAATGTACAGCCATTATTTGAGCGAATCGATGTAAAACAAATTGAGCATGAGGTAGAGAAGTTATATGGAGCGGTAAAGTGAAATATAAGGAAAAGACCTTTCAAGTAAATGAAAGGTCTTTTGTTATGCTGTATGACTTCTCTCAAAAAGATTTACTTAGCTCTAATTATATACCATATATTAACTTTATTTGTAGTTTCATACAAGTGTCATGTTCTCTCATGCGCTATGCATTGTATTATGTTTTCTTTCTTTCCTATAATCAAGCAGTTGCGGTGTGAAAATACCAAGCAATATAAAAATAATACCAAGCCACTGCATAGGTGATACTACTTCATGAACGAGTGTAATGGAAGCGATAATTGCTGTTGGTAATTCAGCTGCACCTAATATGGTGCCAAGTCCTGTTCCTACTTTTGGTACGCCAATTGAGAAGCAAATGACAGGTACAATAACTCCGAAAAATCCAAGAAAGAATGCGTATTTCCAAAGGCCAGCTTGCAAGGCACCGTCTGTTAAAAAGGTCGGTGGGAAGAATAAGCATACAATGATTGTAGCACTTGTTGTCATAAGGAAGCTTTTCGTATAAGGCGGAACATCTGTAGCGACTCGCCCGCTTGCGAAAACATAAAATGAAAAAGAGACGGCAGCTAATAGCCCGAAGATAATACCTTTCGTAGAAAAATTTTGTCCAAGACCTTCAAATACTCCACCTGCAAATAGAGTACCAGTAAATAAAATAAGAATAGATATAACTTTCTCACGGCTTGGCAACGTGCGATTTGCAATTGCTTCGATAACTACACCAATCCATGTGAACTGGAAGAGTAAAACGACAGCGATAGATGCTGGCAGTTCTTCTACAGAAATAGCATAGAAAATACCAGTCATACTCATTGTTGTGCCGACCGTTAGTAACGAAAAGAATTGTTTTTTTGTCACTTTATGACGCGAAAAGAAAAGAACGAGAAAAAGTAGTCCAATCCAACCGAAGACATATTGTCCACCTAATAGCTGATGGGCTGAAAAGCCATCCATAAAACCGAGCTTAAAAATAGTAGAAAGTACGCCGTAGCTACAAGCGCCGAATAAAACGAGTAATGAATACTTAAACTTCTCCATAATGATCCTCCTTATAAAGTGAAACTTTAATCAGTGGGGGTTTTGTTCATCCCCCACTGATTATTAGCCCACACCAATCGGGCGTTTACGAGCAGCCCGACTCCCACCTAACTTCTTTGCTCCAGCTGAATTTTGAGGTGGGAGTCTTACTGCCCGCAAATAGCGAGATAAGAAATAAAAAACGCCCGCTATCCAAATAAGGACAACGGGCGAACGAAACAGAGTAAGACACTCTACAAAATTCCGCCACTCATACGAAGTATGAGTTTGGGGTATGAAATTATAGTAGTTTACATTGCTTTTGGAAAAACAATCGAGCATTTTACACCTTGAGGTGTGTTTTGTATTCCATAAGGAAACTGATGTTTATCTAGTATTTGTTTTACAATATATAAGCCAAGACCGCTACCTTGTACTAAACCATTGTTTCCAGGGTTAGCACGATAGAAAGGCTCAAATAAATGAGCGAGTTTGTCTTCATCGATTTGTGAACCTGTATTTAACACTTCTAATGCGTAACCGTTTGGTTTTTCATACAGCTTTATATATACATGCTGATGATCGATTGTATAATGAATTGCATTTGAAATAATGTTAAAAATAGCAGTTTGAATAAACTGAGGATCAGCTAAAATTTGTACATCTTGTTTAATATTAGATTGAACTTTTAATTGCTTTACAGATATAAAGTAATCTACTTTTTTCATCACGTCCTCAATGATATTAGATAGTGAAATAACTTCTAAATTCGGTTTAAATTGAGGGTTTTGTATTTTGGATAATTCTGACATTTTTTCCGTTAATACGTTAATATCTTGCATCATCTCGTAGGATCGCTTTAAGTATTTGTCTCTATCTTTGTAAGCACCGATTCCGTGAATCATGCCATCTAGTTGTCCCATAACGGCTGCGATTGGTGTTTTTAATTCATGGGACACCATAGACATAAATTCTTTCCGAGATTGTTCTAATTGTTGTTCTTTCTTGAGTTCATTTCGTAAATCTTTATTTGTTTCATGTAAATTTTTCACAATATGTGGGACCTGTGAAGCGGCTACTTGCAAATTAAAATCTGTTTGATCCGCATTTTTGTTAAGTGATTGTTTATCTGAAAAGTCCAGCTTCATAATGTCCTTTAAAGTATCACTCATATATTGGAAAGGTTTGGCAATTAATTTTGCGTAAACTAAAGAACCGAGTAAAGATAATGCAAGCATTGTTGCACCAATATGCGGAGCTAATTGGTGCAGAGCATCTGCTAAACTTGGATTATCTTGCGATTCACTTGTTTTATTCGTTGCATTTTGCGTATGTAAGACATTATTGCTAGCGGCGTTTTTTTCAAGCCCAGTAGGTGAATCCGTTTTGTTACTTTCCCCCGAAATATTTTGCGTATTTTCTTTCGCGTTTGCTTTTGCAGTTTGGCTAGGCTGCAAAATATGATTGATGGCTGTAGAGAGTGTTTTAATATCTATACTAGAAGGCTGAAAATTCGAGATGCTACTCTCTGATACAGCTTTATTTTGTTCCTTTTTACTTTGATCGTTTTTCTTATCTGACTCCGCATGTTCTACATTTTGTGTTTCAGGATTTTTCGTATAATGCCCTTTATCGTAGTTTAAGGCTAAAAAATAAATAATTTGATAAAGGCAAAGTGATAAAAGGATACAAAACAATAAGGTTTTGATGAAAATATTTTTGGTGATGTTGTCTTTGCTACGCTTCGATTTTGTAGCCAATGCCTTTCACCGTTTTAATATAATTAATTCCTAATTTTTTTCTTAAGTTTTTAATATGTGTATCTATTACTCTTACATCACCATAATGTTCATAGCCCCATACCTTATTCAACAAATCACTTCTTGATAATACTTTTCCACGATTTTGTAGCAAAGTATATATAATTTCAAATTCTTTTGTTGTTAATTCAATTTGATTACCATGAACATAAGCTGCGTATGCTGTAGAATTTAACATCAATTCATGGAATTGTAGTATAGTTGCGGTTTCAGCTTCCTTCGTTGTTGTCCTTCTTAATACAGCTTCTACTCGTTTAATAAATACCGCGTAATGGAACGGTTTCGTAATATAGTCATCAATACCTAATTCAAATCCTTTAATTTCACTTTCTTCATTATGTAAGCCTGTTAACATAATGATTGGTACATCAGATTGTCCTCGCATAATTTTACAAATACTATAGCCATCTATATCTGGTAACATTACATCGAGGAGGACAAGATCGTATGAGTTTTTTTGGAAAAGAAGAATGCCTTCTGTTCCAGCACCAACTACATCAACAGTAAAGTTTTGTGCCATTAGAAATTCACGAATAAGTTCTTGTATATCTGGGTTGTCTTCAATCACCAGTATATGCGTCATAGTAACACCTCCTAAATAACGCTTTTTACTGCAATATTCGAATTCATCATTTTTCGGATGACTCAGATTGTTTATACATATAATAAGCCCCCGCTATAAAATAATCATGAAAGTAGCAAGGGGAATTGTTTAGTGTCACTGAATAGTTCAGAATTACAGCAATTCTATTATAGTATGTATTGTAAAATTTATAAAATATTATAACTGTATAATTTTAATATCTATGTTTATCAATGTTTCGATGATGTTTAACACAATATATTTTCATTATATATGTAAATACAGTTGTTTTGCTACTGTAAATGAATAAATAAAATAAGCCAAGACATAAAATTCTTGGCTACACGTAAATCTTGTTCTTAGGTTAGTTTACAGTGACAGTAGCTTGTTCATGAATACGCTCAAATAACCAGCGTACATCATTGTTATACATACGAATACAACCAAGTGTTGTTGCTTTTCCAATTGCTTGATTATTGTTAGTTCCATGAATCGCATAAGTTGTTCCGTAAGTTCCTGCCATATTTAATCCGAGCCAACGGTCACCAAGGGGATTACGCGGATCGCCACCTTTAATTTTCCCTGTATAATAAGGACGGTTTTTAATTTTATTTACGATTTGAAAAGTACCTTTAGGTGTAGGTGTTGCTGCTTTTCCAGTAGCGACAGTGAAACTTTTTATGAATTTTCCATCTTGATAATAATCCATTTTATTTATCTGCGTGTTTACGATAAGCTGATCTTTCGTTGTAGCTGCCTCTGCAGTAGTGAATGGAAGAGTTAAAAATCCTAATGATAATAGCGCACTTAATAATAGTTTTTTCATTATATTCTCCTTTTTCTTATTGTAATAGTCTTACATACAATGGATTTGTAACCCTCGTAATGCTTGATTGATATTTTCATCTAATGCCTCAAAGAAGGCAGTAATCTTTGTATTGTGTTTGTTGTTTTTATCAATAAGTAATCTTTCATTTAATAAAAGCTCACCGTGTAGTCCAAAACTTTGAACTTGAATATTTAGTTCATCTTCAGTTTCAGAAATAATCGGTAAGAAATAGTGAAAAGCTTTCGTTGGAATGATGTAACTTTTGCCAATCATGCTTTCTTGCTTGGAATTGATCCATTTTCTCGTGACGATCTTAATATTCTTTTTTGAAACGATAAAAGACAGCGTTGTAGATTTTGTTAAACTTACGTCAAACTCATTTGTTTCACATATGTGTAAATTAAAAACGGTTTCATTTTGATGAGATTCAACATTTGTATTAATAAAATCATGCACTTTATAAGCTTCCATTTCTTATTCACCCTTTTTTCAATTTCGAAAAGCGACTTATATTTATTCAATTTAATGTTTAGTCATATATTGGTTAAATTTTTCAACAAATTCCGATATAATCTTACAATACGTATATGAAGCTAATATGAAGTTTGTATGAGTTTGTGATGGTTTTTTATAGAGAACAAAATAAGGTGATTTTCGAGTGTTAAAAACTGGATAAAAATTGTATATTAATGGATTTTCTCCGTACGATAGATAGTTGTTAGCTTGTTTTAAAATGATAATGAATATAAGCAAATAGAGAACAGGAAATTTTAGTGTTAGCCTTACAAAAATGTAATAAAAATGTAAGCTATTGTGATAGTTATTTCGACAATTTTTTTATACAATAATAGTAAGAAATTGCACGTGATTGGAAGGAGAGATGACATGGAATGGGTTCATGAATTATTTCAGCAATACGGGTATTATGTAGTACTTGTAGGCTTGCTGTTAGAATATATTGCGCTTCCTTTTCCGGGAGAGCCAACATTAGCATATGCGGGATTTTTAGCACAGAAGGGTGATTTAAGTTTACCGATTTTAATTATCCTATCCTTTATTGGGACAAGTGTAGGAATGACAATTCAATACTTTTTAGGAAATAAATTAGGTATGCCTTTCGTTCAAAAATATGGGAAATACGTATTTTTAACACAAAGAAAAATTGATTTAACGAGAATGTGGTTTGATAAGTATGGATATTTTCTTATCTTTATCGGCTTCTTCATTCCAGGCGTACGCCACTTTACAGGATACTTCGCAGGAATTATTAACCTACCATTCCGGCGCTTTGCAATCACAATTTATTCCGGTGCTTTATTCTGGGTATCATTCTTCTTAATCGGTGGCTACTGGCTAGGTGGTAACTTACATGATATTTTCGGAGCACTGGAAGAACATATCGGCAAAATCATCTTTGGAGTAGTTGTTATTATAGCAATCACGCTAGGCGTTCGTTTCCGCAAACAGCTAAAACGAGTATTCGTACAAAACGCAAGTTAATATGGAATCCATTCTATGTCAGAATTTAGGAAGGCAGTGCTTTTGGGCACTGCCTTTTTATTTTATGTTCCAATCTACTTTCAACTTTCCTTTTAACTTATTTCCACTAACTATAATGTAATAAGTTCCTGTTTTAATTGCCGCGAATTGGTACGTATTAGGACCGTTTGAAGCTAAATAGTTTTCTTCCTCTTGAAATTCACTAGACATTTTTATGTCTCCCATGTAGGCATTCGGATTTTCAGATGGTGATTCAATGGTAAATTCTAATATGTCACCCCGTTTTAGTTCAATTGGGATTTTATGTTTACCACTGAAATGTTGAAAAGATGCTTCGAAAGAGTTTTGGGTTCTTTTCTCGGTCCATTGCTCCTTCTGTGTGACATCAACGAAGTTAATAGTGATGAGTGTAATCAAGATAACAATAGGAATGATATATCCAATCCATATAAATTTTTTCGTTATAAGTGTGCATAGATAGAAAAAAACAGAAAAAATTGCTCCGATAGATCCTGCAAAAAGTACAAAGAGAAAATTTGTTTCTTTAAAAATTAGGAATGGAAGAAAGAATAAATAACCGCAAAGAATGTAAAGACATACTTTTTTTAAGGTGCTATGATTTTTAAATTTTACTTTATCAATGAAAACGGAACAAAGGATTGCATAAGAAACAATAACAAGTGTAGGTAAAGTAAAGAGTAGTTCATGTAATCCGGTCAAAAATTTATATCTTGTTAGCCCGCTACCGCCGGAGAGTGTGAGACTAGTAAGTAATAAAGATAATAAGCAAGCTGCTGTAAGTTTAGTGAGAATATAAGAAAAGATAGATGTTTTATTCATATGTCACCTCGCATGTTTAATATTCCATGTTCATTATATAGGGTATGGATGTAATAATATAGAAGTTGCTTTGTCAATTATAATTGAAGAAAATAAGGATATTATTTACAATTTTAATTGGATAAATGAAAAAGAGGTAAGACATGAAGCTTCGAAATCGAGTGAGGGAATTTCGAGCAAAGCATCGTTTATCACAAGGGGATTTAGGGGAAGCGATTGGCTCATCACGGCAAACCATTAGTTTAATTGAGCGCGGAGATTATGCGCCATCTATTGTGTTATCGCTAAAAATCGCACAGATTTTTAGGGCGCCGGTAGAGGAGATATTTACATTAGTGGAGGGGGAAGATGGAGATGGAGAGTAAAGCGAAGGGGAGAAAAACGTTGGACATTTTAAGAAGACCTGCCTTTTCAATGTTTGTTGCCCTTGTTTGCTCCGTTTTATATGGAGTTATTCGAATAGAAAAAGTACAGCAAGTCATTGAAATATGGACGTTTTTTGGAATTGCATTGTTAGTGTTAGCTATCCATGAATTAGGGCATGTAATATTTGGTTTGATAGGTGGTTTGGAATTTAAATTTATGACAGTAGGCCCCATTACTGTCCAAAAAGAAACGGGAAAAATACGAATTAGAGAAAATAAAATGTGGATGTATGTTGGAGGCGTTGCAATGCTGGTGCCGCCTTCTCCATACACACCGAACCTTTCAAGAAAATGGGCATGGATGACTTTAAGTGGACCATTAACGAGTTTCGTATTCGGCATTGTATCAGGTTACATATATATGGTGAGTTATTACCACATGCTTTTATACTTTTCTGTGTTACACCTTGCAATCTTTGTCGTCACAGCAATTCCAATAAAGGGAACGCTATTAAGCGATGGCATGCAATTTCTCATTTTAATTAAAGATGATGAAAAGGCTAAGCAACATTTATATAACATTCAAGTATCGGGCGAGTTATTAAGCTATAAAAGGCCGAAAGATTGGGATGAGAGTTTAATAGAAATAAGCGAAGAAAAATTAAAAGAGGATAAAGATATAAGAGATATCATGAGTGGACTCATGCTCGTCTTTTTTGCTCGATCTGATCAAGAGGGAATGGAAAGAGCGATACCGTATTTAGAACAAATTGTTCAACTACCTGTAACGAAAGAAAATAAATATTTCGTTGGCAGTTTTCATAGTTGGTATCTTTTATATAGAGTACTTTATCAGAAGAAAAGCCTTTCTCTGCAAGAGGCGAAGGAACACGCAAAGGCAATTACAAAAATGGACTTATATGGATATTACCGTACACAAGTAATTCTTAAATATTTAGAGAATAATGTGGAAGCTTGCTGCATTTATATGAAAGAAGCGGATAAAGAATTGAAGAATAGTGAAAAGAGTGAAATGGGCTTTTGGCGACTAGAGCGAGAATGGTTCGAGCAGTTGAAGGAAAGGGTATCTTACGATGGATAAGGTATCCTCTTTTTTATATGTCATCTTATGCCGTTCCATAAAAAGTCTGAGGCGAGTAAAATGAGATAAGAAGAGCAAAGCTTGGAGGAAGTAAATATGGAAATTTTAACGATTATTTTGATAGTCTTGCTTATTTATGCTGTTTTTAAAGTAGCATATGTAGCATTAAAGATACTCGCGATCCTATTAGTTATCTTTTTAATCGTAGAGTTCGGCAGTAAGTTACTTGGGGGATAGGGTATGTTGTGCGTTTAAGATGTCGAAGAGTGTCGGTACATCGATATCCTGTATCGAAGCGTCGATATAATGAAAAAATCGTTGATATAAGTGGAGAAATGATCGATATATTTGAAAAATCGTTGATATATTTTAATAAATACTAAGTGGGGTATGTGGAAAAGAAGTTGCCGTGGGGTAACTTCTTTTTATTTGTTTATAAATTGTTTATTTTTACCTTCTATTCTTGTAGTAAGGAGGCGGTAAGGATGAAAAAAGCGGTTTTAGAAGTAAGAGATGTGACGAAGAGGGTTAAGGGAAGAACGTTGCTAAGTCATATGTCTTTTTCTATTTATAAAAATGAAATTTGTGGTTTTGTTGGTCCGAATGGTTCTGGGAAGACGACACTTATTCGGACGATTATGGGGCTGATTCGACCAAATGAAGGAGAGGTTTTCATTAATGGAATGAGCGTGCAAAAGAATCGGAAAGAGGCTCTTCAGTATGTAGGAGCAATTGTAGAGGCTCCAATTTTCTTTCCTTATATGTCGGGACGAAAAAATTTAAGGAATTTGGGAAGGATTACATTAAATGCGGGTGGAGAAGTTCTTGAAAAAAAAGTGCAGCAAGTGTTAGAAATCGTTGGTTTAGAAAATCGTGCGGACGATAAAGTTGGTACGTATTCGTTAGGGATGAAACAGCGTTTAGGGATTGCACAGGCACTTCTTGGGGAGCCAGATTTTATCATTTTGGATGAACCGTCTAATGGATTAGATCCAGTTGGAATTAAGCAACTTCGTAAAATTGTACTCGACTTACAGCGTGAGAAGGGAATTACTTTTTTTATTTCTAGTCATTTAATTCGTGAATTGGAACTTATGTGTGACTCGTGGGTCATGATTCGGGAAGGATCACTTATTTGGCGTGGAACGACAGAAGAGCTGCAAGGTGAAAATAAAGAGTTAGAGGATATTTTCGTGGAGATGATGAGTTCATGATGAGGCTAGTACGCTCTGAATGGGAGCGGCTTTGGGCGAAGAAAGTAACATGGCTTTGTTTTTTGATGATACCGGTAATGTTACTTGGGGCTGCGAAGTATTATTTGAAACATAATCAAGAGGTAGAAAGGATAGCGGTTGATTATACATATGCAAATTCATTCCCCGTACTTTCATTGTCTGAAATGCTTATGAGTATATGTAATCTCGTTTTACTCGTTTTGATTGTCCTTGTGTTTGCTCAAGAATATCATAGCGGTCAAATTCGGATGATAATCCAAAGGTCATACACGTATTCTGAGGTTCTTATTGCGAAAATAATTACGGTATTAACAGTAAGTTTGCTATTTATAGGTGCCTATTTTATTTGTAGTTATTGTATTGGCTACATTTTCTTTGAGCATGAACCGAGCATTCTTTTGTTTTATCATACGGAAAAAATGAATGCACTTGGCGTTTTCTTATACTGTATTTCTTATTATGGAATTGCTTATCTTACCTTAATAGCGATGGCTAGCATATTAATTATGCTATCGGTTATAAGTAAATCGACAACAAGTGCAACCCTTCTTGGGATGGGATTCATTATATTTTCTTTTGGATACCCAGCGATGGCGTTAGTGATAGGGAAATCACCGGCTTTTCTTTATATTAATTATTCTTCTTTAATTAAATTACAACATGAAGGAATTGCTATATCTTTATCTGGTAGTTCACGAATGATCTTTTTTGGATCTGTAATTTTACTTATATACATTGTTGTTTGTAACACTGTAACAGTTTATTGGATAGGAAAAAAAGATAATTTTGTGTGAGGTGTGAAGAATGGGACAAATACTTATAAGTGAATTTGAACGGATTTTTGATAGGAAGAAGACGAAAGTATTAATTGTTATTTTTGGCCTGCTACTTATTTTGCACAGTGTATGGGTTCATACTTTTGGAGTTGCTATTTACGATACAAAAGGGACGGAAGCAATCTTAAGTAATTTGAACTTTCCTGTCGCAGTTACAAGAGAATGGTATTTTACTCTATTCTTATTAATTTTTCCGATTTTATTTATTGATAGCTTTAATAGTGAAATTTCATCTGGCGCATATCGTCTTATCATGATCCGTCCGGTAAGTAGATGGGAATTATTATTGGCAAAATGGATTACTCAAATGAGTATCGTAAGTTTGTTTTTGTTAATAGCATTTATAGAGAGTTATGTATATGGAACATTTTTTATAAGGCATGCAGAGGAGACATTCTTTTTGGATAAACAAGTCATTTATGGGACAGGTGCCTCTATTTTATATACTCTAAAATATTATTTAATATTATGGTTTATCGCAAGTGCTTTATTAATGTTGAGTAGCTTTGTAAGTCTTTGGTTTCAAAACGCTATTATTACGTATTTTGTGATAGTTGGTTTACTAGTAGCTGGTTTGTATGTGAATGAAGAAATAAGTTATTTTGTAATTGGAAGCGAATCAATTCTAAGAATATTAAGTGAGGGGAAAGTAACATTTTACCTAATAAATGGTACAATTTTAGGAGGATGTGCAATAGCAGCTATGTTTAGCTGGCGTAAAAAAGATGTATTTAATTAGGAGGGAATTACCGTGGCGGGCAAAGTATTACTTGTAGATGATGAACCGGATATTCTTACATTTATTAAAGATAGTCTTGTCATGGAAGGGTATGAAGTAAGAAGTGCATTAAGTGGTGAAGAGGCTTTGGAAAAATTGGATAGTAGCGTGGATCTCATTATTTTAGATGTTATGTTGCCGGATATGAATGGATTTAAAGTGTGCGAGAAGATGAGAGAGTTCTATACATGCCCTATATTATTTTTAAGTGCAGATAGTAGTGAGCAGTCTCGTATAGAAGGTTTATTGATTGGTGGAGACGATTATATTAATAAGCCGTTTAGTTTAAAAGAGTTGAAAGCGAGAATTGTTGCCAATTTACGCCGTACGACAGAATTGAAAATGATGGGGCAAAAGAATTTTCTGCGTTATGGCGATTTAGTAATAGATTTGCAGAGTTATGAAATAATATTAGGCAAAGAAAAAATTCACTTTACAAAAAAGGAGTATGAAGTCGTGAAAATGTTAGCACTTCATACCGGCCAAGTTTTGACGAAAGAGCAGCTGTTTGAAAAGATTTGGGGATATGATAGTGAAAGTGATGTTTCTACTGTAGTTGAGCATATCAAGAAAATTAGAACAAAGCTTGGTGTATATGACAGAGAATATACATATATTCAAACTGTATGGGGAATCGGATATAAGTGGAGTGTACAGAATTGATGCAAAGGCTACGAATTAAACAACAGCTAGTAATTGGTTTTTTAATAGTTTTAATTGGTAGTTTAATACTGACAGTTTTAACGGCGGCTAGTGGTTGGTATTGGCTAACGAAGAGTGGGAAAGTATTTCCTGCAAATTATTATGAGCAGAAAATTCCTATGATAAAAGAATACGTAAAAGATAAAGGCACGCTATTGTTAAATGAGAAAGAGCGAAATGAATTAGAGAAAGTTGTCCCTAGAGAGGGCATTCAATATCAAATTGTTAATAGGCAAGGAGATATTTCTTATGGTACATATAAAACAAAATTGATAACAAATGAGAGACCGATTTTGAGTGTTATTAATACGAATATTCATGAGGAAGATGATGATAATGAAGTTACGACATATCTGCCTTTAGTGGATAAGGATGGAGAGCTACAGGGAGCAATAGGGCTTAATTATCATTTGACGCTGTCAACCGCCTCGTCGGTTGATTTCTTGTTGGTAATCTTATTTTTAGCCTCACCCTTTATATACATTACAATTTTATCCTACATCGTTTCAAACCGAATGGGGAAAAGAATAAAGAAACCACTCGCTGAATTATCAGAGGCTTCAAAAAGAATTCAAGAGCAGGATCTAGATTTTCATTTAGAATACAACGCACAAAATGAGATTGGTGAATTAGTCGGTTCATTTGAAGATATGCGTGCAGCATTAGCTACTAGTTTGTCACGGCAGTGGGAGTTAGAAGAAGAAAGAAGAGAATACATTAGAGCAATTTCTCACGATTTGAAAACGCCGCTAACGATTGTGCAAGGTCATACAGAAGGCTTGCAAAGTGGCTTATGGAAAAACGAAGACTTGTTGCATCGGTATTTACAAACGATTGAACGAAACACAAACAGAATGACAAAACTTCTTGAGGAGTTTCAAACAGTAAATGAGTTAGAAAGTTTCTCGTTTCAATTACGTTTAAATAAAGTGCATATAAATCCATTCTTTCTAAAAAAACTAGAATAATATGAATGTATAGCTAGGAAAAAAGAGATTGAGTGGGATGTTACCTTTGAAAATAATGAGGATATACAGAGTTTAGTATTTGACCAAGAGCGGATCAGTCAAGTAATGGATAATATCGTAATGAATTCAGTTCGGTTTACGCCGGTGTCAGGGAAGATGCTCGTTAAAGTATGTGCTTGGCATGACACAATAGATTTTCATGTATATGATTCAGGACCTGGTTTCCAAGAAGGAGATTTGAAAAAAGTATTGCAACGTTTTTATCAGGGAGATCAGTCACGCTCAGGAAGTAAGGAGCATTTTGGACTTGGTTTATATATTGCCAAGACAATTGTTGAGAAGCATGGCGGTAAAATACAGGTAGAAAATAGTAAGGTGCGAGGCGGGGCACATGTTTCGTTTCGAATTCCAAGCGGGGGTATATAGATAGGAGTTAAGCATCGATATAATGAAAAAATCGTTGATATATTTCGGTAAATACTAAGTGGGGTATGCAAACCAATCTAAAAAAGCTGGAAGAATATCTTCCAGCTTACGAGTTAC
Source organism: Bacillus paramycoides (assembly GCF_001884235.1). Taxonomy (GTDB): domain Bacteria; phylum Bacillota; class Bacilli; order Bacillales; family Bacillaceae_G; genus Bacillus_A; species Bacillus_A paramycoides. The sequence continues at coordinate 8,970 of NZ_MAOI01000023.1, read as the reverse complement.
TTTCAATTTGTTGACCATTTTCTTCTTCGTGGTCTTGTAATAGGTTGAATACGTCTGCTAGGCAGAATGCAATAAACCAAGTCCAAAGACCGTGGAAGAAAGCTGAGCTTAATTGAAGTGGTAATGTATAGTTTGTCATTGAGTAGGAAATACATCCGCCAACGATTCCGATCATTGTTAATAACATTGTTTTTTGAGCATTTTCTTCTGGATTGAAGAGGAAGAAAATGTATCCACCTAAAATTGAAGCGCTTACAAGTGTTTCGATTCCATTAAAGATGATATTCTCTCCAAGCTGAGTGTTTGTCCAGAAGCAGATTACGCCGCCGATGATGGCAAACAAGATAGCTATTGTATATCGTATATATTGATTCATATGTTCATCTCCCTATGTAATAAGATGATTTGGAAGTTAACAAGGTAGGTATAGTATATTGAAGTGAATTGTTAAAAGGATATTGAAGAGTAACTATGTTGATTTGTGTATACCTGGCTTCGCGTTTCTAAAGAGAAACTCCCAAAGTCTATACGTGCTTTTTTGTATTATAACATATTTGAGCGCATAATAATAGAATTATCTGATTTTGTAATAAGTGTAAAAAATAAAAAGCGCAAGGAATTGTAGTTCCTTGCGCCTTTTTATATACGTTTGAAACGTCCAACAATTTCAACGGTTTCAGTAATATTCATAAATGCTCGATTGTCTACTTGGCGAATGATACGTTTCATTTCGCCTAACTCGTAGCGAGTTACGACAGTGTAAATCATTTTTTTCTTATGGTTTGTATAGCCGCCGACAGCATCTACCATTGTTACGCCACGTATGCCGCGATGTAGTAGTGCGCTTTTTATTTCCTCGCCTTTTTCTGTAACTGTCATTATCGTTAATTTAATATGTTTCGTATGCACAGCATCAATTACTTTGCTGACTACAAACCGGCTAATTAACGTATAAAGTGTAATATCCCATCCGAAAATAAATCCTGCTGCAACAAGTAAAATTAAGTTGAATCCAAAGATGATTGCTCCAATTGAAACATCGCGATGTTTCGCTACAATCAATCCAACAACATCAAAACCACCTGTTGAAGAAGCAAATCGGAATATAATTCCTGAGGACGCGCCGCAGATGACACCACCGAATACAGAAGATAATAAAATATCGTCTGAAACTTGATGTACCGGGATAATATTCATCGCTAAAGATGATATAGCTACAAAGTATGCTGTTAAAAAGGTTGTCTTCTTTCCTAAGTAAAAGTAACTTAAAATAAGAAGAGGAATGTTTAGTAAAAAGATAAGTGCACCGATATTGTAGTGCATTAAATAACCGATAATCATCCCTACGCCAGCGAATCCACCGCTAATCATATTATGCGGGATAAAAAACATATTCATAGAAATTGCATACAAAATAGAAGCTATAAAAATAACAATCAACTGTATTATAAATTCTAGGTGAAATGTTTTAGCTGCTGGGAAGGATAAAAAGGCGGTGTCGGGAACGTAATCGGCGTCTCCTAGTTGACCCATAGTATGTTTCATCTCCATATTCATTTTTGATTACAAGAAGAGAATAAAGCTTTTTTCAAAAACTGGCAATAGTTTTATTATAATGCAAAAATTTTATAAATTTCTAACAAATTAAACCTATTCAAAGATGTGTGTGAATATACTAAAGAAAGCGAATACATTGATTTTCTAGCATAGTTTTTTTGAGAAAATATGCAAAATTCTTTTTTGAAAATAAAAGGAAATAGAGAATGTTTGTTGAATGTGCTAAAATGACTTTATTAAGGATGTGAAGCGATGGAATTTTTATTGCAGGATGCAATTCTATATATATCGTTTGTAACGACAGCGCTTTGTTTATTAGAAGTCTTTTTTCTTGCTAACGTTTCTCGTTTCGTACGCCAGCAAGCATCGAGTGGTAGACAGAGAGCTTTTAAACTAGTTGATACATGTGAAGAGGGTATAGGAAATGTACCGCTATTTTCTATTTTTTATAAATATGGAATGATTCGTTCTGTTCGCAGACAAGAATCGAGTGGAGAGAGTGACGAGGTAGGTCCGTATACACCAATGTTTCGCTAATTAATTACGAAACATTGGAGGAATGAACATGTTAAAATCATACCGAGCTGCGCTCATTAGTTTATCATTATTACTTGTTTTTGTTTTATCTGGCTGCAGTAATGCAGGCACAATTGATTCACATAGTACGGGGATTTGGAACCATTATTTTGTATATCCAATCTCGTTTATGATTCAATTTGTTGCTCATCATATACCTGGTGGAAGTTTCGGGATTGCTATCATTGTCATTACACTTGTTGTTCGTTCAGCAATGATTCCATTAGCTGTTTCGCAATATCGCAGTCAAGCGAAAATGAAAAAGATGCAACCTGAATTACAGAAGCTGAAAAAGAAACACGGTGATGTGAGTAAAGATCTTGAAAAACAAAAGCAGTATCAAAAAGAAATGTCAGAACTAATGAAATCAGGCGGTTGGAATCCGTTAGCTGGGTGCTGGCCAATCTTTATACAAATGCCAATTTTCTCTGCTTTGTATTATGCGATTAGCCGAACTGAAGAGATTCGTACATCTTCGTTTTTATGGGTGAACTTAGGACATGCAGATCCATATCATATATTACCGATTGTTGCAGCGTTCACAACATTTATCCAGATGAAGGTGTTTCAATCTAATATAACGCCTGGAGAGCAAGTACAAATGCTGAAAATACAGCAAATTATGATGCCGGCAATGATTTTATTTATGGGATTTGCGGCACCGTCAGGACTTGTGTTGTATTGGATTACAGGTAACTTATTTACAATGACACAAACAATTGTATTAAGAAAAGTAATGGAACGTGAAGAATTACAATTACAAAAAGCTTAGAAATACACCGCTCGTGATGAGCGGTGTATTTTTTTTAACTCGTTAAGGAAATTTTAAGAAATCAACATTACTATTGGCATTGTATACGAAAGTGTACATGCTTTAGAAATATGAAGGAGGAAATTTCCTATGAAGAAGAAAACAGTTGGGTATTTAGCAATTGCAGGTGCTCTATCATTTGGAATTATAGGAGGAGTTGGTGTACCGGCGTTTGCGGCAACTAATACCCCAGCAGCTGAGCAAGTTACAAAAGGAACTGCGAAGAAGAATTTAGATGAGGCAACGAAACAAAAAGTGAAAACAATTATGGATGATACAAAGAAACAATTAGAGGGACTAGGTGTGAAATTCCCAGAGAAGGATAAGCACAAGGACATGTTTGCGGGATTAGATGAAGCGACAAAAGCAAAATCAAAATCAATTTTAGAGCAAGAAAAATCCGGGAAACTAACTCGTGAACAGGCAAAAGAGGAATTGACAAAACTAGGTGTGAAATCCCCAGAAAAGGGTAATCACAAGGATATGTTTGCAGGATTAGATGAAGCAACAAAAGCAAAAGCGAAGTCGATTTTAGAACAAGAAAAATCCGGGAAACTAACTCGTGAACAGGCAAAAGAGGAATTGACAAAACTAGGTGTAAAATCCCCAGAAAAGGGTAATCACAAGGACATGTTTGCAGGATTAGATGAAGCAACAAAAGCAAAAGCGAAGTCAATTTTAGAACAAGAAAAATCCGGGAAACTAACTCGTGAACAGGCAAAAGAGGAATTGACAAAACTAGGTGTGAAATCCCCAGAAAAGGGTAATCACAAGGACATGTTTGCAGGATTAGATGAGGCGACAAAAGCAAAAGCGAAGTCAATTTTAGAGCAAGAAAAGTCCGGGAAATTAACTCGTGAGCAAGCGAAAGAGGAATTAACAAAATTAGGTGTGAAACTTCCTGAGAAAGAGAAGCATGAAGACATCTTTGCGAACTTAGATGCAGCAACAAAAGAAAAAGCGAAAGCGATTCTAGAAAATGAAAAGAAACAACTAGCGGCATTGAATGTTGATCTGCCACATCATAAGTTTTTTATGAAAAACGAAGATAAATAATTGAACTATGTTGTATCTTTCGTGTGGGCAACCGAAAGGTACATATGCGAGGGGGCTGTCTTTGGAACAGCCTCCTCTTATTATTGTCGTTTTTTGTTGGATAATCGATGTGTTTTGAAAATCGCCGATATATTTTTATGTACCATCTCATGTCGTTCATGGAAGAGGAGATTAGAGAAATGTAGTATCTTCTGTTATAATATAAGGAGAGAAATATTTCTTATGTTATATAAAATATATATTGATTTTTTCTAACAATTCAATATAATGAACAATAACTACAAAATTCGACATCAAGAAGTGATGATGAGGACATGATCAGTTTTTTACGATTCTCAGAGAGGGAAGCCTTTGGCTGTGAGCTTCCTAATACGGGGAAATTGATTACCACCTCTGAACTGCAGCAGTGAACGGATACCTAGTAATTGCTTGCCGGCAAAAACCGTTATTTAGACTTGAGAAATTGGTGAAGTGTGTAACTTTACGAATTGAAACAAGGGTGGAACCACGAATATAACACTCGTCCCTTTTTTAGGGAGGAGTGTTTTTTTATTTCATTTTTGCATCACACTAGAATTGGAAGGAGGATACGCAGCATGCATCATGATGAGAAAAATAAAATTGGTTTAACAGTAGCACTTTCTATCGTAGTAGGAACTATTATTGGGTCTGGTGTGTTTATGAAACCAGGGAGCGTATTAGATTACTCAGGGAGTTCTAATATGGCTATTCTTGCTTGGGTAATTGGTGGTTTGTTGACGTTAGCAAGTGGTTTAACAGTAGCCGAAATTGGAGCACAAATTCCGAAAAATGGTGGGTTGTATACGTATTTAGAGGAGATTTACGGAAGCTTTTGGGGTTATTTATCAGGTTGGATGCAAACGATTGTTTATGGACCAGCTATTATTGGAACATTAGGTTTGTACTTTAGTTCTTTAATGATTAATTTTTTCTATTTAGATAAAGTATGGAATTTACCAATCGCAATTGGAACAGTTGTGTTCCTAGGCGTTGTAAATAGTATGGGAACAAAATACGGAGGTATCGTTCAAACAATCACGACAATTGGGAAGATGATTCCGATTGTATTAATTGTTGTGTTAGGTTTTTGGAAAGGGAATAGTGATATCTTCAACGTAGTTGTACCGATATCAGAAAATCAAAGTATTGGGATGGCAATTTTAGCAACTTTATTTGCTTATGATGGCTGGATTTTACTTGCTTCTATTGGCGGAGAAATGAAGAATCCAACAAAGTTATTACCGAAAGCAATGACGGTTGGGATTTTAATTGTAACAGCTGCCTACGTATTAATTAACTTAGCGTTATTAAATGTATTACCAGCAGCGAAAATTGTAGACCTTGGAGAAAACGCAACAGCGACAGCTGCGGGCATGTTACTTGGAGAATATGGCGGGAAAATTATTAGTATCGGTATTATTATTTCTATTTTCGGTTGTTTAAATGGAAAGATTTTAACGTTCCCACGTATTCCGATGTCGATGGCAGAGCGTGGACAACTTCCATTTTCTAAGTTTATTGCAAAAGAAAATCCGAGATTCAAAACACCAGCAAATGCGATTACTGCTGAAATCATTTTAGGAATTATTTTAATGATTATTAGTGATCCGAATAAGCTATCTGAGATTTCCGTATTTATTATTTATATTTTCTATGTAATGACATTTATTGGTGTATTCATTTTACGAAAACGTAACAAGGATAAAGAGCGTGCATATAGTGTACCGCTATTCCCAATTGTACCGATCGTTGCGATTTTAGGTTCGCTCTTTGTAATTGGTAGTGCGATTATTAACGATCCGGTAAGTTGTTTCTTATCAATTGGAATTGTATTTACTGGACTGCCGGTGTATTGGTATTTAAATAAGAAGAAAGAAAGTGGAGTTTAATGATTGGAAGGCAGGCGTATAATACGCCTGCCTTTTTATTGTGAAAAAATTATACTTGCGTCCACTTTTCTTTTAGGTTACTATAGCGGTAGTAACCTAAAAGAAAGCGTGGGGAAAGACTTGAATTTTCGTGTATATATTTTAGCTATTGCGGCTTTCGTAGTCGGGACGGTTGAGCTAATTATAGGAGGAACGCTTGATTTAGTTGCCAATGATTTAGGTGTGTCGATTAGTGCAGCTGGTCAGCTTATTACAATATTTTCAGTAGTATTCGCTCTATCAGGGCCTGTTTTATTGGCATTAACAGGTAAGGTTGAAAGAAAAAAATTGTATGTTGTGGCATTATCAATTTTCTTAATTGGAAATATCGTTTCGGCATTTAGTGTGAATTACGGGATGTTAATGCTCTCGAGAGTAATTTGTGCAGCGAGTGGATCGCTTATTATTGCACTATCGGTAACACTTGCTTCTAGTGTAGTAGAACAGCATTTTCGTGCGCGTGCGATTGGAATCATTTTCATGGGGATTAGCGGATCACTCGTACTTGGAGTACCGCTCGGTCTTGTACTAGGAAATGCATATGGATGGCGTGCGCCATTTGTGCTAATTTCGATATTAACAGTTATGGCAATTGCTTGTATTTCGTTGTTCTTAACGAAAGTACCAGCGACATCAGTATTATCAATAAGAGAGCAAATTGCTACTTTAAAAGATAAAAAAATTGTAAGTGCACAGTTAACATCATTTTTATTTTTAACGGGGCATTTAACACTGTATGCATATTTAACACCGTTTTTAAAAGATGTCATGCATGTTGAAGCGAACTGGATTAGCGTGTTTTACTTTATTTTCGGAATCGCAGCAGTAATCGGCGGTGGCTTCGGTGGATGGCTTGCTGATAAATGGGGATCGAAGAAAAGTATTATTTCCATCATTATCGTATTTGCATGTGCAATCTTTATGTTGCCAATGATGACATTCTCATTCCCACTATTTATTATTATGATGGGAATTTGGAGTATGCTAAGCTGGGCGATTTCACCTGCACAGCAAAATTATTTAATTGAGATTGCGCCGGAATCAGCTGGTATTCAGCAAGGCTTAAATAACTCCGCACTTCACTTAGGTATTGCGCTCGGTTCAACAGTAGGCGGAGTTGTTATTGAGAAATCATCTGTTATAAATAATGCGTGGGTAGGCGGCGGTTTTATAATATTGGCACTGCTTTGTGCGATTTTCTCTATTACGAGAGGGCGTTCTACTCAGTTTGGGAAAGAAGAATCTATCGTTTGATAGGTTCTTTTTTTATTTATAAAAAATTGCAGGTTTTAGTGAATGAATGGAGAAGGGGGTATATAGCGAGGTGATAGAAAATGGCATATGATGTAGTTGGAGCTATATTGGCGCTACTACCGATATTTGTAGTCGTGTTTGTTTTTAGGTGGATCCGTTTCATCTATCAAAATTCAGAGAAACAAGTGGAGCAAAATGAGAAAATCATTGAGCTATTGACGGAGATAAAGGAGAAGAATAAGTAATAGTAGTTATTTTTAAAATGGTTATATAAAGATATAAAGGAATATAATTTTAGCAAATTTGAAAGGTACTTTTGAAAGTGCCTTTTTATTATGTTTAAAGGGTTGAGCACAAATTATCTTTATTTATCGATAGTAAAATGAAAATGAGAAATCCAAAACTCGTAGTTTATCTGTTTAATTTTCTCAACATTTCGACGATATGTTACAAAAAAACCACCTATTCTCTTTTTTTCACTATAAGTACAATGAAACAGTAAGATTGCTTCATGTAGAAATTTATATATGGTGGTGGAGAGAGTGGAACGAAAGATGGTAGGAAAATGGTTTAGTTTTTTAAGTGCTCTTATTATTTTGTTAGGAATTGGAATGCCACAAGTAAAGGCAGAAGTAATGAACAGAGAAACATATGAAATGGATTGGAGTTATAGTAAAGCAAAAGATCGTGAAATAAAGACGGAAATAATTAAAACTGCTTCGGGTAGTATTGCGTATTGTTTAACGCCTGATTTACGTTCTCCTAATGGAGATGATTTACCTGAGATGGGAAAAACATCGGATGCTGTATATCGTGTTTTACTTAATGGGTATCCTCAAAAAAGCCCATCTGAATTAGGTGTAGCTACAGTGGAAGAAGCACATTATGCTACACAATTAGCAGTATGGATTGCAGCGAATGAATTAACTGAAGAAGATTTAGTTGCAAAAAATAAACAAGTACATAATCTTATGAAGCGTTTAGTAGAGGCTTCGAAAAAAGAAACTGGATCACAAGATGTATTTTTTAAAGTTAATCCTATAGATCCACAAACTGCAATACAAAAAGGCGATTATTTAGAAACAGGGTTTTATGCAATTCAAACAAATGCAGTTTCTGGTTCCTATACAATTCTTCCTGAAAGTGCTCCTAAAGGCATTCGAATTGTAAATGAACAAGGAGAAGAGAAAAGTACACTATCAATTAACGAAAAATTCAAAATTATAATCCCGAAAGATACGATTAGTGGGAATTTTAAAATGAAAGTGAAATCTACTTTAACAAATTTACAGGCAATTGCTTTTAAAGGTTCGGGGAAAATTCAAAACACAACGATATTGCTACAAAGAAATAGTGAGAAAATCAGTACAGATTTAATCGTAAACTGGGAATCAGTAGGATCTTTAAAGATTATGAAATTAGGAGAACAGAAGGAAGTATTAAAAGGGGCTATCTTTGAAGTTTCTAATGAAACCTTTAAACAAAATGTTACTACAAATGATAAGGGGATTGCGGAGTTAGGGAATCTTCCAATCGGTATATATAACGTAAAAGAAATTCAAGCGCCAGCTGGATATGTGTTAGACAGCAATGTTAAAAAAATTGAAGTGAAAACGGGTGAAACTGCTGTATTAGAGTTAAAAAATGAAAATGTAAAAGGTGAACTAGAAATAACAAAAGTAGATGTAGCAGATGGAAATACGAAACTGCCAAATGCAGAGTTTACAATTTATAACGAACAAGGAAAAGAAGTAGCAAAAGGAAAAA
>NZ_MAOI01000022.1 GCF_001884235.1 Bacillus paramycoides | reverse complement strand
TTCTATCCCAATCACATCGTGGTTTTTGATGATCCTAGTAGAGAGTTTTTGCAAATAGTCCGTTCTTGCCTGTTTAATTCGTTCATGAATACGAGCGACTTTCATTCGCTGTTTCTGCCAGTTCGTTCCACCTTTTGTACGTCTAGATAGAATACGCTGGGCATGAGCAAGTTTCTTTTCTAATACCCGAAACCATTTTGGATTACCGAATACCTCACCTGTTGAAAGAATAGCAAAGTTTTTCACACCAACATCTATACCAACAGCGGAATCGGTCTTCGGTAATTCTTGTACTTCTACTTCAGCAAGAATCGAGACAAAATATTTTCCACTTGGATTCCTTCTGACAGTAGCACTCAAAATTCGTCCTTCTACCTCACGACTTTTGACAAATTTGACAAGACCAAGTTTCGGTAACTTCAATTTATTATCTATAATCGCAATGTTTCCATTTGTATGTTTCGTTGTATAGGATTGGACTTTATTGTTTTTCGATTTAAACTGAGGAGCTTTGTTTTGTTTTTTGAAGAATCTTGCATACGAGTCAGCGAGGTTGTGAAGAGAAGATTGAAGAGCGATACTGTCCACTTCTTTTAGCCATACAAATTCTTTTTTGAGAGTAGGTAATTGCGAAGAACAAGTGCCATAGGATAACCCTTTTCCTGTTTCTTTATATCTATCATTCCACTTTTCCAAAAAGTAGTTAAATACAAAACGTGAACAACCAATTGTTTTC
>NZ_MAOI01000021.1 GCF_001884235.1 Bacillus paramycoides | reverse complement strand
ATTTATCGTTTTCCGACAGAAGACTCCTTCCTCAAAAATGTGAAGGTGTGAAACACCAATTTTAGGTGGGAGATGAATGTCGGTTGGCATAAGCCAACATGTTTGCTATCCTATATTTGTACAGATTGCTCTTTGAAAACTGAAGATATGAGGTTGGTTGCAGAAAAACGTTGCAACCGTAAAATCTTCAACGTTCTATCGCCCCACGCTTGCCGAAGTTGCGAAAATCAAGCTAAAGTAGGAAGCGTGGTGAGTCAACGTACAAGATACTTATGTTTTCACCGTAGGGACTACGGGCAGAGCCTGCTAAGATAACCGGTGGATACATCGGTGTTCGCAGGAATCTCCCACTTCAAACAGTCCGTAAGGACGTTAAGTGGTGAGTAGTTCAA
>NZ_MAOI01000020.1 GCF_001884235.1 Bacillus paramycoides | reverse complement strand
TAATTATGTGAGAAGGAAAGGGGAAAATTTAATGAAAACGTATATGAGTCCTACAATTATTGAGTTTGGTAAAGCGGTAGATACCATCCAAGGCTGTGGAGGATGGGGATCAGAAAGTTGGACCTTCGATGATTCTGATAGACAGTACAGATTGGTAACTAATGAAGATGGTACGAAAAAGCATTGTATTTGTACGACTATGAGAGCAGACCGCTGCGAGCCATAGGATAAAAAAATGGATGATTCATAGACTGATGAATCATCCTTTCTTTATAGGTTAAGGATAAAATGTATAAGAAGTTTATTAGTTTAGAATTTGATAAAGAATTAAGTGTTATTAAAGATTGTGAAAAGTGGAGTACAGGAACCTTTATATTTCATAATTTAAGGATAGTATGTAGATGAACCTAGAGGTGATAATAGGGAGTACTTGACCTTAATAATATTAGAAGAAAGAGGAAAAATATGAGTCCTATAATTATTGAGTTTGGCAATACCGTAGATTGCATCCAAGACAGTGAAGAATGGGTCCATGGAGGGTGGGAAATAGGAGGCGTTGATAAGGAATTCTGAACATCATAGTTAAGAAGGATAATGAAAATTATTATATTTATAAAAGGCGTAATAAATTTAGTTGATTCATGTCTTTTGGATTGGCTACTATCATAGTGAGGTTAATGTGAAAAAAATACTAGCTTTTGTAGGATTGTTAATTTCGTTGTATTTATACTTCAGTAAAGGGCATGTATCATATTGTCCAACTAAAGGATGTGATATTGTAGCGAATAGTGAATATGCGCGTATTGGTATTTTTCCTATTTCGCTTATAGGTATTTTGGGGTATTTAATATTAATTAATCTTTATGTGTTTTATAAAAGAGAGACAATATACTTTTACACAGAACTTATAATAACTACCATAGGTTTTTTATTTTCTATATATTTAATGTTAGTTTCTATTGTAAAAATTGAAGCTATTTGTTTTTGGTGTGTCTCATCTTTTATAATAATTAGCATGCTTTGGATAAAGGCATTGATTGATTTGAAAACTAAATATGAAAAGGAAACTGGCTAAATTATAAAAATTCTTTCTAAGTAGGTATATAAGAAAATAGAATATATACCTACTTAGAAAGGATCAGAGTCAGTATAGTCATAACGTAACTACTCAGCTAACATGTAAAAATCCAAGATGAAGAGATGTTTCGCTCTGAAGTGGAACCCCTCTTTATCTGGTTGGAAATAGTTCTGTATGTCCTGTTTCTAAGAAAGTCTGTACTGCAGTGGGTCCATGAACAAAACCATGACAAGGAAATTGGTGATTACTGCACTAACGATGGCTTATAATCGTCAAAATCCTGAGAAAGGCACCATTCACCATTCAGATCGAGGGGTTCAATATGCTTCCAATGAATAGCAGAGACTGTTAAAAAAGTATCAAATGATAGGCAGTATGAGCCGAAAGGGAAACTGTTATGACAATGCTTGTATCGAGTCCTTCTACAATTCAAAATGAATTCATTCAACGCTGGGATACTATACACCGAATGAATTTGAACGTATGTATGAGAATTCAGTAGCTTGATTTTAGCTTCATAAAAATTTTAAAACGGTTCTTTATCGAATTTACCCGAAAGAATTCTCCTTCCTCAAGCGTGTGTAGGGCGATATCCCAACGGTAGGTGGGATATGAATTTCGGTTTTGCATGGCCAAAAATCTTTGATAAACTAGCTATATGAAGTTCTTTGATAACTTGATATATGAGGTTACAGGAAGAAAACAAAATGCAAAAACCAAGCTATTCGTTTCCTGCGTAAAATATCAACAGTAAAAAAGAACGTTCAAACGTTGGACATCTAGGGATAGGGTTGGAATGCCCCGAAGTAACGCTCAGGGAGAAAAAAGATTGCTTTTGTCGTGGAACTGAGAAGCTCCCATTTCAAACTTTGCTAAGTGGCGAGTAGTTCACTTTGAATTTTTTATGAAGGTCACCTAGCGAAAGCGCGGTAGAAATCTGTGTCTATTATCTTGACGTAGTATCATAATTCACAAAATACAGGGGGTACTTTAATGACTAGCATATTAAAAGCACAAAATATCTCCAAAATATACGGAGAGGAAGCTAATACATTTTACGCATTAAAAAACGTTTCATTAGAGGTCAAAACAGGTGAATTTTTAGCAATAATGGGGACTAGCGGTTCAGGGAAATCTACTTTATTAAATATCCTATCAGGCTTAGATCGACCATCTTCAGGAGAAGTACTTATAAATAATATTAAGATAAATAACCTAAATGATAATGAATTAACCGAGATTAGAAGTAATCAAATAGGATTCATATTTCAATTTTTCAACTTAATACCAGTTTTAACTGCTATGGAGAATGTAACACTCCCTTCGGAATTAGCTGGACATAACATCGAAAAGATCAGACAAAAAGCATCAGAACTATTAGATCTAGTTGGTATAGGAAATTTAAAATCAGCATATCCTTCCAAAATGTCTGGCGGTCAACAACAGCGAGTTGCCATTGCAAGAGCTCTAGTAACACAACCTAAAATTATATTAGCAGATGAACCAACAGGAAGCTTAGATTCAAAAACAAGTAAGGATATTTTGGATTTATTGCGAGAGTTTTGTGAACGTTTACAACATTCTTTAGTTGTTGTCACCCATGATGCTATGGTGGCATCGTATTCTCATCGAGTGATTTTTCTAAAAGATGGTGGAATCCAAGATGAACTGATTCTGAAAAATTCAAACCTATCTTCCAGAGAAAAAACTAGCTTAATAATAAATAAAATAGAGGAGATCTCTATATGAAAGGATCCTTTCTACTATCAATAAAATTCTTAAAATCTCAAAAAAGCAGGACTGTTTTTTCTATAGTTGGTGTAACTATAGGAATAGCATTATTAATTTTTTCTAACATCTTAATACACACTGTTGAAAAGTCAAACGAAAAAACTATAAAAGAAAAATATGGGGACTACGATTTAATAATTGGATATAAAGATTCTACTCAGTTTCTTTCACAAGAAGATATAAACACTATTAATAATTTAAAAGAAGTTAAAAGTAGCACTCCGCTTCTATATCCATACATCGGTGAACAAAATCCATACAAAGAAATGGTTGAACAACCTATGTATGTGGGCATAAAAGATGAAGAGTTAGCAAAACAACATATGTTTGCAAAATTATCTTCTGGAAAATTACCTAATTCAAATGAAATCGTCATTCCTTATAATATGGCGCATTCTAAAAATTTAAAAATAGGTTCTAAACTTGAGTTTCCTTTTCCACCAAATGGTGTGAAGGAGGTAACAGTATCAGGAATTATGGAGCAAAATCAATACCTCAATTCAATTGTATTATTTAATTATAAATGGTTAGCAAATATGACCAACCAAAATGGTCATACAACTACATTAATAATTAAATTAAATGATTTAGAGGATAAAGAACAATTTATACAAACTTTAAAAAACAAATACAAGAACTTATCTATAGATAGTCAAATTAAAGCAGATAAAGAGAGAGAAAATATAGGTGGATTAAAACCAATTATTCAATGGTTAAGCATTGCTATTTTACTTGGTAGTATGTTACTTATCATCGGGGCATTACAAATGTCTATTCAAGAAAGAAAAAAAGAACTAGCTACTTTAAGATTATTAGGGATTAAAAGAAGAAAGATTTTTCTTTTGGTAATGAATGAATCTTTTATTATAGCCATAATTTCAGCATTAACTGGTTTAATAACAGGTATATTCTTATCTATGCTTTCATATAAACTTATTGGAAACCTAATGAATTTACAACTTGGATTTATTTCTATTCCATGGAACTCTATTCTAATAGGAATTCTTTCAGCAATAATATTAACAATGACTGCAAGTATTTTCCCGGCATTGTCTGCTAGCAATCTTGCACCTATTGAAGCTTATCATAGTTCAACTGACCTTAACTATAAGCAAAATCCTTTGACAATAGCTGCTAGTATCTTAATGTTTCTAGTATCCTGCACCATCTACCTTTTAAATTACAACTATTGGCAACAATCCAAGATATATATAATAGGCATTGTTTTATTTTTAATGTCTATACATCTAGGATTACCTACAATGTTTAAAATAATTACGAATCTAATAACTATATTATTTAAAAAAATTTTTAAAGGCGATAGTTTATTAGCTAGTAGAAATGTACTGAAACAAATCAAAAGAAATATTCAAGTAGTACGTGTTTTAATATTAGGTATAGTAATTTGTATTGTCGGATTACATTTTCTTAAAGTGGTTAAAGATATAACTCAAACCGATATAGAACATCAATATCCACTTAACTACACACTGCATTCTAATTCATCCTATGAAGAACCCGGATTATCTGAAAATTTATATCAAAACATAAAAAGTATTAAACATATTAATGCAATACCAGTATATAAATCTAAACTTTTTTTCACTTTAAATTTAGGTCAAAATATTAATTCCGAAAATACTGTAACATATAATATAAATGGTCAAAAACAATTTTTAGTCGGTATACAAGGATTAGATTTTTCATCCCTTCAAAAAACACTACCTATTGAGATTAAACAAGGTACTATAACCGAGGAAAGTTTAAATGAAGGAGGAGTTATATTAACTTCTTTTGCTTCTAAAATGTTGGGATACAAACTTCACGATACAATTCGTTTAATTCCCGAGGAACAATTAGCAACGAAAGATCAAAAAAATAATTTTGAAAATGGCGATTCCGAAAAAAACATTATCTCATTAAAAGTTATCGGCATCATCGATCGAAACCCTTTGACAAATGATCAATCTGACTTGCGTATATATACCTCCCCTACATTAATGAAAAATATTGCAGGTGTAAATACAATAGATAAAGTTTATTTTAATATCACTCATAACAAAAATACAGTAAGTGCACAAATAAAATCCCTTATTCAAAATCAATCTTCTTCAAAGATAATTTTATATAGTCAAGAAGAAGAGATAAGTAAATTTCTTCAGCAATATTATCAAAGAATCGCGATACTACTCTATACAGTTTGCATGATAATTTTCTTGGCTTTTATCGCTCTAATGAATGGAATGGCAAGTAGTTTAAGGGAACGTGCTAGAGAGTTTGCAACTATGAGAGCTATAGGCTCTAAGCGTAATCAAATTATTCGTCTCTCTTTACTTGAAGGTTCTATGGTTTCAATTTCTGGAGGAATAATAGGGGTATTTTGTGGGGTTATCTTAGTCTATCAATTGCTAGTATTACTAAAAACTACAACATTCATATTCCCTTTAAAAATCGTATTGATTTGCCTATCTATTAGTCCTATTTTAGGTATTATAGCTTCCCTAATACCAGCAATCAAATTATCAAAGGTTAATATATTAGACAAATTAAATAATAAATAAGGTTCTGGTGCAAAAACTTAAGGACAATTGCAATGAATCTATAAATCTTGGACATACTGTTACTATTACTTTAGAAAGAGTGCGTGATTGGTATGGAAAAGGAAAATGTATTCAAATGGAAGCATTATCAGCCTGATATTATTTTGTTAACGGTAAGATGGTACCTACGGTACAACCTCAGTTTTCGTGATTTGGTGGAAATGCTAGAAGAACGGGGGGTATCCATTTCTCATACAACGATTATGCGTTGGGTTCATCAGTATGGTCCTGAATTGGACAAACGAATCCGTCGTCACCTCAAACAAACAAATGACTCTTGGAGGGGCGATGAAACATATATCAAAGTAAAAGGTCAATGGATGTATTTGTATCGTGCTGTTGATTCGAAAGGAAACACAATTGATTTTTTCCTAAACAAAACAAGAGACCAAAAGGCTGTAAAGCGCTTTTTCAAGAAAGCTTTGCAGTCTTTTCATGTTTCAAAGCCGCGTGTTATAACTGTCGATAAGAACCCAGCTTATCCTATAGCGATTGAACAGTTAAAAAAAGAAAAAAGCATACCTGATGGTATGCAACTTAGACAACAAAAGTACTTGAATAACATAGTAGAACAAGATCATCGCTTTATAAAGAAGCGAATCCGTTCTATGCTAGGGCTCAAATGTTTTGACACAGCTACATCCATTCTTTCTGGGGGAGAAGCCATGCATATGATTAAAAAAGAACAGCTTGATTTACGGGACCAGTCTGTCCAAAATCAGAAAGAATTCATCCATCAATTGTTTGGACTTGCACCATAAGATACGATTCCGTTAGGGATATATGCGCTTTATTCTCTTTTATTTTATTTTTGCACCAGAACCGTTATCAGTAATAGTACTGGTGCGAGTGAAATAAAGGATGATAGTTTCTATCCAAGCTTTTCATTTATGTATGATGCGCAAGAATTATTTGTTGTTGGTGGGGAAGAAAAATGGTCAGATATCCATTATATAAAAAGATTTTTCCATCTTGAGAAGATTACAGATGAGCTAACTATTGATTTAAGAAAATGAGCTTAATGTATAAAATCATTCTAATTATAGTGAAAAAGCCAATAATTGGAATCTTGGCTTTTTTTTCTATACACTGGTATGTCAATACTTAACTAGACAAAAATTATAAGGTCTGTTGCTTGAACTCCGTTAACTTGTATAGTTACAGGCTTTTATCATCACAATTTTTAGTTATTGTTACCAACTACTCGTTCCGTCATCCGCTTTCAACCACTTTATCCAATCAGAAGCTTCTATTTTAAGAAAACTCAATGAAACACCCTTCATATCTAAAGATGTTAGCAGCGTACCGACTTTAACGAACTTTATGTGTAAGCCTTCCAGCTCGCATAAACGACGAATATCATTTGCGAAAATGTATTGTTCCATTAATGGTGTCGCACCTAATCCGTTAATGAGGATCGCAAAGTTGTCACCTTTTCTCCAGCGGTAAATGCTTTTTAGTTTATTCATAAGTTCGATCGCTAATATTTCAGAAGAGGATAGCGCTTCTTTACGGTATCCTTTTTCGCCGTGGATGCCAACTCCGTAAAAGACTTCATCGTCATTTAATGTGAATGAAGCTTTTCCCTGGACTGGATCATTTGCAGGTGAAAGGGCGACTCCTAATGTGTGTAAGTTTTCGGTGACAGAACGGCCGAGTGCTGTTAGTTCTTCTAAAGAATGTCCCTCAAAAGCGGCCGCGCCTAACATTTTTTGAACGAAAACGGTGCCAGCTACGCCGCGTCTTCTTTTATTAAAAGAAGCATCATCTTCAATTGAAACGTCATCATTGATGATGACATGATCAACTTGTCTTCCTTCTTCTTTGGCGATTTGTTCTGCAGCTAGAAAGTTTGCTACGTCATCTTTAAAGTTTTTAATGATGAATAAAATACTTTTATCCTTTGGCATAAGTCGAGTTGCCGCTACAATTTGTTCCACTGTAGGCGGAGTGAAGATACTTCCGTTTACTGCCGCTGTAAGCATTCCTTTTCCTACATAGCCAATGTCAGCTGGTTCATGTCCGCTACCACCCCCGCTTATAATGACAACATTTTGCTTCATTTTTGCGATGCCTTTTACATAAATGATGTTATGTGTTTCGTCATAATTTACTTTGTCGTTATATTCAAAATAAAAGCCATGCAGCATATCTTGAACAATATTTTCTACATCATTCATAATCTTTTTCATTGTTCTTGCCACCTTATGATTTGTTTGCTGATTGCTCGAGTAAAAGTAGTAATTGATTGTTTATCATATTTTTCATGAGAGAAGACATAATGGATGGATCTACTTCACATTTGCTTTCAATCCAATCTTTTATCGTCCCAACGAAGCCGTGACTATAAAAAGAGGCAATCGTATTTTTCGTTTCATTAGAAAGAGTTAGTCTGCAACTCATTGATAGTTCATCAATAATCTTCATATATAAGTTTTTCGTATGCTCAAATAAATAGTGATTAAATGAGTTTTGCTCAATGACTTTAAATGCATTTCGGTAAAATTTTTGATTTTCATAAAAGTAATCAAATAATAAATCGAAAATATTTTCCCATTTCTCATAGTCGAGAAAGTCTATAATGTTTTCTTTCGTTTCTTCTCTATAAATCCAACTTAATAGTTCAAATTTATCTTTAAAATGATAATAAAAAGTTTGTCTACGCATTTGACAGTGTAACATAATATCGCTCACTGATATTTTATGAAACGATTCTGTTTCCATTAAATATTTCAATGAGTTCGCGATAATCTTTTTAGAAATTATAGAAGAGGTCATCTGAATCATCCCTAGAATGTTAGTAATATAAAAATCCTATCCATAAATGAGAGCGGTGTCTTTAGACAAATCGTTCATTTTGTCCGTTTACTATAAAACGCTTTCATTTTAACATGAATAGTAAGAAAAAGATTTCAAATATATCACAATATATTAAAGGAATTGAGGGAGAATCACAATGAAAAAGATTATAAATAAACCAGAAACATTAGTAATGGAAATGTGCAACGGAATGGTTATGGCTCATCCAGAGCTTGAGCTTTTGAAAAAATATAAAGTCATTAAGAAGAAAGAAATGAATGAAAATAAAGTAACGTTAATTAGCGGCGGCGGTAGTGGTCATGAGCCAGCACATGCAGGGCTAGTCGGAAAAGGAATGTTAGATGCGGCAGTGTGCGGAGATGTGTTTGCTTCTCCTTCGCAAATTCAGGTATATCAAGCGATTAAAGAGACAGCTAGTAAAAAAGGTACGTTATTAATTATTAAAAATTACAGCGGCGATATTATGAATTTCAAAAACGGTGCGCATTTAGCGACTGAAGATGGAATTGAAGTAGACTACGTAAAAGTGGACGATGATATTGCGGTAGAAGATAGTCTATATACAGTAGGGCGCCGCGGCGTTGCGGGAGTTATTTTAGTGCATAAAATTGCCGGCGCAGCAGCGGAAGCAGGTATGGATTTAGGAGCGGTGAAAGCTGTCGCAGAAAAAGCAGCGGCTAATGTGCGCACAATCGGTTTAGCGTTAACTTCTTGTACAGTTCCAGCAAGTGGATCACCTACTTTTACACTTGCTGAAGATGAAATGGAATACGGCGTAGGTATTCACGGTGAACCAGGCATTAAGCGTGAAAAAATGATGTCAGCAGATGAATTAGCTAACCGTATGACAAACGATTTAATAAAAGACTTAGGAGTAAAAGATGGCGAGGAAATTGCGCTTCTTGTAAATGGTTTTGGCGGCACACCACTTCAAGAACTTTATCTATTTAACAATGCGGTTACGAGAGAATTAGCTGCTAGAAACATTAAAATTAATAGAGTGTTCGTCGGTAACTATATGACGAGTATTGATATGGCTGGTATGTCTTTAACAGTGATGAAACTAGACGATGAGCTAAAAGCATTACTGTCTAAAGAGTGTAATACACCTGCGTTTAAAGTAGATGGACCAGTTGAGAGTGTAGAGTACGTGAATGTGCTTGAAGATGTAGAAGAGAAGGAAGTTTCATTTGAACTAGAAACAGCAGAAGAACACGCTGTTATAAAAGATAATGTCATTACATTAAACAACATGATTTATCTCGTTGATAAAATGAGTGACGTTATTATTAAAAATGAAGTACCGTTTTGTGAGTTAGATACGCATGCTGGTGACGGGGACTTCGGAATGAGCGTTGCGAAAGGATTTAAGCAATTAAAACGTGAGTGGCATTCTATTTTAGCGCAAGAGAATGTAACTATCGGAACGTTCCTTGGCGGTTGTTCTATGGTTATTATGGAGCATTGCGGAGGAGCTTCAGGTCCAATTTGGGGCGGAGCGTTCCGTGCAGCAAGTAAAGCTGTCGGCGAAAAACGTGAGCTAACAGTTGGAGAGTTTGCTGAAATGCTGCAATCGGCACTTCAAGGCATACAATCTATCGGTGAAAGATCATTTGGCAGAGGAGCGGTAGTTGGTGATAAAACGCTTGTTGATGCACTTGCTCCATGTGTAGACTCTTGGATCGATAGTGCTTCAAATGAAGTAGACGTGAAAACTGCCTTTGAAAAAGGAGCAGAAGCAGCGGTTAAAGGAGCAGAGTATACGAAAGAAATCGTCGCTCGCATGGGCCGCGCTGGTACAGTTGGTGAAAGAAGTTTAGGATATCCTGATGCAGGTGCGCATGCACTTGGGGTTATCTTTACGGAGATTGCGGGTAGTTTGAAATAGAAATTAGAAGAACCCTTCTACCTTAAGGTGGAGGGGTTTTTAAATTTAGTTGAATGATATTTTAATGTGGCTTAGAAGCAAACCAATTACCTTAGTTGCAAATGATTTCGGTACAGAATTTAAGTGTAAATGGGCTGAAGTTAATAAGTAGTCTGCTATATGTTGTCTATTAATTACGAAAAGGGTACTCCATTGAGGGAGTACCCTTTTCGTAATTAATGATGTTAACGGATAAAAAATTCTTTGTATTACCAGGAGTCACCGTGGCTGGATTGCATGTACATAATTGTACTAGATTTAGTCGAATCAACTTGTTCCTTAGAATCTGATTGTGAAGGGAATGCTAACCCTATAGATAAAGCAGCTGAAAGTGATAAACCTAAAATCATTCCAAAAAGTTTTTTCATTATTTTAACGCTCCTTTTTCGAAAGTTTTTTCTTTAGCTTGATGACTAATATAAAAGTATTTACTAGCTTTTACAGTGTCGCTTTCTACTATGTTTATTTGTATATTGGTATGTATATACTAGCAAGAAATTAAGTGTGATAGAGTTATATATGGAAAGAAAAAGTTTTTTCAATAATTTTCTGATAATTTAAGGGGTAATTAGAATATAAATAGAAAAGGAATTCAATAGGATTCCTTAGGTGGTGATTATTTATTTATTTATTTATTTCCAAAAAATAAGTGAATCGAGCAAATATGACTATTGCACTTAAAATAAATAAATAACAGCCTTTTTGTAAAGTGAATCTACATAAAATGATTCAGAATCTTATAAGAATCCATATGGAAAGTATTCATTCAAATAACAAACAGCCCAAGTTCTAATGAGGAACTTGGGCTGTTTGTATGTTGTATTTCCTCAGTGTTGTAAATAAGTATTTTCCCAGCGCTACTCCATCGCTATCAAGATAAAAGAACGAGTGATTCCACTTTATGGTTATGTGCAAAATTTGAAAAAAGCATAAACCAGCAGAACCTTTGTATTGTGCTACCCTACGTATTTCACCCTGCATAAAAAAATATTTCTCAACATTTTATTTGTTGAAAAATATTGAATATTCTCTATAAAGAGAATATTATGTTTCTATCGGCAAAAAAAACGATAATTCGCAGACACTGGGGAGGAAATGCATTGAAAAAGAATAAGAAGTTAAAACCTTTATCGGTATTAGCAACAGCCGCAGTACTAAGTAGTAGTTTTGCTTTTGGGAGTCATGCAGCGTATGCTGAGACACCAACGTCATCTCTACCAATAGATGAGCATTTAATACCGGAGGAGCGTTTGGCAGAAGCACTAAAACAAAGAGGAGTAATTGATCAATCTGCTTCACAAGCTGAGACATCAAAGGCTGTCGAAAAATATGTTGAGAAAAAGAAAGGGGAAAACCCTGGGAAAGAAATCTTGACAGGAGATAGTCTTACGCAAGAAGCTTCTGATTTTATGAAAAAAGTAAAAGATGCAAAAATGAAGGAAAATGAACAGGCGCAGCAGCAGGCAGCAGGGCCAGTAGCTGAACAAGATGCAGGATTGAATCCTAGACAATTAAATGGAAAAGTACCTACTACACCAGCGAAGCAAGCTGATTACAATGGAGCTGTTCGAAAAGATAAAGTACTTGTTTTACTCGTAGAATTTAGCGATTTTAAGCATAACAATATTGATCAAGAGCCAGGATACATGTATTCTAAGGACTTTAATCGTGAACATTATCAAAAAATGTTATTTGGTGATGAACCATTTACGTTATTTGATGGATCGAAGATTAACACATTTAAACAATATTATGAAGAACAATCTGGTGGCAGCTACACAGTTGATGGAACTGTAACAGAATGGCTTACTGTTCCAGGAAAGGCTTCAGATTATGGTGCGGATGCAGGTACTGGTCATGATAACAAAGGTCCTTTAGGGCCACGCGATCTTGTGAAAGAAGCATTAAAAGCAGCGGTAGCAAAAGGGATCAATTTAGCAGACTATGATCAATTTGATCAATACGATCAAAATGGTGATGGAAATAAAAATGAGCCAGATGGCATTATTGATCATTTAATGGTTGTACATGCTGGCGTGGGGCAAGAAGCTGGCGGCGGTAAATTGAAAGATGATGCGATTTGGTCTCATCGTTCAAAACTTGGATCAAAACCGTATGCGATTGATGGCACAAAATCTTCTGTTCCGAATTGGGGCGGAAAGATGGCTGCATACGATTATACAATCGAGCCTGAAGATGGAGCGGTTGGTGTGTTTGCGCATGAGTATGGTCATGATTTAGGTTTACCAGATGAGTATGATACAAAGTACTCCGGACAAGGTGAACCTATTGAGTCATGGTCTATTATGAGCGGCGGCAGCTGGGCTGGAAAAATTGCAGGAACAGAACCAACAAGTTTCTCACCACAAAATAAAGAGTTTTTCCAAAAGAATATGAATGGTAACTGGGCGAATATCGTTGAGGTAGATTATGATAAACTGCGCACAGGAATCGGTGCTGCAACATATTTAGATCAAAGTGTTACAAAATCAAAACGACCAGGAATCGTTCGTGTTAACTTGCCGGACAAAGATATAAAAAATATCGACTCGGCGTTTGGTAAGAAGTTTTATTACAGTACAAAAGGAAATGACATTCATACAACACTTGAGACACCAGTATTTGACTTAACAAATGCAAAAGATGCTAAGTTTGATTATAAGGCATTCTATGAACTTGAAGCGAAGTATGATTTCCTTGACGTAAATGCGATTACGGAAGATGGAACGAAGACACGTATTGATAGAATGGGCGAAAAAGATGTAAAAGGCGGTATGGATACAACGGATGGTAAGTGGGTTGATAAATCATACGATTTAAGCCAATTCAAAGGGAAAAAAGTAAAACTGCAATTTGAGTATTTAACAGATGTTGCAGTAGCTTATAAAGGATTTGCGTTAGATAATGCTGCATTAACTGTAGATGGAAAAGTTGTTTTCTCGGATGATGCAGAAGGCCAACCAGCAATGACATTAAAAGGATTTACTGTATCTAACGGATTTGAACAGAAAAAACATAACTACTATTTGGAGTGGAGAAATTACGCTGGTTCTGACACGGCATTACAACATGCGCGTGGCCCAGTATTTAATACAGGAATGGTTGTATGGTATGCGGATCAAAGCTTTACAGATAACTGGGTAGGTGTTCATCCAGGTGAAGGATTCTTAGGAGTAGTAGATTCTCACCCAGAGGCAATCGTAGGGACATTAAACGGACAACCGACTGTGAAGAGCAGTACGCGTTACCAAATCGCCGATGCGGCATTCTCATTTGATCAAACGCCAGCATGGAGAGTAGATTCGCCAACTCGCGGTATCTTTGACTATAAAGGATTACCAGGTGTTGCAAAATTTGATGACTCTAAGCAGTACATCAACAGCGCGATTCCAGATGCAGGACGTAAGTTGCCGAAACTAGGATTAAAGTTTGAAGTAGTAGGTCAAGCTGAAGACAAGTCTGCAGGTGCAGTTTGGATTCATCGATAGAATAAAGTGAAACTAAGAGGAGCTGTCCGATAAGTCGGTGAAACCGAATTATCGACAGCTCTCTTCTTGTTGTGGAAACGGTGCAGTTTAGTTTAGGAACCAGTTCATTGGAAAGGAAGATATAAACTACATTTTCACTAAAAACGAGAAATGATATTGCTAGAGAATTGCCTATTCTTTTAAAGTGAAAGAGACTATAGTAAAAAAATATATAGACCATCAAATATTAAGAGATGAGCGCATGTTACATATAATTACAAAATACTTATCAGACTTGATTGTAAGCAATGATAAGTCACTCACTTTCCTCATTATTATAAGCTAATAGTGGTTC
Source organism: Bacillus paramycoides (assembly GCF_001884235.1). GTDB lineage: Bacteria > Bacillota > Bacilli > Bacillales > Bacillaceae_G > Bacillus_A > Bacillus_A paramycoides. The sequence continues at coordinate 134,722 of NZ_MAOI01000020.1, read as the reverse complement.
GTACATCATTATAGCGTGATTCTCCGTTACATATTGGTCTTCTATAAACTGTTTCTGTTGATTATATACTCTACGTTGAATAACATTATGTCGTATATAACCACCCCAGTACGCAGATTGGATTGAGTGTTCTTTTTCATAAACCTCATATTGATAAAGCTGTGGATGGGCAACTCTCCATTCACCGACTAAATGCTTATCCGTAATATAAAGGTGAAGTTGATACGATTGGTCCGTTTCATTTTTGATTTGTAAATCCAAATAGTTATAAGAACAAGTTGCTCCGCTTCCAAATGGTTGGGTCCGCTTGGAATCAGGAAAGACATCAAAACTATGACGATATCGCTCTGTTACTGTCAATGGTGTATGTAAGGTCATCCAATATATTAAATTTGAAAGCTGACAAAGCCCTCCTCCAATACCTGCTTGAAAAGATCCATAGTGTAGTATCATACCTTCTACATACCCTTTTCTCCTCGTAGGCTTACCTATTAAACGCCAGTAAGAGAATGTTTCTCCCGGCTTAATGACGATACCATTTAGTTGTTTAATAGCAATCTTTAAATTAACAACTTTATTCTGTTGATACCACATATCTACATCTTTGAGTTTACGAAGTAGTATCGTTCGGTGCTGAATCGCTGTACAGGGTAACTTTTCTTGTTGAAACGTTTTTGCATATGTTTTTCCGTCTGTTAACCACTGAATGTACCTCTTTGTAGAGTAATACCATGTCCCTAGTAGAATGCGATACTTAGACCGCTGTTTAGGACGTAAGTTCACTAAATTCATTTTAGTTCCTCTCTCCATCGTTTTCATATGTTACCATTTCCGTAATTACGCTCCCAATCTCAATTGTCGTATGAATGACTTTGAATTTACCCAAGTTTTCCCGCACAGAACGGTAATATTAATTGTCGCATTCTCTCGTTTGTTAACTACATTCTTATATATATATCGATAAAATGTACTTTTCTTAGCTGCATAATAATTAACATAAATAGATAAAAGACGCAAAAGAACAGTGTAATTAATTTAATGGGGACCTTATTTTTTCCATTTTCCGAATGGCTCATAGTCATGTGGAAATCCGCTTCAATACGATAAATTCAAATAAACACATTATAAATATAAAGGATAACCTTAAATAAAGAATAATGAAAATTAAAGAAATTCTAAAGTATTAATATGTTTTTACTAAATATTGATTGATAATAAGTTGTTTTTTGAGACTTTACTAGGTTCTGTTGCAAAGTTTCTTAGCAAATAAAAAGCTAAGTTAATTACAATGAAAGATTATGTAACTCTTAGTGATTTCTGTAATTCATTGTACATCGAAAAACCGCAGTCTAGTCCCAGACTGCGGTTTCGTTTTATATTTATATATTCGCAAGTAAAACAGCATAATATCAGTATGAATCCCTATAACAATATGAGTTTTTGCATATTTTAAAATTTAGTATATCCTCCGAAAAGTTTTAATTGTATAATGTGTTTTGTCATATTCTTTTAGATTTTTCGACAAAAAATAACAAAAATAGAAGACGTATTGGGAGAAGGCATTATGTATACAAAACTATTAAAATCAATTACATCATTATCACTTATTGGTGGTGCTTTATTATATACAAATGTAGATGAGATTAAAGCTGCTGAAGCAGGCATTTTTTCTGATGTGCCAACATCGCACTGGTCCTATCCTGCGATTAAAGATTTAGCGAGTAAAAATATTATTTCAGGTTATGGAAATGGGAAGTTTGGTTTTGGTGATGTTGCGACGAGAGAGCAAGTTGCGGCTTTAGTTTATCGAGTGTTAGTACCGAATAAGCAAGGCGGTTCGTTTAGTAATGATGGAACTCGTTATGTATTAAAAGATGGATCTACTTTAAACAATCCTTATCGTGATATTCGCTCAGGTTCTACACTGTTTCCTGAAGAGGTTTTAACGTTAACGAAATTAGGGATTTTTAAAGGTGATGGAAATGGCGGTTTTAGACCGAAAGATTCTGTTAGTCGTGCGGAAATGGCACAAATTCTTACAATTGCTTTTCAAGTCTCTGCAACGAAAAAACATACATTTAACGATGTTCCAAATGGTTTTTGGGCAGAAAACGCGATTAGTGCGGTGCAGTCAAACGGGATTGCAGCTGGTACAGGTGAAGGGAAGTTTGGGCCGTATACTACAGTAACACGTGAACAATATGCACAGTTTTTATATAAAGCTTTGGAATATAAAAACTCTGATGTGAAAAGTACAGGAGATGCTGCTTTATTAACAACGTTTAAAGATGAAGTACAAAAGCGTATTAATACATACGAAACGAACATTACACTTCCGTATCAAACGAAAAATAGTAATACAGAAGAAGTGATGAATACACTTTTTAACGCATATAAAGAAGTTGCAAATAAAAATGAGTATACAAATTATAATAGATCGAATGCTTCATATTCACTTTCTGGATCACCTGGAAATTATACGTTTACGTTACATATTACATATCGTGAAACGAAAGAACAAACGGAATATGTAATGAAACAAGCAAAAGCGATCGTTTCCTCTATTATTCAAGTGGGAATGGATGATCACGAAAAAGTGAAGGCGATTCATGATTACGTAGTGAAGCATGTTTCTTATGATACGTCTTATAAAGCGTATACAGCATATGAGGCGTTAGTGAATCGTTCTGCCGTTTGCCAAGGTTACGCACTATTAACTTATCAATTATTAAAAGAAGCTGGAATTGAGAATCATTTTGTAGTAGGAACTGGAGACGGACAACCTCATGCTTGGAATTTAGTTAAAGTCGATAATAAATGGTACCACCTTGATACAACATTCGATGATCCAATACCGGATGAACAAGGCCGAGTAACGTATTCTTATTTCAATCTATCGGATGAACAAATTGCAAGAAATCACGAGTGGAACCGCGGTGAATACCCACAGGCTACTACAAATTATTATGATACACTTACAAATAAAATTGCAGCGGGTAGCTCTAAAACACCTGCATATGAACAAATATTAAAAGATACAAAACTAAATTATTTAGGAAATGAGTACGTTGCAAATAATTATAATGAACTGAAAAATAAAATGCAGCAGCGCTATAGTGCAAAACCGGAAAAGATTGAAGTTCTTTATAAGCAATCAATGGACGGTGCATTGCAAGATGTGAAAAAGGCAATTGGAGAAATCAGTTATCCAAAAGGAGCCAATCGAGTGTCATATAAGGCGGAGCCGTATAATGCAAAAGAAGGATATTCTTTGGTGACGATTACGTTTACATATTAAAAAGAGAAACAACCTGAGTCCTTTTTATAGGGAATCAGGTTGCTTTTTTTCGTTTGTCATTTAAAAAAATCCTTCATTATTTTAGAACTTTCAATGCCCACTGTTACACCTTCTATCTTATCTCCATTTACACCCTTAGCAATCGTAATTTGATCTTTATTATCAACCCACACAAGAAATTCTTCTTTCGAGTCATCTTTATATGTAACGGTTATAGTAGAATGGGCAGATTGTCTCTTGTTTTGATCTAGTGTGATTGTTTTAGGAGTTCCATTTTGAACTGCCGAGACGATAGATTTTATCAATTCCTCATTGTCTGTTTGAGATTTTGAAACATTGTTATTTGTTGTTTTAAGTATTTCAATGTCTGTAATATTTGCGGAGTTTAATTGAATGGTATTTTGTGTATGTTCTTGCTTAGCTTGTGAAGTCTTATCTGTAGTCGAGGTGCTTGTACAACCAATTAAAGTGAAAGATAGAACGGTTAGAGCACATATAGATGTGATTTTTTTCATATTATCCCTCCTTAATATTAATTATAATAATTTTCCGTCAATTTAGATAGTATTTGTAAAGGGATGAATAAATAAACTTCTATCCTTACAAAACTGTCACATTCCTGTAAGGTAATTCAATAGATTAGATACTTTTTCCATGGCATAATAAAGACATAAGAAAGCTAATCAAAAACTATAAGTTATTAGGAGAGTGTCAGTCATGATTGTAACAACAACGTCTGGAATTCAAGGTAAAGAGATTATTGAGTATATTGATATTGTAAATGGTGAAGCTATTATGGGTGCTAATATTGTCCGCGATTTATTCGCTTCAGTTCGTGATGTTGTCGGTGGTCGTGCTGGTGCTTATGAAAGTAAGCTAAAAGAAGCTCGTGATGTTGCAATGGGAGAAATGAAAGAACTTGCAAGACAAAAAGGTGCGAACGCTATCGTTGGTGTCGACGTAGATTACGAAGTTGTTCGCGATGGAATGTTAATGGTTGCTGTAAGTGGTACAGCTGTACGTATATAATTAAATAAAAAACAGGCTCACCCCTTGAAGCATATGCTTTGAGGGGCTTTTTTTGTTTTCAAGTTGTAGAATTAAAAAGAATAAGCTTTATCCTTTAGGAAAAGGCTCATTCTTTTCATTTAAGCTATAAGATCTTTCGTTTCTATCTTTCTTTTGCTCATGACTAAAGTTAAAATGAACAAAATTAAGCTTAGAAGTGCCATTATAATAAAAACTTGCGTATAACCATTAAAATAGTCACGAGCGATTCCTGCTAAGACAGGAATGAAGCCACTTATAATGTATCCTCCTGATTGCATCATAGCAGTCCATGCACTCGCATCTTCTGAAGTTTTTGTTTCATATAGCGGTAGCATTAGAGCGAGTGGAAATACACCGCCGAGCCCGATCCCTAGTAAAATAGAAGTAATCCATGGTGTAGTTAATGGATATATCATGAGCGATAAACCTATCAGTACAAAACATATGCTTCCTAATAACCAAAGTGCTCGGTTTTTATAAATATCGGCTAACGTTGGAATTAAAAAGCTGCATATCATTTGAATAACTGTAAAAACGGTTATAAGAGTACCAGCTTGTTGGTTGCTTACACCCATACTTTGATTTGCTGGCGCAAGCCAAGTAGTAATAGAATAAAAGATTCCTGATTGTAGTCCGAAAAAGATTGTGAACAACCATGCTTTTTTATTTCTTAAAGGCAAACTATTATTCTTTCTATTTTGTACGTGCGTATTCTTTTTTCGTTTCATAACCGGATACCAAAATATAATGGCTACGATAGTAAGTACACCCCAAAAAGCGAGTGCCATATTCCAAGATCCTTTTAATACATGTTGTAAAGGAATCGTTAATCCTGCGCTTAAAGAAGCGCCAGTTCCCATGCCTACTGAATATATTCCAATCATTAAGCCGATTTTAGTAGGGAATTTTTCTTTAATAAAACCTGATAGTAACGGTCCTGCAAGCGCGATTCCAATACCGATAAATAGAGAGCTCGTGAATAATGTAAAAAGGGAAGAGGTAAAGGCTCTCATACATGTTGCAAAGCCGATTAAAATAAGGCAAGCCATAATTGCTTTCTCTGCACCATATTTTTTAATTACCTTCCCTGTTAGTAAGGCGAATGTGCCCATACAAAATACAGGGATAGCTGTTAAAAAGCTAACGGAAAAGTTGCTTATATTTAAGTCTTGGCGGATTGTTTCTAATAAAGGTGAAACGGATGTAATTCCGACGCGTAAATTAATTGAAACGAAAAATAGTGCTAATATATACAAATAAGTTCGTTCGCGATGTTTCAATTTCTTTTTCTCCTCTCTTAAACATCAGATGTTATTGAGTATATCATCTGATGTTTTATGGCATGACTATTTATTTAAACGTTTTAATAGTAATTCGCGTAAGCTATTTGACAATGCGTCCAATTCAATAATGTTTTTTATTGTTTTTATATCATCTTTATCATGAAATTTAACACGGTTAATTTGTGCAATAGACACCCGTTTAGGATGTGATTTAATAAGTTGTAAACAATCACTTGTAGAAACTTTTCCTTCTTGTAACACGCGACAGAGGAAACCCGTAAATCCAGTTTGTTGCATTTCAAGTGGCAGGGTAGGGACGTTATATTTCTTCGCAAGTTTATAGCATGGATTTCTTGGCTCTGATATTTGTATAATTGCTTCTCCGAAAGAAAAGATATCGCCAACATGAACAGTTTCTTCAGTCAATCCGTATACGGTAATATTTTCTCCAAAGAGTGAATCATCTATCATAGAAGGGATTATTTTGCTCCAATAGGCGTAGTGATCGTAAGAGTAAACGCATAATGCTTTATCTAGTCCGCCATGATCTTTATAAGCTTGTTCATCCCCAAGTAAACCATTTTTCGTTAAAAATATATCACCTTGGACAGGGTATTTTCTTATTGCTGTTGAAATAAGAGTTTTTCCATAAGGTAGTTGCTCTATTTTTCCGATGTTGATGGACTTTATTTGAAAAGTCGTTTGTGGCATTTCTTCATTCTCCTTTCTTGATTCATAACATCATCTGATGTTTAAGTGTAATATATAAGGAGCTTATTTCAGCTCCAAATTTTGAACAGCGTATGTTTGAGCCTCTTCGGCATTTTGTTTTAAAATAGCTTGGAATAATTTTTCATGAACCTCAGAGTTATCTTCATAGTCAGTTGTATTTAATATTAATTGGCTTAAAATGTGACGAAGAACAGGTACGAAAGATTGATACATATCAAGTAGAACTTCGTTTTTGCTCGCCTTTGCAATTGCTAGATGAAACTGAATGTCTGCATCTATGTATGCTACATAATTTCCTTCCTGAAGGGCATTTTTTCTTTTATTTAAATGTCCTTTTAAGTATAAAAGATCTTCTTCATTTCGGCGTTGTGCCGCCAACATAGCTACTTCCTTATCCAACATATTACGTGCTTCATACACATGACTAATATTAGCTTCTTGTAATCGTTTTTCAAATGAATCTTGTGCTATATTTAGTGAGATAATGCGAGTACCTTGTCCTTGTCGAACCTCTAGTATGCCAGCATGTACTAATATTTTTATGCTTTCTCGCAACGTTGAACGCCCTACACCTAGCTCTTCCATTAATTGCGGCTCTGTAGGGAGGCGATCACCTACTTCATACTCACCAGAAAAGATTTTTTCTTGTAGACGTTCCAACACTTCGTCGACTAATTTTCGTCGAGAAACTTTTGAAAAAGATTTCTTTTCGTTTATATTCATCTGCTCATCTCCTGTTATATTCGCTTTTATGATAACCAATTTAAGTTCTGTTGACAATGTTATTTTTTAGGTAGTTGAAACGAGGTGATAACGTTGCGTAGGGGCAAATACACTTTTGGATCCTATAAATTATAAGGGATTATCCAAACGAAAATTTTTAAATCGACTTATCTCTGTTGAACTGGATTAATAAGTTATTTATGGTATTATATTCATAATAAAAACAATGGAAAAATAGGGGGTACTTATGAAAAGAAAATTAGTATTATCTATTGCCTTCTCGAGTGTATTAGCGTTATCACTTGGATTTGTAAAAGATGTTCAAAGTACAAAGGTATTTGCACAGACTGATGGAGATCAATATAAGCTTGTTACTAAAGAAGAACAAGATCAAAGAGAAAGAAAAGTAGTAGAAGAGAAAGATGTGATCACTGTTATAACAGCAGAAGAACAAAATATGGTGGAAAACAGCTCGACTCAAGAAGGATTTGTTCCACAAATTAATGGGCCAGGCTTCTATTTTGAAAAAACCTTCGGAAATTAAGTTTAAATAAGATACAAAAAGGATAGATAGAGTATATTTTATACTGTTAATCTATCCTTTATAATTTTATTAGCTCGTCAAAAACACTTTTCCTTTTGTTTTCTCGGCAGATTGAACGACATCAACCGCATTTTTTACATCTACTAAGTCATACGTAGAATGTACCGTCATGAAACGTAATTGCTTATTTTCTACTAAGCGGATTAAGTGACGAAACGTTTCTTGCCATTTGTATGGTGACACGTCTTTATTCCAATGTCGTAAATGAAATATGTTAGCGTGCACTTTTGCTTTAGTGACAATCTCTGCCCAGTTTACTTGTACTCCTGATAGAAGACCTATAGTTAAAAAGTGCCCATTTGGACGTAAGGAGAAAGCTAATTCATTTCCATCCGCTCCCCCAATAGAATCAATCGCAGCATCTGCACCTACTCCATTTGTTAATTCCATAACGGTTTCATAAAGCGAGGTAGTGGAAGTATCTATTACATAGTCAGCACCAAGCTGAAGTAATTCCTCTGTATGCTTATTATTTCTTGTAACTGCAATTAATCGGAAGTTTAAAATTTGTGATAACTGAGCAAATAGATGTCCGATAGCGGATCCGCACGCGTTCACTAATAAAACGTCATTACGTTTTAAGTTTAGAGTTTCTGTACACGTAACCCACGCTGTAAGGGGATTAATATACATTTGTGCCGCTGTAAAGTCATCAATGGAATCAGGAATAGGGACCACAAAGTCAGCTGTTGTTGTAACGAACTCTTGCCAAGTACCTTCTCCGCGTAATGGCAAAACACGTTTACCGATGAGATCTTTAGAAACGAAAGGACCAACATCTTCTACAATGCCAACACCTTCATAACCAGGTATGTTAGGTAAAGGGATTCTATGTGCGTACGCTCCGCTTATTGGAATTAAGTCAGATGGATTAATCGGTCTAACTAGCATGCGAACGAGCACTTCGTTATCTTTTGGTGGTTCTATATTTTTATATTCAACGTTTAATACATCTTTCGGATTGCCAAACTTATGAAATTGAATGTATTTTCCGAACAAAATAAATGTTCCCCCTTAGTGTAGTTAGATTTATTATAACATCTGTATTTCAATTGCTTGTCTCATTTAAATGTAGGAGGGGACATACGCAAAATAAAAAGGAAGCAACCGTAGTTGCTTCCTACATCTATTAAGCCGAAGCTTTCTTCATTCTTTCAAGTAAGCTAGATAAAACATGCGTACGATAAGATTCTAGTTTTTTGCCTTCATAAGTACGGATACCTAATTTTTTAAGTTCTTTTACATACCAACCTTTGCTTCCGAAATACATGTGATCGCTCCCCTTCAACTTTGTTTTTTTATTTGTTCTGATTGTACTTGGAGGTACGGGATTATAATGAAGGAAATGAATTTCGTGTGAAAATGGTTAACTTTGTTGCAAAAGACATATATACTAAAGGTAGTATATAACGAGGTGGGCAAGACGTGATTATAGAGAAGCACGAAATTCAAATTGACCAAATTACGAGCGGAAAAGTGAACATCTTTACTTTCTACAGAAATAGAAAGCAAATTGATGATCATTTTTTACGATTGCAAGAACCATCGCTTACAGCAAACTACTTTTTCCATTTTCATTTTGATGCAGAGAGTTTGCATCTTCTGCAGGAAGAGTTTCCGAGCGTATATCCGTACGGCGGTAGTGAAACGATTCACGACTGGACGGAAAAGATGAAGACAGAATTGCAACATCAGATCCAAACAGGAAAATGGAATAAGCGCGTACGTATCGGTAATCGCATTCTAGATGTAGTATTTACGTGGTGTGACGAAGATATAGTAGAGTGAAAAAGAAGCGGATGACGCTTCTTTTTTTAGCGCTGGAATAAAACGAGCTTGCCTGCAGAAGATGTGCAGCGATGTGTTTTTTCGTACAATCCTTTTTCTTGTAAAATAGATTCGCCTTTCGATTTCGCTTCTTTTTCAGTTGCCGCCTCGAATGATTCGTCTAATGCTTTTGAACCATCTTTTTCAAAGACTGTTAGAACGTATACTCCCATGAAAATTCCCTCCAATAATTAAAATCAGAATCTTATAACTATTTTGTCATAAATCGCTAGAATATGCAAAGAAATATATGACATTGCGTGTTACAATAAAGTGAAACTTTAATCAGTGGGGAGTTTTTTTATCCCCACTGATTATTAGTTGAACCAATCGGGTATTTACGGGCAGTTAACTTTCAGACTAGCTTCTTTGCCCTACTGCCCGTTAATTCGGGATAAAGTGAAACTTTAATCAGTGGGGAGTTTTTTTATCCCCACTGATTATTAGTTTTCAGCAATTGAATAGTTATTGTTGATAAGATGAAACTTTTGAAATATAGAAAGGATCGTTATTTGTGAAACAAGTGAAGTTTATACATGCGGCTGATTTGCATTTGGATAGTCCGTTTAAAGGGATGGAAATGAATGTACCACCGTCTGTTTGGGAGAGAATGAAGCAAAGTACGTTTGAATCGTTCGAGCGTATTGTTGATAAAGCGATTCAAGAGCGCGTTGATTTCGTATTACTAGCTGGGGATTTGTATGATGCGGAGACGAGAAGTTTGAGAGCGCAAGTGTTTGTGCGTGAGCAAATGAAGAGACTTTCGCAGTACGATATTCCCATTTTTATTATTCACGGTAACCACGATCATTTAGGCGGAAGCTGGGCAGCGATTGAGTTTCCTGAAAATGTTCATGTGTTTACGGAGCCTTATGTGGAAGAGAAATCATTTTATAAAAATGATGAGCTTGTAGCTTCTATTTATGGGTTTAGTTATTTGCAGCAAGCAGTAACGGATAATATGACAGCGCAGTATATGAAAATGAGTGATGCGCCTTTTCATATTGGAATGCTTCACGGAAGTGTGGAAGGGGATGCGGAGCATAATCGCTATGCACCGTTTCAAATTCGTGAGCTGAAGGAAAAGCAGTTTGATTATTGGGCTCTTGGCCATATACATAAACGAGAAGTTTTATCGGAAGAGCCGTACATTATTTATCCAGGTAATATACAAGGGCGCCATCGTAAGGAAACAGGGGAAAAGGGTGCGTACCTTATCGAGTTAACGAAACAAGGATCGCATTGTTCGTTTTTCTATACTGCGGATGTTGTATGGGATGAGATAGAAGTTAATATTGATGGACTTGAAACTGTTGATGATCTTATGACAGTAGCGGCAGAAATAATGAATGAGTGCCGAAGAGAAGAGGAAGGTACGCTTTTAACCGTCGTATTTACAGGGCAGGGGCCGCTTTCTCCTTATTTGCGTGATGAAAAGCGTGTGGAAGAGATTTTTCATATTTTAGCAGCGGGAGAAGAGCGAAAAGACTTTGTGTATGCGATGAAGTGGAAAAATGAGACGGTTTCTTTTGCGGAAATTGAACGTTTGAAAGCAGAAAATCATTTCGTCGGTAGTGTACTGCAAGAGCTAGAAGGTTTTACAAATATGGACGGAGTGTTGCGCACGATTTGGACATCTCCTGTGGCACGTAATAGTATTGAATCTTTTACGGAAGAAGAGAAGAAAGAGATTCAAAAGGAAGCGGAAAATATTATTTTAGAGCAATTATTCCAGCAAGAGAGGGATAAAAAATGAGAATTGAAAAACTCCATATTTATGGCTATGGAAAACTAGAAAATGTGGAAATGGATCTTTCATTGCTGACGGTGTTGTACGGTGAAAATGAAGCGGGGAAATCGACAATTCGCTCATTTATGAAAAGTATTTTATTCGGTTTTCCGACGAGAGGGCAGCGCCGTTATGAACCGAAAGAAGGCGGGAAGTATGGCGGTGCGATTACTGTGCAAACAGAGAAGTACGGCCATTTGAAAATTGAGCGTTTGCCAAAGACGGCATCTGGTGAAGTGACCGTTTATTTTGAAGACGGGAAAACTGGCGGCGAAGATATTTTAAATGATATATTAAGCGGAATGAATGAAAGCTTATTTGATTCTGTCTTTTCATTTGATATGCATGGCCTTCAAAATATTCATCAGCTTGGCGAGGCGGATATCGGCAATTATTTATTTTCTGCAAGCGCAGTCGGAAGCGATGCGTTATTGCAGTTAGATAAAAAGCTAGAAAAAGAAATGGATCAGCGCTTTAAGCCGAGTGGTCGTAAGCCTGAAATTAACGTGTCATTGCAAGAAATGAAGAAGCTTGAAGAGAAGCTGAAAGAGTGGCAAGGGAAAATTGGCACGTATGAAAAACAGGTTGAGCAGTTAAAAGAAAGTGAAGAGAAACTCGCTTACGTTCGTACTGAAAAAGAGTGTGCGGAAAAACGAAAGCAAGATTATGAAATATTGTCGGCGCTTGAGCCTCTCGTTATTGAAAAACGTACGCACGAGAAAGTGTTAGAAAACGAAAAAGGACAGTTTCCTGTAAATGGTACGGCGCGCTATGAGGCGATAAAGGCTAAGATGGAGCCTCTTCAAGTGCAAGTAGATTCACTTCAGAAAAAGATAGAAACTGTACAATTAGAAATTGATGCCACAGAAATAGATGAAGCATTTTTACAAAAAGAAAGTTATGTAGAAGAGCTTCGTATGCAGCATATGTCTTATGAAAATGCACGCCAAGAAATGCGTGATATTACAGGGAATATTGCGAATATAAAAGAAGAAATTGCAGAACTAGAGCAACAAATTGGTACTACTTTTGAAAAAGAGACTGTTCTTTCATTTGATATAAGTTTAGCGACGAAAGAATTAATTACACAAACGGTGCAAAAAGCGAGAGAGTTAGAAACGCAAAAAACGCAACTAGATGAACGTTTTAAAACGGCTCAAGAGCAATTAGAAGAACAAGAAGAAAATATAAGACAAATAAGCCAGCAAATGTTAGCTGATGAAGAGAGAAATACGTTAGTTGAGAAAGAAAAATCATTTCAAGATGCGGCGTTTCTAGGTATGGGCGCAGAGAGAATGAAGCGTAAGTATGAAGAGAAAGCAGGGGCAGTAAAGCAAAAGAAAAAGCAGTGGCAAAGAGTTTGTCTTCTGTTACTTCTTATTAACACGGGCGTTTTAGTAACGAGTTTATTTATAGATAACCGCGCGATGTTATTTATTAGTGTTATTGTTTTTGTAGGAATTGTCTTAGCGCTCGTTTTATATAAAGATCCATCAGGTGGATTGCAAGAAGAACTCCTTACTCTTCAGCAAAGTGCTGGCGGGCGTCAAAGTGAAGAGGCGATGTCAGTTCGTTATCAATTAGAAAAAGATGAAGAGATTCGAAAGTTATTTGAGCGAGAGTCTTATAAATTGCAGCAAATGGAACGTGCGTATGATAAAGTCGTTTCATCGTATGAGGAATGGGAAAGAGAAACTTTCCATGCAGGAGAACAAGTAGATGCTTATAAAACGCGTTATATGTTCCCAGAATTTTATACGTATGCGCACATATTGCCGGCGTTTGAGCGTATTGAAAAAATGCAGCAATTATATCGTGAGCTAGAGAAACAAGGTGAGCGAAAATCTTCATTATATGAAATGATTTCTCGTTTTGAACATAAACTAGAAACTGTTATCGGTAGCACAGAGTATAGTAAGCTCTATGAGGCGCAAAGTCGTATGCAAAATGAGAAAGAGAAGAGGCAGACTTGTAAGCAAAAGGAAGAGAAGCTTGCGGAGTGGCAAGAGGAATATGAATTCTTGCAGCAGCAATTAAAGCAACTTCTAGTAGAACGAGATGGTTTATGGCATATTGCAGAATCTACAAATGAAGAGATGTTTTTAGAAGCAGGAAGATTGGCGGAAAAACGTGAAGATGCCGAGAAGCAAGTGGGGCGTCTATTGCCTCAAATTGATCTTTTAGAACAGCGCTTAACGAGTTTATCATTAGCTGAAAATTATGAGGCTGAAGGATATGAAGAAAAGTTAAAGCAAGAAATAGTAACGATGCAAAACTTTCTTGCGAAAGAGAAAGAATTAACAGAGCGTATTGCGAAGCATCGAATAGAAATTGCGAATTTAGAAGAAGGTAGTACGTACGGTGATTTACTACATGAGTGGGAAATGAAAAAATCACAAGTACGTGAACAAGTGAAGAAGTGGGCTGCATATGCGGCCGCGAAGACAGTACTAACGAAAACGAAGCAATATTATCATGAAGTGCATCTTCCGCGTATTTTACAAAAATCCGAAGAGTATTTCGTTTATTTAACAGGCGGACGATATAGTAAAATATTCTCACCGTCAGAAACGGAATCGTTTATTGTGGAACGTAATGATGGTATGCGTTTTTACAGTCATGAACTGAGCCAGGCGACAGCAGAGCAGCTATATTTATCGTTACGATTTGCGCTAGCGAAAACATTTGAGCATGATTATCCATTTATTATTGATGATAGCTTCGTGCATTTTGATGCGGTAAGGACGAATCGAACGATTGAACTTATAAAGGAAATTGCGAAAGATAGACAAGTTATCTTCTTTACATGTCATGAGCATTTATTAACATATTTTAAAGAAAATCAGATTATAAAATTAACACGTAAGCGTAAAGAAAATGAGTTGTAGTATGCTATACTAAAAGTAATTGATTTGGTGGAGGAATTCGAATGAAAAAGAAAATTGCAGAGTATGAAGTTGGTGAACAAGTCGATATTTTCTTGTTAATTAAAACAGCGACAAAAGGTATCGCAAGCAATGGAAAGCCGTTTTTAACAGTGATCTTGCAAGACCAAACTGGAGATATTGAAGCGAAGCTATGGGATGTATCACCAGAAGTTGAGAAACAATATGTAGCAGAAACAATCGTCAAAGTAGCAGGAGATATTCAAAACTATAAAGGACGTATTCAATTACGTGTGAAACAAATTCGCGTTGCTAATGAAAATGAAGTAACCGACATCTCGGAATTTGTAGAAAAAGCGCCAGTGAAAAAAGAAGATATGGTTGAAAAAATTACGCAGTACATATTTGAAATGAGAAATCCGAACATTCAGCGTCTAACAAGACATTTATTAAATAAGCATCAAAACGAATTTTTAGAATATCCAGCAGCGACGAAAAATCATCACGAGTTCGTATCTGGACTAGCTTACCATGTCGTATCAATGTTAGATTTAGCGAAAGCAATTTCTACACTATACCCATCGTTAGATAAAGATTTACTTTATGCGGGCGTTATTTTACACGACCTTGGTAAAGTAATTGAGCTATCTGGCCCAATTTCTACGACGTATACGTTGGAAGGAAATTTACTTGGCCACATTTCAATTATGGTGAACGAAATTGGTAAAGCAGCAGATGAACTACAAATCGATGCAGAAGAAGTATTAATCCTTCAGCACATCGTCCTTTCCCACCACGGAAAAGCAGAATGGGGTAGCCCAAAACCACCATTAGTAAAAGAAGCAGAAATTCTGCACTACATCGATAACTTAGATGCAAAAATGAACATGATGGACCGCGCATTAGGACGCACAAAACCAGGCGAATACACAGAGCGTGTCTTTGCTCTTGATAACCGTTCGTTCTATAAGCCGACGTTCCATAATTAAAAAATGGCCTCATTAAGTGTTAAAAAACTTAGTGAGGCTGTTTTTTTATTAAAAATCACATTCAATAACAGATAGAAATTAACTATTCTCCAGCCTAAAATATTATTTAATCAAAGAAATATCTTGAATTTGAGATTTTTTACTTGCTTTTTAATCACTTGAGATGTAAAGTGATAGTAACGAAAGTGATTGAGTCATATGAAAAACATACACTCAGTTACTTTCGGTTTACACAGTAAAGTAATGTATGAATGAATTTTTAAAACAGTTTTCTATCAATGCAACTTATTCAGTAAAAAACTAAGATTAAGCTACAAAAACATAATGAGAATATAGTGAAAAGTTAAGAAGCATATTATTTTTTTAGTTATCACTTGACTAGTAAAATGAAACGGAGGAATCACCGATGTATGAAATTAAAGGACATCATCACATTTCAATGATTACAAAGAACGCAAATGAAAATAATCATTTTTATAAAAACGTGCTTGGTTTACGTCGTGTGAAAATGACGGTAAACCAAGATGATCCGTCAATGTATCACTTATTTTACGGAGATAAAACAGGAAGCCCAGGTACGGAGCTATCGTTTTTTGAAATTCCTTTAGTAGGAAAAACATATCGCGGTACGAATGCGATTACTCGAATTGGATTACTCGTTCCTTCAGAGGACAGCCTGCATTACTGGAAAGAACGATTTGAGAAATTTGGTGTGAAACATAGTGAACTTACAACATATGCAAATCGTCCTGCTTTGAAATTTGAGGATTCTGAAGGTCTTCGTTTAGTACTAATCGTTTCAAACGGAGAAAAAGTGAAGCACTGGGAAACATGGGAGAAATCCGAAGTTCCGGCCGAACATCAAATTCAAGGAATGGGTTCTGTGGAAATGACGGTGCGTAGGCTTGATAAAATGGCGAGTACACTTACAGATATGTTTGGTTATACAGAGGTTAGCCGAAGTGACGAGGAAGCAATTTTTCAGTCTATTAAGGGAGAAGCCTTTGGAGAAATAGTTGTGAAATATTTGGATGGTCCTTCTGAAAAGCCGGGCCGCGGTAGCATTCACCATTTAGCAATTCGTGTGAAAAACGATACAGAGCTTGCCTATTGGGAGGAACAGGTGAAACAAAGAGGGTTTCATTCTTCAGGAATTATCGACCGTTTCTACTTTAAAAGCTTATATTTCCGTGAATCAAACGGAATCCTTTTTGAAATTGCGACAGATGGACCAGGATTTACAGTTGATGGAGATGTGGAACATTTAGGAGAAAAACTTGATTTACCGCCGTTCTTAGAGGATCAGCGAGCAGAAATTGAAGCAAATTTAGCTCCGGTTGAAGAGAAGTAATAGAAGAAAAAATACAACTTTAACATATAAATTAAAATTATTGGAGGAATATAAAATGAACCAATTAAAAGGGATACACCACGTTACAGCGATTACAAGTAGTGCAGAAAAGAACTATGAATTTTTCACTTACGTTTTAGGAATGCGTCTCGTTAAGAAAACGGTAAACCAAGATGATATTCAAACGTATCACTTATTCTTTGCAGATGATAAAGGTAGTGCAGGAACAGATATGACATTCTTTGACTTCCCAGGTGTTCCAAAAGGAGTACACGGTACAAATGAAATTTCAAAAACTTCGTTCCGCGTTCCAAGTGATGCAGCGCTAGCGTATTGGGTGAAACGTTTTGAACGTCTTGAAGTGGAACATACAGGAATTAAAGAGCAATTTGGTAAGAAAACTCTTTCTTTCGTTGATTTTGATGATCAACACTATCAATTAATCTCAGATGAATTTGATAAAGGTGTGGAATCAGGTACACCTTGGCAAGATGGACCAGTTCCATTGGAATATGCAATTACTGGTTTAGGACCTGTATTTATTCGTATCGCGAACTTTAGTTTCTTTAAAGAAGTGTTAGAAAAAGTTCTATTATTTAAAGAGATTGCTCAAGAGGGAGAATTCTATTTATTTGAAGTGAATGAAGGTGGAAACGGTGCCTCTGTTATTGTAGAACATAATACGGTTCTTCCTGAAGCACAACAAGGCTTTGGTACAGTGCACCATGCCGCATTCCGAGTAGAAGATCGTGCTGTATTAGAAGAATGGATTGAGAGAATAGGTAGCGTTGGACTCCCTTCATCTGGTTATGTAAATCGTCACTTCTTCGAGTCATTATACGCAAGAGTTGCACCACAAATTTTATTTGAATTTGCAACAGATGGCCCTGGTTTTATGGGAGATGAGCCATACGAAACACTTGGAGAAAAATTATCTTTACCTCCATTCCTAGAGCCAAAACGCGCAGAAATAGAAAAATTAGTTCGTCCAATTGATACAGTGAGAAGTACAAAGGAATTTATCAAAGAGTAAAGATGTACGATTTAGAATTTGATAACCCGATGTAACATTCATAAGTAGAAGAGCAAGTGGTTTTAGCTAATAGCTGGAATTGCTTGCTTTTTTATTTGCTTGAGAAATATTCTGACAAATGTTTCTCAAGTTTTTGAAAAAGAAATATTCGGTATAATTCATTTAAATCGTAATTTTCTGATAATTATTTTTCAATATATAGAAAAGGGGTGGTAGTATACAATTTGGATAATTGTATAAATATCCTAATTTTGTAAGCTGTGAGAAAAGGGGATGCGAAGGTATGGGAACAGATATAGTAACACGGGAGCAAATGAAACATTCTTTAGATGATTGGTATCGTGTAATGTTGCAGCAGCAAATAGAGAAAGCTACGGAAATAAAAGAAGAGATTGATAGTAAGATTAGTGGTTTGGAAGTGGATCAGGATGTATTACTTTATCGTGCGTTATTGAATTTCAGGTATGATGCATTAGTTGATTGGATTTCAATTAGAGAAGATAGTTTTGATAAAGTGGAATCTTTTGAAATTCCAGCAGAAGGCTTTCTAGCGTATTACTATCACTTTTTTAAAGGATTTCATTGCACGTTAATTTCAAATTATAACGAAGCGAAAGAACAGTATGAACAAGCTGAGAAGTTATTGAAATATATTGCAGATCCGATAGAACATGCGGAGTTTAATTACCGGATGGGGAATTTCTACTATCACTCCTATCAACAAATTAATGCGATTGATTATTTGAAAAAGGCAAAAGAAGATTTTACGAAGCAATCAGGATATGATATTAATTTCGCGTTATGTGAGAATATATTGGGTTTATGTTGTATAGACTTAAGACAATTTGAATTAGCTGAGGAAAATTTTAATACTGCATTAAATGTTTTCCAACAAGTGAATCATGAAAAGTATGTTTTAATGGTTAGAAATAATTTAGGGTGGCTATATGGCAGTCAGGATTTATCTGATTTAGCGATTAGACATCTAAGTGAAGTTACTCAAAAAATGCCTAGAAATTTTAAAGCAATTTTCACTGAAGCTGAGGAAAATTATAAATTAGGTAGAATAGAAACTGCTAATGAGCTAATAGAGTTAGGCTTAAGGATTTGTAACGAATTACAAAATAAAGAATTCCAATATCGTTTTATGATTTTAAAAGAACTTAATATTAAATCCAGTGCTAGTGACTTAGAGAAAGTAACTTTAGAAAGTATCTTATATTTTGAAGAACATTCTCTTTTAGAGTGCGTTAAGGAATATATGGAAATATTAGCTTGTAAGTTTTATCAGGAAGAAAATCATGAAAAAGCTAGTAAGTACTTTTTTGTTAGTAGTCAAGCTCAAAAGAGAATTTTAAAAAAGGGAGCGTTAAAATAAATGAAAAAGACTAGTTTGTTCATTACGGGTTTAGTAGTTACATTGTCAATTGGATTGAATTCCTTTGCTGGATCTCAAAATCAATATTTAAATAGAGGAGATACAGGCGGAGCGCCAGCAAGACCAGACTATGTTAGTTTTAATAAGGGGGATACAGGTGGAGCGCCAGCAAGACCAGATTATGCTGGTTTCAATAGAGGGGACACGGGTGGAGCACCAGCAAGACCAGACTACGTTAATATAGGAGAGACTGGCGGGGCTCCAGCAAACTTCAATAAAGGTGACGGCGGAGTAAGCCAACTATAATAAAAATAAAGAAAGGGACTTCAACATAGAAGTCCCTTTTTCTATTTTTAGGTCATGTAGAGAAAAGAATTGACTTACTTTAAATGCGTAACTATAATAGTTACAGAATGATGATAGTAATAGAAATAAGTCATATTTTTTTAATATAATTGTAACCGATATAGTTACAATTAAAAAGAAAACATAAAACAACCAAAAACTGTAAAAACTTTAAATAGCAGCTTGAGAAAGGAGACGGGAACTTTGAAACGGTTTAAGTTTTATATCATTAGCGGTATTGTTCTTGTTTTATTAGTAGTTTGTAACTTCGTTGATAAGTCGATTGCGAAGGTTGAAGAAGTGAAAGATACTGTGATGATGAAGATAAATACGAAAGAGAGTATGGCACAGATTGATGGACAGACGATCTATTTTAAGCAAATTGGCGTGGGGAAGCCGCCTTTACTTATGCTTCACGGGTTTGGTGGTTCTTCAGATGGGTTTAGTGATATTTATCCGGAACTTGTGAAGGATCATACGATTATTGCGGTTGATATTTTAGGGTTTGGGCGTTCTTCTAAGCCGATTGATTTTCAGTATTCGTTTCCTGCGCAAGTTAATTTATATTATAAGTTAATGAAGAAGCTTGGGTATGATCAGTTTGCGGTACTTGGTCATTCGATGGGGGGAGAGATGTCCCTTAATTTAGCATATTTATACCCAGATGCAGTTACGCATCTTATTTTAGCGGATTCTACAGGAATTGAATCTTTCCAGCAAAAAGAAGGTTATGAAATGCCGCAGTTATCAACAGACCTGCAAACTGTGACTGCGATTACGGATTATAATAAAAATGAAGTGAAAAATAGTCGAGATGATAAAAAGCATTATGATGAGCTTACGAAAATGAAAGAGCGCCGCATTGCGATGGAAGCAGATAAAATTAAGGTGCCAACTTTAATTTTATGGGGTAGGCACGATAAGAGTGTTTCTTGGGAAAATGGTGAACTGTACCATCAGTTATTTGCCAATAGTACGTTTCATATCATTGAAAAAGGATACCACGCACCGTTCCGTCAGGAGCCAATCGAGTTTATGGAATATGTACAAGCGTTCTTCGAGAAGAATCCACAATGAAAAATTTAAGCATAAATCTGCTTCTTTCCTCATACAGTGAAACTAATAAGGCTTGTCTAAGGAAAGGAATGAAATAGAGTGGAAACTTTACCATGGTGGATTTATCTTGTAATCATTGGGATTGTGTTGAGTGGCTACATGGTTTTATATACTTCGAAAAAAGAGCAAGAGATGGATAATGAGTTTATCGAAAAAGAAGGCGAAGTTTATATGAAGCGCTTAGAAGAAGAGCGCGAGAAACGCAATCAGGATAGTGATAAAGATTCGGTACTGCTTTAATAGAAAATGTTTGAAGAAGAGAAAAATATTTCTCTTCTTTTTTTATATGCTAGTGTGTTGGCTGCACGTTTTTTAAACTGCGAAAGCATCAAGGGTTTGCGGATTGTTAAGGCAGAAATCATTGTACCAATAGGCACAGGAACCATTTAAAGCCCAATTCATACGCTATGATAAAGGTTTTTTACTTAATAATCCGATGAAAGAGGAGCGTAATGATGAAAAAACGTACTGTTAATGAAACGGGAGGGAATATACCACAACCAATTCGCAGCGATGGAGCTGGTGCGATAGATTCTGGGCCACGTAATATTATGCGGGATATTCAAAATCCGAATATGCTCGTTCCACCTATTACAGATGCTGGCTTGGTTCCTAACTTGAAATTTTCATTCTCAGACACTTCTATGATTTTAAAACAAGGTGGGTGGTCTCGGGAGATTACTGTTAGAGAACTTCCGGTTTCGACTACAATTGCTGGTGTAAATATGAGTCTAACGGCCGGAGGAGTACGTGAGCTTCATTGGCATAAAGAGGCAGAATGGGCGTATATGCTTTTAGGACGGGCACGAATAACTGCCGTTGACCAAGATGGACGAAACTTCATTGCTGACGTTGGTCCAGGAGACCTTTGGTATTTCCCACCTGGTATCCCGCATTCCATTCAAGGGCTGGAACATTGCGAATTCCTGCTCGTCTTCGATGATGGGCACTTTTCTGATCTTTCTACTTTAGCTATTTCCGACTGGTTTGCGCATACGCCAAAAGAGGTTCTATCGGCTAACTTCGGAGTACCAGAGAGTGCTTTTAACTCTATTCCCTCAGAGCAGGTTTATATTTATCAAGGAGAGGTACCGGGTTCGCTTGAAAGTCAGGAAGTCCAGTCACCAGACGGAACAGTTCCTTTAACCTTCAAGCACGAACTGTTAAAACAAACACCTATTAAGACCCCTGGTGGTAGCGTGCGAATTGTAGATTCTACTAATTTTCCAATTTCAAAAACAATCGCAGCGGCGCTCGTTGAAATTGAGCCTGGTGGAATGAGGGAACTTCATTGGCATCCTAACAATGATGAGTGGCAATATTATCTTACTGGACAGGGAAGAATGACGGTGTTTCTTGGGAATGGTGTAGCTCGTACATTTGATTATAGAGCTGGTGATGTCGGATATGTACCTTTTGCTACTGGACATTATATTCAAAACACTGGTACCGAAACATTATGGTTTTTAGAGATGTTCAAAAGTAACCGCTTTGAAGATGTATCGTTAAACCAATGGATGGCATTGACTCCTGCAGAAATAGTTAAAAGTAATTTACATGTTGGATCAGAGCTGATGGATTCCTTGCGTAAGGAGAAATGGCCTGTTGTGAAGTATCCGGGGTTTTCATATAATCCGAAATCGGATGGATAAAAATGGAGATGTGCGCTATTCTTTCTATAGAGATATAGGAAGGGATGGCGTTTTTGTTTGTATGAGTAAATTGAAAGAAATTCCCTACACTAGCTGTTCTTTTCACGCAAATTGTGTACTATAAAGGATAGGATGCCATAAAGAAGGGGACAGTTAGAATGGAATTTCATGAACAGAAGATTTTGCCGGCAGTGAGGCAAATTAAAGATTTGGAAAAGTTATTACATAGTTCGTATGAGTATATCGTTATTTTAGATATTCATGTCGGTCAATTAAAGAGTGTTGTGTCACTTGCGAAGCAATATTGTAAAAAGGTGTTTTTACATGTGGATTTAATTCATGGCCTGCAGAGTGATGGGCATGCGACGGAGTATTTATGCCAGGAGTTTAGACCGTACGGATTACTTTCGACAAAGGCGAGCGTTATTATGAAGGCGAAGCAAAAGGGTGTTGTGGCAATTCAGCGTATCTTTTTAATTGATTCTAGTGCGATGGAGAAAAGTTGCAATCTTTTAGAAAAGACGAAGCCTGATTATATTGAGGTGCTCCCTGGAGCGTTAACGGATGTCATCGCTGAAATGAAAGAGCGTACTGGTGTCCCGATTTTAGCGGGTGGTTTCATTCGTACAGTTGATGATGTGGAGAAAGCTTTAAATGCTGGTGCGACAGCAATTACGACGTCAAAACGCGAGCTATGGAAATATTACCAAAAAAAGTGACGGAAATGTGAAATAATTATGTTGACACCGCTTTCATTAACGGTTAACATTATAGACAAGTTAATAAACGTGACGGAGAAAAGAAGAGATCCACATTTTATTGTTTCTATATATTGTATATAGAAGCATGTAAGCTGTGGATCTTTTTCTTTTGAAAAAAACGAATGGCCATTCATTTTACCTCTATCACATTTAAAAGCGTTTAAATTGATTGTGGAGGGATTTTATGTCAGCATTTTTAGGGGAATTAATAGGGACAGCGTTGTTAATCGTACTTGGTGGCGGCGTTTGTGCTGGTGTAAGTTTAAAGAAGTCGTTTGCGAAAGATTCTGGTTGGATTGTAATTACAATGGGTTGGGGTCTAGCGGTTGCTGTCGCAGCGTATGCGGTTGGATCAATTAGTGGGGCACATTTGAATCCAGCTTTAACGATAGGACTTGCTTTTAAGGGAGCGTTCCCATGGAGTGATGTACCTATGTATATCGCAGCACAAATGATTGGGGCAATTATTGGGGCAGTTATCGTATATTTACATTACTTACCTCATTGGAAAGAAACAGAAGATCCAGGAACAAAGTTAGGTGTATTTGCAACAGGTCCAGCAATTCCGAACACATTTGCAAACCTTTTAAGTGAAATGATTGGAACATTCGTTTTAGTATTTGGTATATTAGCAATTGGAGCAAATAAATTTGCAGATGGATTAAATCCATTTATCGTAGGTTTCTTAATTGTAAGTATTGGTTTATCATTAGGTGGAACAACAGGATACGCAATCAACCCGGCTCGTGATTTAGGTCCGCGTATTGCACACTTCTTCCTTCCGATTGCAGGAAAAGGCGGTTCAAACTGGAAGTATGCATGGATTCCAGTAGTAGGTCCAATTTTAGGTGGATCACTTGCAGGTTTATTCCATCAAGTTGTATTTGAAGGGAAACAAAATTCAGCACTTATTTATGTGATTATTGTAACTGTGATTGTACTAGCAATCTCTTATATGACAAGTAAAAAAAGCGGAAGTAACACAAATAGTAGAAAAGTAGCATAAGGGGGAAACCGATATGAAAAAATATATTCTTTCATTAGACCAAGGAACAACAAGTTCACGCGCAATTCTTTTCAATAAAAAAGGTGAAATTGTTCATTCAGCTCAAAAAGAGTTTACACAACATTTTCCAAAGCCAGGTTGGGTAGAGCATAACGCGCAAGAAATTTGGGGATCTATTTTAGCGGTTATCGCAACTTGCTTAAGTGAAGCGGATGTAAAACCAGAACAAATCGCTGGTATCGGTATTACGAACCAACGTGAAACAGCGGTTGTATGGGATAAAATAACAGGAAAACCAGTTTATAACGCAATCGTATGGCAATCTCGTCAAACAGTTGGAATTTGTGATGATTTAAAAGAAAAAGGTTATAGCGATATGGTTCGCGAAAAAACAGGTCTTTTAATTGACGCATACTTCTCTGGTACGAAAGTAAAATGGATTTTAGATAACGTTGAAGGTGCAAGAGAAAAAGCGGAAAACGGCGATCTATTATTCGGAACAATTGATACGTGGCTTGTATGGAAATTATCTGGTGGTAAAGCGCACGTAACAGATTACTCAAATGCATCACGTACATTAATGTTTAACATTCATGATTTACAGTGGGATGATGAGCTTCTAGATATGTTAACAGTTCCAAAGAGCATGCTTCCAGAAGTACGTCCATCATCTGAAATTTATGGCGAAACAATTGACTATCACTTCTTCGGTCAAAATGTACCGATTGCAGGTGTGGCTGGTGACCAGCAAGCAGCATTATTTGGACAAGCTTGTTTCGGTGAAGGTATGGCGAAAAATACTTACGGAACTGGTTGCTTCATGTTAATGAACACAGGTGAAAAAGCAGTAGCTTCTGAGCATGGCTTATTAACAACAATTGCATGGGGAATAGATGGTAAAGTAAACTACGCATTAGAAGGAAGTATTTTCGTAGCAGGTTCTGCAATTCAATGGCTACGTGACGGAATGCGCATGTTTAAAGATGCAAGTGAGAGTGAAGAGTATGCTTCACGCGTTGAATCAACTGAAGGTGTATACGTTGTACCAGCATTCGTAGGATTAGGTACACCGTACTGGGATAGTGAAGTACGCGGCGCTATGTTTGGTGTAACGCGCGGTACGACGAAAGAGCATTTCATTCGTGCAACGCTAGAATCTTTAGCATACCAAACGAAAGATGTATTATGCGCAATGGAAGCAGATTCAGGTATTGAACTGAACACATTACGCGTTGATGGCGGAGCAGTTAAGAATAACTTCTTAATGAAGTTCCAAAGTGATATATTAGACGTTCCTGTAGAGCGTCCAGTAATCAATGAAACAACAGCTTTAGGTGCAGCATACTTAGCTGGTCTTGCGGTTGGATATTGGAAAAACCAAGATGAAATTAAAGCGCAGTGGCATATGGACAAACGCTTTGAACCAACGATGGAAGCGGAAACAAGCGAAGAGCTATATGCTGGATGGAAAAAAGCAATTGAAGCAACAAAAGCTTTCAAATAATCATAAACAGTGTTATAATGGTGACAAGTTAATAATTCGGTAGGAGATTTGGAGAGACCACAACGCGCTATAGAGGCGAAATCTATAGCGGAGTTTGTGGTCTCTTTTTTCGTTATCAAAGGGAGGAATTACCATGAAATTTTCAAGTAAACAACGTAAAGACGTATTAAACGGAGTAAATAAACAAGAGTTAGATGTGATCGTAATTGGTGGAGGTATTACTGGTTCTGGTATTGCATTAGATGGAGCAACACGCGGGTTATCAACGATTGTGTTTGAAATGCAGGACTTTGCAGCAGGTACATCAAGTCGTTCAACGAAACTTGTACACGGCGGTTTACGTTATTTAAAACAACTTGAAGTGAAAATGGTAGCAGAGGTGGGGAAAGAGCGTGCGATCGTATATGAGAACGGTCCCCATGTAACAACACCAGAGTGGATGTTACTTCCGTTCCATACAGGTGGCACGTTCGGATCATTCAGTACTTCAATTGGTCTTCGTGTATACGACTTCTTAGCAGGTGTAAAACGAAGCGAGCGCAGAAAGATGTTTAACCGTGAAGAAACGCTGAACAAAGAACCTCTTGTAAAACAAGAAGGATTAAAAGGCGGCGGTTACTACGTAGAATATCGTACAGACGATGCGCGTCTTACAATTGAAGTAATGAAAGAAGCGATTGAGCGTGGCGCAAAAGCTGTAAACTACGCAAAAGTAGACAGTTTCTTATATAAAGATGGAAAAGTATGTGGTGTTCGTGTAATCGATTTACTAGACGGAGAAGTGTACGAAGTTTACGGTAAGAAAATTGTAAACGCAGCTGGTCCTTGGGTAGATACACTTCGTGAAAAAGATAACTCGAAAAAAGGAAAAGTACTTCAGTTATCAAAAGGTGTTCACTTAGTAATTGACCAAAAACGTTTCCCGTTAGGGCAAGCAATTTACTTCGATACACCAGATAAACGTATGGTGTTCGCGATTCCTCGCGGAGGAAAAACATACGTAGGTACAACAGATACGTTCTATGATAAAGATGCAGCTGTACCACAAATGACAACAGAGGATCGCACATATATCATTAATGCGATTAATTACATGTTCCCAAGCGTGAAAATTACGGAAAAAGACATCGAGTCAAGCTGGGCTGGTGTACGTCCATTAATTTATGAAGAAGGTAAGAGTGCATCTGAAATTTCTCGTAAAGATGAAATTTGGACTTCTGAATCTGGTTTAATTACAATCGCAGGTGGTAAATTAACAGGATACCGTAAAATGGCTGAAATGGTAGTAGACTACGTAACGAATCTATTACAAAAAGAAGGACATAGCGCATATCCGAAGAGCGATACGAAACATATGCCAATCTCTGGTGGTCATGTAAGTGGTTCACACGGATTCCCAGCATTTATCGCGAAAAAAGCAGGCGAAGGTACGAAATACGGTTTAACGACAGCTCAAGCTGAAGAGTTCGCGAAATTCTATGGCTCTAACGTTGACGTACTATTCGACTTAGCGAAAAAACATAAAGACGAAGCGAAAGAATACAACATGCCGTTAGACGTTCTAATCCCGCTTGTATACGCGATGGATTACGAAATGACAGCGAAACCAGTTGACTTCTTCGTACGCCGCAGAGGTGCTGTATTCTTCAACATTCACTGGGTATACGAGTGGAAAGAAGCAGTAATCAACTACATGGCTGCGAAACTAGGCTGGAGTAAAGAAGAGCAAATGAAATACACAGCAGAACTAGAAAAAGCATTAACAGACGCTGTAATTCCTGTCGATCAACAAGAGCAGGCAGCTGCGTTAGCATAAAATAGAGAAACACCTGAAGGAGAGCCCTTCAGGTGTTTTTTATCTTGACTACAAATAAATATAATGTGTTACAATGATGATAGAGTATTTAGTATGAATTTTGCATAAAATAAAGAAGACAGAAGCCTGAGAAACTTCTGCCTTGTGTAACCTAACTTGCTATTGTGGTGGTAGTAGGTGCGGTTATGAGACAATTACATTAACGTTTTAGCCGAGAACCGCCCTTACCTTTTCCACGAAGCAGGGTGGTTCTCGCTTTTTTGTATACAGAAATTAGCCACGGACCGACGTATCTTCTACCGATGACAACGCCAGCTCCGGTTAGGATACCATACACTAATTTGACTATAAACATCGCGATCATTATATCACCTCCCCCTTTTTTCGAAATGGAAGAGATGATTACCACACCTACTAGTTATAGCGTTATTAAGTTACTTTTTAATTGTATTATTTTTCAGAATAGGGGACAAGACATACGTATAAAAATAAATGGCTCATTAGTGTGTAAAGTGCAGGGGGCAATGAGTAAGTCCAATTAAATGAACGTCGGTAAAATAAATGATTTACTCTCGGTAAAGAAAAATTAAGGTTTCAAAAAACGGTATGGACATTGCCAGCCGTATTTTTTTATGAATTTATAAAACTTTTCCATGGAGTGCGTCGTCTAATAAATGGGAAGGAGGAAATGATGTGGATGAATTAACGGTAGAAGCGTTTGAAATAGAAGATAAGGATGACCTTATCGATGAAATAATGAACAAGTATGGTCAGGAGATCCTACAGCTTGTGTATTCATATGTGAATAATAAAGAGGTCGCTGAAGACTTAACGCAAGATATATTTGTGAAATGCTATAAATCTCTTCATACATACAAAGGGAAATCAAATGTAAAAACATGGTTGTGGAGAATTGCCATTAATCATTGTAAAGACTATATAAAAAGTTGGTATAACAAAAAGGTAATCGTTACAGAGGATGAATTTACGTATATTGGGAGTCAAAAAGAAAGTGTTGAACAAACTGTTATTCAAAATGCAGAAGACCGTAGGTTGGCTTCTGCAGTAATGAATTTACCGATAAAATATCGAGAAGTCATTTACCTATTTTATTATGAAGAATTATCAATTAAAGATATTGCTATTGTAATAGAAGTGAAGGAAAACACGATAAAAACAAGACTGAAAAAAGCTAAGGAACTATTGAAGAAAGGATTGGAGGAATAATCAAATGGAAGAGCGATTAAAAGGCCTACGAAAATCAATGGAGAATACAACTTTTAAACATTTGAGTTTTTCTGATCAGCATCGGAAGCAGGTGCGTGAAAAAATCAATCAATCACAAGAAAATGAAGAAGACATCTCTTTAGCGGTTTTACAACTTCTCAGTAATGAAAAAACAGGGTACGAACTGGCAGGGCTATTGCGGGGGAGAGGAATTCAAAAATTCGAAGGAAATGAAGGGTTTTTATATACCGTATTACATCGTCTAGAACAGAATCGTTTTATCCAATCGAGTTGGGATCATTCAGGAGCTAAATATTATCAATTAAATGATAAGGGAAGAAAGATGCTACGAAAGGCAGAAAAAAATTCTACAAAGGCACGATTTATATTAAAAGGCTTAGTACAGGAGTGAGAAAAAGTTGAACAAAAAAGGGGAGCATTTTTTAAAAGAAGTTACCACTCATATTAAATCAAAAGAAGCGAAGAGCTTCGTGGCAACAGAACTAGATTTTCACTTAAAACAGGCGAAGAACACGTGGATAGAGAGAGGATTAAGTGAGGAAGTTGCTGAAGACAAAGCTGTTGAACAAATGGGAAGTCCAATTAAACTTGGTCAAGAACTTAACAAACTTCATAAGCCAAAGGTTGATTGGTTTCTAATTATTTTGTTAGTGACTGCTATGGGGCTAGGCTTTTTGCCAGTTCTCGCTTTTGGATATACGAATGATGTAATAATGAATAAGGTGATATTTGCTATTCTTGGTGTTGTAACAGCTTTTGGGATGATGCTAATTGATTATCGGAAATTAGAGAGAATGGGATGGTTGTTTTACACAATCGGAGTACTTATCCTTTTAATTTTATACTGTTTTCCAAACGCTTCGTTGACTGGAGAGCCGTTAATGAAAATTGGTCCCATTGCAATTGACTGTTTAATGGCAGTGCCGTTCTTTTTTCTAGCCTGGGCTTCTTTTTTCAATAATAGTAGGTTAAAGGTTATGCATCTTGTGGTTTTGTATTTATTTTCTTTGTATTTATTTTTAATTGTATCAACTCTTTCGTCAATTTTTATCTATATCACGATGGTATTCATTATGCTGTGGTGGAGTAAGTTAGGGAAGAAGAAGGCATTGATTATTACAATTGTACCAATTTGTTTATTTATTATCAGGGTATCCTTATCCTGGTCCTCAGGATACCACTTGGATAGATTTCTAGGGTATTTAAATCCAGAGCGTGATGCAGGTGGCGCAGGGTTTATGTATATACGTTTAAAAGAGGTAATGTCGTCAGCAGGTTGGTTTGGTACATATGGAGATATAAAGTTTATCCCTGCTTCAGATACTGATTTTGTATTTGCAAGTTTGACTTACTATTATGGGTATTTCCTTGCACTGATCCTTGTTTTCATTCTTTCTCTTTTTGTAGCAAGATTAATAGTCATATCTTATAAAATAAATGATCGGTACGGTAAATTGCTTCTCGTTGGAGGAATGACTCTTTTTGTCGTCCAGTTCGTTTATAATGTGGGCATGATTTTAGGTTTATTACCGATTACTGCTATATCTTTACCTTTTATTAGCTACGGATTAACGCCGACTGTATTTCATGCGCTTTTAATGGGGATCGTGTTAAGTGTATATCGACGTAAAGATATGTCGTTTAGAATGAAAAAGACACCTTGATGATTATCAAGGTGTTTTCGTTATAAGTTGTATGTAAAAGAATTCACTATTATGATCAATTACAAACGTAAATAATAGATGGTACGTAGAGGGTTATGAAAAATAACCCTTTTGTTGTGTTTAAATAAGTGAACTTGCTTTAATAGAAGTACATAATTCAGAACGAGAAAGTGTTTCGGCTAATTGTTGTAAATATAAGTGTTCTTCCGCATCTTTTTCGGAAGTGTTAGGATCCAATGAATGAGAAGAAAGAAGTACATCAATTGTAAGTACATCTGAATCATGAGGAGAGATGTTATAACCTGCAAATACAGGGCGTTTTAAGTCCTTTACTTTTTGAATCATCTTATGGAATTTCGTAACACTTATATTGATTTTGGCTAATGGAAAGCATTTTTCGGTAGGATTATCGACGGTCTTTCTAATTTTATAATCGTATACGTAATAGTACCTTTCTTGTTCTTCTAGTTCTTGTAATTCTTTCGTTAATAAGTGGTATTTGTCTGTAAGTCCAGTTGTGAGTGCATCGTTTTCTTCTCCAACTAATAAGGTGAAAGGTCTTGGTGATGAGATTGAAATGGTGCGGACGTTTAGTTCGGTAAAAGTGGGATTAGACTGTAAAATGGTATGTAATTTTTCGATAGGAAACTCACCGTCATAAATAGCAATGAAATATTGGTTCATCTTTTCACTCCTTAATTTTTTCTAAAATTATATATTCTACTTTAAAGGTGTAAGTCCTGCGTAAAAAGACACCTTGAATCATCAAGGTGTCTTAGTTATAAGCTCAAAGCTCTCTGAATCAGCCCCCATTACAAAAGGACTAACCTCACCAACGCTATAAAGCTGCAATTCATGCATCGCGCGCGTACAAGCAGTGTAAAACAATCTACGAACGCTCTCATCGCTATATACTTCATTATTTGCATTGTAAATAATGACAGCGTCAAATTCGATACCTTTCGCTAAGTAAGCAGGTATGATGACGATACCTTGTTCGTACTCAGCTGAGTTACTTTTCACGAGTTTAATATTCTCGATATGGCTGAGTGCTTCGTACGCAGCGGCGCTTTCAGCTGCGGATTTACATATAATTGCGATCGTATTGTGCTTTTGTTTTTGTAATTCAGCGACTTTGGAAGTGATATGGTCATGCAGTTCGCTGTAATCAGAAACCTTAGTCAATGTAGGTTTCTCGCCGCCTCGTTCAAAGGCGTTAATATTCTTGCCTTCCGGTACGAGATCACGTGTAAATTCAATGATCGGTTTTGTTGAGCGATAGCTACGAGTTAAGTTGATACCGTATGTTTCATCAGGTCCATATAAGCTAGTGAGTGTATGGAAATCAACTGTTTCACTAGCGTGAGCGAATATCGCTTGGTTAAAGTCTCCGAGTACCGTCATTTTTGCGGCAGGGAAGAGACGTTTTAAAAACTCGAACTGAAACGGAGAATAATCTTGTGCTTCATCTACGAGTATATGTTTAATTGATCTGTTTGTTTGGAACCCTTCAATTAATTCTTTTAAAAGTAAAAATGGAGTAGCATCCTCGTAATATAGTTTTCCTTCATCTAACATGTTCACCGTTAGAGAGCAAATGTCGTCCCATTCTTTAGGTTTTTCTCCAGTAACCCATGATGCATCTGTGAAGAGTTGTTTATATATTCCTGTGAAATTGATGAAGCGTAGCGTTTGAACACCTTTACGCAACGGCTTCAATTTTTTACGGACAATCATACGTCCGAGTACTTTCGTTTCTTTCTCATAATCAGTAAAGGAGTTTTCGTCAAACTCACCTTTTTTCTGTAAATACTTATAAGCTTTTTGATATTCATCTTTACTAAGTAATTCAATTTCTTCTTCTACCCAAGGTTTTTTCAGTTCTGTTTTTTCAATTTCATCTATTTGTTTATTTAGCCACTCCGTTAACTTTTCAATTCTATTATGGAAGCGGAGGGAGGTATCAGTATTATAAAATTGTTCTGCAATTTGTTTAGCAGAGACAATTGGTTTTCCTCTAAATTTCATTCCTTTAAATAACATACCGGACGTTTCGAGAGATTGTCTGTACGTTTGAATTGTCTCGAAAAAGTGAGTTGATGCTTTAAATCGAATGCTTGCATTTCTAGTTTTATAGATAGAGCTATTCGTTTCAGTGAGCATATATTCTAATTGCTCATAAGGATCTTCAACGTCAAATGACTTACTTAGTCTGTGGTTTAAGTACTCTTGGAATGTAACTTGCTGCATATTTTCTTCACCGAGTTCTGGCAATACGTTAGATACGTAGCTATTGAACATGGAGTTAGGGGAGAAGAGAATGATTTGATCAGCTTTTAGCCATTCGCGATATTTATATAGTAAGTAGGCGATTCGCTGTAAGGCAGCCGATGTTTTACCACTACCAGCAGCTCCTTGAACGATAAGTAGTCGCCCTTCGTCGTGACGGATAATTTCATTTTGCTCGCGCTGGATAGTAGCAACTATACTTTGCATATGTTTGTTTGTACCTTTTCCGAGCGCTTGTTGTAAAATTTCATCTCCAATCGTTAAGCTCGTATCGAACATTGAATCGATAACGCCGCCTTGAATAATATATTGTAATTTCTTCTCCACATTGCCGCGGATTACGCCTCCTGGTGTACTGTACTCGGCAGGGCCTGGTGGATAATCGTAGTAGACACTTGAAATAGGTGCGCGCCAATCGTATATAAGAAAATTTTCTCCGCTTGCATCAGTAAGGGTAGCGACGCCGATATAAATTTGCTCTGCGCCTGTTTCTCCTTCTTCTTTGAAATCAATTCGCCCGAAGTAAGGTGCTTTATGCATACGTCGTAGCGCGGCAAGTCGGTTGAAGGTATGTTTATGGGTGATTTGTGTTACGGCTAGTGACTGAGCTTGTTGTCTTAAGTTGATAACTGTTTCGAGATAATCGTCAAAAGTATCAGTGTTAACTTTCACATCATCCCAGAAGTGTTTACGGATGTTGATTACTTCTGCTCGGCGTCTGCCAGTTTCGTTTTCAAGTTTATCAATTTGCTCCGTAATAGTTTCTATTACGCTATCCAATCGTTTTTGCTCTTGATCTAATTTTTTGTTCATACGTAAGCACTCCTTTAAAAGTGAAAAATAGAGGTTGACTGAAGATATTTTTTGGTATACAATTAAGATACGGATAAATACATTCTTTTATTTTTAATGAATGCGTTTCTGTACTAATTTACCATAGTTTTTTAATTTAATCAATGATAATGAGATAAACCTTGGTTCCGTATGTGATGGAATCGAGGTTTTTTGTTTTTTAAGAGGGGATTGTAATCATATATTCGAAAAATCGCCGGTATAATTTCAGTTACCGCAAAGGTAATACAAAAAAGCTCGGGCTTAGCCCGAGCTTTTCATTATTTCTTTTCGTCTTTTTTAGCGTCAGCTTTTGGTTCTTCGAAAAGATTTTTTAAATCTTTATCGTCAACTTTTACGTCAGCAGATTTGATTTCTTTCATCATAAGATCGTTCATAAATTGTCCATCTTGCATTTTCTTCTGAACAAGATCTTTTTTGATGTCGCCTTTTACTTCATCAAATGGTTTTTGTTCTTTAATGTCTGTTACTTTAATGATATGGTAACCGAATTGTGATTTTACAGGTTCGCTGATTTCATCTTTCTTCAGCTTATAAGCAGCATCTTCGAATTCTTTAACCATTTTACCAGCTGTAAAGTAGCCAAGGTCTCCGCCTTTTTCTTTTGAACCAGTATCTTCAGAGTATTGTTTCGCTAACTCTTCGAAAGATTTACCTTGTGCAAGCTCGTCTTTAACCTTTTTCGCAGTAGCTTCATCTTTTACAAGAATGTGGCTTGCTTTAATTTCAGGCTTGTAGTTGTCTTTTACTTCTTTATCAGTGATTGTTTTTTCAACAGCTTTTTCTTGAGCTAATGAAGCACGAACACCGCTTTTTAAAGTTTCTTCTTTAATACCTTGTTGTTTTAATAGTGTATCGAATTGATCACCGTATTGTTTTTTCATTTCATCGTACTTTTTATCTACTTCTTTGTCGTCAACTTTGTAGTTTTTAATAAGTACTTTTTCCATAACCATGTTATTTAGTACTTGTTTACCAGCTTGTGTCTTCATTTGATTGTAAAACTCTTCTTTAGTGATGTCACCAGCTTTAGATGTAACAATTTTGTCTGATGATGATGTTCCACATGCTGATAATGCGATTACACTTGTTGCGGCTAAGGCAAGCATAGCTTTCTTCATTCAATAAACACTCCTACTATTATGTATTTTTAATTTATCCCGCACTAATGAAGAAACGCCTTATGATAGGTTATGTTCGTTCATAAGAGCCCGATTAAGTCTCACTGATGTCTTTGCTTTTTAATATGTAAAAGCACGCTTAACAGGGCTTACCGAGGCTTGGAGATAAAGTTTAGATGCGTGTCGTTTATTTCATAGTATAAGCAATATGTACAAAATTTAATATATCATATTTCGACTTGTTTTCCTATTGATAAAGAAAATTTAACCAGTGAGTGTCAGATTTTGAAAGGGTACCATATTGGGCGCATGTCGCATATACAGAAAAGAGGAGGGGATGGGGGATGAATTCAATACTTATTTTATTACTTGTACTGTTTATTTTATTAGTTATTATAGGTATAATTTGTTTATAGAGGAAAAAAATGAGGAAGGGGCTTTCCTTCCTCACTTTCCATGAAATATAATTTCTATATAACTAGAAATTAATAGAATGGTAATACATACATTAATAACTCGAAAGACACCGGGCTGGCGGCTCGCAGATATTTGTTTTCGCTCGCACAGTGTATGTGTCATGAAATTCGTGTAAAATATAACAAGAAGTGCGAATGCGACAAAAACAACGGTTATAAGAGTCATGAGGCGAGACCTCCTTTTGGCTAAAATACATATACTTTATATATTGTATCATACGATATTTTGTTCGTGTTACAAAATTCAGAAATAGAAGACTTTGTGTTAGAAAGCGAGGGAGAAAATGGACGTTGTAAGAAGACTAGAACAAGCTGAATATTACGTAGATCTACTATTTAAAATGATTGATGAAGAAAAGTGTCCATTTTATTCTTTAATCATAAAGAAAAAAGCTCGTAAAAAAGATATTGAACGTATACTAAATCTTTGTGAAAAGCTGAACGAACAATACGTAACGGAGAAAGCAGAAGGCCTTCTATTGTTCGATGCGCTGTTAGATCAATTTGAAAAAGCGCTTCCACATCAGCTCGAAGTAAACGAAACTGCGGAAGCGCTAGCAAAACAAGGCTTATTTGTGCCACTTATGAATGAATTCTTAGGCATGATTGCGAAAGGATAAATAGATTATTTCTTAACTAATTTTTGATCGGACTCCGTAAAGTTCTCCTCAATATTGTCTAATGATTTCTCAAAAATATCGATGAAGTCTTGTCCGTAAATATTGCGCAGGATCGCAATAAGTTCGATATTTTCTGGGAACTTACCATAAAAATTACGAAGAGCAAGTGCCCCATTAAATACAGAATTATTTTCAGGTTCATACTCCTCCATTAAGCGAAGTAGTAATTCTTCCCCTTTGTCTGTAATTTCAATGTACGTATTTCGTTTATCATCTTCTTTTTTAGAAAATACAAGATAGCCGCGTTCTTCTAGCTTTTTAGAGAAGTTAAACGCCGTTGATACGTGCATAACTCCAAACTTAGCAATTTCAGAAATAGAAGCCCCTTTTAAATGATAAGCGATTGATAAAATATGGTGTTCATTAATGTTTAAATCGTAAGGTTTAATCCACTGTTGCCAATCTTTCTCTACACATTTCCATAACGCTTTCGATAATTGAGCAATGCGTTGGCTGAAAATCATTGCTTCTTTTACCGAGTAATCTTTTTCTCCACTTTTCATTTACTCACCCACTTTAACATTCTTTTTCATTACTATCTATTATGCCAGTAAAATAAAAATTAATAAAGTCTTTTTGTGAGAATTGTGAAAATTTTTCGGAAAAATGACATTCTATACAAATCATGCATATCTATGGAAACGTTTTATGAGTCGAGAATACATGTGTTGTCTGTACATGTTAAGGGATAACATATATTGTAAATGCATAAAAACACGGCATATCTATGTGATATGCCGTGTTAAGGTCAATTCGTATGAAAAATATTTGTTATATGCAAAAAACTAAGCGTGAATATGTTTACGCTTTTTCTGGAACAGCATCTTGTAGTTTCTCAATTGACTTTTGAATGTCTAAAATTTCTTGTTCAATATGACGCTTATTTTGAGAAATATCTTGTCTCCAGTTAGAAAGAGTGTCGTGCATATCATCTTTTAGCTCTTGAAATACTTCTTTACCTTCTGAAGCAGTTTCAATGATTTGACGCTTTAATAACTTTGTATCAGCTGTAATATCAGCTAAAGTCTTTTTAATATCAGTTCCTTTTTCTTTCAGCTTACCGCGCATATCTTTACCAGAAGAAGGAGTTGAGAAAAGAACGGCTAGTCCAGCAACTGCTCCGCCGCAAATTACACCTGTAATAAAGGATTTAGCTTTTGACATAAAAGGAAACCTCCTTATTTTTCGTTCGTATTCATGATGTATAAAAGTGTGCATATGCTTAAGACAAGGAGGTTATTAGCGATAATTTATTTTTATCGTAATTCTTTTCTTCCTTGTACGTGCTATGCATTTACTTTTTTTCGTAAAACAGAAAAGGTTATATCCTCCGGCATTTTGGATGAAGAAACAAGCTATGCAATATATTTCTTTCGGAGGAATTAGCTTGTTATGTACAGTTATGTTTTACGTCTTTTTATAGTGGCACTATTTCACACTATTTGCAATTGTGCTTGCGATGTTTTGTAAATTTTCCATTGTGTATTCATTTTGGTGTGATTTCCAAACAGCACCGAAACCATCGTTTTCACCGTAGCGTGGAATTAAATGAAGGTGGAAGTGGAATACAGTTTGTCCAGCTTTTTCACCGTTATTGTTAAGTAGGTTAAAGCCAACTGGATTAAATTCTGCTTTCATTGCATTTGCGATTTTTGGAACGACAGCAAAAATATGTGATGCGATTTCTGGCGTTAACGCAAAAATGTCTTGTTTGTGTACTTTTGGAATAACAAGAGTATGTCCTTTTGTTACTTGACTAATATCTAAAAATGCAAGTACATGCTCATCTTCGTATACTTTTGAGCAAGGGATTTGCCCGTCAATGATTTTACAAAAAATACAATTGTCCGCTGTATGATTCATCGATCTCATCCTTTCAAATAGCCTTAGCCGTATTTTACCATAATTACATAGGAGAACAAACACGAAAAACAGGAAGCTGACTCAGCTTCCTGTTTTCTGAAGAGGGATTGAAAAAGCATTTTTTATAATTTACGGTTCGCAGACACCTCATTTATTTAAGAAATGCATGGTAAATCGGCTAAAGTTTCTGCCGTAGACACCCCATTTTCAAGTGAAATGATATTGCAATCTTTTTTAAAATGAAATTGTTTATTTTTTAAAACAGTATATGCTCTTTCGGAGACACCCCGTTTCGAAAATGAAACAAATGATCTGGTTATGTGTAAATTTCTTTGTCCAACATGGACACCCCATTTCATGATGACTTCACTATGTTGTTATACTCATCAATTGGTGGTTGCTTTTTCAATGTGTTCCTTCTTCACTAATTATGATGTCCGCTTTCGTAAAAATATATGCCAAGAAATTTATTTTTTTTTGAAAACATCGATACTATGTAGTGCACGATGATTTTTGGTAAGATGAATATATACATTTCTTAGAAAAGAGAATGAATATAAATGAAGAAAGTGGTGTCGTATGAGCGAGTTATTGCGTGTAGAAAATGTTACAGGAGGATATACGAAACGACCTGTACTGCAAAATGTTTCGTTCTCTGTTAATAAAGGCGAACTTGTTGGCTTAATCGGTTTAAATGGAGCTGGTAAAAGTACGACAATTAAACATATCATCGGTTTAATGGAACCGAAAAAAGGAACTGTCACAATTAACGGGAAAACAATACGTGATGATATGACAGCGTACCGTTCTAGTTTCTCCTTCATTCCAGAAACGCCAGTATTATATGATGAGTTAACGTTAGAAGAACATTTGAAATTAACAGCGATGGCGTACGGTGTAGATGAAAAACAATATGAAGAACGCGTAGGACAACTATTACAAGAGTTTCGCATGAAAAATCGTTTGAAATGGTTTCCGTCTCATTTCTCAAAAGGGATGAAACAAAAAGTAATGATTATGAGTGCATTTCTCGTTGAACCATCTCTTTACATTGTGGACGAACCTTTCGTTGGGCTTGATCCTTTAGCGATTCAATCACTTCTTCAAATGATGGATCAAATGAAAAAGAGCGGTGCAGGCATATTAATGAGTACACATATTTTAGCGACAGCAGAGCGCTATTGTGATTCGTTCATTATTTTGCATCAAGGTGAAGTAAGAGCGAAGGGAACGTTATCTGAACTGCAATCACAATTTAACATGCCTGGTGCAACGTTAGATGATATTTACATTGCGTTAACAAAGGAAGAAGATTATGAATAGCACAGCGTTATGGAAAGAACGATTCCGGCACTTTCTAAAAGAAGTTCGTACATATAGTAAATACGTATTTAACGATCATTTGAAATTTATTTTCGTATTTATCATCGGTGCAGGAGCGTATTATTACCAGCAATGGTTACAAACGTTAACACCTTCGTTTCCTACGGCAATCGTTATGGCAGTCTTACTTGGCCTCGTATTAACAGCCGGATCCATACAAACGTTATTAAAAGAAGCAGATCTCGTTTATTTGCTACCAGTTGAAGAAAAGTTAAAGCCTTATTTTACAAAGGCATTTCTCTTTACGTTTATGATTCAGTTATACATAATCGCAATCGTAGCAGCTGCGCTTGCCCCGTTATACTTCCAGCAAATGAAGCAAACAGGAGCGGCTTACATATGGATTGTAATCGCGTTTGTCATTGTAAAAGTGTGGAATTTATTCGTAGCGTGGGAAAAATCATTTTTAACAGATCAAACTGTTCAAAAAGCAGATTGGTTCGTTCGTTTTATCTTAAACGGCTTATTCGTGTACTTCCTTATAGAACGTACTTCAATCATTTTTATCGGCGTAATCCTCTTTTTAATGGTGCTATACCTTGCTGTTATGCATCAAAAGGTAAAAGGAAAGCCGCTGAACTGGGAGTATTTAATTTCTGAAGAAGGTAAAAAAATGATGCTATTATACCGCATCGCGAATATGTTCGTTGATGTACCAGCATTAAAAGAGAGAGTATCACGCCGAAAATGGCTTGATTTCATTCTTTCGATAATCGGTGAGAAACGTACATATTTATACTTATATACGAGAACGTTTTTAAGATCAGGTAACTATTTCGGATTATATATGCGCTTACTCGTTCTTGGAGGAGTCATTCTTTACTTTATTCCATTTTTATATGGACGCTTTATCGTAAGTCTTGTTTTCTTATACTTAATCGGTTACCAGCTATTAACTCTTTGGAAACATCACCGCATGAAAATTTGGCTTGATTTATATCCAGTAGGGGTAGAGGAGAAGAAGAAAGATTTTCTTACTTTATTAAATGCGATTCTCATCATTGGTAGCGGTGTATTTACAATTACATTTGCACTTGCGACGAAAGATTTCATGATGACAGTCATTTTATTTGTCGTAAGCATATTATTTAGTATCGGTTTCGTTTACCAGTACGGGGCGAAACGCATTGAGCGTTTAAACTGAAAGGAATGAACCTATGATTACATATGAAGAGAAGGTTATAAAAGAATTGGAGCAGTGGAAAGCTACATTCATGAAAGATTCTTCTATGATGACACGGTTCTCTAAAAAAGTGCAGGTGAAAGTACAACAGCTAGTGCCCGCGAAAGTGCAAAAGGTACTAACAGAAACGATTCGGATGATGGTACAAACAATTAGTGCTGGATCAAACTTCATAAAACCGAAGCTAAAAGAAACGAACTGGTCACTGCAAAGACGAGACGATGAAGTACGTAAAAAATTAGATGAATATAAAAAAGTCGCAGCGGCAGAAGGGGCAGGAACAGGAGCAGGTGGTATTCTCCTTGGCCTTGCTGATTTTCCGCTACTCCTCAGCATTAAAATTAAGTTTTTATTTGATGCGGCAACATTGTACGGATTTGATACGAGTAAAAAAGAAGAACGCCTTTTTATTCTTCACGTTTTCCAACTTGCTTTTTCTAGTGATGATCATAGAAAAGAAATATGGAAAGCTATTGAAACGTGGGATACAGAAGAAGAAAATCATATGGACTGGGAAAGGTTCCAAACAGAGTACCGAGACTATATTGATTTAGCAAAAATGCTCCAGCTCGTTCCAATCATCGGTGCCCCAGTCGGAGCATATGCAAATTATCAATTATTGCAAAGGCTTGGGGAAGTGACGGTGAATTGTTATCGTATGCGGTTGATTAATAGGAATTGATTTGCTTTACAAAAAGAAGGCACCTTAAATGTGTAATTTAGGATGCCTTCTTTTTTGTTGTTATAACTAACTGAATTGTGTCTTTTCTTAGAAACCAAGTCCGCTATAGCTGGCTCCAATTATGATTAATACGATAAAGAGCACAATGAGTAATATAAATCCGCTACCACCGCTCTTACCATCTTTGCCATCTTCACCGCCGCCACTATCACCACTATCACCCTTACCGCCATATCCCATATTAACGCCCCTTGTTTTTTATGGGGTTATTTTACTTTATGCTTTTTTAGAAGTAAATTGTTGATTTGTAATAGTGATTTCTTGTTTCTCCGTTGTAACTTCTTGAGATTTGTATTTAGTTTTGGGATCGCCAAATATTAGCAT
This sequence comes from Bacillus paramycoides, assembly GCF_001884235.1. GTDB lineage: Bacteria > Bacillota > Bacilli > Bacillales > Bacillaceae_G > Bacillus_A > Bacillus_A paramycoides. The sequence goes on along the minus strand of NZ_MAOI01000020.1, from coordinate 93,755 downwards.
CATAACGCCAAAAGTTGCAATAGCTCCGACAATAACAATAGCCCCCCAGCCAACGTATTCCCAAATCTTTGATTTCGTTTCAGCTTCCACCTTTATTTCACCCCTTATATATTTAGATCTTAATAATAACATACCATATATTCCCTTACTTTTATGTGAACTGTAAACTTTTCCTGATTTATTCATATTTTCCGTGTTTAGAGATTATTTTATTGCTTTTGAAATATTTATAGGTGTCCCCACGGTTTTTAATAGCTTGTATGTTTCTCGACTGTACTTAAGGATTGTAAAAAAACACTCGTAGATACAATCTACGAGTGTTTTTGACGGTATAGGTTTATTTTGGATTTTTATAAAGAAAAGATATTTCAACGAACCGTTAACTAATCATGTTTTAGTTCGAAATTTTTGGTGGTTGAAATGGTACTGATATAATAGTTATTAGCGTATTCAACTGCAACACTAAATTCTTTATTTTTGTCATCTGTTACATAACCAGATATAAAAATTGTTTGAAGATCATTTGGAGTGAATTTATGTTTAGTAATAGTTACATCTACGTTTTCCTTCTCCTTGAAGTATTTAATAGTTTCTTCTTTTGCTTTAGTAATGATTTCTTCTTCTTTATTATTTTCCACATTACACCCTACTAAAATAGTAAATATTAAAGCGGAAAATAAAAATATACCAATATTCTTCTTTTTTATTTCCATATATACCCTCTAGTAATGGTATCTTTATTATATGACAAAAAATATACAAACATCGCAGAACATTGTAGAAGCATCATTTAAACTAATGGCAGAGCATGGTATTGAGAAGATAAGTCTTTCAATGATTGCGAAAGAAGTTGGAATATCAAAGCCAGCTATTTATTATCATTTCCCGTCTAAAGAAGCGCTAGTTGATTTTTTATTTGAAGAGATTTTTTCTGGGTATCATTTCGCCAATTACTTCGATAAAGAACAATATACGAAAGAAAAATTTGAAGAAAAATTAATCGCAGATGGCTTACATATGTTGTCTGGGTATGAAGGGGAACAAGAAATACTCCGCGTTATAAATGAATTTATTGTAACTGCGACGCGAAATGAAAAGTATCAGAAACGCTTATTTGAAATACAAGAAGAGTTCTTAAATGGATTTCACGATTTATTGAAAAAAGGTGTGGAGCTGGGAGTTGTGTCGCAACATGCAACAGAAGCAAACGCTCATACGTTAGCGCTCGTTATTGATAATATGAACAACTACATGTTAATGGGATTCAATTTAAAGTATAAAGAAATTTGGATTCAAAATGTGAAAAATGTAATGAAGGAGGAATAGAGATGAGAATGCAGAAAAATTGGTGGCTCGGTTTTCTTGGATTTATTGGGGTTTATAAAATCCCAAGTATGATTGATGCTTTTCAAGGTGATAAAGGTTGGTTTTCGTTAATTGGTTTCATTTGGCTACTTTGGTTCGGATATTTTATTCCTGAGAAAAAAGACAAGGAAGAAGGGAAATAATAGCATTCTCATTTTCTGTGAAATTATGTAAAATGTAACTTAAGAGAATTCATATATTAGATTACTAGATTTGGAGTGGTTACATGCAGCCATTGAAAAATGAAATTCACCCTGACATGGTCAAGGTGTGGAAAACGCGTTCCTTAATTGAGCTAGGAATTAGTATTATAGTCATTTTGGCATATCTTTTCCTTATGATTAAGTTTAATTGGTGGGCTTGGATTTTCTATGTGCTCATCGGATTAACAATCGTGTATACGCCGTTTGATTACTTTACGTTTCCGAAATTGCGTCAGCGTTATTATAGCTATCAATTAAATGAAGAAGAGCTTGAAATTCAACACGGTCTTTTCGTTATAAAACGTGTATTAGTTCCGATGATTCGTGTACAGCACGTAACGATTGAGCAAGGGCCAATTATGAGACAATACGGATTAGCAGAACTGCATATTTCAACGGCGGCAACTTCTCATAGCATCCCAGGTTTAACGATGTATGAAGCAGAGATGCTAAAAACGAAAATCGCAGAATTAGCGAAGGTGAGTGATGAGGATGTATAAGAGGCAGCATCCAATCACGATGTTATTAGAATTAAAAGTAACAGACTTTTTACCATTAATTATTTTCATGTTTAGTTTAAACGGAAAGTTCCCATTTTGGTATTTAGTTCCCGCTGGATTCGCCTTAATTACGATTTTTTCAGTGATTGAAAAATGGTATTACACAGTATACTGGGTCGAAAATAACGTATTGCACATTAAGCAAGGCCTCTTTGTGAAAAAGGAGAGTTACTTAAATAAAGAACGTGTTCAAACGATTAATACAAGTTCGAGCGTGTTATATCAAATACTCGGTTTAAAGAAAATTAAAATCGAAACAGCTGGCGGAGGAAATGATCCGGAAGTTAGTTTAGCTGGTATTACGATAGAAGAGGCGACAGAGCTCATTGTGATGCTAAATGAGCCAGCTAAGGCAGTAAAAACAGCAGAAACAGAAGAAACATCAGAAGAAGTAGTAGAAAAAGAAATCATTACAGAGGAAAAACAAGCGACAGAATACAAATTAACTTGGAAAGAAATTTTGTTAGCATCTGTTACATCGGGCCAATTTGGATTACTATTCTCTTTAATACTTTTCGTTTATAACCAAGTGGATGAGTACATTCCGAAATGGATAAAAAATCGAGTAGAGTCGTATGTAATGGATCATGATATATATGGCTGGATTTACATGGTAGCCATTTTCCTCGTCGTTTCTTGGATTATATCCACAATCGGTTACGCGTTAAAACATGGGAATTTCACGGTGAATCGAAGAAATGATGAAGTCCGTATTTCTCAAGGTTTGCTTGAAAGGAAAGAACTTGTACTAAAGTTACACCGCATTCAAGGGATTACAATAAGAGAAGGTATTTTACGCCAACCGTTCGGTTACTGTGCTGTGCAAGTAGAAGTAATTCAAAGTGAGGGAAAAGAGGAAAAGGTTACGCTGCATCCGATCATTCGAAAAGATCGTGTGCAAGATTTACTTGCGCATTTACAATTACCATATGAACTGAATACAAACATTACATCATTACCAAAAGCAGCGTTGCGTCGTTATTTAATAGATAGTTTTCTACTCTTCGCCATGCTGGCAATTCCGATTACGGGAATAAGTATATACTTTGAAAAGTACGTCATTATGTGGGCTTTATTACCGCTCGCTATCCTCATCTTTACACTTGGATATGCAACATTTAAAACAAATGGTTACAGCGTCAAAGGAGAGCAAATTACAATTGTGTATCGCAGTGTCGGGAAATATACAGGGCTTGTAAGAAGAAGACACGTTCAATCAATTGAGAAGACACAATCATATTTCCAGCGCCGAGCACATTTATGTACGTACAAGTTTTCTAGTGCATCATCGAGTTATAAATTAGAGCATATAAGAGTAGAAGATGCGGAGAGAATGCAGGATTGGTATAAGAAGAGAATAAGTGAGAGTTAATTGAATGGCTCGTCTTTCGTGGAAGACGGGTTATTTTTCTATGTGAAAATGGTAGAAAATAATGAGTAATATATGTGAAGCAAAAAAGTAAGGTGAATGAGATTGAGAATGAGCAAATTTTTAATTCCGTATTCATTTTCTATATTAAGTTTATTTGTTTCATTAACGGTACTTGAGTTATATGATAGAATGGAAAGATTTAATGAGGAGACTTCGACCGTACTTGGAAATTTAATTCAAGCTACTTCGCAAATGGGAGTCCTTACATTGTATTTTGGAACACCTATTATTTTAGGTGGATGTCTTCTTGGAGAGTTATTGTTTAGATTTATCATTTTACCATTTAAATCAAGCTATATTATATCTGCTTTTAGCTTTTAATATTGTTTTTATCTTTTTTTTCGTAACGATAGGAATTCCAACTACATATGAAGATTCTAGTACTCTTCAAATGATGTATTTCATGGGGATGACTATGATTTGCGCTGTTACATTCTTTGTGAGTCGGAATATATGGGAGAGAAAATAAGTTGATAATGGAGTGACCAAATGAAATACACTTGCCCATGCTGCGGATATAAAACATTAGAAGAAGAACCACCAGGTACATATGAAATTTGTAAAATATGTTATTGGGAAGATGATCCTGTTCAGTTTAAAGATCCTGACCTTGAAGGCGGCGCAAATGAAACTTCGTTAAGACAAGCGCAGAAAAATTTCATTGTGTTTGGTGCTTGTGAAAAGCGATGTGCTGGATTAGTTAGAAAACCGACTAGTGAAGATATAAAGGATGCTAGTTGGAAGCAAATTTGTTAAGTAGTTTATAAATAAAAATGTTATTACTTAAATAAAGAGAAGTAATAACATTTTTTTATTTAGTGAATAAAGAATTACCGCCGTCTTATAAGGTAAAACATTAAAGATGATAAAGTAATAGGAAGGCCGGTGTCCAAAAAGGCTTCTAAATTAAAGGATAGAAAATCTCTGTTGTTAAACCACATAAAGAATAAATGATTGTAGGAAATACCTAACAGTATAAATACAGGAATTCCAACTTTTAATTCGTGACTTCTTTTTACTTTTCTATAACAAAACTCCCCTAATAAACAACCAATAAGAACAGGAATACTTCCAAGAATGGCATACATAATAATGGATACCCAAATCGGCCCCCATGAATCTGCATAATTTGGAATTAGTGTATACTGTAAAATATTCACAACAATAGAGAAAACTAGTAAGCATGTTAAATAACTAACGGCAAATTTTTTCAATGGGATCATCCTCTTACTATATAAGTTATGTAAAATGATATAAAAAAAGCATCTAGCAAAAGAACTAGATGCAAATAAAAACACAAGGGAAGACAAAATTCTTCCCGTTTCCCGTATGTAATTATATCAAAAAATTTATAAAAAACTAGCTTTATTTTTATATAATTGATGTGTGAGGCTATGATGTTGTAGGATTACACTATTTTTATAGTGTTTTTTTATTAAAAGGAGTGAATTATAGTGCTCGAAGTAAAGTTTTATGATTGGAAAAAACAACGTCCTAAAAAACATTATTTGCGTGTGATAGAAGAAATGATTTGTAGAAAGAAGAGCGGCTATCGGCTCTTCTTTCTTTATAGATTACATCCGGCTTCAAGTGTATTCAATTAATGAAGGGAATTTTAAAGAAGTTCTTGATACGATGTAGAAAACTATAAATTTACAAAAATGTATATAACAACTAATATGTAATTAATAAATTCATATAGTTGGAGTGATGTCATGCAACCGTTAGAAAGAGAGATTCATTCTAATATGCTTAAAGTGTGGAGAATTCACGCTTTAATTGGAGCAGCAGTTATACTAGCAGTCGTAATTGCATATTTCTTTTTTATGATTAATTTTCATTGGTGGGGCTGGTTGTTTGGATTGCTAGTAACGGGAGCCATTATATACATACCGCTTGATTATTTTGTATTTCCAAATTTACGTCAACGCTATTATAGTTATAGGTTAAATGAAGAAGAGATTGAAATTCAAAAGGGCATGTTCGTTGTAAAGCGAGTACTTATTCCAATGATTCGTGTGCAGCACGTTACGATTGAACAGGGGCCAATTATGAGAAAGTATAATTTAGCAGAATTACACATTTCAACAGCGGCAACTTCTCATAGTATTCCTGGTTTAACGAAAGAAGAAGCAGAACAGTTAAAAAGACAAATTGGAGAACTGGCGAAGGTGAGTGATGAGGATGTATAAGAGGCAACATCCAATCACGATATTATTAGGTATTAGGGTTGCGAGTTTGTTGCCACTTATTATTCTTGTTTTATTTAAACCTGATGAACAAGTGGAACCTTGGTATTTATTTTATCTTTTCCTTTTGTTTATTTTATGCATTATGGCTATTTTTTCAGCAATTAAATGGTATTTTAAAGTGTACTGGATTGAGAATAATATTTTACATATAAAGCACGGTGTCTTTGTAAAGAAGGAAAGCTACTTAAATAAAGACCGTGTGCAAAATATCAGTACGTCTTCTAACATCATTTATCAAATACTTGGACTTACGAAGTTAAATATAGAAGTAGCGGGCGGCGGTAGTGAGCCAGAAGTGATGTTAGCGGGTATTAAGGAAGAGGAAGCAAAACATTTAATCTCTTTATTACATAAGAAAGAAATTACCGTAAATGAAGAAATAGAAGAGGAAGAAAGCAAGACGGTTTATCAGTTAACATCGAAAGAAGTTTTAGCAGCAGCGATTACATCTGGTCGGTTCGGACTAGTGTTTTCTGGACTAGTACTTCTTTACACAAAGTTTGATTATGTTCTTCCGGAAAGGTTCACAAATAAAATAGAAGCGTATGTGATGGGGAATGGTGTCTATAAACTAATTTTGATTGCAGTAATTTTAATGGCGATTTCATGGATTATTTCTACGGCTGGATATGTGTTAAAATATGCAAACTTTAAAATTGAGCGAAAAGGGGAAGAGATTTGTATCGTTCAAGGGTTATTTGAAAAGAAAGAGTTTGTCTTAAAATTGCACCGCATTCAAGCGATTACTGTGAAAGAAGGTATTCTTCGCCAGCCATTTGGTTATTGTGCTGTTGAAGTGGAAGCAATTCAAAGTATTGGATCAGCAAGTAACGAAGTGATGCTGCATCCTTTTATGAAGAAAAAAGATGTACAGCACCTGCTCGCATATTTAGAGTTACCTTATGAAATCGAAGAGGAGATCGTTCATTTACCAAAAACAGCGTTGCGTCGTTATGTCATTATGGGCTGGTTAATAAGTATCATGCTCACTGTTCCAATTGTCGGCGTGAGTATATATTTTAAACAATATATTGCGTTATTTGTTCTTTTACCGTTATTTATCGTGTTTTCGTTACTTGCGTATGCTAGATATAAAAATGGCGGTTATGCAATAAGAGAAAATCAACTAACGGTCGTGTACCGTGATTTTTCGAAATATACAGGAATGATGCGACGAAGACATGTTCAAGCAGTAGGCTATAATCAATCGTATTTTCAAAGAAAAGATAAATTATGTACAACTCCCGTAGCGGTAGCTGGGCGCGGTTATGAAGTGAAGCATATGCGAAAAGAAGATGCACTTCGTATATATAATTGGTACAAAGAAAAAGGAAACACCGGTGTGTAATGGTGTTTCCTTTTTGTGTGTCGTGATTTGTTGATAAGTCGATATATTCGAAAAATCGCTAATATAATTTCATGTACCGCGGTCTCTGTACCCCAAATCACGTACTCAAAACCTAAACTAACACATCAAAAGTAGTCACGAATGATGGTCGAGAGAAAATGCTTTTTTGCTGTTCGGCATGTGGATGCGCCTGCGCTTCTGCTTGTGCAGGGCGTTTTTTATGAGCATTTTCGAATGAACGTGATTCTGTCCAGTCTTTAAAGTTTTGCTCTGTTTCCCACATCGTTAAAATGACATATGTATCATTACTTAAAGGGCGAAGAACGCGGATTGCTTGGAAACCAGGTTCGTTTTCGATAAGGCCTGCGCGGTTTTTAAAACGGTTTTCAAATACAGGGCGACCTTCGTTTGTTACAGAAATGTTGTTACAAACGATAAAGCCAGGTTGTCCTTTAAATTCTCCAACAGCGTCTAATACATCATACTTAAGTGAACCTTCTACAGATTCTTCTGTATTTTCTTTATAAAACATATCTTTTTCATTATTTTTTGCAGTGAAATGTGCTTGTTCTAGAGGTGTTTCGTATGAAATAATAGCCTTCATTTTAATGCCCCCTTTTTGGTTTGTCTCTATTATATCAATTCCCTTAAAAAACTTCGAAGATTATATACATAAAGATAGTCCTTTTTCAAATAATAAATGTACCATCATTTGGAAAGAAGGCCGATGTATGAAGAAAGTAAAGTGGACTTTATTAGGCGGGGTAGCAACGTTTGTAGTAGCAATTGTACTCTATAAACTTATTGTGTTAGCTGGTGGCTATATGATGGATGAAAAGCAGCTCGTTTTCCACTCTTCATCACGTATCGTTGACCAGAAAGGAAAAGAAATTACGAAATTATATGTAGAGAATAGAGAGCTCGTACCGATTGAACAAATTCCAAAGTACGTGCAGCAAGCATTTGTGGCTGTGGAAGATTCTCGTTTTTATGAGCATCAAGGAATTGACTATCCTTCTATATTTCGGGCGCTCTATAAAGACACGTTAGCTGGAGAGAAGGTAGAAGGCGGTAGTACGATTACGCAGCAACTAGCTAAAAATGTCTTTTTAACTCGAGAAAAAACATTTACGCGCAAATTGAAAGAGGTCGCAATTTCTCTTCAGTTAGAGCAAAAATATACGAAACAGCAACTTCTTGAAATGTATATGAACCATATTTATTTCGGCCATGGAGCTTACGGTATTCAAGCGGCGGCCAAATTGTATTTTAATAAAAATGTAGAGGATTTAACAGTAGAAGAAGGGGCGATGCTTGCTGGGCTTCCGAAAGCACCAAATGGCTATTCGCCGTACTTATCTCTGGAAAAGAGTAAAGAGCGCCGTGATCTTGTTTTGTCACTTATGCATAAACAAGGCTATTTAACAGCGGAAGATAGTGTTCGTTATCAAGGGAAGACAATCGCTCTTTATAAAAATGTAGATGAACGCGAACTTGCATATATGCCGTATATCGATATGGTTGTCGATGAAGCGGCACGTATATATGGTTTGTCTCATCAAGAAGTACTGCGCGGAGGATATACATTTGTTGTACCGATGGATGAAAAAGTTCAAAAGGTAGCATATAACCAGTTTCAAGATGTAAGCAATTTCCCTGGTAAAGAAAACGGGGCGCAAGGTGCATTTTTATTAATGGATAATCGGACTGGTGGAATTAAAGCGGCGATTGGAGGAAGAGAGTATGTTCCGAGAGGGTTTAATCGTGTCTTTGCAAAGCGGCAACCTGGTTCTGTTTTAAAGCCGCTTATCGTATATGGACCAGCTTTAGAGACGAAAAAATATAATCCGTATTCTTTATTAACGAATGAAAAAAATTCTTTCGAAGGCTATGAACCTCGAAACTATAATCATCAATATACGAAAGAAATGACGATGTATGATGCAGTGTTAGAATCGGCCAATGTACCAGCTGTATCTTTATTAAATGAGCTAGGGGTAGAAGAAGGAAAGCAATATTTAGAGAAAGGGAATGTTCATATTGCGGACTCTGGTTTAAGCACAGCACTTGGTGGATTGAAAAATGGCGTTTCTCCATTTGATCTTGTTAAAATGTACCGCTCTTTTTTAGCGAATGGGAATATAATCGAACCGCACGTTATTGATAAAGTGCTAAATAGACACGGTGCAGTCATTGGTGAATCATCAAAATCTGAAACGAAAGTCTTTTCAAAGCAAACGGCATGGTATATGACAAAGATGCTTGAAGGAGTTGTGAAAGAAGGTACAGCGAAAGCAGGTGTATATAACGGAGCGCTAGCAGGAAAGACGGGTACAACTTCGCTTCCGAATGACGATCATGGCGCAAGGGATATGTGGTTTGTTGGATATACGCCGAATTTAGTTGGAGCGGTTTGGATTGGCTATGATCGCACTGATAAAGAGCATCAATTACAAGATGGAAATGCATCTGCAACGATTTTATTTAAGAAGATTTTAACGAAAGCCAACCTACAAGATACAGCAAGTTTTCAAAGGCCAACAGGCGTTGAAACAATCGGACTACCGATTCGCTTACATAAGATTAAAAACGTGGAAGCAAAACTATCATTTAGTCCTTTCGGTTTATTTGCGATGAAACTAAGCTGGACACCGCTTCCTGATGAGCGAATTATGTATCGAATTTATAAAGTGGAAAAAGGAATTCATACTCATGTTGGAACAGTAAAAGGAGCGGGGAAATATGAGGAAAAGTTTATTAATATATTCTCAAAACCGAGTTTTTACGTTGTGCCATATAACACACAAACGAATCGTGAAGGAGAAAAGTCAAAAGTAGCTAAACCGTAGTTTTTCTCTGTGCTATAATAAGAATGTTGTGAAAATAGTAAGCGGTTTTACGAACGTTTGTGTCAATTTAATGAACAACGTACATAATATTATGCATTTTGTTTTTACAAGCTGTATAGTAAAAAAAGATAAATATCGGAATAGAACATATTTAAAGTAAAAGCATCGGTAAGGAAGGGAGCAAGGGTCTTGGTAAGAAATATAAATGAGACATTTTTAAAAGCATGTAGGGGGGAACGCACAGAGTATGTACCAGCATGGTATATGCGTCAAGCAGGTCGTTCACAGCCGGAATATAGAAAGATAAAAGAGAAATATTCTTTATTTGAAATTACACATAATCCAGAGTTGTGCGCTTATGTTACAAAATTGCCAGTTGATCAATATAACGTAGACGCAGCAATTCTATATAAAGATATTATGTCACCACTGCCTGCAATTGGTGTGGATGTTGAAATTAAATCTGGTATTGGCCCAGTAATCGATAAGCCAATTCGCTCTTTACAAGACGTAGAAAAACTAGGGGAAATCAATCCAGAAGATGACGTACCGTACATACTAGATACAATTCGTTTATTAACGACAGAAATGTTAGATGTTCCGTTAATCGGTTTCTCAGGAGCTCCATTTACGTTAGCGAGCTATATGATTGAAGGTGGTCCTTCACGTAACTATCATAATACGAAAGCGTTCATGTATGCAGAGCCGAAAGCTTGGTTCGCTTTAATGGATAAGCTTGCAGATATGGTTATTACATATTTAAAAGCGCAAATTAACGCAGGAGCAAAAGCTGTTCAAATTTTCGATTCTTGGGTTGGAACAGTAAATGTAGCAGATTATCGCGTATTTATTAAACCAGCGATGGAGCGTATTTTTGCAGAAGTTCGCACGATGGGTGTTCCAATGATTATGCACGGTGTTGGTGCAGGACACTTAGTGAATGAATGGCACGACTTACCTCTTGATGTAGTAGGTTTAGATTGGCGCTTACCGATCGAAGAAGCACGCGCACGCGGTGTTCATAAGGCGGTACAAGGAAATATGGACCCTTCGTTCTTACTAGCACCTTGGTCTGTCATTGAAGAACATGTAAAAGGTATTTTAGACCAGGGGATGAAACAACCAGGTTACGTATTTAACTTAGGTCATGGTGTATTCCCAGAAGTAAATCCAGATACATTAAAACGTTTAACTACATTTATTCATGAATACTCTAAAGAACAGTTAGCGAAGTAAAGGAGAATAGCTGTATGAAAAAGAAAATTGGTTTGCTTGTAATGGCATACGGAACGCCGTATAAAGAAGAAGATATTGAACGTTATTATACACATATTCGTAGAGGAAGAAAGCCAAGTCCTGAAATGCTAGAAGATTTAACAGAGCGTTACCGTGCAATTGGTGGTATTTCTCCTTTAGCTACTATTACATTAGAGCAAGCTAAGAAGTTAGAGACGCGTTTAAATGAAGTGCAGGATGAAGTGGAATTCCATATGTATCTTGGTTTGAAACATATTGAGCCGTTCATTGAAGATGCAGTACAAGCTATGCATAATGATGGAATAGAAGATGCAATCGCATTAGTTCTTGCGCCTCACTATTCTACTTTTAGCGTGAAATCGTATGTAGGACGAGCGCAAGAAGAAGCAGAAAAACTTGGAAACTTAACAATTCACGGCATTGATAGCTGGTATAAAGAACCGAAATTCATTCAGTATTGGGTCGATGCAGTGAAAGGTATATATAACGGTATGTCAGAAGCAGAACGTGAAAAAGCAGTGTTAATCGTATCTGCACATAGCTTACCAGAAAAGATTATCGCACTCGGCGATCCATATCCAGATCAATTAAATGAAACAGCTGACTATATTGCACGTGGTGCAGAAATAGCAAATTATGCAGTGGGATGGCAAAGTGCCGGAAATACACCAGACCCTTGGATTGGTCCAGATGTACAAGATTTAACGAGAGAACTAAATGAAAAGTACGGCTACAATTCATTCGTATATGCACCAGTTGGATTTGTTGCTGAACATTTAGAAGTTTTATATGACAATGACTTCGAGTGTAAAGTTGTAACAGACGAAATTGGCGCGAAATATTATCGTCCAGAAATGCCAAACGCATCAGCAGCATTTATTGATTGCTTAACAGATGTTGTATTAAAGAAAAAAGAAGAAGTATTGTAATACTAAAAGGGAAGGGGAAACTATTTTGAGGAAAAAAGTTGTGATCGTCGGCGGTGGCATTACAGGCCTATCGACAGCGTATTACTTACAAAAAGAAATTCGCGAAAAAAACTTGCCGTTCGATACATTGCTTATAGAAGCATCGGGTAAACTTGGCGGAAAAATTCAAACCGTTCGAAAAGATGGATTTACAATTGAACGTGGACCGGATTCTTTCTTAGCGAGAAAAGAGAGCGCAGCTAGGTTAGTGAAAGAATTAGGACTAGGCGATGAACTTGTAAATAATGCGACCGGTCAATCGTTCGTTCTCGTAAACAATCGGTTACATAAAATGCCGAGCGGATCAATGATGGGAATTCCAACGCAAATTACTCCGTTTCTATTTTCCAGATTGTTCTCCCCAATTGGTAAATTAAGAGCTGGTTTTGACTTATTAATGCCTAGATCAAAACCAGTTTCTGATCAATCACTCGGGCAATTTTTCAGACACCGTCTAGGAAATGAAGTGGTTGAAAATTTAATTGAGCCATTATTATCTGGTATTTATGCAGGGGATATTGATGAAATGAGTTTAATGTCAACATTCCCTCAAATTTATCAAATTGAACAGGAGCACCGTAGTATTTCACTCGGTATGCGTACGCTCACTCCGAAAGAAGAGAAGGCTGAGCTGAAAAAAGGAATCTTCCAAACTGTAAAAACCGGTTTAGAATCTTTAGTAGAATCTCTTGAAGTGAAGATTCATGAAGGTACGATAATGAAGGGAACGCGTATTGAGAAAGTTGCAAAACTTGGTGATGGCTATACGATTACTCTTAGTAACGGAAAAGAAATGGAAGCAGATGCGATTATAGTCGCAGCTCCGCATAAAGTATTGCCGTCTATGTTTGCGCAGTACAAGCAGTTTCGTTTCTTCCGTAACATTCCGTCTACATCAGTTGCGAATGTGGCATTAGCCTTTCCAAAGTCTGCAATTCAGCGTGATATTAACGGAACGGGATTTGTCGTATCACGTAATAGTGACTTCTCCATTACAGCGTGTACGTGGACTCATAAAAAGTGGCCGCATACAACGCCAGAAGGAAAAGCACTCCTTCGCTGTTACGTCGGACGCCCTGGTGATGAAGCGATCGTCGAACAAACGGATGAGGAAATTGTGCAGCTCGTATTAGAGGACTTACAAAAGACGATGGATATTACAGCAGATCCAGAATTCACAATTGTGAGCCGCTGGAAAGAAGCGATGCCTCAGTATACAGTAGGCCATAAAGAGCGAATGAAAAAGCTCACAACATTTATGGAGAAAGAATTACCAGGTGTATACTTAGCCGGAAGTTCTTACGCTGGTTCTGGTCTTCCTGCGTGTATTAATCAAGGAGAATTAGCGGCAAAGCATGTATTATCTCATTTGGAGAAAGTAATGGAGACTGAATTAGTCGCACATTAAAATATTTCAAACAAAACGCCTTCAATTATATTGAAGGCGTTTTGTTTATTGAATAAAATACCTGTTAGCCAATAAACATATATAAGTTATTTGGTTTTATAACTGCATCTCCAGCATATATAACCCACTCAGTTAAATTTTCAAAATCTAAATGATAAGAATTACCTTCGTTCATATCTTCAATAAAATACGGTTCATTAATGAGTATTCCTTGAATCATATCTTCCGTAATGTCTTGCATTTCAAACCACATGTGTTCACTTTTTCCCTCTTCGTAGGAGACACCAAACTTAGCGAGAAAACGAAAATCTTCATTCGATTGCTCAATGTGAAAAATGTTGCTGAAATACCCGAAAGTATTTTTCGCATTATAAGCCATACGATCCGTTTCACTATTTGTTTTATAGAACATGAGCCCTGTAGCTTCCTCGTGTTCTTTGAAAAAGCTTTCGATATATTCTTCGGTAGTATTACATTTAAACAAGAGAACAGATGGAGATTGATGGTATTCATCTCGGTCATCCATCCCCCCGAGAAATACGTTTTGTGCATCGATTGGCTGTATCTTCATTTCTTCATCCTCAATTGAAGATAATTGATCCATACTCGTTTTATGTCCAATGTAAGATAAACCTTTTTCCCACGGAACGGCTACTGTATGTATGGAACCTTGCTGACTATGTGCGATAACGATAGGCTCATTCATTGGGACTTGGCCATTCTCAACGGCATTATTAGCAAATGTTTGAAAAAGATCGCCAATGCCGTAGTAGGAAGAAATGCGATTTGGAATAATTAATTCTATTTCTGTTACGCCTGTTCTTAAAAGGCCGTGTGTATGAAACCAATATTGCGTAGGCTCGCCTTCTGTATCGTCTTCATAAACAGAATGAATAACGTATAAGTCAGGAATGTCAGGCAATAATTCATTCTCAACGTGATATTCAATATAGTTTCTAGATATGACCTTCATGGCTGCACTAGAATCGATTACAAATAACAAGTCCGGTGCAAGGTGCCATAAAAATTGCAACTGATGGAAAAAACAGCTGAGTACATCGCCTACAAATAGTGTACGTGTGAAAATCTCAGTGCCAAAAGCAGCATCTTCAAAAGTACGATCTACGATTGTGGAATCTTGTCTATTGTACATTTTATATTCTTCTGGATCATCCGTTTCATCTATGTGTAGCTCATATGGTATGACTTTTTCATTCAGATGTAACTCTACAATAAGGCTTGTCTCATCACTATAGACAATTTTTAACTCATCAACTTTAGTAGAGATAGTTTCTAGCCGTTGTTTTAACTGATCAATTGTAATTCTAGTTGGTATAACAGCAATCATATCTGAAAAATGACGTTCTAATGTTCCATTCATAGCTGCGCGGTATGTTTCGGTTTGTGCTTGCATCCAATCACTCCTATTCAAATGAATCCATTTTACATGCCAATGAACTTTCGATATTTTCTGTTTTTTATCTCTTTAATATTATAAATCGCATTCGTGGAAGGTGTAAAATTATTATTTTGTATTATAGTTTGAAAACTTGTAAATTAAATAAATTTTTTGTAAAACTTGTCGAAATATCATTCTATATAACGAATCATTTGTTATGATAGAAATGCTGAGAAAATATGAATTAAGGAGAGGAAAATGGCTGTGAAGAAACTCTTAAGTGTCTTTTTATCATTGATACTATTGATTTCATTTACTGGAACTTTAGCGCAAGCAGAAGAAAATACTTCTATGTCGGTAGAAAAAGCAATTCAAGTATTTAAGCAGCAAGGGAAAACGAAGGGGATAGTGGAAGGATATATTGTCGGATATACGCAAAGTCCTTCTAAATACACCAAGGATCCGGCTAAGTTTGACGACACAAATGTGGCAATTGCCGATTCGCCAAACGAAACGAATCCAGACAAGATAATGCCTGTTCAATTGCCAAAAGGCGATGTGAGATCGGCAGTAAATGTGAAAGATCACCCTGAAAATATCGGGAAGAAAGTTCAATTAACAGGGACTCTTGAATTATATTTTAGTAGTCCAGGTTTAAAATCAGTAACAGCTTATAAGTTTCAAGGGGAAGAACAAAACCGTGTTAGCGATGTAGTGGCTTCACCAAACGGCGGGGAAGTTGCAAAGGGAACAGCGGTAACATTAACAACGAATACAGAAGGAGCAACAATCTACTATACGTTAGATGGGGCTAATCCTACAAATAAAAGTGTTCGTTATAACGGACAAATTATAGTGAATGAAAATAGTGTAGTGAAAGCAATCGCAGAAAAAGAAGGGCTTACTTCTTCAGCGGTTTCGACATTTTCATTTATTATCGTAAACAATGAACCAGTTCGTATTCATGATATTCAAGGGAAATCACATATTTCTCCTTATAACGGGAAGAAAGTAAACAATGTGGAAGGCGTTGTCACAGCGCTTGATAAAAATGGCTTTTATATAGAAGATAATCAACCGGATAATGACCCAGCTACGTCAGAAGGTATTTATGTATACAAAAAAGATGCGAATGTAGCGGTAGGAGATCTTATTCAAGTTGATGGAGTAGTAGAAGAATATGTTGGACCTGGATATGCAGAGCGATTTGAAACAGATTTAACGACGACAGAAATTAAGGCGAGTCGTATTTCAGTACTTGCAAATAATCAAGAACTACCAGCACCGATTGTACTAGGGGAAAATGGTGTGAAAATCCCTGATCAAATTATTGATAATGATGGATTTGGTTTATTTGATCCGAATGAAGATGCGATTGATTTTTATGAGAGCTTAGAAGGTATGCGCGTGACGATGCCAACACCAAAAATTATCGCTCCTCAGAAAAATGGTAACTTATACGTAACGGTTAAAAATGGTGGCAATAAGGTGGTAACACAATTTGGTACACCACTTTTAGATGAAGACCAATTAAACCCGGAACGTCTTTCTGTAAAGGTACCTCGTGATTATGTAGCGAAAGTAGGAGATACTTTCACTGGAGATATAACAGGAGTAGTAGGATATGACTACGGTTCATACCGCATTTCGCCAGTAACGGAATTACCATCTGTAACGGACGGTGGATTTAAGCAAGTAGGGGCAAATATTCAGCCACGTCTTGATAAGTTAACAGTTGCTACATATAATATTGAAAACTTCTCAGCGAATAAAAAAGAAACATCAGATGAGAAAGTAAAAGCGTTAGCTTATTCTATTAAATACAATTTAAAAATGCCAGATATTATCGGTGTAGAGGAAATGCAAGATAATAATGGAACAATAAATGACGGTACAACAGATGCTTCTTTAAGTGCAAAACGTATCATTGATGCTGTATTAGAAATTCGTGGACCGAAGTATGAGTATGTAGAAGTTGCGCCAAAAAACAATCAAGACGGAGGAGCGCCTGGAGCGAACATTCGCGTCGGTTTCTTCTATAACCCATCACGTGTAAAATTAGCGACAGTACCGAAGTTATTAGATAAAAATGTAGTTCGCATCGGAGACGAAAATGCATTATTTGAAAGTACACGTAAACCATTAGCGGCAGAATTTACGTTCCAAGGACAAAACATCGTTGTAGTTGCAAATCACTTAAATTCAAAATTAGGAGATGCAACGCCATTTGGAAAAGTACAGCCGCTCGTATTAAAGAGTGAAGAGAAACGAGTACAATTAGCACAAGAAGTGAATCGTTTTGTAAAAGGTATTCAAGAAAAGAACACGAATGCGCCAGTTGTTGTCCTAGGTGATATGAATGATTTCGAATTCTCAAAACCACTAAAGGAACTGCAAGGAACGATATTAAAAGATATGTTAAACACAGTGCCGAAAGAGAACCGCTACACGTACATTCATGAGGGGAACGCACAAGTGCTAGATCATATTTTAGTAACGAATAATATCGCACCGCACACAATTATAGACCCTGTACACTTAAATTCAAACATTATGAAAGAACATGGACGTGTAAGTGACCACGATCCAGTACTTGCTCAAATTGATTTGAAGAAGGCTTCTTAAAGTGAGAGAACGCTTAGGTATCTAAGCGTTCTTTATTTTGTGGAAAGAGGCCCGAGCAATAGTATATAACTAATTTTTAGGATTATATATAGAAAATCCTTTTTTTGTAAGTTCTATGATAAAATTAATTGAATATTTTTTTTATGGAGGGAGGGGACAAAAGATGTTAGCTCGATTAAATGGGAGATTAATGAATCAGCTTGGTATTTTTTTCAGTCTTGTTGTACTGTTTCAGTTTGTAGCAGATATAACAGGGCTTATGCAACATTTAGATACGTTGTATTTTGCAATAAACAACGCAATTTCTTATATAACCTTTGGTTTGGCAGTTATCTTTACTGTATTAGGTGCTAAAGAGGAATTAAGTAAATACGCAATTATTTTATTATGTTTAGTAGTAGGTGCTAGAGCAATTTATTATGCAGCTATTGTTATTCTGTGGAGTTTGGCTGGTACACCTTAAAAGTGCAGTATCGCATTTAGCTTTTTTAAAATAATAAAACCTAATTTCCTATGTAACATAAGGAAACTAGGTTTTTATAATGGCTGAAACGCCTTTCTACATCGATCTCGCCTTTGAAGTCTTCTCATATACCTTTTTTTGTCCCGTTGTAAACCTTTTATATACATGAATAAGCCGATAAGGAAGAAAAATGCACATTGCATAATTAAAATGTACGGTGACATTCCCTGTAATGGTTGTTTCGGATCATACAAATGAATAGGTGCTCCGCCAATTGTAGGGAATATTGTATTTATTAGGACGTAAGGAATGGAAGTAACTGCAAATGGAAACAGAATTGCCATGTAATCCTTTTGTGACCATGTGGACGCTGCTAAACCTAAGAGGGCCATTAAACCAGCGAATAAAAAATTAATCCCAATATATATAGAAATATAAGTAAGGGGAGAAGAATAATATAACTCTGCGAACATCCCGTTGTCGTTTATCATGCCAGTACCGGCGGTTGGTTCTCCATTTGGAATTGTTAATTTGCAAAATAATAAAGAAAGAATGAATGGTAAAGTATAAAGAAATCCCCCACAGAAAAATGTAGCGATATACTTTGTCAAGGAATACGAGAAGATGGAAACGTCCTTACTTATAAAAGCTTTGAAACCATCGGATTTATCGGAATTATAACTTGTACTAAATGGTAAACTTGCAATAACTGGCATTAATAATAAATAAACATCCATTTCATTATCCCTAAATCCAATCCATTTAACAGCTGTTGTTATCGATCCATTCGCCGCGTCTCCTAAATAACGAATAACATAATAATAATGATAAATAGAAATAAGAGCTAATCCACTAAACATAATAATTAAAGAAACACGATTACCAAAAGCTTGCTTTATATTTAAACGAAGCGCACGCACCATGACTGAAAAAGCCTCCACTATTTTTATAAATATGTCTATGTTCTATATTACTATTAATTGTAAAGATTTTCTTGTTTTTTTATTTGATTATTAGAAAAAGAGAAATTTATGTGCTGTTAAGTAAGGTTTAAATGCAAAAAGTACAAAAGTTTGTTTTTCTAAAATATGGTTGACAATTAAGTATTACATTTGTAATCTTAAAAGGTAGATTACAAATGTAATACGAGGGGTGGAAAACAATATGACAAATAAATTACCTAAAATATCTGAAGCAGAATTAGAAATTATGAAAGTATTATGGTCGAATTCTCCACAAACAGCGAATAAAATTATAGAAGAACTGGAAGATACAATGGACTGGAAACCGAAAACAATTCGCACATTAATTAACCGGTTAGTACAAAAGGAAGCTGTCTCTTACCATCAAGATAAAGGTCGTATGTACGCTTATTTTCCGCTAGTATCACAAGATAATTATTTGCAAGTAGAAACGAAATCTTTGCTACAGCGTTTTTGCGGTGCGGCATTTAAACCGTTACTTGTAAATTTCTTGAAAGAAGAAAAATTGTCTTCAGAAGATATTAATGAACTGAAACGTATTTTAGACGAGAAGACAGAGGAGAATAAGAGGAAGGATAGATAAAAATGATAGATATGTTTATAAATATATACCTTCCTCGTTTTTTTGATTGGCTTATAGAAACGTCACTTATGGCTAGTATATTAGTTGGATTTATCTTATGTATAAAAGTTCTATTTAGAAATAAGTTAACGCCGAGATGGCAATATATGTTGTGGATCGTACTAATCATAAGACTTCTTCTGCCATGGTCACCGGATAGTTCGTATAGTATTTATTCGCTACTTTCCTATAGTTCTAGTGTATCGGAAGTTTTTCAAAAAAATACGCCGTCTACTGAGAATATAGTGAACATAGAAAGCGATCGTACAGTAGAATTGGAATCAAATTATGAAACTGTGACAAAAAATAATGAACATAAAATAAGTGCGAGTGCGGAACAACAAACTACATTTTCTTTATACAAACTGGCTTTATATGTTTGGCTAGCTGGGGTAATCGTATTAGCAGCCATAACTTTTATTACAAATAGACGTTTATATTCTTACATAAAGAAACAACCGGATATTACGGATGAACAGGTCGTTAAAGTGTTTAATCGTTGTAAGCAGTCTATGAAAATGAAGAAGGCAGTTTCATTACGTCTAGCTGGAAAGATTTCGAGTCCAACTGTTTTTAGTTTCTTTCGGCCGAAAGTATTACTATCAAAAAAACATCTGAAAGTATTAAATGAACAACAATTACAATATGTCTTTTACCATGAATTAGCGCACATTAAGAGAAAAGATGTAGCTGTAAATTGGATTATGTACAGTTTGCTCCTGTTAAATTGGTTCAATCCGATTCTTTGGTACGCCTATTTCTGTATGCGAGAAGATCAAGAGTTAGCCTGTGATGCATTTGCGCTTACTTTTATAGATAAAGAGGAGCAAATTGCATATGGACATACAATTATTACCCTTTTAGAACATTATTCCTATCAAGCACCAAGTCTAGCGAATTTAAGTAGAAATAAACGAACACTCAAAAGGAGAATCGTTATGATTAAAAAGTTTCAAAAGAAATCGTATCGTCTTTCTTTACTTGGGATCATTGCTATAGTTGCTATAGCAGGTGGATTTTTATTAAATGCAAGAATAACTGAGGGAGATGAAAGACAAAAAGAACAGGTTGTAGAAAAAAAACAACAATCTAAAGCAGCATTTGAAAAAGCGATAGAAACAGTATTAGGTACACCAGAGAATGCAAGTAGAGAATGGGGTATGTCAATAAAGTCATATAAAAGGGATACAGATTTTTTGTATTTGGCAGAAAAGAATTTTACAAAAGAAGAATTTGAGCAATATATTCAATTATTTAAGGAAGCTAAAGAAATTCATAAAAAAGCAATGGTTAAGAAAAAAGTACCTGAGAATTATGATGGAGATACAAAGGAATTTAAACGTGAACGCTTGAATAAAACTGATCAAGAAAGACTAGCTATTATTGAGAAGGAATTAATTCCACTTTCGGAAAAGGTAGAGAAGTCTTTAACATATACTATAGAAGAAGCGAAAGATCATGTGCCATTTCAAATTAAGCACCCGTCTTATATGGTTGAAGGTTATGAGTTGAAGAGAGAATGGGCTGATTCATATTTTGGAAGAGATATAGAATTAGTTGTTAAATCAGAATATACAAATGGGAAATATGGTTTTACAATTTACCAGTCAAGGATTTATGTAGGTGGTAATAAGGATCCACTACACTACATGATGCCTGGAGAAGAGAATCTAGAAAGTTATAATTTAGACGGGAAACAAATGCTCTTTACTAAATCTCCTCGAGGAGAGGGTGAGTTAAAAGGGATAAAAATGTTTGTACCCGAACGAGGAAAGAATAGTGAATATCAAATTGTCATAGTGAATGATATTTTTACAAGAGATACAAAGATATACAAAGAAATAATCGACGATGAGCTAACTAAGAAAGAGATGGAGAAAATATTACTTTCTATGTCAAAATAAAAGACAGTGTTCTTAAACTTTTGGTTTTAAGAACACTGTCTATTTATTTAGATTTCTAGTGTAATCTGACCAGCAATTTAGATAATATAATTGTAAAAAAACTAGAAAATATTATGAGGATATTCTAGCTTTCCAAACAAGCATTCTTTTTGGTACACTATGGACAATGTTATATAAATTGTCTGGAATTTTTTTATACTGGGAATAACTAAAAAGAGAACTTGTATAGAATGTAAGCGTGTGGTAATATCAAATATGTACCGGTTGACTATATTATCCAATTGGTCATTTTTGGAGGTGACGATGTGGCTATAGATCGAAAACGTTCTATTATTGAAGCTGCAACAAAGTCTTTTTCAGCATTCGGTTATAAGGCGACGACGATGGATCAAGTTGCGAAGTTAGCGAATGTAGGAAAAGGAACAATTTATACTTTTTTCAAAAATAAAGAAGAACTATTTGGCGAAATTATTTCTAATTTAATTACAGAAATGAAGCAAGTTGCAAAAGACGCAATTCGTTCAGATATTTCATTTTTTGAAAATGTACATAAGGCATTATATAGCATTTTAGAATTTAGAAAAGAACATCAGCTCATGATTAAACTCATTCAAGAAGAGCGTGATATGGGAACGAAAGAAGTACAAGAAGTGATGCAACAAGTAGATGTGGAAATCGTTTCTGTCATTCAATCTTATTTAGAGATTGCGATTGAAAAAGGTGAAATTAGCAAATGTGATCCAGAAATTACAGCATTTATTATGCTTCGCTTATACGTATCCCTTATTTTTGATTGGGAAAAGAATCATGAACCGTTAGAAAAAGAAAAAATCGCAGAATTATTTGAACTTTATTTACTAAAAGGATTGTCAAATTAAGATAATCCTTTTAATATTATAAAAAAATGACTAAATGAACAAATTGGTCATATGGTTGATTTGGGGGGGATAATAGAAAATTTACAATTATATTGAGAAAAAGTTGCATAGTAATAAATTCGGGGATAAGGCATATGTATGAACAGAATATAGCCTTTTTGTTTGTGTAAAAATGACCGAATTAAGATTTTGGTCATTTTGAAAAGGGGGAGAAATGATGAGAGGGTATAAGTTGCTTAGTAAAGAATTTGCAGAGATTATAAAAAGTAAAAAAATATTAATCCCAATTATTGCGGTTTTATTTGTGCCGATTTTATATGCGGGTATGTTTTTATGGGCTTTTTGGGATCCGTATGAACAGTTAGGAGATTTACCGGTCGCGGTAGTCAATTTAGATAAAGGTGCAGTATTTGATGGGAACCCAATTGAAGTTGGAAAAGGACTCGTTGATAACTTAAAAGATAATAAAAGTTTTAAATGGGAATTTGTAAGTGAAAAAGAAGCGAAAGAAGGAATGGAAAACAGGAAGTATTACATGTTAGTACGTATTCCTGATAACTTCTCTAACAATGCTACAACGTTATTAAAGGACGATCCGAAACCATTAAACTTAGAATATATTCCAAATGAAAGTTTAAACTTCTTGTCTTCGCAAATTGGCGGGACAGCAATCGAAAAAATTAAAGGTGAAGTATCAAGTACGTTAACGAAAACATATGCAGAGAAAATGTTTGATTCCATAAAAGATGTTTCAAAAGGATTAGCAGATGGGGCGGATGGCGCAAATAAATTACATGACGGAACTAGTGAATTGCATGACGGTTCAAGTAAAGTGACAGATGGGCTCTATACGCTTCAAGGGAAGTCTGGTGAGATGAAGGATGGAGTAGCTGAACTTTTAACAGGTTCAAATAAATTATTAAATGGATCAAGTCAAGTATCAGGTGGTTTAAATGTATTAAATAGTAAAACGGGAGATTTAAAAAATGGAGTTGGTCAATTAGTAGATGGATCAGGCCAAGTATCGAGTGGCTTAAACTTATTAAATAGTAAAACGGGGGACTTAAAAAATGGAGTTGGTCAATTAGTAGATGGATCAGGCCAAGTATCGAGTGGTTTAAACTTATTAAATAGTAAAACAGGAGACTTGAAAGATGGAGTCGGTCAATTATTGGATGGATCAGGTCAATTAACAGAAGGTTTAAAGGATTTGTCTAGTAAATCGACAGAATTTAAAAAAGGAACATCAGACTTAGCTACTGGGATGAATGGGCTTTCTACTGCACAAAGTGAACTAGAAAAAGGTGCAAAAGGAATTCAAGAGGGTATTCATGAAATAAATGGTAACGTGAAAAGCTCTATATCAAATTTAAAAGATATGGGGCCGAAGCTTGCGGAAATTAATAAGGCTTCGAAAGAGATTGAAGGATTAAATCAAATATCACAATCGAATGTGAATGCGTCTAATGAAGCGATGAATAATATAGAAGCTTTAAAAACGGCAATTCAAACTTTACCAAAAGAAGAGCAAGATAAGTTGAATCCGCTTATACAAAGTGCTAGTGATAGTATGAAAATTGTTCAGAAAAAGTCGAGTACTGTTGCAGTAGGAACGAATGAGTTAAGTGAAAAAGTAAGTGGTTTACAAGTCCAATTACCAAATACAGATCAAATCAATACATTAACTGATGGAATGCGTCTACTTGAAAATAAGCAAAATGAGTTTGTAGCGCAATTTCAGGTGTTTGGCAATAAGTTAGGTGTAGCGACAAAAGGGGCAAATAGCTTATCTGAAAATTCGAATGCATTAGTTGATGGTGTAAATAAATTGGCAGACGGTTCGAATCAAGTAACAAATGGATTGGGTCAATTATCAACGAAATCGAATGAAATGATAGGTGGAATCAATAAGCTGGTAGATGGTTCGAATCAAGTAACAAGTGGATTGGGTCAATTATCAACGAAATCGAATGAAATGATAGGTGGAATTAATAAATTGGCAAATGGTTCGAATCAAGTGACAAATGGACTGGGCCAATTATCAACGAAATCGAATGAGATGATAGGTGGAATCAATAAGTTAGCAGATGGCTCAAATCAAGTAACAACTGGATTAGGCACTCTAAATGGTGGTCTAAATACAATGTCAACTGGCTCAACCCAGCTAATCGACGGAGTAAATCAATTAGCAGACGGTTCAGGAAAAGTGACAGATGGACTCGTAAAAGTAAACGACGGTTCAGGTGAACTTGCTGAGAAACTTGGTGAAGGGGCAGAAAAAACAGGTGAAGTAAAAGGAACGGATAAAACGTATGATATGTTTGCAAGCCCAGTAAAAGTGAAGACAGAGAAAATGGCGGAAGTACCAAACTACGGAACAGGATTTACACCGTACTTCTTATCGCTCGGTTTATTCGTTGGGGCACTACTATTATCTATCGTATATCCATTACGTGATACAGTAGGCGTTCCGAAATCAGGATTTAGCTGGTTTATTAGTAAGTTTGGGGTTTTACTATCGGTAGGGATTATTCAAGCTTTAATGGCAGATTTTATATTACTTTTCGGATTAGGTGTAGAAGTACAAAGTATTCCATACTTCATACTCTTTAGTATTGTTACGAGTTTAGCATTTATTTCATTAATTCAATGTTTAGTAACAGCGTTTGGTGACGCAGGGCGTTTCATCGCTATCTTAACATTAATTATGCAGCTTACAACAAGTGCTGGAACATTCCCACTAGAATTAATTCCGAAGTTTTTACAACACTTTAATGCCTGGTTACCGATGACATACTCTGTATCAGGCTTTAAAGCAGTAGTATCGAGCGGAGATTTTAACTTCATGTGGCAAAATATAGGGATATTAATGATCTTTATCGTTTTATTATCACTCGGTACAATCGCTTCGTTAACTTGGATGCATAAACGACAATTTAGAAATATTGCTGAAAATCAATCGGTTGAAGCTTAAATAAGGAAAATAAAAAAGGCACCGAAATGGTGCTTTTTTTATTGGTCTTGTTTTATTGGTTGAGAAAGTTCATTTGTTTTTCTATTTTTACGGAACAAGTATATAACAATACTTATAAGAATAATTGTAGCTACAATCCAAATAAATGGGCCATATCTTTCAGCAAAAGTATATAGTTTCATGTTGCTGGCAATGTCCTCTTTTGTTTTTCCTATTAGAATTTCAGAGCCACTATAACCTTCAAGTGTATCCCCTTTTTTTATACCAAAAATAAGAGTGTCTGATTTGTTTTCTATTCCTGTGTATCGGTATCCTTTACCTTTAATTGTTAATTGAGTATCATCTTTTTTTAGTGTGTAGTCTTCGGCGGAAATATCTTTGCCGGACAGTGTAATTGGTTCCATTGAGAAGCGGATTTCTTTTAATGCAGGAAGAGCTTCATTGTTTAGTAAAAGCTGCTTTGCAATATGCTGCTCGGTATCAATGTTTTTCCAATTTGCCTTTCGCCGTTTATATGTATTAATTTCAAGAAGTGCGAATTCTTTATTTTGAAGTTTTTCCTCTGTAATAGGTTGTGTAGTAGTTAATGTGCCTTTTAATAAAATCACACCGTCTTTTGCAGATTGAAAGGAAGAGACTTTCTTCGTTTCCTTTAATGTATTGATAGCACCTCTATAATCTTCTTTTCCTAACAAAACAGCTCCTGTATGTACAGTTAAAATAAGATATAGGATGCTTAATACTATAATAGCTTTTTTCACTATTTCCCCTCCAAAATATGTATAAGTTAATTATAATATAATTTTCCATATGAATTTTTTCAATTTGAATAATAGGTTACAGACATAAGAGTGATAAGTAAATTAAGAGAAGTGTGGATGAAAGGAGTAAAAATGAAAAAGAAATACAGTTGTAAGAAAGGTGAACTGTACTTCTCTTTTAGCTGAACAGTATTTTATTCCGTAAAAGCCCGAATGGTGTGGGCTAATAATCAGTGGGGGATGAATGAACCCCCACCGATTAAAGTTTCACTTTATTGAATTCTTTTTCTCTGTATTACATTTAAAAACCCTTCAATATTCGAGCTTAAAATTTGTCCCACCGTTATATATTCGTCTTCATAGTAAAATATTAGTTTTTTATCAAAGAATGTTTTTTTCGTCTCTATGGATAGGATTTTTTTATATTCAAATTCCGCAATCAATGCATTTTTACAATATTTGAATGATTGTCCATAAAAAATAACCCTCCTATTAGTGGCAAGTAACAATCCGGAACGAGGGACATTATGCGTAATAATATAGCCAGTAAGTGAACATCTTAAAGTGGATAAAATGTTTTCTTCATGATGTAATAGTTGTTTTGCATCCTCTAAAATTTGATTCATTGCATATAATCCTTTTTTATTTAAAATACAATCTATATGGATATTATTATAGTAAGAAAGACCATACACCAAATATGCAACATTGCATATTTGGTGTATGGTCTTTTGAATATTACTCAACATTGTTATTACTTTCCAAAGAATATCTTTTCCTTAATTTTACTATATTTTATGTGTAGACTAAACGAAAGAAAGGAATCACAACAATTTGGATAGAATCATATTACAGGGGAGTTGATAGCATGAGACAAAAATCTCACTTCTATTTCATCATATATCCGCTAGTCTGCTTCTTAGTTTATACACTATCTCCGATCTTGTTTCATAAAAAAGAATATACAAGTATGAAAGATATATTTGGAATGCTTGCATTCTACTATGTGTTAATTAGTGGATATTACCTTATTGATATTTTAAGTGAAAGAATAAAGAAAAACGGTAAAGAAAAATAGTAAAGTTTTATTACATAAAAACTGATGGAGGGTAACAAAATGACCGAAAGCGAAATGAAATTTCGAGATACGACCATTCGTAACTTTTTTGATAAAGAGGATCGTTTAAAATCGATTCCAGGTCAAAAAAAGAAAAAGTTAGTGTTATTAGAGCATTTAGTTAGCAAATTAAATACAGAGAATCAATATACAGAGAAAGAAATGAATACATTCATTAAACAATATCATGAAGATTTTTGTACAATTAGACGAGAGTTTATCGTGCATGGATTTATGGATCGCGAGGATAATATGTATCGTGTAAATGAGAGAGAAGTGTGGACAAAGTGGGAAGAGTTATAAATGTAATGAGGAAGGGGAATTTTCTTGCAAGCTAGTAGTCTTATGCATGAAGAGATTTCGGGAAAACCATCGATTTTTGGGATATTCACTTCGCCAACACTGCAATTCGAAAGGATGAAGAATCAAAGAAATATATTCTTTCCATTAGCTCTTTTAATTGTACTTATTATAATTTCAAGTGCCTTAATGTCTTGGAATTCTTTAAATAATCCTGCACTTAGTATGTTTCATGATAAAACGGGATTTACTGTTCCAAAATACATAACTTTCTTTACTACATTTGGAATTTCAGCAGTCAGCGGAATCGTAGCTATACTTTTTGCACCTATATTCTATAAGAACATTATGATTTTCTTTGGAGTTGATATTAACTATAAAGAAACATTCCCGATAATTATTTATGCTTCGTTTATATTAAGATTAGGGATGATTTTAAACGGATTAATTGCATTTTTTCTAAGTGGATATGAGATATCTTATACAGGTTTAGGTGCAATAGCAACAGATAATATGATTCTACATACAATCGCTCAAAGAATAGATATATTTAATATTTGGTATTACGTTTTATTAGGGATAGGTTTAAAAACGATAACTAATTTAAATAAAGACAAACTTATTCTTCTTATTCTTGTACTTTTCGTTTTTACTAGCTTATTAGCGAGCATGGCTGGATTGATGCAGGAAATATCTAAACCGTAAGGATATGTGGGAAGTATAATTATAAGCTTGTATGAAAAAGGTGGTTTGGGTAGGGATAAACCACCTTTTATGATTCTTTACACTAAAACTTTTGTCTCCAATCTTTCTTTCTGACGAAGATGATGTGCAAAATGCATAGAAATAAGCTGGAACCATTCTGCCGCATTTAAGCAACCAAGCCCGGGGTGCTCTACTTTACAATCATTTGGAATAGAAGTAAGTGTTGGCTCAATGCTTTTAACAACTGTAATTAATTCCAGAAAACGTTCTTGTACTTCCTCTTTGTTAGTTGGATTTTCGGGTGTATATCCCGGATGATCTGGTAATTTTATTTGTATGTCAGGGAAAGCACCCATTATATATACCTTTTCACCCATATCCGTTTTTTTGTTAGTTACAGATGGCGTTTCAGTTTTACATTTCGCGATTGCATCTAACTGCATATATGTAGCCGAAAGCAAATGATTATACATTTGACCAAGAGACCATTCTTCTGTAGAAGGTTTCATTCTAAATTGTTCGAGAGAGTACTTTTCTAATTCCTCAATGTAATACGTCGCTAAATCCTCAAATTTGTTCATATTGTTAGCTCCTTTTTATGAAAATGTATTTGTTGATACTTACTATAAAGGAGGGATACTGACAACATTATGTCAGTAGTGAAATAAAAAAATTAAAGTTTTAACATTTTTTTTGCTTCCTCACGTATTTTTTCAGAAAGAATTTTTGGCTCTAGTACTTGCACTTGGCTCCCCCAGCTTAATACCCATTGAAAGACTTCATCTATATTTCTTGATTTCAAAAAGAC
Source organism: Bacillus paramycoides (assembly GCF_001884235.1). Classification (GTDB taxonomy): domain Bacteria; phylum Bacillota; class Bacilli; order Bacillales; family Bacillaceae_G; genus Bacillus_A; species Bacillus_A paramycoides. The sequence goes on along the minus strand of NZ_MAOI01000020.1, from coordinate 64,574 downwards.
ATGAAAACTATTATCTTGATGTTCGTATGAATCTATAAAAAAGTACCGTGATTCAATAATTTTATGTGCAATATGGGGTGGGAATAATAAATGAATCGTAACAGTTCGATTGTTTTCAGGTTGATAGTCTTGTAAGGAAAAGTCTTCAGGTTTTGTAAAGAAGGCTTGTTCTTGTTGCAATTCATCCATTCGATCTAAACGAAAATTACGTATTTGTTTTCGAAGTAAACAATGAGCAACGATGTACCAAATTCCTGAAATGTTGACTAAGCCATAAGGGTGAACAGTTCGTTTTATTTTCGTAGTTTCACGCGGCTTAAGATACGAAAAAGAGATAGCTTGCTCTTTCTGAATAGATTCTTGCAATAAGAAAAGTAGGTTTTCTAGTTTTTCTCGCTCAGGTTGCTGATGTGAAAATATAGGAGAAAGGAAACGGAAAGTTTCTCTCAGCTCTTCAATTTTCTTCTGTTGATCAGTAGGGAGGACAACCTCAAGTTTTTCTTTTGCTGATTGCGCATGTACAGAAAAAGAAGAAGTGAAAGTTTTCTCAATATAATCACCGCCTAATAAAAGAGTAACGGCTTCTTCGGGCGTAAGCTGAATGGGTGGTAAGAAATAACCATCCATTAAGGAATAACCGTGACCAGGCATTGAAAAAATGGGAACGCCGGATTCACTGAGTGCGTCCATATCTCGATAAATTGTTCTTTTACTTGTCTCAAATTTTTCGGCTAAACTATGTGCTGTAACAGTTTGTTTTCTTTGTAGTTCAATTAATATAGCTAATAAACGATCCACCCGATTCATGAAATATCATCCTTTATTTAATAAATATTTTAATTGTGAAATTCTAAAAGTAGTATATATCTTTCTGCAATTAACAGACTTTTTCCTATGTATAATATTAATATAGTAAAATCATAAGAACCCATATTGCAGTTTCCAATAATATACTATATAATCAGGATAAGAAAACGTTTTCATGCAAAGGGGGAGAATTTCGTGTCGACTATCGAGGACGTGGCGAAATTAGCGGGGTTATCAAGGACAACGGTTTCTAGGGTGATCAATAATCATCCATATGTTTCAGATGAGAAGAAAAAAAGGGTTCAATTAGCGATGAAGCATTTAGGCTTCGTTCCTAATTCTGCGGCGAGAAGGCTTCGTAAACAAAAAACGGAAACAATTGCGGTGCTAGTTCCAAGGATTACAAATCCTTTCTTCAGTAGATTTATTGAAGCAATCGAGATTGCTGCTTCTGAACATAAATATAAACTGATTATTTGTCAAACAAGATATTTACCGGAAAAAGAGATGGAGTATTTACAATTATTATCTACGAAACAAGTAGATGGGATTATTCTATGTTCACTAGAAAATCCGTGGGAGGATGTAGAGCCATACTTACAACACGGTCCAATCGTGTTATGTAATGAATATATTGAGGAAGCAAATATTCCAACAGTGAAATTTGATCATGCGCAAGGAGCATACATAGCTGCCAATCATGTGTTAGAACAAGGATATCGTAATCTTATTTTTTGCCGTGGTAACGAAACGAAAGTAGTGAGCCAACAGCGAAAAATGGGCTTTTTACGCGCTATTACTGAAAAGAGTAGAGAAGTGGAAGCGATTGATTTTCTTGAAAACGCTTTCTCTTGGGATGATGGAAAAAGAATATTCCATGAAGTATTGAAGGACAAAAAAAATCCTACCGCGATATTGGCAGGAGGCGACGAGGTTGCAGCTGGAATTATCTCAGAGGCGAAACGCCATAACTGGAGCATTCCAGAGGATCTCGCTGTTATCGGTTTTGATAATCAAATTTTATCACAGATTACAGAGCCAGGTATTACGACAATTGAACAGCCAATTGATGAAATGGCCCGAAAAGTTGTCGACCTAATGATGGATAAAATCCATACGAAAAATTATCGAAAAAAAGAATTGTATGAGTTTGAACTGGAGCTCTTGGTGAAAGGTTCAACGATGAAGGATAAGATGTTATTAGCCTAGTAGACTATGTCTGCTAGGTTTTTTTATGTTCACAAACTACTATTCTTCGTGAACGCAATCGTCACATTTGTTATGGTATGCTTCGTGTTGCTCATCAATTTCCTTCCCGCAATGAGCACAAGTTTTCGTCGGTAAATTTCTGAAAAACTCCATTGGTTGATCGATCATGTCAATCCCTCCATTTCCATTTCTTACTATCATTGTATTAGTACAAAAAACAAAAGTCAATAACTGTTTTATAACAAAATTGAAAATTAATGAAAAAGTTTAGGAAATGGATTATAGTTAACAATGTAGGATGTAAGTAAAAAACTTTCTCAAGTACGGAGAAAAACTGCATTGCTACTCGGTTTTAGAAAGGATGGATACATATGAAAATGACTGTTGTCGGCTTTTGGGGCGGCTTCCCAGAAGCGGGAGAAGCAACGTCGGGGTATTTGTTTGAACACGATGGTTTTCGTTTACTCGTTGACTGTGGTAGTGGTGTACTAGCACAGCTTCAAAAATATATAACACCATCTGATATAGATGCAGTTGTACTGTCGCACTATCATCACGATCATGTTGCAGACATTGGGGTGTTGCAATATGCGAGATTAATTACGAGTGCAACGAAAGGACAACTACCGGAATTACCAATTTACGGTCATCCGTTTGATGAGAATGGATTTAATTCTTTAACGCATGCACCGCATACGAAAGGAATCGCATACAATCCAGAAGGAGCACTTCAAATTGGACCATTCTCCATTTCATTCTTAAAAACTGTTCATCCTGTTACATGCTTTGCGATGCGTATTACAGCTGGCGATGATGTCGTTGTATACAGCGCTGATTCAAGCTATATTCCTGAATTTATTCCGTTCACAAAAGATGCTGATCTTTTTATTTGTGAGTGTAATATGTATGCACATCAAGAAGCTGCGAAAGCAGGGCATATGAATAGTACAGAAGTAGCAAGTATTGCAAAAGATGCGAATGTAAAAGAACTTTTATTAACGCACTTGCCGCATACTGGCAATCCATCTGATTTAGTAACAGAAGCAAAACAAATTTTCAGTGGCCACATTACGCTTGCACATAGTGGTTACGTTTGGAATTCATGAGGTGATACGATGTTATTTATTGATAATAAAGGGATTACAGATCCTACTATAAATTTAGCTATTGAAGAATATTGTGTGAAGAATTTAGATATTAACGAAACATATTTACTGTTCTATATTAACGAACCTTCCATTATCATTGGTAAAAATCAAAATACAGTGGAAGAAATTAATGCTGATTACGTAAAAGAAAAAGGCATTCACGTCGTTCGTCGTCTATCAGGCGGAGGTGCAGTATATCACGATTTAGGAAACTTAAACTTCAGCTTTATTACGAAAGATGATGGAGATAGTTTCAGCAACTTCAAGAAATTCACAGAACCTGTAACGAAGGCGCTTGGTAAATTAGGTGTAAATGCAGAGCTAAGTGGTCGTAATGACATTCTAGCTGAAGGCAGAAAAATTTCAGGTAACGCGCAGTTCTCAACGAAAGGTCGTATGTTTAGTCACGGTACGCTACTATTTGACTCTGAAATCGATCACGTCGTATCAGCACTCAAAGTGAAGAGGGATAAGATTCAATCAAAAGGAATTAAATCAATCCGTAGCCGCGTTGCGAATATTACAGAGTTCTTAAACGAAAAAATGACGACAGAAGAGTTTAGACAACTTCTATTAGAGACAATTTTCGAAGATGAAACAGAAATTCCAACGTACGAATTAACAGAAGCTGATTGGAAAGAAATTCATAAAATTTCTGAAGAGCGTTATCGCAATTGGGATTGGAACTACGGAAAATCTCCGAAGTTCAACTTGCAACATTCACACCGTTTCCCAGTTGGACAAGTTGACGTTCGTCTTGAAGTAAAAAAAGGAACAGTAACAGAATGTAAAATTTACGGCGATTTCTTCGGCTCACTAGATGTTCATGATATTGAAGAACGTTTAACAGGCATACAATTTGATAAAGATGCATTCGCTGTAGCTTTAGAAGGTGTAGATATCGCACGCTATTTCGGTAATATAACAACAGAAGATTTCTTACATTTATTCTTCTAAAAGTGAAGGGGTTGTCATAAAAGACAGCCTCTTTCTTTTTGTATAGATTGTCGTCTTTTGTCGGTAAATCGATGTATTTAAGAAATCGCTGATAAAAATTGAGTTACGGTCGATATATCTGAAAAAGCGAGTGCATATTATCCTAAAATGATTTCAGCAATAGTTTAACTATATGCTTGCACCCTTTTCTTGTATATATAACTCCCTTATCCTTCCAAAGTGTTCTGGGAAAAGTAGTCATTGTATATTCAGTTAATGGAATATCACTTGCTACTTTAATTTTCTTTTAATATAATTAATTTAGAATTTTTAAATATTCTAAATTTTATAAAGGTGGGATTTATGTGAATCTCGTTCAATCTTTGGCTGAAACGGCAAAAAAGAAGGGGGATAAACCGGCTTATATATTTATGGATCAGTCGGTCTCGTATGACCAATTAAACAAAATGGTCACGAGGTTTTCTAGCAATTTAGCAAAAATGGGCATTGGAAAAGGGGACAATGTCGCATTAGCTGTCGGCAATTCGCCACATTTTTTGGTAGGCTTATACGGAACGATGAAAGCTGGCGCAACTGTCATTCCGATTAATCCAATTTATACAGCAGATGAAATGCATTATATTTTACAAAATGGAGATGTAAAAACAATCATCGTACTCGACGTCCTTCTACCTGTTATACAATCTCTTACAACAAGACTTCCTTCACTTGAAAATATCATCATATGCGAAACCTCATCAGATTTTACTCATACAGAAACGGAAAAAATGAAAACGTTTACTAGTTTTATAGGAACTGGAGATTTAACTTACGAAGGCCCTCAACTAGATGAAGAAGATGTTGCCGTTATTTTATACACTTCAGGTACAACAGGAAAGCCAAAAGGTGCTATGTTAACGCATAAAAATTTATATAGTAACGCTAACGATGTTGCGTCATATTTACAATATACTGCGGATGATCGCATCGTTGCAGCACTGCCGATGTTCCATGTGTTCTGTTTAACTGTTGCGGTAAATGCGCCAATTGTGAACGGTGCGACCATTTTAATGTTACCAAAGTTTAGTCCGAAAGAAGTATTTCGCATTTGTCGTACGTATGGGCCGACGATTTTTGCGGGTGTACCGACAATGTATAATTACTTATTTTTATTTGAAGAAGCAAGTGCAGAAGATGTGAAGACGCTTCGTCTTTGTATTTCAGGTGGTGCATCTATGCCTGTTGCGCTTCTGAAAAACTTTGAAAAACGTTTTAACGTTATCGTTTCAGAAGGATACGGTTTATCAGAAGCATCACCTGTTACTTGTTTTAATCCGTTAGATCGTCCTCGTAAACCAGGATCAATTGGTACAAATATTTGGCACGTAGAGAATAAAATTGTGAATGAACTTGGTGAAGAAGTACCTGTCGGTGAAGTTGGTGAGTTAATTGTTCGCGGGCCTAACGTTATGAAGGGATATTATAATGCACCAGAAGATACAGCGGCGACACTTAGAGACGGCTGGCTTTATACAGGGGACTTAGCGAAAATGGATGAAGAAGGTTACTTCTATATTGTTGATCGTAAAAAAGATATCGTCCTCGTTGGCGGTTATAACGTATATCCTCGTGAGGTTGAGGAAGTGTTATATGGCCATGATTCAGTAGCTGAAGTGGTTGTAATCGGTGTTCCGGATGAGAACTTAGGAGAAGCAGTGCGAGCTTACGTCGTTCTGAAACAAACTAACGTAACAGAAGAGGAGCTTATGCATTACTGTACGTTACATTTAGCGAAATATAAAGTACCAAAGAGTATTGAATTTTTAACAGAGCTGCCGAAGAATACAACTGGTAAGTTGTTAAGAAGAGCTTTGAGAGAGAAAGCATTGCAAGTATAAAAATAAAGATATCCATCTCTATGACTGTATGTTATAGAGATGGATATCTTTTTGTTTTTTAGAATTGGCTAAGCTATACGTCCGTATAAAAGAGTTTGCTGATTTAAAAGATCATTGGGGCACGAAGTATACGAATATTTTAATCCAAGAAAATATTTCAGTTGGAACAGATAATGGATGGGCTCCAGATAAATCGGTAAGCCGCGCAGAAGCAGCTCAATCTATTGCGAAGACAGATAAGTTAAAGAAATAAATCGAAACTAAAATCAGTGGGACTCCATTCCCGCTGATTTTTAGCGTGTATGGCGTTTCTTATATAATAATTTTAAATTCCGAGTTGACACATGTGAATTGCGGAATTAAAATGAAAAGAAATCAAACAGAATACAATAGAAGCTAATCAGAGAAACTGAAGGCGCACAACGTTCACTTTTGTGAATGGATTGTGTGCCTTTTTCTATTGTACAAACTAAGGGGGCTTTATATATGAAACAGTGGAGTAAGGCATCATTAATGAAAAGTACAGGTGTTTTATTATCAGCATTTGTCCTTTTGTCGGGGTGTGGATCGGCAACATCCACTAACAATTCTGAAGGAAGTGCAGATAAGAAGACAGTTGAACTTTTAAATGTTTCATATGATCCAACGCGTGAGTTATATCAAGATTTCAATAAAGACTTTGCGAAGTATTGGAAAGAGAAACATGGGCAAACAGTGAATGTAAAACAATCACACGGCGGATCTGGAAGCCAAGCGCGTTCTGTTATTGACGGGTTAGAAGCAGATGTTGTAACGCTAGCACTCGCTTATGATATTGACGCAATTAGTAAGAAAAAACAGTTAGCAGAAGATTGGCAGAAAAGACTGGCCGATAATTCAACTCCTTACACATCGACAATTGTATTTCTCGTTCGAAAAGGAAATCCAAAAGGGATTAAAGATTGGGATGATTTAACGAAAAAAGGTGTGTCTGTCATTACACCGAATCCAAAAACATCTGGAGGAGCACGCTGGAACTATTTGGGAGCGTGGGGATATGCGCTGAAGAAGTATAACAATAGTGAAGATAAAGCGAAAGAGTTTGTGGGTCAAATTTATAAAAACGTAGAAGTACTTGATTCTGGTGCGCGCGGGGCAACGACAACTTTCGTTGAAAAAGGAATTGGTGATGTGTTAATTGCTTGGGAAAATGAAGCATTATTATCACAAAAAGAGCTTGGAAAAGATAAATTCGAAATTGTAACGCCTTCGATTAGTATACTTGCAGAACCACCAGTAGCTGTTGTAGATAAAGTAGTTGATAAAAAAGGAACGAAAAAAGTAGCTGAGGGGTATCTTGAATATTTGTATTCAGAAAAAGGGCAAGAAATTGCAGCGAAAAACTTTTATCGCCCTCGCAATGAAAAAGTAGCGGAAAAGTACGCATCACAATTTCCAAAAGTTCAATTATTTACAGTAGATGAACTATTTGGAGGCTGGAAAAAAGCGCAAGAAAAGCATTTTAATGATGGAGGCGTATTCGACCAAATTTATAAAAAATAAGGGGGGATGAGGTGAAGGATTGTGAGGAAGAAGAAGCGTGTTTTACCGGGGTTTGGATTATCTCTTGGATTTACAATGTTATATATGAGTTTATTCGTACTTATACCACTTTCTATCGTATTTATTCAAACTTCACAGCTAGGCTGGAAGAAGTTCGCACAAGTTATAACGAGTGAGCGCGTGTTGCATTCCTATCAAGTGAGTTTAACGACTTCACTTGTAGCAGCGGTTGTAAATGCTATTTTCGGTTTATTAATTGCATGGGTGCTCGTTCGCTACACCTTTCCAGGGAAACGATTATTAGACGGACTAATTGATTTACCATTCGCTCTTCCGACTGCTGTAGCTGGTATTACACTGACGACGCTTTATGCGGAAAATGGTTGGATCGGAAAAATATTTAGTGTGTTTCATATAAAAATAGCTTTTACACCGCTCGGAATTATTGTTGCACTTACGTTTATCGGCTTACCATTTGTCGTCCGAATGGTGCAACCAGTGCTGCAAAGTATTGATAAAGAAGTAGAAGAAGCAGCTTCTAGTTTAGGAGCCTCACGCCTTCAAATATTTGTGAAAATCATTTTACCAGAAATATTCCCAGCTCTCCTTGCTGGTTTTTCGCTCGCTTTTGCACGGGCATTAGGGGAATATGGATCCGTCGTTTTCATCGCAGGTAATATGCCGATGAAGACAGAAATTGCACCACTTATGATTATGACGAAACTAGAACAATATGATTACGCCGGAGCAACAGCAGTAGCAGCTGTGATGCTTATCATTTCTCTTCTTTTCCTTCTCCTTATTAACATGATTCAAACTTGGAGTAGAAGGCATGAACTGAGAAATGAATAGGAGGGGAGAAAATGGAACCAACATTACTAGAGAAGAAAATAGTAAAAAGCATATCGGCTAAAAAAGAATCTAAATTTGTACCGGGTCTATTAATTACGATAACAGTTTTATTTTTATCTCTCTTTCTATTACTCCCGCTCGTGACAATTTTTATGAAAGCTTTTGAACGGGGGATTGATGTATACATTGCTGCCGTAACAGATCAAGAAGCATTTTCGGCGATTCGATTAACGCTTCTCGTTGCGTTAATCGTTGTGCCGCTTAATACGATATTCGGAATAGCAGCAGCATGGCTTATTACGAAGTTTCAGTTTAAAGGAAAGCAGTTATTATTATCACTTATTGAACTGCCGTTTGCAGTGTCACCAGTTATCGCAGGGTTAGTGTTCGTTTTACTTTTCACACCGAGAGCCGCATTTGGCGGATGGCTATTGGAACATGGTGTGAAACTTATTTTCTCTGTCCCAGGCATTATCATTGCAACGATATTCGTAACGTTCCCGTTCGTTGCACGTGAATTAATCCCGGTTATGCAAGCACAAGGGAAAAGTGAAGAAGAGGCAGCTCTGTCACTTGGTGCAAGCGGATGGAAAATGTTTTGGCGTGTTACGCTTCCGAATATAAAATGGGGTCTTTTATACGGCATGATTTTATGTAATGCCCGCGCCATTGGTGAGTTCGGAGCTGTTTCCGTTGTGTCTGGCCACGTACGCGGCGTTACAAATACGATGCCGCTTCATATTGAAATCTTATACAATGAATATCAATTTTCAGCTGCGTTCGCTGTGGCGACTTTAATGTCATTCATCGCAGTTCTTACGCTCGTTATAAAAAACTGGATCGAATGGAGAATGGAAAAACGACAATAAGGGGGGATTGCGATGAGTATTCAAATTCACGGCGTATCAAAACAATATGGTACATTTCAAGCGTTAAAAGATATTCGTTTAGATATTCCAAAAGGAGAACTTGTTGCCTTATTAGGCCCGTCAGGTTCTGGAAAAACGACGTTATTACGAATTATTGCAGGGCTAGAAGAAGCGGATGGAGGTTCTATTTCATTTGATGGGGAAGATTTAACAGACATTCACGTGAAAAACCGGCAAGTCGGTTTCGTCTTCCAGCACTATGCGCTTTTTAAACATATGAATGTGTTTGAAAATGTCGCTTTCGGTTTAAAAGTAAGGAAGAAAAGCGTAAGGCCTTCAGCAGAAGCAATAGAAGAAAAGGTAACAGAATTATTAAAGCTTGTAAAAATGGATGGCTTTGCAAAACGTTACCCAGCGCAATTATCTGGCGGACAACGCCAACGTATTGCATTAGTCCGGGCACTTGCAGTAGAACCGAAAATTTTATTGCTAGATGAACCGTTTGGTGCACTTGATGCGAAAGTACGGAAAGAATTACGAAGATGGCTCCGGAAATTACATGACGAATTTCAAATTACGAGCGTATTCGTAACACATGATCAGGAGGAAGCGTTAGACGTTGCGGACCGCATCGTTGTGATGAATGAAGGACGAATTGAACAAATGGGAACGCCAGAAGAAGTGTATGAAAATCCAGCAAGCCCGTTTGTATATGACTTTTTAGGAAACGTAAACTTATTTCATGGCCGTGTTCATAAAGGAAAACTAGATTTAGGCTCTGTAGAACTAGAAGCACCAGAGCATACACACGTTTCTAACGTAGACGGAGTAGCGTATGTAAGGCCACATCATTTATCGATTTCTCGTACGGAGCAAAGTGTAGAGGCAATCCCGGCGAAAGTAACATACTCACATGCGGTTGGCCCGGTCGTATATGTAGAATTAAAACGAGAGGGAACAGAGGAATATTTAGAAGCAGAAATTAGTAAAGAACGGTTTAGACAACTGAACATTCAAACGGGTGAGTCTGTATACGTACACCCGAAAGAAGTAAAGGTGTTTATTCCGGAGGATTTTGTGATTTAAATAAAAGCCAAACCGTCATAGAGTGGCGGTTCGGCTTTCCTTATTACGGTTATAACAAACTATATATTCCGCTTCATCAACTCCTCAACCTGCGTCGCAACATATTCAACGTCACTATCAATTTCTTCTAATACGTAAGATTCCAATATCCCCATTACAGCGGCCCCTAAAAATTTAAAAACAATGTGTTTATCAATAATCTGTAAAAGTAATTTTGTTTTGAATTGCACCTCTAATTGTTAGGTTTGCATCTAGCAATTAGGGGTTTTTATTGTGAAGATTGATGTGCTTAATATTTACGTTAAACGTGCATAACAAGATATAATAGAAGAAATCAATAAGGAGGCTGGCTGTGAAGAATCTTCGTTATTTCAATATATTTACTATGTTAATTGTTTACACACTACTTATGTTTTACATCGGCTGGAACGGTTGGGTTTGGCTAAGTACCGTATTCGGCTGGGAAGCTTGGGGATATTACGCTTTCGTAGTTGGCTTCATTTCATATGCGTATATTCTCGTACAGGTGTTTAAGTTTCTTCCATTCCTACGAACAATCGGTTCCATTTGGTTTGCGGTTATACAATATGCGCTTATGTTATTGCCATTAGCCGATATTGCCGTCTTATTATTACAGTTTTCAGTGGAGAAAGAAACAGCAATTATTTGGACAGGAATGGTCGTTTTACTCGTGTTCGTCTTTATCTTTGCATATGGAGTATTCAATGCCTATAGCCCGGTTGTAAGAAAGTATGATGTACACATACCGAAAAAAGTAGAGGGTCGTAAAAGTTTACGCATTGCGATGGCTTCTGATATGCATTTCGGTAAACTATCTGGTGTTTCTCATTTAAAGAGACTAGTCCACCATGTAAATGAAATGAAGCCAGATATTATTTTACTGCCTGGTGATATTATTGATGATCATCCAGGTGTGTTCATTCAAAAAAACATGGGACACATTATGAAACAAATGAAAGCTCCATTGGGCGTATATGGTGTGTTAGGGAACCACGAATATTACGGACGAGCGGTTCCTGAATTTTTGCAAGAAATGGATAAGATTGATATTCGTATTCTTTTAGATGAAGTCATTACAATTGAAGATAGTTTTTATCTCGTTGGGAGAAGAGATAAAACAGAGCGAGATCGTCAAAGCTTTGAAAGTTTAATGAGTACTGTGGATTTATCGCTTCCTGTTATTGCGATGGATCACCAGCCATTTGAATTAAAGCAGGCAGCGGATGCCGGCGTTGATATACTATTATCTGGTCACACGCACCGCGGACAAATGGCGCCGAATCATATTGTAACGAGAAGAATGTACGAACTAGACTGGGGATACGCACAAAAAGGTGCATTCCACGCCATTGTTTCTTCTGGATTCGGATTTTGGGGACCACCGCTCAGACTTGGAAGTAGATCTGAGATTGTGCAGGTGGAAGTTACGTTTGAATAAGTGTATTTAATAGAGAGCTAATGGCTCTCTATTTTTTTAAAACAGAACGTTCGTATTTGGATTGCAAAATGGTATATTTACTCTCCCTGGAAAAAGAGATACTATAAGAAGACTCTGCTTGAAAAAGGGGGATTATAAGTGGTCATATCAGATGTAATATACGGTGAGTTTAAAGTAGATCAAGTGTTAGAAGAATTAATTTTAAGTAAACCTGTACAAAGGCTGAAAGGGATTCATCAGGCCGGAGCGAGTTACTTAATGAACGAGAAATGGAATGTAACGCGTTTTGATCATTCAGTTGGTGTTATGTTGTTAATTAAAAAGCTTGGTGGTTCAGTAGAAGAACAGATTGCCGGTTTACTGCATGATGTATCGCATACTGCTTTTTCTCATGTGATTGATTACGTTTTTGATAACGAAAATGAAAGTTATCATGAAGAGATATTTAGCTCTGTCGTTAAAAACTCAGAAATTCCGGCGATTCTTTCAAAACATGGCTACCGCTATGAAGATATTTTATTAGATGATTCAAAGTGGACTTTACTTGAAAGATCAGCACCAGAGTTATGTGCGGACCGAGTGGATTACACATTGAGAGATATGTATACATATGGATATATTTCGTTAGAAGAAGCTCAAGATTTTTTAAAGGATTTAATCGCAGTAAATGGGAAAATGGTTCTTCAAAACATTGAAATTGCAGAATGGTTTACGAAGACGTATTACAAAGAAGTAATCGATTTCTTTATGAAGCCAATTAATATTTATGGAAATGATATGTTAGCTAAAACGTTAAAATTAGCTCTTCATAAAAAGAGAATCCATCCAGATGATTTCCTTCTTGAAGATCATGAGCTTATATCGAAATTACAGCAATGTAAAGACCAAGAAGTCGATGCTTTATTAGGCAAAGTTCATCCAAGTGTAGAAGTAAAAGAAGATAGAAATGATTATGATTTATATCAGAAAAATAAAGTGCGTCTCATTGATCCGCCATTACTTCGTGAAGGGGAGATCGTTCAGTCGTCTGTCGTATCAGAAAACATAAGGCAGATGAGCGATATCGCTTATGAAAAAGCGGTGAGAGGGATGTATGTGAAAGTGATTTCTAATTAATTTACTTTTATATAGAGAAAAGGTGTCATCAAATGCGATGACACCTTTTTTTGTATAGGTTGTTCCTATGGATAAGGAATTTGAATTTAGAACTGCTATTAAAGGTAGAATCGATTTTTTAGGTAGTATTTGTTTATAGCTGTTATTTTATATATTTTTATGCTTTTTAGTTAAATAGATAGTATTTTATTCAATTCCACAATGTTTTATAGATTAGAGAAATAAAGGTGGTCTCTATACTGATATAAATTTAATATAAGACTGAGCGTTAGCAAATTGGTTGTTTAAAATTAGATCTTCGGAAATTAAATAAACTCCAAACAAATCACCCTTTGTAACCTCAAAATAACATGCCTTTCTTGCTAAAAAACTTTTTCTTTGTTTTATATTGTTTTTTGTAATTTCTAGCCACTTAATATTATTTGAATCTATATTTTCTTGGATTGCTTTTGTGGCCCATATTGTATTATCATTTTTTATTATTACGAAAATATCACGTTTGCTCAGTTCACTTGGGTTTATATGGGCAATGATTGGATCGGCGCATTTCGCAGTAAAGCCCCCGATACATTCGATATTTAATGTTTTAATAGTTTCTTTAAGCATACTTGGCACCTCCATTAATTAAATATCAATATTTATAGTTAAAATTGTCTTATTTTACATTATATATTATTAATTCTGGAAATTCTAACGAGCCAAAGAACAAACTTACTTAATAAATTTTATATAAATTTAATTATATATAATCCTAGAATAGGAGTAGTTATGATGGTACTTTTATTAGTCAGTATTACGTTGGCTAATATAGCATGAATGTTTATCATTAAGGTTTCGGGAAGCACAGCCCTCAGCTATCAGTAAATGAAAAAAGAAGTAGCACATCGCTTTTTAATGCGCTACTTCTTTTTTATTAGTAATCAAACCAATTCCAAATCTCAATATCTCCAAGAGTCGCATAACGTACGTGCGGTGAATTTTGTAATTTTAATAACTCTTTCGACGGTCCAGTAATGACAATACCATATACTTTTACTCCGTTATCTTTTACATACTGATAGCGCTTATCTAAGTTCAGCTCTTTTTCATTAGTCCAAGTAGTTTTACTTACAGTTTCTTTATTTGTAGAAAGAATACGCATCATTTCTATTACTTCATCTTCTTTTGTCTTTAGCTTTTTTGTTTCATTTTCAGGAAGGTTTATATGTTCTGGAAATCCGATAACCTCTCCGCCGTGTAAGATAAAATCTTCCTCATTTATTCTTTCTTGTCCGGTGTCTAAAGCATACCATATAGGAGTTGGCGGCATTTCTTGTGCTTCAAATACGCTATATAAAAGGGGTTCTAATTCTTGTAAAGTGTAAGGTTTGTCAAAAGATAGCGCTACTTCTGCAACGGTTCCCTCATGTACCTTTCCAAGTGTATCCCAAACTTTTTTAGATGCTTCTTTCAAATGATCACCTTGCTTGATTTTTGGGTGAACAAAGGAAAGTTTTTTGGAATAGGCTGTGTTTGCCCAAGATTGATTTGTGACAGTTACAGATGATAAGAAACTACTCGTTGTTACTGTACCAATGGGAAATTCTTTTTTGCCGACCATTTTAACTAAATTTATTTCATTTTCTGTACGGAAAAAGGGCTTAATATTTGTACTGCCTCCACTGGAACGACTATTTGGAGTTGTTGCTTCTAGTGCAAGGACTGGTATATCATCCACTTCACGTAAGTTTTTCATATCATTTGAATAGAAGTAAAGGGAAGATGAGAAATGACCGACAAAATATATTGCTATACAAACAGCGAGAACAAAACTAACGGTTTGCCAACGTTGTTTCCATTTTATTTTCCAAAATGGAATTTTAAGATTTTGTGGTGGCAATCTTTTCTTCACTGGTTCACTCTTCGCAAGTAATTCATCCAAATGAGCTTCACATTCTTCACATGTCTCAATATGACTTTCTAACTTTTCTTGTTCATCATGTGTGAGCGTTCCTTTTTCATATTTCTCCCACAGTTTTTTAAACTCTGCACAACCCATCAGTATCACTCCTTTATGCTTCGCGTTTCTTTTCGCCCGCGGTGTAATTCAATTTTCACCTTTGCTAACGAGAGACCGATCATGTCTGCTATTTCCTTATAGGAGAATCCGTAGTAATCTCGTAGTAGTAACACATTTCGTCTTTCGAGCGGAAGAGAGGATAAACTTTGTAACCAACTAGTAATCTCATGTTTTACGAAATATGCATGCTCTGTACTTGGCACGTTTGGTAAATGGAATTCTTCAACTGTAGTTGTTTTATATTTCTTTTCTTTTCGGTGCCAATCGATAAAGGCGTTATAGGCGATTGTAAACCACCACGGCCTAATTTCTTCTCCTTTATAATAGTCAATGTGGACGAGCATTCGGTAAAATGTTTCCTGCATGAGATCTTCTGCACAGTAGAAATCTCCGGTTAGGGAGAGAAGATAGCGAAATAAATCGTGCATATGTTGTGAGTAAATTTCTTCTAGTGTTTGACTTTGTTTCACTACATTTCCCTCCCTTCATAAATAACAACGAAATACATATAAAAAAGTTACAGTTTTTTATGGAATTATAGTAAAAAACGTCAAGAATTGGATAGAGTTCTCTTTTATCATAATACATATAAGGCGGGTGAACAGAGATGGAAAGCTATGAAACACAAATTCAAAGGTCAATTGATTATATTGAAGAAGATGTAATGGAAAAACAAACGCTGCGTAATTTAGCTCGTATTGCAGGTTTTTCTGAATCGCATTTTCATCGTGTATTCCAGGCGTTAGTAGGTGATACAGTAATGGAGTATGTTCGGAAGAGGAGGTTAGCCCGGGCAGCTTATCAACTTTCTCATACGGATGAAAAAGTTATTGATATCGCATTTGAGCATGGCTTTCAATCTCATGAAACGTTCACGAGAGCCTTTAAAAAATTATTTCAAATGACACCAAGTGAGTATCGAAAACAAGAAATTGAAACGCCGATGTATTATAGAGTCAATGTAAAACAACGAAAATTAAATCCATATTTAGGAGGCATACAAATGGAATATCGTATTGTAAATAAACCGGAATTTTTAGTTGCTGGATATGAATTGAAGACAACGAGTAAAGAAGGGAAAAATCATCAAGATATCCCGGTCTTTTGGCAGGAATATTTACAAAAGGATCTTGGAACAACGATTCCGAATCGTAAAGATACGAGCCAATGGGTAGAGCTTGGACTATGTACAGATTTTAATTTAGAAACAGGGGACTTCACATATATTATCGGAATGGAAGTTACAGATTTTGAGAATGTACCGAGTACAATTGCACAGCGTACTTTCCCGGCCGCAACATATGCAGTATTTACAACACCGAAAGTTCCTCATGAAGAAATGGTATCTTCTATCCATCAAACGTGGAATGCAGTATTCTCAGAATGGTTCCCGCATTCAGGATATGAACATTGCGGAGTTACAGAGTTTGAACTATACGATGAGCGTTGCCACGAAGATAAGAGTGAGTTTGCTCAAGTAGAGCTTTGGATACCGGTGAAGAAGAAATAATAGGAGAAGAGCGAATCATTGAGAGATGGTTCGCTTTTTTATTGTGTGGGAGAAGGCTACTATTGATAGTTTTTGTCGATAAATCGATATATCTTGAGAATCGCTGATACATTTAGAGTTACGGTCAATATATTCGGAAAATCGCCGATATAATTTCACATACCAACATACCGCTCTGAAAAAAGAAAATATAAAAAGGCACTATATAGCGCCTTTCCTACGAATGAAACGGAAACACAAGAATAATCGCCGTTCCTTTCCCAAGTTCACTATCAATGGAAATCGTTCCGTTATGGGCATGAACGAGTTGCTTTGTAATGGCTAGGCCAAGCCCGGTTCCTATGTTGCTTTCTTCTGTATTTGTTCCTCTGTAATATCTTTCGAATAAAAGTTCTTTCGTTTTATCATCCATTCCTTTTCCGTTATCTGAAATAGATAGTGTAAATGAATTTGCATTTTGCGAAAGTTTTACGATTACGTTTGTCGTTTCATTATTATGTTTTACAGCGTTTGCTAATAAGTTTTCGATAATACGCTGGAACCATTTTTCCTCAATAAAATATTGGATTTTGCTTGAACTTGGCACAAATTCAATGTTTTGATTTTGTAGTGTCGGGTTATTAATAAATTGTAATAAAACTTTTTGGACGAACTGATTAATTTCAACATTTACGTGTTGCGCAGGAAGAGTATCATTTTTTAGTTGATACGTTAAGCTTAAGTCGTCAATTAATGTAGTCATATATTGAGATTTTTCTTTCATTACATGACCAAATTGTTGAATGTCTTGATCAGTCCAATTGTATTGCTTCGATTCTAGTAATAATGCATAGCCGTATATAGAGCTAAGCGGTGTTTTTAAATCATGCGTCAAACCAGTAATCCATTCTTCACGTGTTTGTTGCAGTACTTTTCTCATTGCATCGTTCTTTTTCAAAGTAATAGAAAGATGCTCTAGTGAGTTTGTAACATCTTTAAATAGGCGGAACGACCATTTTTCTTTACCGGACCGCCTGAATCGAACAGGTTTCCCTTTTTTATTAACAGGCTCTTCGTACTTTCCACCAGCGATGTTTTTAAGCCAGCGCATCGCATGTAATAGCGGTTTTCCAAACTTATTTCCGTACCAAATAGATAGAATGACTAAATAAACAAAGACGATAAGAAGGATTAATCCGCATCCGATTAGAAACTTTTTAGTAAATACATCCTCAATTTCGTCATCTGGGTAGTAGTGCTCATTTTTTGTTGTTACGACGAGAAGATGACCGCTATTTGCGTCGTAACAGCTCGACGTGTTTTCTGTATGATTCCACGGTTCTTTTTCGTTAAGGGCAGTCTTAATTGCTGAAAATGCCTTTTTTTCTTCAGTTGGATAGGAAAATAATTCCTCGCCATCTTTATTAAATATTTGAAGTGTTGCTTTTTCTTTAGAAAGTAACTGTGTTTCTTGATCTGTTAATGCGAACGAATCCATTGTTAAAGAAGGATGCCCCTTTTGAATGGTTTTCAGTAATGTATTGCTTTTTAACATACCACCGTAAATAACAAGTACTTTCTTTTCTTCTAATTCAATTTCCCAATATGTAAATTTGTAATTACTCTCCATATGATGTTGTACATATGCAAGTAAAGATGTTTTCGTATAAGAATTCGGGACATCATTTGGTGTATTAAAGTGGTAGAGGACCTTTCCATTTTCATCTACTACTTGGAGCCAGTCGCTTTTTTCCTTTATTAGGTCTTGTACTTCAGTTTTTAACGAAATATCGCCATCTTTTGAAGAGATGTATCTGGAAATTGTAAAACTATCAGAATCTGGAATATTAGGTTCGTATGAAGTGCTAGAAACAAGAAAAATTAAATAAGTGAAAGCAGCGACTACAGCAATAAGTAATGTAACTAAAACAAATACGTGTTGAAGTATAAATTGAATAATAAGTCTTTTATTTAAATTCATATGACCAACCTACTTTGTAATGAACTTATAGCCAAGTCCACGAACTGTTTTAATGTATTCTGGTTTACTTGGATCTTGCTCAATTTTTTCGCGTAGTTTTCGAATGTGGACCATAACGGTATTATCATCGCCATTATAGGCAGGCGCTCCCCAAACTTTTTCATATATTTCTTCTTTCGAAAATACGTAGTTCGGATTCTCACAAAAGAAGAGTAGTAGTTGAAAGAGTTGAGCGGAGCATTCGACAATGCTACCATCTACTGTTAGTTCCGCAGAATGTTGATCGATTTCAAACCTCCCAAATGAAATGGAGGGTGTTTTTTGTTCTTGTATGCTTTGTTTCATATGTCTTCTAAGTTGAGCTTTCATACGAGCCACTACTTCTAGCGGATTAAATGGCTTCGTAATGTAATCATCCGCACCGTATGAAAATCCAGATATTTTATCTAAATCAGATGTTTTCGCTGTTAGGAAGAAGATAGGACAATCTGTCTTTTGGCGAATGATAGGACAAATATCGAAGCCGGACTGTCCAGGAAGCATTACATCTAAAATAATTAAATCATATTCATTTTGTTCAATGAGAGATAAAGCTATTTCCGCAGATGTTACAGTTGTAATATGAGAAAACCCTTCTTTTTCAAGAATGGTAGTTAGTAATTGTAAAATTGCTGTTTCATCATCAACGAGTAAAATGTTTGCATGATACATATGAATCCCTCCTAATTTTCTCGAATATCATATCATCTTTTTGTAACTTATGGAATTTTTAAGGAAATTTTAAGGTTTTCTTTCACAAAAAATTAAGATTCAAATGATATGATAAAAGTAACATAGGGAGGAGATGAGTGTGAATCCGTTTCAAACGATGCGAGCTAGATATTTTTTAATTGTATTTGCACTATTAATTTTGGTAGCACGAAGTAGTAATGAATTGCTAGAAAGTACATTTCATATACAGAATTCTTCTTTTATAAGTATTCTTATATTTTATATCCTTCCGATAATGTGGCTCTTTTATGAGTATAGAAAGCACCGTGTTTCATTTGTACACTTTATTAATAAAAACGAAGCATTTAACCTGATGCAAGTTTTGTATATCGCGATTATGCTATGTGTTTTTAGTTACGGCTATCTTATTTTGTACATGTACAGCTTTGCATGGATTACACCAGATTTTATTATGAATGCACTACATGAACCAATTATAGATAGTACAGGGGGATATTTATACCAAGTTATTATGGTTGTATTTATTGCACCTATTATTGGTGAATTTGTTTTTCGAGGATTTTTACTTCAGCGTTTTGCAGCAAAATGGGGAACTGGTATAGCGATGGTCGTTGTAGCACTTTTATTTGCTTGTTTACATATTGATTTCCTCGGTGCAGTCGTGTTTAGCATCGTACTATCAATCGTATATATTCGTACGAAAAGCTTACTCATGCCAATTGTTATTCATATGTTAAACAATGCGTTTGTGCTCAGTGCTTCTTTTCTAGTAAGCAGAGAAAAGATAATGAGTTTTGCAGATTTTTCGAGCTATACGACATTCTTCCCAGGACTAATTATTTTTATAGCGGGATTGAATTTAGTACTCATCTTTTTATTTGTTAATCGCAAATATTGGAGTAAAGAAGTTCCGGCTATATATGCGGAGAAGGCAAGAAGTTTTTCAAACGTAGTGGGAGATAAATAAGATGAAGCAGACGTTTGAGAAAATATTGAAGGAAATGTAAAAGCTTTTGTGAAGAGATCCTGTAGTAGATACAATCTTCTTCCAGGAGTCTTATTTTAGGGACATTAATAATAGTCAATTTTATTGTAGAAGAAATGATGAAGCGCATCTTCAAACAGTATGTGAAAAATGAAGAGAAGTATGTTAGGGTTCATAAAATTTTTTGAAAAGTAATGGGGGCTTTCATTTTGTTTTATTTTATGAAAACTAAAGCATCATTAATTCGAAATTTGAAAGGGATGTATAAAATTATATGAATGAAATGATATCGTCAAATAAGTTTTTTTATTTGATTCTACTTAGTTTAGTGCTGATTACGACAGTAAATGTTGTTCTTCGCTGGGAGGAAGCTTACTTTTTCATGTATTTAGCGCTCCATTTATTAGGAATTTTATGTATAAGTGGTGGAATAGTTGCTCAGAAAAAGCAAGAAGAAAGTATTAACTACATGTGTGTGACCGGTCTTATTTTACTTTTAGCTGTACAAGGTATTATGAAATATAGTTCTTTTTCTTTGCAAGATTTTAGTTTATTAATAGATGTGCTTCCTTAAGGAGGATAATTATCTATGTTATCGAAGAAGCAAATAGGATATATATTTGTTTTAGTCGATTTTATTACGATTATTATAACGACGCTATTTTTCCAAGACTATGAATATGTACGTTATGTAAAAGGTGCTGGTTTGTAAGTGCGTTTCTTATACCAGATTATGAACCGAAGAAAGTGTCTAAAAATAGGTGAAACTCTTCTTGTAATAGAAGAGTTTTTTTATGTAAATAGAAGGAGCTAGAACAATTCTAACGATTAGCTTGTTCTAATTTAGAAAGTACGAACTTACAATAATAATAGACAGGCAGCATAGAGGAGGGAATAACGTGAGGAAAGTTATTAGGTGGTCGCTTTTTTTGTACGTTGGTTTTGCGCTATTTATATACTGGTATTTATTTGGATGGAATCATGAAATTATTCCGGACATGTATAAAGGAACGAGTGCAGATCCACAAACATTTATGAATGCAAGAGAGCTTACGCTAAGCCAAGATTATTCGCGCGTGAAAAATTTACTTTTCTTTTTAGCAACACCTCTTGAATGGATTATTTTACTGTTTGTGCTCGTGCTCGGTATTTCAAGACGATTTGAGAAATGGTCGAAGGAAACGACTAAAATAAGCGTCTTGCAAGTCGCGATTTATTTCTTTTATTTATCGTTACTTACAACAGTACTATCATTACCAGTACAATGGATCGGGCGTAAAGTATCTGTTGATTACGGAATTTCAACGCAAAGTACACAAAGCTGGATAAAAGATCATGTCATCGATTTTTGGGTGAATTATGCTACGATGTTACTCATTGTTTCTGTTCTTTTATGGCTCATCCGTAAATTCCCGAAGAGATGGTGGTTAGCAGGATGGGCACTCTCTGTACCGTTTACAATCTTTTTAACATTCATACAGCCTGTTATTATTGATCCACTTTATAACGACTTCTCGACGCTGAAAAATAAAGAATTGGAAACGAAAATTTTAGCTATAGCAGACAAAGCAGACATTCCAGCTAAACACGTATATGAAGTAAATATGTCGGAAAAAACGAATGCGTTAAATGCATATGTAACAGGAATTGGCCCTAATGCTCGCATTGTAATGTGGGATACAACACTTCAGCAATTAAAAGATAAAGAGATTTTATTTATAATGGCCCATGAAATGGGACATTATGTGATGAAACATATATATTGGGGCGTTGCGAGTTATGTCTTGATATCGTTTATAGGTATGTATTTAATTAGTCGTATTTTAAATATGTGTATTCGAAAATGGGGAGATACATTGCAAATTTCAAAATTGGCGTGTTTCTCAATTTTACCTTTATTTTTCTTAATTTCTTCTATATTATCTTTTGCGGTAAGCCCTGCATCAAATTACGTATCTCGTATAGAAGAACGAGCGGCAGATCAATACGCTTTAGACATGACGAAAGATGGTAAATCAGGGGTGAAAACTTTTCAATACTTATCAAAAACAAGTTTAAGCCAAGTAAATCCGCCGGCATTAGTGAAGTTTTTCTTATACACGCATCCGCCGATTTTTGAAAGAATTCATACGTTTGAACAATATGGGAAACAAAGCAAAAAGAAGTAGCGATTATGCTACTTCTTTTTTATAGAAATATAAGTTTGATATTGGGAATATTTATCATTGCTTTTTATTGTGATTTTGTAAATAATAAGCTATAAAATTCTAAAAATCTGTATATAAAGGACTAAAGGTGGAAATATGTATTTTTTACAAAATTTAAAAGTGAAGTATAAATTATTCTCGCTTATCTCATTAGCCGTTTTGGGCATGGTAATTATGAGCTGTGTAGCAATTAATTCTATTAATAAGATTAAGCAGGATACAGAGGTTGTAGTAGATGATTATCAATATTCTGCAATTTTATTAGAAGGAATGCTTCGTACACAAAATTCTTTAGAATATAACTTACTAGAATTAATTACAGTGTCACAAAATGAGGGGGCGAATAAAGAAGGAATTATTGGTAATATTGAAAAGGATCTTAAAAAATATGATTCTTTATTAAAAGAATATGATGATGGCTTCGATTTAAGTAAGCAAGAGGATGAGCTGTTCCAAAAGATGAAGAAGTCTTTACCAAGTTATATGGATACATATAAAAAGTTGTTTGAAAAAGCGAAGGTAACAAACGAATCTCAAATGGTAAACGAATTTCAAAAGGAATTAAAACCAAAGGGAGTAGAGCTAGCTGGTTATGCTGTAGATTTAGAAGCGTATGTTTCAAATTTAGCTGACCAAGTATTTAAAGATTCTCAAAAAATGATAGATCGATCCATTATTGCTTTTATAATTCTTGTAGTAGTTATCACAATCGTTATATGTATAGTAAGTTATATTATTAGCAAGCTTATAGTTGCTCCTTTACAAACAGTTAGTCGTATGATGGAAAGAGCGAAAGAAGGAGATTTAACTGTATATGGTGATTATAATGCTAAAGATGAATTAGGTGTATTAGTAAGTGATTTTAACGAGATGATTGCAGGGTTAAGAGCAAATATGCAAGAAGTAGAAAGTAATATTCAGCTTTTATTCCAACATGCAGATGGAGTAGTATCTGCATCAGAAGTATCTAGCAGTGCGGCAAAGAAAATCACTATAGATATTGAAGAAGTTGCAAATGGGGCAGAGAGCCAAAAACAAGCAATGGAACAAACGGCAGGTGCAATGGAAGAATTGACACAAGGAATGCAAAATATAGTGAATACATCCTCCTCTGTAAATGAATTATCTGCACAATCAGCATTAGACGCAGAGAGTGGCAATAAGTTAATGAAACAAATGATTCAACAAATGGATACAATTCAAGTTTCAGTATATAGTGGTGTTAAGCAAGTAGAGGCTATGAAGGAACAATCAGAAGAAATTGTCAAAATCATTGATGTTATGCAAGGTATTACATCTCAAATTAATTTATTAGCATTAAACGCCGCAATTGAGGCTGCACGTGCTGGGGAAAGTGGAAGAGGGTTTGCAATTGTAGCGGATGAAGTACGAAAATTAGCAGAACAATCTAGTGATTCTGCAAAACAAATTGAGAAGCTTATTACTCAAGTTATGGGAACAACGAATCATACGGTAGACATGATGGGAAAAGTAGATAATGAGGTACAAGCAGGTACACAAGTAGTAATGCACACAGAAAAAGTATTTGGAAAAATCACAGAAAAAGTGCAACAAGTATCTGAACAAATTCAAACGGTATCTATGTCTACAGATGAAATTGCAGCGAGTAGTGAGGAGATTTCTGCTTCTGCAGAAGAAATGACTCGAATTTCTCAAAGATCATCTGATCGAACTGATAGGGTAAAAGAGTCTATTCAACAACAAGAAAAATCTGTTCAAGAAATCTCGGTTTCAATTGAACATCTGCACAGCGTAGCAGGGGGATTAAAACAGATTGTTTCCCAATTTACTCTTCAAAAGTAGTAATGTATTTAAGTATATATATTGGTGAAACTCCTCTCAATAAATAATAAAAGATCATCCTTTGTAAGAAAAAAAGGATGATTTTTTCATGGGATTTTTTTATAGTTCCTACCTTTGACATTCTCTTTTTTTACAGTTTTTTAATTGTAATATATAATAATATGTAATGTTTTTAGAATTTTTAGTTTATAAAAAGCGATTGGAGGAGGAGAAGGTTGTTTAATAAAAAATCAATGCCGGCTATAAAAATGATTCTTTCGATGTCTATTTTCGGATCGATTGGATTTTTTTCAGTACAAACAGGTTTACCTTCCTTTGAATTAGTGTTTATTCGCTGTATTTGTGCGACTTTATTTTTAACATTATGTTGGTTCGTAACGGGGCAATATAAAAGTGAGAAATGGAACAAAAAAGAAATTATACAAATATTAGCTTGTGGTGTATTTCTCGTTTTTAACTGGGTATTTTTATTTAAAGCATTTGAAGTAATGTCGATTACAATTGCGATTTCTGTCTATCATCTTGCCCCAATCATCGTATTAATGATTGGCAGTATCGTATTTAAAGAGAGGCTAACAGTATTTGCGGTTATGTCGATCGTTATTTGTTTTATCGGCACAGTTTTAGTAGCTGGTGTAGATGGGAATGTATCGTTAGAAAAGTTAATGTCATCTGGAATGGTGTGGGCACTTCTTGCAGCGTTATTTTATGCTTTTACAACGTTGCTAGGAAAAGGAATTAAGCATACGAGTGCATATGCGATGACATTTTTACAAACATTTTTAGGCATATTTTTATTATTACCATTTATAGATTTCGGGGCGTTTCAAGGACTATCACAAACTAACTGGACAATGATTCTCGCAACAGGACTTATACATACAGGGTTCGTGTATTACTTATTTTTTGACAGTTTAAGAGAGTTACCGACGAGACTTATTTCTGTATTAGTATTTTTAGATCCTGGCGTCGCAATTTTATTAGATACCGTCTTTACTGGATTCAAACCGACTAGTATGCAAATTGTAGGGATTGTTCTTATATTTGTAGGAATGGCATTTACTTTCCGAAAGCCGCGAGAAGAAAGTGTGAAAGTGTACTCAGAAGCATGATTTATTTTGATAATTGAATAAGATTATAAGATTTTGGAGTTTTCGATATAATCAAAAAGAGGTAAAAAAAGAAAAAGGTGGATGACTAAGATGAGGAAGATTAAGCGGAACTTTTAAAAAATTAACGTTATAATTATATTAATATATTATTTTTTTGGAAAAAGTGCGAAAATCTCGCGCTTTTTTTCTTGTTTTAAATCGTTAATTAGTATATTTATTCGATTGTTCCTGATTTTCTTTATGGAAAATAAAGGTAGAAAATAGGGTGTGTAAAGTTACTTTTTATAAGAAAAATATACGTTTTAGTAACTTTATTATTAATGAAGTGTAAAGGAAAGTATGTAAAGTATAGTTCATAGATTAGACAAATATTATATAGATAAGTGTATTGTTACTTTTTCGTGAATTCTTTATATTAGAAAAAAATATGTTTTTTTAGGGAGAGAATACAGTGAAGAAAAAGATTTTAAAAGTAGCAACAGCTTTAACAATTATGGGTGGAATTGGATTAAGTGCAGAAGGTACTACAGCAAATGCTGAAGTAGCTGTGAAACAACAACAAGCTTCATCTGTTACATTTAAAGATGTACCGAAAGGGCATTGGTCTTATGAAGCAATCCAAAATCTAGCAGATTGGGGAATCATTGCTGGTTATGGAGATGGAAGATTCGGTTTTGGTGATAATGTAACACGCGAGCAAGTAGCGGCGTTAATTTACCGTACGATTGATGGGGACCAATACTTTGATGAAGATCATGAGTTTGTAAGTACATATAACGATATCGTTGATGATAACTCAACAATGTTCCCAACTGAAATTTTAGCATTAACAGAACTAGGAATCTTTAAAGGTGATGATAGTGGAAACTTCAGACCAAAAGATACGTTAACACGTGCAGAAATGGCACAAATTTTAACGGAAACATTTGAATTACAAGTAAAAGGTACACCAGGATTTAAAGATGTACCAGCAGGACATTGGGCAGCTAAGGCAATTAATGCAGTAGGTTCAAATGGTATTTCAGCAGGTGACGGTTCAGGTAACTTTGCACCAGGTATGAAAGTAACACGTGAACAATATGCACAGTTCCTATACAAAGCAATTTTAAATGATCAGCAACAATAATTTATAAAAAAGAGCCAGTGTTATACAACACTGGCTCTTTTTTATGTTGAAATCATAATGGATAAACACAGTTTTGTGAAAAAACATTAAATTTTCAAAAAAAACTTCCTTTTCTGAAGATTTGTTATATAATATAAAACATAAAATCAAATCTGTTATAAAACAGTTTAAGAAGGGGATGCTAATATGTCGACGCAAACTTCACGGGTTACACTCGTCGGAGAAATATTACCAGCGTACAACGAAATATTGACACCTGAGGCGCTTAGTTTTTTAAAGGAACTACATGAAAATTTCAATGAACGCCGCACGGAACTTTTGCAAAAACGTGTGGAGAAACAAAAAAGAATTGATGCAGGGGAGTTTCCGAAGTTTTTAGAAGAAACAAAGCATATACGTGAAGGGGATTGGACAATCACCCAGCTTCCGAAAGATTTAGAGGATCGTCGTGTGGAAATTACTGGACCGGTAGATAGAAAGATGGTCATTAACGCTTTGAATTCAGGAGCACATCTTTTTATGGCAGACTTTGAGGATTCGAATTCACCGACTTGGAGAAATGCTGTCGAAGGTCAAATTAACTTACGAGATGCTGCTAAGGGAACGATCTCACATAAAAATGAAAACGGAAAAGAATATCATTTAAATAGTAAAACAGCTGTATTAATTGTGCGTCCGAGAGGGTGGCATTTAGAGGAAAAACATATGCAAGTTGACGGGAAGAACATGTCTGGCAGTTTAGTAGATTTTGGTCTGTACTTTTTCCATAATGCGAAGGAGCTTTTAGCAAAAGGAAGTGGCCCGTACTTTTACTTACCAAAAATGGAAAGTTACTTAGAGGCAAGATTATGGAATGACGTTTTCGTATTTGCTCAAAAGTATATCGGCATTCCGAATGGAACGATTAAAGCGACTGTATTAATAGAAACGATTCACGCTTCATTTGAAATGGATGAAATTTTGTATGAACTAAGAGATCATTCTGCTGGTTTAAACTGCGGACGATGGGATTATATATTTAGTTTCTTAAAAAGCTTCCGTAATCATAATGAATTTTTACTTCCGGATAGAGCGCAAGTCACGATGACAGCGCCATTTATGCGCGCGTATTCTTTGAAAGTTATTCAAACGTGTCATCGTCGTAATGCACCAGCAATCGGAGGGATGGCAGCACAAATCCCAATTAAAAATGATCCGGAGGCAAATGAAGCAGCTTTTGAAAAAGTGCGTGCTGATAAGGAGCGCGAAGCTTTAGATGGTCATGATGGGACTTGGGTTGCCCACCCGGGACTTGTACCGGTAGCGATGGAAGTATTTAATTACATTATGAAAACGCCAAATCAAATTTTTAGAAAACGTGAAGAAATACGTATAACAGAAAAGGACTTATTAGAAGTGCCGGTGGGAACGATTACAGAAGAGGGCCTTCGCATGAATATTAGTGTAGGTATTCAATACATTGCATCTTGGTTAAGTGAACGGGGAGCAGCTCCAATTTATAACTTAATGGAAGATGCGGCAACAGCGGAGATTTCAAGAGCACAAGTATGGCAGTGGATTCGCCATGAGGGTGGAAAGCTAAATGATGGCCGTAATATTACTTTTAAATTGATGGAAGAATTGAAAGAAGAAGAATTAGCGAAAATAGAAAGAGAGATTGGTAAGGAAGTGTTTCAGAAAGGGAGATTTGAAGAGGCAACAAAGCTGTTTACAAACCTTGTTCGTAACGATGAGTTCGTACCGTTTTTAACATTACCGGGTTATGAAATTTTATAAAAAAAAGAAAAGGGGATGGAACATATGAAAAACGAAAGAATCGAGAAATTACAGGAAAGCTGGGAGTTAGATGAGCGCTGGAAAGGGATCGTGCGCCCGTATTCAGCTGAAGATGTAATTCGTCTGCGCGGATCGATTGATATTGAACATACGTTAGCATGCCGCGGTGCAGAGAAGCTTTGGCAATCACTTCATACAGAAGATTATATTAATGCACTTGGGGCATTAACAGGAAACCAAGCAATGCAACAAGTGAAGGCTGGATTGAAAGCAATTTATTTAAGCGGTTGGCAAGTAGCGGCAGATGCGAACCTTTCTGGACATATGTACCCAGACCAAAGCTTATATCCAGCGAACAGTGTACCAGCTGTTGTAAAACGAATTAACCAAACACTTCAACGTGCTGATCAAATTCAGCATATGGAAGGAAGCGGTGATACAGATTATTTCGTACCAATTGTGGCTGATGCAGAAGCGGGATTTGGCGGACAATTAAACGTATTTGAGTTAATGAAAGGTATGATTGAAGCGGGTGCATCAGGCGTGCATTTTGAAGACCAATTATCTTCAGAGAAAAAATGCGGACATCTAGGCGGTAAAGTACTATTACCGACGCAAACGGCGGTTCGTAATTTAATCTCGGCACGTCTTGCAGCGGATGTAATGGGGGCACCGACAATTATCGTCGCAAGAACAGATGCAGATGCGGCAGATTTAATTACGAGCGATATCGATCCTGTTGATCAAGAGTTTATTACAGGGGAAAGAACGCCAGAAGGATTTTATCGTACGAAAGCAGGACTTGATCAAGCGATCGCGCGTGGTTTAGCGTATGCACCGTATGCAGATCTCGTTTGGTGTGAAACGTCTGAGCCGAATTTAGAAGATGCAAAACGATTTGCGGACGCAATTCATAAGAAATATCCAGGGAAGCTACTCGCTTACAACTGTTCTCCTTCATTTAACTGGAAACAAAAACTAGATGAAAAAACAATCGCGAGCTTCCAAAAAGAAATCGCATCATACGGTTATAAATTCCAATTTGTAACGCTTGCTGGATTCCATGCATTAAACTACGGCATGTTTGAATTAGCGCGCGGTTATAAAGAGCGTGGTATGGCAGCCTACTCTGAATTACAGCAAGCAGAGTTCGCAGCAGAAAAACACGGTTACTCTGCAACGCGCCATCAACGCGAAGTTGGAACAGGTTACTTTGATGAAGTAGCACAAGTCATTACAGGCGGTACTTCATCAACGACAGCTCTAAAAGGATCTACGGAAGAAGCACAGTTTACGAAATGAAAATAGAAGTAGGTGCCGATTATAGGCACCTATTTCTATTTAAAATATCCAATCTAATATAGTGAATATGCCAGTAATAGCAGAAAAAAGAAGGAATGCGAATAATGCTAGACAGCCCCATTCAAATAGTTTGTCTTTCCATGTTTCTTCATAATCATCAATTAGTTCTTCTACCACTTTTTTCTGCAATGGTTGTAAAGGATGTTCGGTGTATAATCCTGTAATAATGTCGTGATCTCCTTTGAATTTTAAAGCACGTAGAATATGATAAGGATCGTTTCCCATCGATTTTTCAAATTGTCGACATGCTTCATGCATAACATCGGTTTTGTCTTTTTCAAGATACCAATATCGTCCGGCCATTTCTGGGTATTGCAATGTATAGTAAATATCCCCGAGTCTTTTTCGAAAACTTAACTCATTAGGATAAGTAGCGATTAATCCGTGTAATCGATCTCTTGCTTTTCCCAGATTTTTATTTTCAATATCGTTTTCGATTTTCTTTAATGTTTTTTTAGGAACTTTGTATGTCATGTATTCCTCCATATTGAAATTGGCATGGTTCTATTTTATAAGAAATACTAAAATTTTGAAATTTTATTTTCAAAAAAGCTTGTACATTTTATTTTAAGTATGCTATGATAATTTCAGTTGAATAGTTAAATTAAGCAATCCATATATTATCAAGTGCCGAAAACGAACGAGAAAAAGTATGTGAGAACTAGTTTATGTTTCGTGTTTGATAATGTGTGGATTCTTTTTTTATACAGGAAGACTAAAAAAATTGTATTTTCTTAGGAGGAAATAATCATGGCAGTAACAGGACAAGTAAAATGGTTTAACAACGAAAAAGGCTTCGGTTTCATCGAAGTTCCAGGCGAAAACGATGTATTCGTACATTTCTCTGCAATCGAAACTGAAGGTTTCAAATCTTTAGAAGAAGGTCAAAAAGTTAGCTTCGAAATCGAAGAAGGTAACCGTGGACCTCAAGCTAAAAACGTAATCAAACTATAATTTTATAGTTTATGATGGAAAAAAGGATGGCTTATGCCATCCTTTTTTTATTGAGATATATGTACGTGACTATTGTATTGGTAATAAAGGCGAACCTTCTGGTGAATAAAGGAAGGGGGATATGTATGATTGAAAAGCATAAAAATAAAGTTATACTTGATGTTTATCGTGGTAATGAAGAAAGTTTGCAGAGCACGATTGAAGAGATAAAGGCGTATTCGAAAACTTATGAAAATGATAAAGTGACGGTAATTGATTTGAAGAAACCACACTCTAATTTTTTAGATGAAGAACAATATATAATCATATTACAAGTTGAAAGAGACACAGAGAATCTCGGAAGAAAATATGAATATGAAGAAGAAAAAATAGTAGGTTTTTTTGAGGATGAAGAAGAGTGAAGGAAATGGTAATCGGTATGTAAAAAGGCTTTCCATAAAGGAAGGCCTTTTAGTGTTCTTTTACAGCTCTTTTCTTTTCAAGTTTCTTACATTCAGGGCATTTAGATTTAAGAAAAGGTTTCGCAAAGAGCAGCAATATAAAAAATAAACCAAATATAATACTAGCTGAATTTTTTACGATAACAATGCTGCTATTTTTCATTTGGATCGTTGGATGATTGTGTTTTTCTTCCATGAGAAACCTCCGCATATCGAATTTATACTTCAATTATAGCAAAAAGAACTACTGTGATTATATGAAAAAAGGAATGTATTGCATATTACAAATGGCATGAATTCTTTTTTTTTTACATATAGAATCCTCTTTTTATATAGGTTGTTTCGTTATTATCTGTATATTATTATTAATTAATTTATAGTGTATTTGATAAATTATAAGTATTTGTAAAGAATTTTAGAATGTAAACCATTTCCTTTTTACAGATGCTACAATTATTTATGCAGCTGCTACTATAAATGGAAAATGAAAAAGGAGACAGTAGACTATGGAAAGTAAAGTAGAGCGTTATGTCGAAAACTATGTTGTAAGCAAAAATACGATGGCCTTACTTCCTGTTGTTCTAAGTGAAAAAAAGGTTGTTACGCGAATTGTTGAAATGGAAGATTCTTTTTTCGTATTTCAAAAGCCACTTGATATTATAGAAAGAAGTTGTCGGAAACATGGTTCTAGTTTTTTTGGTAGAAAAGAAGGAACGAAAGAGTTAACTCGTATTACACATAAAGCTCCTATCGCAATTAGCCCGACAGATCAACTTTATTTTTTCCCTACGTATTCTTATTCTAGAAAAGAGTGTGCGTGGTTGTCTCATTTTCATATTGAAAGTAATAAAGAGCTAAAGGATGGAAATCTAATTATTAGATTTATTAATGGTTTTGCTGTGAAATTAGAAATATCAAAAAGTAGTTTTGAAAATCAGCAAAATCGTACAGCGAAATTGCGAACAGAGTATGAAGATCGTAAGAAAAAACAAGGAAATCCTTGCTTTAAAGAGATTGATAAAAGGGATGAATCAACATTAAGGCCAGCTTATGAGAAAGTGTATTTTGTTAGGGAAGAGGAGGTGTAAAAGGAAAGGGATGGGGGGACTCATCCTTTTTTGATTTCCTTATATATTCCATTTAATTACCGAATTATTAGTTCTCTAATAATTTTAAATGGTGTAAAATTACAATATAAAGGTTATTTTCCTATATATAATTAATGTAGTGTGATTGTATATCATTTTATATTCCAGGCATACATGATAGTTCTTTCCTTATAAATTTCGAATGCTACCTATTCAGAGTACAGTATTAATACTATCTTTCTTATATTTATTAATACTTATCGTGATTGATAGTATACGCTTGCTAAAAAAGTTTTTTGTAAGAACTAGCCAGTAGAAATAACCTTACGCGTAGTAAGGTTATTTTTTTGGAACATACGGATTATCACTTTCTATATATTCTTCTTTTTCATAATCTGTGCGTGGTGTCTAAATTATCTTCATATCCTGTCGAATATTGAAAGATTATTATAGTTTAATAAGGAAGGAATTCTAACGAAAGATATGGAAACTTTATAATTACATCTCCATATGTCATATCTACCATTTCCTCTTTCCTATAAGCAATGATACAGTAGAGGGAGTAATTAGAGTAAAGGGGTAAAGTGTAGAATGGATTTTCAGACAATCAAAGAGTATTTTTCACCAGAAAATATGGATCATATTGTTGAAAGTTATAAAGCGTTCGGACCACTTCTTGGTATTGGTTTACCGATGATAGAGGCGCTCATTCCAGCATTGCCACTCATTGTGTTTGTATTGGCGAATGCTGTTGCATTTGGCTTTTGGTATGGATTTCTTTATTCATGGCTTGGATCAGTAATAGGAGCGTTACTTGTATTTTTCATTATCCGCCGCTTTGGAAGAAGTCGTTTTTTCTCTTTTGTAAATAAACATGAGAGAGTACGAAAAGCAATGGGGTGGATTGAAAGGAAAGGGTTCGCACCAATTTTCGTCATATTTTGTTTTCCATTTACACCGTCTGCGCTTATTAATGTTGTAGCTGGTTTATCACGTATTAGTGTGAAACAGTTTGGACTAGCATTAGCATTCGGAAAGCTTGTTATGATCTTTATTTTAACTTATATCGGTCATGATTTAACTTCGTTTATTCATAATCCGGTGAAATCAATTATCGTTGGGATTGTTATTTTTATTTTATGGTATGTCGGTAAAAAAATTGAAGTGAAATTAGAACTACATTAAGAATAGTCTTCTTGTAAAGGCAAGCTTCATTATTAAAGGGCGAGGGGAGAAGCGAATGAAGAAAACTTTGAAAAAAGAAGGCCTAGAGTGGATGAGAACAATCTTAATAGGTGTACTATTAGCTGTATTTTTTCGAACGTTTTTCTTTTCAACGTACGTTGTAGAGGGGAAGTCTATGATGCCGACATTGCAAGATGGCAATATGCTTGTTGTGAATAAGGTGAGTTATCAAGTAGGGGACTTGAATCGATTTGATGTTGTCGTTTTTCATGCGAATAAAAAAGAGGACTATGTGAAGCGAATTATCGGTTTGCCTGGTGATCATATTGAATATAAGCATGATAAATTATATATAAACGGACAATTTGTGGATGAACCTTATTTAGAGACATATAAAAAGCAAGTGAATGGACGACAACTAACAGGTGATTTTAAATTAGAAGAATTAACGAATGAAAAATTTGTGCCACCCGGATATATTTTTGTAATCGGTGATAATCGTCTTGGTAGCTGGGATAGTAGGTATTTTGGTTTTGTGAAAGCTGATACAGTTGTCGGGAAAGTTGATTTACGATATTGGCCAATTCACGAGGTACAAACGAATTTTTCGAAAGGTTGATATAATAAATAGAAGTATAGAAGAAGACAAACAGCTCAGTTTGTCTTTTTTCGTGTCCTATAATACAATTATGATAGCAAACTAACGTTCGTTATGTAAGTGAAAGGTGGGGTTACATGTCACTTCGATTTGTGATTGGTAGAGCTGGAAGTGGAAAAAGTGCACTTTGTTTACGTGAAGTGCAAGAAGAGTTAAAACAGCGTCCACGAGGGAAAACAATATTATATCTTGTGCCAGAACAGATGACATTCCAAACGCAGCAGGCGTTAATTGGGAGCGAGGATGTAAGAGGTTCTATTCGGGCACAAGTTTTTAGTTTTTCGCGATTAGCGTGGAAGGTGCTACAAGAAGTGGGCGGAGCAAGTCGTCTTCATATTGATGAAGCTGGTGTGCATATGTTACTTCGTAAAATTGTAGAATCCCGTAAAGATGGACTATCTGTGTTTCAAAAAGCAGCAGAGCAAAACGGTTTCTTTGAACACCTTGGTAGTATGATTGCGGAGTTTAAACGTTATAATGTGACGCCGTCTAACGTATATGAAATGTGGCAACAATTAGATGCGCACAGCAGTAGTGCAGAGCAAAAGTTGCTCGCGAATAAAGTGTATGATTTACAGTTATTATATGATGACTTTGAACGTGCTTTAATTGGAAGATATTTAGATTCAGAAGACTACTTACAATTATTGGTTGAGAAGCTTCCGGACTCTGAGTATGTAAAAGACGCGGAAATTTATATAGATGGATTCCATTCATTTTCTCCTCAAGAGCTAGAAATTGTTAGAGGGTTAATGAGATTAGGAACTAGAGTAACAATAACATTAACGCTGGATGAAAAAACGCTAGCACAGCCAGTGAATGAACTGGATTTATTTTATGAAACGACGTTAACGTATGAAAAAATAAAACAAGTAGCGCGTGAAGAGAAAATGGAAATTGAAAAAACGATTCCACTTATGGAACAGCAGCGTTTTCATTCGCCAGCATTAGCGCATTTAGAAACTCATTATGAAGCGCGTCCAAATGAAAAGTTTCACGGAGAGGCGAGTGTAACGATTAGTACAGCGGCTAATTTACGAGCTGAAGTAGAAGGCGTTGCTCGTGAAATTCGAAGACTTGTGGCGGATGAAGATTATCGTTACCGAGATATCGCAGTACTTCTTCGTAACGGAGAAAGTTATTACGATGTAATGCGAACTTTATTTATGGATTATAATATCCCGCATTTCATTGATGAAAAACGCCCGATGTCACATCATCCGCTAGTAGAATGCATTCGTTCTGCTTTAGAGATCATTAGCGGGAATTGGCGCTATGATGCGGTGTTTCGCTGCATAAAAACAGAGCTTTTATATCCATTAGACGTAAGAAAAGAAGCGATGCGTGAAGAGATGGATGAATTTGAAAACTACTGTTTAGCGTACGGTATACAAGGAAAGAGATGGACTTCTGAAGATCCGTGGATGTATCGACGTTATCGTTCACTTGATGATGCAAGCGGAATGATAACAGATAGTGAGCGTGAAATGGAAGAGAAAATTAATCGCCTTCGTGACATTGTAAGAACGCCAGTTATTCGTATGCAAAAAAGACTGAAGCGTGCTGGAACAGTTATGCAAATGTGCGAAGCAGTATACTTATTTTTAGAGGAGCTTGACGTTCCGAAAAAGTTAGAAGAGTTACGTATTCGTGCAGAAGAAAGCGGAGATTTCTTATTTGCGACAGACCACGAGCAAGTGTGGGAAGAGGTGATGAGTCTTCTTGATACGTTCGTTGAGATGCTTGGCGAGGAGAAGATGTCCCTTTCTATGTTTACTGATGTCATGACGACAGGTCTTGAGGCGCTTCAATTCGCGAACATTCCCCCGTCACTAGACCAAGTGTTAATTGCTAATATTGATCGTTCTAGATTATCAAATGTTAAAGCGACATTCGTTATTGGCGTAAATGAAGGAGTGATTCCAGCAGCACCTATGGATGAAGGTATGCTTTCTGATGAAGAAAGAGATGTTCTTACCGCTGCGGGTATCGAATTAGCACCAACAACGAGACAAACATTATTAGAAGAACAGTTCGTTATGTACCAAATGGTGACGAGAGCGTCTGAGAAATTATATATATCTTGTCCGCTTGCGGATGAAGAAGGCAAGACGTTACTTGCTTCTAGCTTTATTAAGAAAATAAAAAGAATATTCCCTGATGTGAAAGAGGCGTTTATAACAAATGATGTAAATGACTTATCACGTTCGGAACAAATCTCATACGTAGCCACGCCAGAAGTAACGTTGTCTTACGTAATGCAGCAACTGCAAACGTGGAAGCGCTACGGATTTGAAGGCAATTTAGATTTTTGGTGGGACGTATATAACTTCTACGTTACTTCAGATGATTGGAAGCAAAAAAGTAGCCGTGTGTTATCAAGCTTATTCTATCGAAATCGTGCACAGAAATTGAGTACAGATGTAAGTAGAGATTTATATGGAGATACAATTAAGGGAAGCGTCTCTCGTATGGAGCTATTTAATCGTTGTGCGTACGCTCATTTCGCACAGCACGGTTTATCGCTAAGAGAGCGTGATATTTTCAAACTTGATGCACCAGATATTGGTGAACTATTCCATGCGGCGCTGAAGAGAATTGCAGACAAGCTATTACGTGAAAATCGTACTTGGGCGGATTTATCAATAAAAGAGTGCGAGCACCTTTCTGCTTTAGTAATAGAAGAAATTGCACCGTTATTACAAAGACAAATTTTATTAAGTTCGAATCGTCATTTTTATTTAAAACAAAAACTACAACAAATCATTTTCCGTACGTCACTTATTCTTCGTGAACATGCGAAGTCGAGTGGATTTGTACCAGTTGATTTAGAAGTTCCATTCGGTATGGGTGGTACTGGATCACTTCCGCCAATGGAATTCGCATTGCCAAATGGTGTGAAGATGGAAGTAGTTGGCCGTATTGACCGTGTTGATAAGGCGGAAGATGAGAGTGGTACGTTCCTTCGTATTATTGACTATAAATCAAGTTCAAAGGCGTTAGACTTAACAGAAGTGTATTACGGATTAGCACTTCAAATGTTAACGTATTTGGATGTTGTTACTTCAAATGCACATACGTGGATGAAAAAGGGTGGTACTGCATCACCTGCGGGCGTATTGTATTTCCATATTCATAACCCGATCGTTGAGATGAAAGGCGATGCATCTGAAGAAGAAATTGAAAAAGAAATTTTAAAGAAATTTAAAATGAAAGGACTTGTACTAGGAGATGCTGACGTTGTTCGTTTAATGGATAATAAACTTTCAACAGGAAGCTCTGATATTATTTCTGCTGGTCTGAAAAAAGACGGTAGTTTTAGTGCACGTTCTAGCATTGCAAGTGAGCAAGAGTTTAACGTACTTCAAAAATATGTACACCACACGTTTGAAAATATCGGTAAGGACATTACAGAAGGTGTTATTGATATTGCTCCGTACAAAATGGGGAATAAAGCGGCATGTACATTCTGTAACTTCAAGTCTGTTTGTCAATTTGATGAATCACTTGAAGATAATCAATTCCGTACGTTAAAAGATATGAAAGATAGCGAAGCGATGGAGAAAATAAGAGAGGAGGTCGGCGAAGAATGATAGAAAATTGGCCTAAAAAACCAGAGGGTAGTCAATGGACAGATGACCAGTGGAAAGCGGTTGTAGCGAATGGACGTGATATTTTAGTTGCAGCAGCAGCTGGATCAGGGAAAACAGCGGTATTAGTTGAACGTATTATTAAAAAGATTATTAACGAAGAAAATCCGGTAGATGTCGACCGCCTGCTCGTTGTAACGTTTACGAATGCAGCGGCGCAAGAAATGAAAAACCGAGTTGGGGAAGCGTTAGAAAAAGTATTGATTGATGAGCCAAGCTCACAGCACATAAGAAAACAGCTTAGCTTATTAAATAAAGCTTCCATTTCGACAATTCACTCCTTTTGTTTACAAGTCATTAGAGGATATTATTACATGCTTGATGTCGATCCTCGTTTTCGTATTGCGAATCAAACAGAAAATGAGTTATTAAAAGAAGAAGTGCTAGATGACATATTAGAAGAAGAGTATGGAATCGAAGATAATCATATCTTCTTTGAACTCGTTGATCGTTATACGAGCGACCGTAGTGACGATGACTTACAACGAATGATTTTAGCACTTCATACAGAATCAAGAGCGCATCCAAACCCAGAGAAGTGGCTTGATAAATTAGTAGAAGCATACGACGTTGAAGGAAAGACGATTGAAGATTTAGTGTACGCTTCTTACTTATTAGAAGATGTGAAATTCCAGCTTGAAACGGCGGAAGAGCATATTCGTAAAGCGACAGAACTAGCAATGCTTCCTGACGGTCCAGCACCTCGCACTGAAACTTTACAAGCAGATTTAGCTTTACTTGGAACGTTATCAGGCGCAGCTCGCGAGTCGTGGACAAGCGTTTATGAAGCGATGCAAAATGTATCGTGGCAAACGTTAAAGCGTATTAAGAAAAGTGATTATAATGAAGATGTTGTAAAACAAGTAGATTCTCTTCGTAATAAAGCGAAAGATGAAGTGAAGAAATTACAAGAAGAACTATTTAGCCGCAGACCAGAAAGTTTCTTACGAGATTTTCAAGATATGCATCCTGTATTAGAAAAGCTTGTTCAGCTCGTAAAAGTATTTACAGGTCGTTTCCAAGCGATAAAACGAGATAAAGGAATGGTCGATTTCACAGATTTAGAGCATTTCTGTTTACAAATTTTAAGTGAGCAAAATGAAGATGGTGAAATGCGTCCTTCAGCAGTAGCACTTCAATATCGTAATAAATTTGCTGAAGTATTAGTCGATGAATATCAAGATACGAACTTTGTGCAAGAATCGATTATTAAATTCGTAACGAAAGATTCTGAGAGTGAAGGAAACTTATTTATGGTTGGTGACGTAAAACAGTCAATCTATCGTTTCCGACTAGCAGAGCCAGGCCTATTCCTAGGGAAATATAAACGTTTTACATCAGAAGGATTAGACGGCGGAATGAAGATTGATTTAGCGAAAAACTTCCGTAGTCGTCATGAAGTGTTAGCTGGTACGAACTTTATCTTCAAACAAATTATGGGCGAAGAAGTTGGGGAAATCGATTACGACGCTGATGCTGAATTAAAGCTAGGTGCTAGCTATCCAGAAGGTGAGGATGTAGCGGCTGAACTATTATGCATCCAGCAAACTGAAGAAGAAGTAATAGATGGAGAAGAAGGTGCAGAAGTAGAAAAAGCGCAGCTTGAAGCTCGTCTTATTGCGCAGCGTATTAAAGCGATGGTCGATTCAGGTTATGAAGTGTATGATCGTAAAAATAATAGTATGCGCCCAGTACAATACCGTGATTTCGTTATTTTACTTCGCTCAATGCCATGGGCCCCGCAAATCATGGAAGAGTTAAAGTTACAAGGAATTCCGGTATATGCTGACCTTGCGACTGGTTACTTTGAAGCGACAGAAGTAAATATTATGATGAACGTATTCCGCGTTATTGATAATCCGATGCAAGATATTCCGCTTGCAGCTATACTTCGTTCGCCAATTGTTGGACTAAATGATGAAGAACTTGCGACGCTTCGTGCTCATGGAAAGAAAGGCTCGTTTTATGAAGTGATGAGTTCATTCTTAAAAGGAGCACCACTTGAAGAAGAGAAAGAACTACATGATAAATTAGAATGGTTCTATAATTTACTGCAAGG
Source organism: Bacillus paramycoides (assembly GCF_001884235.1). GTDB lineage: Bacteria > Bacillota > Bacilli > Bacillales > Bacillaceae_G > Bacillus_A > Bacillus_A paramycoides. Next base: position 24,965 of record NZ_MAOI01000020.1, on the reverse strand, counting down.
ATGGCGTGAATTTGCACGCCAACAATCTCTTTCCGATTTAATTTGGAAAGTGTACGGTGAGACAGGTTATTATGATTTCGTTGGAGGTTTACCAGCTGGAAAGCAACGACAGGCGAACTTGCGAGTACTATATGACCGCGCAAGACAATATGAAGCAACATCGTTTAGGGGGTTATTCCGTTTCTTACGTTTTATAGAGCGTATTTTAGAACGCGGTGATGATATGGGAACGGCGAGAGCTCTCGGCGAACAAGAAGATGTTGTACGAATTATGACGATTCATAAAAGTAAAGGGCTAGAGTTCCCAGTCGTATTTGTAGCTGGACTCGGTCGTCGTTTTAATACACAAGACTTAATGAAGCGCTTCTTACTTCATAAAGATTTCGGTTTCGGTTCACAATTTATCGATCCTCGTAAACGAATTAAATATACGACATTATCGCAACTTGCAATTAAGCGTAAAATGAAAATGGAATTAATTGCGGAAGAAATGCGCGTACTATACGTAGCTTTAACCCGTGCGAAAGAGAAGCTAATTTTAATTGGAACGGTTAAAGATGCCAATAAAGAAATGGAAAAATGGCTTGATGCACGGGAACATGGAGAATGGTTATTACCAGACCACATACGTGCTGGAGCGTCATGTTATTTAGATTGGATTGCCCCTTCACTATACAGGCACCGTGATAGTGAAATGCTTCTTGAGTTAGGGCAAGGAAGCATTCCGGGTGAAATTTATGAATATGACACTAGCTGGAAAGTAGAATTTGTTGAAGGAAAAGATTTACTTGCACCAGAACCAGTTCAAGAAGAGAAACAAGAATTGTTAGAAGCACTTCGTGAGAAAAAGGCTGTTCCGTTAGAAAGTGAACGGAAAGAAGAAGTGTACGACAGATTAATGTGGGAGTACGGATACGAGGAAGCAACATCTCACCGTGCGAAACAATCTGTAACAGAAATAAAGCGAAATTATCAATCTGAAGAAGGCAGCGATAATGCCTTTATTAAAAAACTTCGTGCCCCAATTAAAACACGTCCGCGCTTTATGGAGAAAAAAGGATTAACGTATGCCGAGCGAGGAACAGCAGTCCATGCCGTTATGCAACACGTAGATTTGAAGAAACCGATTACGATTGAAGTTCTTCAGGAACAAATTGCAGGAATGGTAAATAAAGAATTATTAACATTCGAACAAGCTGAAGAAATAGCAATCGAAAAAGTGATTTCATTCTTTGAGAGCAATCTTGGTAAAAGGGTATTAGCAGCAAAAAGTGTTGAACGTGAAGTACCATTTACGATGATGCTTTCAGCAGAAGAGGCGTATCAAGATTGGCAAGGTAAGAGCGAAGAAACAATACTCGTCCAAGGGGTTATCGACTGCATGATTGAAGAAGAAGATGGAATTACTTTAATCGACTTTAAAACAGATACGATTGAAGGAAAGTTCCCAGGCGGATTTGATCAAGCGAAACCAATCTTAGAAGACCGATACAAAGTGCAGCTTTCACTATATGCAAAAGCGTTAGAAAAAAGCTTGAAATATCCTGTGAAAGAAAAGTGTTTATACTTCTTTGATGGGAATCATCTTGTAAATATTGATGAATAGAGTTTGGAAAGGGGTTATGGAGTATGGCAACGTTAAGAACTTGTGATCAAGGACACGAGTACTATAAAAGTAGCGATTGTCCAACTTGCCCGACTTGCGAGAAAGAGAGGAAGCCGAAAGAAGGCTTTCTCTCTCTTCTTTCAGCACCAGCAAGGCGAGCGTTAGAGCACCATGGGATAACGACTGTAGAAGAACTTTCAAAGTATAGTGAAAAAGAAATTTTGAAACTGCACGGTATGGGACCTGCGTCTTTGCCTAAATTGAGAATGGCTTTAGAGGAAAAGGGATTATCATTTAAATAAAATGAAACTGTAATTTCGGTACGATATAATTATAGGATTGAAAAAGTTATACGATGAAATTAAGGACGAGCATAGTAGGGAAATAGCGATGGAATTGATTGAATTAGAGGGAAATAGTAAATATCGTAAGAAATATTTATCGGCGTGGAAATAAGAAAAAAGTAGGAGAGCATTCTCCTACTTTTTTTACGCTGTTGCAATTTGATCTTGGTCTGCAACGTCCGAATCAAATGTATTTGTTGCACTAACGCCGCTAAAAGTATTAACGACAAATCCAACATTGGAAGCCCCAGACCCGTTATAAGCTTTCGTATTTTCTTTCGGAGATACGTTATAAAAATCCCCTAAATTGAAAGAGCCATTACTATTTTGAACGACGAGATTCCCCACAACTGAAGGCATACCATTCACCTACTTCACTAAGCTTTTTAATTACTATATGAATTATTTAGAAGAAGGTTCATCAGTAATGTATTGGCGGATTTGCATAATCCGAGAGTTATTAAAAGCATAATCAACATTTCCAATTTGAAAGCAACCAGAAGTTAAAAGTGTTCGCACTTCAACGTTGTTTACTTCAATAAAAGGACGTTCATTTATAATATTTACTTTTACATCTGTTGTTCGCTTTGGCATAGTAATGTATTCATCTGTGAAAACTTCAAAAGCATCAAAATGACCTTCGCCTTTTAAATAATAAGGAATTTCCCGATGAACCAAAAGCGCCCTGCTTTTTAATTCCATTTGATTTGCATCACCAACTTGAAATACTGCAGCAATCCCCAAAGAAATAATAGAAACATTTTGGACAACTGGAACATGATGTAACATAATTTTGAGTCTCCTCAACCTCGAGTCGCAGGGACAGCTGATATTAATGGTACAAACGGTCCCTCTGTAACGGATTCGAATGGCGTATCAAGAATAGAAGTAAGGATGAGAAGGTTTGCATCTCCAATTAAAAATAATGCGGAAGAAGAAACCCCGTTCATTTTAATTTGCCCTACTTTTAACTCATGGTTTACAACATTTAAATTCATCCATACTCACTCCTTTCGGAAATTGCCCGGTATGTGTTGAATAAAAGATAGGAAGGCTTTGTCAATATCTTGTTTCATCGCTTGAATAATGACTTCGCGCAAATACTCTGGATCTGTTGAAATACCTTCATATGACTGAACTTGTGATAAATAATAAGGGAGTCTATGTTCCATCTGTTTTTTTATGTCATCAATCATCATTTGTCGATACATCTCATCCAGCGGTGTTCGCTCTTCGTGTTCAAAATGGAGAATTCGATTATATGCTTCTTCATCTAAGTAGCGATGCATTTCTTGAAGGATACCTTGATAAAAGTCTGGATTTGTTTCTGTTTCAGGATTTACTTTCAGCGTTTCTGTATCCACTTCAAAATCTTCAATTTGCTGCCCTTTTTTCGCAAATGGATTCAAGCCAATATTTAAAGTACCATTTAAGTTTTCTACTTTTAATTGATCGAATTTATATTCCACTTTTCCTATAGAAGAGGAGGGGCGACTTTTTAATTCATTAAGCTCTTCTTGTAATAGGCGAACTTGATTTTCAAGATTGAGAATGGTTTCTTGCTGCATTTGAAGAGCTTGCTGAAGTTGGTGTAAATAAGTATATATATCTTGATTCATTTTGTGAAACCTCCTTTTCAATAGGGAGGGTATATTACTACTATATATTTATGATAAGGATGGCCTAAGAAGAACTAGTGAAAGGCTTAAGGGAAATAATTTGTCCTTTTGCAGTTAAAGGGCGAAGAGGTGCTGTAAACCCGCCGGTATTTGAGAATTTAGAAAGAGCCTTAATACTACCTGCAGTTCCGATTTGGAAAACAGAAGATGTCGTAATGCTATCGATTTTAATACTGTTAATGATGATACTTTGGTTTACATAGAAATTCAATGTAATCGCCTCCTTTAGGTAGAACCGATTATTGCTTGATCGATTACATCTGAATCATTTACAGTCGTTGAACTTTGATAATTGTAGACAGAAATATTATCACCAACATTAAAGGAGCCGGCCCCAGCAAAAGCACGTGAATAACTAATAGGTCTAATCGCAAATACATCTCCAATATGAAAAATACCACTTGATCCAATATTAACGATACGAATATGTCCGACCATAGCTGGCATACAAAACACCTTTCATTTTTAAAATTTTCTTTTCTACTATTGTATGGGCGTTTTCAATAAAATGTGTACTTTTTTTAAATAAAAGAAACACACACGTTATTACGTATGTGTTTCGAGCGTTTGAGTGTGCACGTAATTCGTATGTGTATGCCAAATAACATTTAAGAGCCTGTCCAGTTCCTGGCTACAATCCACTGTTTTTTGAGAAGTCATTCCGTAGCGTTCAGCAAAATAGATCATTTTTTCGCGTTTTTTTTCGATTGCTTGCTCAAACATTGAAATCGGCTCCATCTCTCAATAAATTTTAAGTATATATGTAGTACATATTATACAAAAATTCCATAAAAAAGAAACATCTTCGCTAAAAAAAGTATAATTTCTACATTTTATGTCAAATCACGGATGAGGAACGAATATAAGAAGGGAGGAATATTGTAAAAATTAGCGTGCATGAGAAGGTTTTTTTCTTAAGGATGCGAATACAATTAAAGGGTATGAGTTTTAGGATGGAGAGTGGAAATATTGCGTTTTGTAACGGCGAAGAAGGAAGAAAAGGTATTTGTTGGTATTGTGGATGAAGAGGAAGAAAGAGTATTACATTTAAGAGAAGCGCAAAGACAAAAGGGTGAAAAGGTTACCATTCCGATTACAATGTTAGAATGCATTGAAAGAGGAAGCGAATGTCTTGAGAAAGTGTGTGATATTGTAAAGTGGGCGAAGGAAAATGCGGGAACGGCGTATTATCCGTTAACAGAGGTAAAAATTTTAGCGCCGATTCCAAGGCCGAGAAAGAATATTTTGTGTGTTGGAAAAAACTATCGTGAGCATGCGGTAGAAATGGGAGGAGTAGAGTCTATCCCAGAAAATATAATGATCTTTACGAAAGCGCCAACAACTGTGATTGGAATTGATGAGCAAATTAATGGTCACCCTCATGCAACGAATGAACTAGATTACGAAGGAGAACTAGCGATCATTATTGGTAAGCGAGGAAAACAAATTAAAAAAGAAAAGGCTCTTGACCACGTTTTTGGATATACGGTTATAAATGATGTAACTGCTCGGGATATTCAAAGGAAACATAAACAATTTTTCCTAGGGAAAAGTTTCGATACATTTTGTCCGATGGGACCGTATTTAGTCCATAAATCATTAATTGAAACGCCGAATGCATTACACATTGAAACAGTAGTAAACGGAGAGGTAAGACAAACTTCAAATACGAAAGAAATGATTTTTTCAGTAGAAGAAATTATTTCAACTATAAGTAAAGGCATGACATTAGAGCCAGGCGATGTCATTGCGACGGGGACACCAGCCGGTGTTGGGAAAGGTTTTACGCCACCAAAGTTTTTGCATGCTGGTGATGAAGTTGTTATTACAATAGAAGGAATTGGTACGCTGAGAAATATAGTGAAGTGAAGAAAAGAGCTATCTTGTGAAAAGATAGCTCTTTATTATGGGCGTGGATTATTGGAATAATCTAAAATAGCGAAAATATACAATCCGATTAGTGCTAAAGTACAAATCCCAATTAGCATTACCGCAAGTGCGCTTCTTTCGCGACCAAAACCGATAATTGTAAGAAAAACAGCAGTCCAAAATGACGCTTTAAGTAGTGTGAATGTATGAGGAGTTGAATAGTGACTGAGTAACGTTGTGGATAATATGAAGCCGATGAATGTAATAGAAATAAAAATTGTAGCTAAATGGTTAATGTGTTTACCATATTTCAACAGCATACAGTTGTCCTCCTCTTGATAAAAAACAGAATATTCGATTTTATTTTACTTTAAATTATTGAAAAAGGAAAGAGGCTGTCCTATATTTTAGGACAGCCTCGCTATTATTAAGATAATACAGCTTTAATTTTTTGGAATGCCCACTCTAAATCTTCTTCAGAGATTACTAGAGGTGGTGCGATACGAATTACGTTTTCATGTGTTTCTTTACATAATAGACCAGCTGCTTTTAGTTGTTCACAGTAAGGACGAGCTGGCTCGTTTAATTCGATACCGATGAATAAACCTTTACCGCGAACTTCAGTAATCATTGGGTTATCAATTTCTTTTAATTGCCCAACTAATTTTTCTCCTAATTGAAGAGAACGCTCTGTTAATTTTTCTTCTTCTAATACTTCAAGAGCTGCGATAGAAACAGCACATGCAAGTGGGTTACCACCGAATGTAGAACCGTGAGAACCTGGCTCGAATACGCCTAAAATGTCGCGGTTTGCTGCAACGCAAGAGATTGGGAACACACCGCCGCCAAGTGCTTTACCAAGTATGTACATGTCAGGAGTTACATTGTCCCAGTCGCAAGCAAATACTTTACCAGTACGGCCTAAACCTGTTTGGATTTCATCTGCTACGAATAAAACGTTTTCTTTTTTACATACTTCAAAAGCTTCTTTTAAGAAGCCAGCTGGTGGAATGTTAATTCCTGCTTCACCTTGGATTGGCTCTAAAATGAATGCAGCTGTATTTGGTGTAATCGCAGCTTTTAACGCTTCTAAATCACCGTAAGGAATTACAATAATGCCAGGAAGCATAGGACCGAATCCACGCTTGTACTCTTCGTTTGATGACATAGAAACAGCACCCATCGTACGTCCGTGGAAGTTATCTTCACAAACGATGATTTCTGCACGGTTTGCTTCTACTTTTTTCACATCGTAAGCCCAGCGACGAGCTGTTTTAATTGCAGTTTCAACAGCTTCTGCACCTGTATTCATAGGAAGTACCATATTTTTATTAGTTAGTTTCGCAACTTTTTCGTACCAAGGACCTAATTGGTCGCTATGGAAAGCACGAGAAGTTAACGTAACGCGATTTGCTTGATCGATTAAAGCGTTAATAATTTTCGGGTGACGATGACCTTGGTTAACTGCAGAATATGCACTTAGTAAGTCCATATAGCGGTTTCCTTCTGGATCTTCTACCCAAACACCTTCTGCTTTAGAAATAACGATTGGAAGTGGATGATAGTTATTTGCTCCGTATGTGTCTGTAAGTTCGATAATATCCTTAGTTTGAATCATGATTGTTCCCCCTTTTGTTATTACAAGAAGTTTGTAAATACTCTAAATATTATAGCATTTAAATATAAAAAAGCGAAACATTTCCTGAAAATAAATGAACATGTTATCATATAAAGTGAAAAAGTGTGAAAAGAGGAGGTAGGGATACGATGATACATATGCATATTACAGCATGGGCGTTAGGATTAATTTTATTCTTCGTTGCGTATTCACTTTATTCGGCAGGAAGAAAAGGTAAAGGTGTACATATGGGACTTCGTCTTATGTACATTATCATTATTGTGACAGGTTTTATGTTATATATGAGCATTGTGAAGACAGCAACAGGTAGCATGCACATGTGGTATGGTTTAAAAATGTTAGCTGGTATTTTAGTTATTGGTGGAATGGAAATGGTTCTTGTAAAAATGAGCAAAAACAAACCAACAGGGGCTTTTTGGGGCTTATTTATTATCGCACTAGTAGCGGTATTTTATCTTGGACTGAAATTACCATTGGGCTGGCAAGTATTCTAATAAAGAAAATAAAACCACCTTATGCTCTCAAATATTTGGGAGATAAGGTGGTTTTTTATTTTATGTTGCATCGATATGTAGCTCTTCTCCGCTTACTTTCGTAAATCTTAAAATATTCTTATTAGAGGAAGAGTAGCGCACGAAATGATGTTGCAATGTACAAATCATTTCTTCGTTATCGAACAAAAGAATATTTACTCCTTCGCACGGTCCATCTTTCGGTAAGAATGATAAATAATTATGACAATACATGCAATCATATAAAGAGTAATTAAGCGATTGCAATGAGTCGGTTAACAATGTAAAGACAGAGTCGGGTAACTCCTCAAGCCATTCAGTATAGCTAAGAAGTAATTTTTTTCGAATTCGTATCATTTCCCCGTTTTGAAGAGGATGTTGTTCATTTGCAATTTGTAATATGTTTTGTTCATAAAAACGCGCTGGTAGCCAATTGTTGTTATATAAAATTTCAAAACCATCATCGGCGATATCTTCTAATAAAAAAGCTTCATCATTTTCATCATCAAAGAATACCCATTCATTGTTTATATATTCCACATTACCGATTGTATGGGCGCGCGGTTGGTTATACAAAATATGTTTACGTTGTGCCATAGTTCATTTCTCCTTTTATAGAAGTAGTTATTCTTGTTATGGACAGTTCGTACGTTCTTTATAACTAGACACACCTAAAGATAGATGGGCATACAATAAAACACGCTACACACAGTGAAACTGCTATTCCATATATGGATAGCTAGTTATCGTCAAGTTTGTTGTTTTTATGTATCCGCACTCATAGGGTGGGGATTACTGCACGTTCAGAAACTGATATTAGATTAGGAAGGATGATTCTTATGTGCGGGATTACAGGATGGGTGGATTATAAACGCTCATTAGAAGGGGAAAGGGACGTCGTGACGAAGATGGCGGAAACGCTAGCGAAACGCGGACCAGATGATAACAAAGTTTGGATTAAAGGGAACGTCGCATTTGGGCATAAGCGGTTAATCGTTGTAGATCCTGAAGGTGGTAAACAGCCAATGACTTGTTTAAAAGACGAAACGAGTTATGCGATTTGCTATAACGGAGAGCTCTATAATACAGAAGATATTCGGAAAGAGTTATTAAGAAGAGGTTATACATTTAAAGGGCATTCTGATACAGAAGTACTATTGGCATCTTATATTGAATGGAAGGAAGAATGTGTCGATCATTTAAACGGTATATATGCGTTTGCAGTATGGGATGAGAAAAATGAAAGAGTCTTTATTTCCAGAGATCGATTAGGTGTAAAGCCACTATTTTATAAATATGATAGCGGCCGATTATTATTTGGTTCAGAGTTAAAAGCGATATTGGCACATCCAGATGTAAAGACTGAAGTAACGTTAGAAGGGTTGTCAGAAATATTCGGTTTAGGGCCATCTCGAACTCCTGGTCACGGTATATATGCTGGTATTCAAGAACTGCGCCCGGGGCATGCAATGACGTTTTCAAAAGACGGTTTATGTATATGGAGATATTGGAATGTGGAAAGTAAAAAACATGAAGATTCATTTGAAGAAACAGTAGAGAAAACACGTTTTTTATTACAGGATGCGATTACGAGACAATTAGTTTCTGACGTACCGCTATGTACATTTTTATCGGGTGGTGTAGATTCAAGTGCTATAACAGCAATTGCCGCAAAAGAATATGAAAGATCAGGGAAAGGGCAATTGCACACGTATTCTATTGACTATGAAGATAACGAAAAATATTTTAAGGCGAATGCATTTCAGCCAAATTCAGACGCACCTTTTATCAATTTAATGACGGAAACGTTTCGAACGACCCATCATCGTTGCGTCATTTCAAATGAACAATTAGCACAGTATTTAACAGAAGCAGTGCTCGTTCGCGATTTGCCTGGTATGGCAGATATTGATTCTTCATTATTATGGTTTTGCCGTGAAATAAAACAAGATTTTGTCGTTGGTTTATCCGGAGAATGTGCAGATGAAATATTCGGTGGTTATCCATGGTTTTATAGAGAAGATGATTTACAGTCAAGTGCATTCCCATGGATGCGCTCTACAGAAGCGCGTGAACAACTTCTAAAGAAGGAGTGGAGAAGTAAACTAAATTTGCAACAATATGTACAGCGTCGCTATGAAGAATCCATTCAAGAAGTACCGATTTTAGAAGGGGAAAGTGCGCTAGAAGCGAAGAGACGACAGTTATTTTATTTAAACATGGTTTGGTTTATGACAACACTATTAGACAGAAAAGACCGTATGAGTATGGGGGCAAGCTTAGAAGTACGCGTTCCGTTTGCGGACCACCGACTTGTCGAATATGCTTGGAATATTCCTTGGGAAATGAAAATGTATAAAAACCGCGAAAAAGGTCTATTGCGTAAAGCGTTAGAGGGATTACTTCCAAATGATATATTGTATAGAAAGAAAAGCCCGTATCCGAAAACGCATAATCCGCACTATACGAAAGCAGTAACAGTATGGCTCCAAGATTTATTAACGGATAAAGGATCAATTTTACATGAACTGTTCGATAAAGAGCAGCTGAGTGGATTGATCGAGTCTGGCGGAAGTGCATTTCAAACGCCATGGTTCGGTCAATTAATGACAGGGCCACAACTTTTAGCTCATTTAGCGCAAATTCATGTTTGGTTTAAAGAGTATGGGGTAAATATTAAAGAGTAGGGAAAGGGCGGCTTGCATGTTGTGTAAGCCGCCTTTTCTTCTATTTCACTTGAATATAAATATATCTATTGTATTTTCCATCATCTGTTGTTGCGGTTAAAACAACGCGTCCAGTTTTTAAAGCTTTCACATGAGTCGTATTATTTTTGGTTTCCAGGGCAATGATGCTTGTGTCACTACTTTTCCAAACTATATTTTTATTTGTTGCATTTTCTGGAAGAACGGAGGCAGATACAAGTTTTTCATCTCCTTGCTTGATCTCAAAAGATCGTTCGTCCACTTTGATGCCTGTAACAGGTACATGATTTGGTTCAACAGTTACTTGACATGTTGCTACATATTCGCCAGTAGCAGTTGTTGCAGTAAGTGTTGCAGTACCAGCTTGTACAGCATGGACAATTGCTTTTTCATCCGTTGCTTGTATTGTTGCAACAGTTGGATTGTCACTTTTCCAAATTAACTTTTTATTTGTAACGTTTGGAGTGATATTCGCAACGAGTTCAAAGGTTTCTCTTTCTCTTAAAGAGTGTTCTGATTTGTTAAGTGTAAGGCTAGTAGGGAATGTTTCTAGTAAATTCTCAGGTGTCTTTGCATCCCAAGTCATAGGTTTATTCGAGCGTAGTGCTTGTGCTACAACTGCCGCTGTATCCATATTCGTCATAGGAGTTGTAATAGATGATTTTGCTAGAATTCCAGGGCCGTTCGCCGCCCAGAAAATTGTCTTTTCTTCAGGAGATTCTCCTCCATGTCCGTAGTCTTTTCCTCCATGATCCGTTGTCATAATAACAAGGCTATCTTCTAATAAACCAGCGTCACGAATTGCATCTAATACAATCCCTACATTTTTATCTGTTTTTTCAATTTGTTGCATATATGCGGGGCTGCCGTAGCCTTTAGAATGACCAGCTCCATCAATATCGTCAAAATGAATGAATGTGACCGCAGTATCTTTTCCTTCCGTTTTAATATAATTTGAGATTTTTGGTGCCAATTGGTCATCCGGGACAGACTCTAAGTGAGCGCCTACGGATTGTTCGATAATCCCTTTATTAATGGGACTCCATCCAGCAAATGAAGCCATTTTTGCGTAAGGTCGTTCTTGTTTTAGTACTTTCATAAAGGATGGATAAGGTGAATTTTCAGGGAATGCTATTGACCCTGCGATTGTATTATCCAGTTTTGTTTTATCAGGTGTTACACCATGTAAGATTCCGCCCCAGTTTTGAGCGCTAATCGTTGGTGAAAGAGCTTGCGCATTATAAGTGCTGGCACCATTAGCGATAAAATTTTTAATATTAGGGGCATTAGCATCTTTAACAGCAATACCAGCTCCATCTAACCCGATAATAAAGACATGTTTGTATGGATAGTTTGTAGATTGTTTTAGCTGTTCTTGAAGAGGGGGTATGTCCTTTTCATCAATTTTTCCATCTTCATTTAAATCAGCCCGCTTAATTTCCTTCCAGTTTTGACTATTTACATCTGATCCGATGTATTGTTTTACAAAGTTTAAATCATTTTGTTCAAGTAAACCATCACGTGTTATATCTAAAGAATTTCCAACAGTTAGTTCTGCTGTAGCGGCTTTTTTTCCGTCTTCAGAAATGGCTTGAATTGTTGTTTTCCCAACGCCTATTCCAATTACTTTGACTTTTCCATCTATCGCTTCAACGTCTGCGATGTTTTTATTACTGCTTGTCCAAGTTACTTTTTTATTTGTTGCGTCTAAAGGCTGGATATTGGCTTGTAAATAGGTGTAACCATCAACATTTAAATGAATAGTTGGTTGGTCAATGGAAATGTCAGTAACAGCAATCGGAGGAGCGGATTGATACATTTTTTGAACATCTGTAGCCGTTACTGCTTTTCTTAGGATAGATACTTCATCTAGTGTTGCGTCAAAGTTGTTTCCGAATAAAGTTCCTTTCCCATCAACTCCAATTTTTGTTGTGTAATTTGTATCGATTGTACCTTTCATTTTACTAATATCAATTTGTTGTTCTAGCTTTCCATCTTTATAAATAGTTGCATATCCATCGCGGTCATGAGAAATCACAATATGATGCCAAACGTTATCAGCGATATTTGGAATAGAGGCATCCAGGCGGGAGCTACCGGATGTTTTGAAATTCCAAAGGAGAGCCTTATCCTTTAAACCGATAAACCACCCTAAGTTTCCACCGCTAGTCCAATCTTTATTTGAAATGATGGCTGGATCAGCATTTACTCCGGAAGATTTTACCCAAAAGGCTATTGTGAAGTCTGTACGTTCTTCAAATTTTAATTGTGAAGTATCTCCTAAGTCGATATAGGAAGCATTTTTCTGTGAGGTTGATTTAAACTTGAGAGCTTTATTTATGCGTCCGTCTGTAAATGAAGGATTACCATTTTCATATGAAATTATGTGATTGGATGCGGAGCTATCATTTAGATTTTCCTCGAACGATAGCTTCATAATTTCGTCAGTGAGATTTTCTTGTTGCATTTGTATTGCTGGATTAGGTGCTGCTAAAACGTTAAATGGAATTGTTGTGGATAGGATTGTACTCATGGTAAGTGTAGAAATCAGTACTGCTTTTTTAATAAAAGGCTGTGTCATTTTAAATCCTCCTTATATGTTCCTTTAATTAGAATTCAACGGAATTCTGTTTCCTTTTCTAAGATAAATAGTAAAGTACAAATTTTGAGGAATAATAACTGGAATATTGAGATTTTTTTAAGCTGTTGTGAAGTTCCACAGTGATTAAGAATAATACGAGAATATGACAATTAATATTAAATAAATTGTCATATAAAATTTAAAATCATATTATAAATAATACTTAATTAGAATTATTATTTTGACGTACTTATTATTACTTGTTATAATTTGAAACAAACGTTCTTGAAAAAGGTTCTCATTTCCAAAATTGAGGTGTTATATAGATGACGAAAAAGAAAATAGGTTTGCTTGTAATGGCGTATGGAACGCCAGAATCATTAGATGATGTAGAGGGATATTACACTCACATTCGCCACGGGCGTAAGCCGTCTGAAGAAGCGCTTCAAGATTTAATTGAGCGTTATACAGCAATTGGAGGAATTTCGCCACTTGCAAAAATTACGAAAGAGCAGGCACATAAATTAACAGATTCATTGAATAAAATGTATACAGAGTATGAATTTGTTTGTTACTTAGGGTTAAAACATATTGCTCCATTTATTGAAGATGCAGTAGAAGAGATGAAGCGAGATGGAATTGAGCAGGCGATTAGTATCGTATTAGCACCGCACTATTCTACATTTAGCATTAAAGCGTATAATGACCGTGCCATTCGTCTTTCAGAAGAAATAGGTGGTCCTGTTATTGAACCAATTGAACAATGGTACGATGAACCAAAATTTATTTCCTGTTGGGCAGATCAAATTAAAGAAACGTTTACTAAAATCATAGATAAAGAGAAGGCAGTTGTTATTTTCTCCGCACATAGTTTACCGGAGAAAATTATTGCAGCGGGAGACCCTTATGTAGAGCAATTACAGCATACAGCGGACTTAATTGCGGCAGAAGCAGATATAAAGCATTATACGATTGGTTGGCAAAGCGCTGGAAATACACTAGATCCATGGATTGGGCCAGATGTGCAAGATTTAACGAGAGATTTATATGAAGAGCATGGCTATGAATCTTTCGTATATTGTCCGGTTGGCTTTGTGGCAGAGCATTTAGAAGTTTTATATGATAACGATTATGAATGTAAAGTTGTAACTGATGAATTAAATGTTGCATACTTTAGACCAAATATGCCGAACGCTCAACCCACATTTATCGATTGTTTAACTGAAATTGTTTCCAAAAAAATGAAGGAAATAGTTGACAAGAATTTAGTTTTGAATAATAATTAGTTTATAATAATTTTAAATAAATAATGATTACTATGAAAGAAAGAGGAGGATCTCCCTTGATGAATCCAAATAATCGCTTAACAACAAACCAAGGTGCTCCAGTTGGAGATAACCAAAATTCTCGTACAGCTGGTCGACGTGGACCGGTATTGTTAGAAGACTATCATTTAGTAGAAAAACTTGCGCATTTTGATCGTGAACGTATTCCAGAGCGTGTTGTGCATGCACGCGGTGCAGGTGCTCATGGTGTATTCGTAACGAAAAACAGCATGAAGCAATATACAAAAGCAGCATTTTTACAAAGTGAAGGAACTGAGACACCTGTATTCGTTCGTTTCTCAACGGTCATTCATGGTCAAGGTTCTCCGGAAACAGCTCGTGATCCACGTGGGTTCGCTGTTAAATTTTATACAGAAGAAGGAAACTACGATATCGTAGGTAACCATTTGCCTGTTTTCTTCATTCGTGATGCAATTAAATTCCCTGACATGGTGCATTCTTTAAAACCAGCACCTGATACAAACGTTCAAACACCAGATCGTTATTGGGATTTTATGACGTTAACTCCAGAATCTACACATATGATGACATGGGTATTTTCTGATTATGGTACACCGGCAAACTACCGTGAAATGGAAGGTTTCGGCGTACATTCATTTAAATGGATTAATGCAGAAGGTAAAATTGTATACATTAAATATCATTGGAAACCACAGCAAGGCGTACGTAACTTGAGTGCGAAAGAAGTGGAGCAAGTACAAGGGAAAGATTTCAATCATGCTACTCGTGACTTATTCGATGCAATCGAAAAAGGAAACTATCCAAAATGGGATTTACACGTACAAGTAATGCAACTAGATGAAACGGATTCTTTAGATTTCGATCCACTAGATCCAACGAAAGTATGGCCAGAAGATCGCTTCCCATTAATAGAAGTAGGGACAATGACGTTAAATCGTAACCCGAAAAACTTCTTTGCGGAAGTAGAACAAGCGGCGTTTACTCCGAGTGCAACTGTAAATGGTATTGAGCCATCTGAAGATAAATTATTACAAGGTCGTTTATTCTCTTATCCAGATACACAGCGTTATCGCCTTGGTGCAAACTATCTACAAATTCCTGTAAATTGTCCATACGCAGCTGTTCGTAATCAACAACGTGATGGTGCGATGCAAATTAATCAAAACCCATCTACAATAAACTACGAACCGAGCCGTCATACTGAAAATCCAGTTGAGGACCCAGCTTACCGTGATTCAACTATGAAAGTAGAAGGTTACGTATCTCGTGAAAAAATTGAGAAACCAAATGACTTCAAACAAGCGGGTGAGCGTTACCGTTCATTCTCTAAAGAAGAGCAAGACAATTTAATTGCAAACTTAACAAATGACTTAAAAGACGTAAATGAACGCACAAAACTACTCGCTATTTGCAACTTCTTCCGTGCAGATCATGATTACGGAATGCGTTTAGCTCAAGCGTTAAATGTTGATATTACGCAGTATGTAGGGAATGCTCCAAAATAAATAGGAAAAGACGTCCGATTCTCGGTCGTCTTTTTTTATGTAAAATATGTTGTAATCTTGTCGAATAAATTTTACGTATAAGAGGTGTATTTCATGAATGTCGCTATTTTTATTATTGCGTTATGTGTCTTTTTATTTGTAGTGTTTGCTATTGTAAAAATGTTTATAGCAATCGGGAAACAAGGTGATGAACGTGCTACGTTTATAAAAAATAAAGCGATGGCTGAGACATTCCAAATTGCTATGGGATTAATGGTACTTGAGATGATGCCGTTTATTTATCATCGATTTAATGAAACAGTAGGAACGCCGTTTAATCCAGTTCGCTTTTTAGCTGTAATAGCGGTGGCGTTTCTTATTATATTAAGCGCAAATAAAAGGAAGTACGGTGATTCGTAATTTATGCGGGGGTATTGTTTATTTCAGTTATGTCGGAATTTGTTGGTAAATCGATATGTTGTATCGAAACGTCGATATAATTAAAGAAGCGATCGGTATAATTGAAAAATCGTCAATATATCCGAAAAGCCGTTGATATATTTACCATAATGCTAGATGGGATATGCACGGCCTTAAAAAAACAATATGTATCAATCCCGATATAAAGCAAAAACGATAATTATAACAATCCCTCCTTTATTTAATAGGGTTAAGCAGCCTGAGTTCTACATTGATAGGAACTCAGGCTTTTTTATGCGAAAAATTTATGAAATCGTTTCGGAATAAAGCTTAAGACAAGAAAGAGTGCGATTTCACCTAAAATAGCGACAATGATATTGAATAAGAAAGTGCGGAAATTTGCAGTAATGTGATTGAGGATAGCGTATTTCCAGTAGGATAAGCTCATGAAGATCCCTCCTTATAGCGTTTTTTATAGTATATAAAAATTGTTTCGTAAAAGTGCATGTCCTAGTTTGTAATTTGTAAAAATACAAAATAAATTCTCAACAAAATCTCAACAATTGAGTAAGAAAAGAATGTGGAATATATTACCTGTTCCATTACATAGAAATAGGAGTATTTACAGAAAAGTTTTTAGAATTAACATAAAATTTACAAAAAACAAATAAATTGTTGAAATAATACAAACAAAAATATATACTCGTTATATACTTTTTACAAAAAAAGGATGTGATAGGGTGATTTACACTTTTACTTAGGGATATATGATTGATTCATTTTACAGATTCGAAAAAAATTAAGTGAGGAGAAATGAATATGTTTCGATTTATGAAATCTCCAATCGGTATAGCGGTTGGGGTAGCAGCGGTAATATTGGCATCACCAAAAGCGAGAAAGGGATTACGAAAACTTGCAGTAAAAACAGTATCGGCTTTTCTTGGTGCAAAAGAACAAATGCAAAGTGCTGGTTCAGAAATGGAAGAAGCTTTGCCAAAAGTGAAAGAAGCGGCACGTAAAGTGGCTGTGAAAACAGTATCACCAATTATAGGAGCGGTAGAAGCTGTTCCAAATACAATTTCTAAATTCCAGGAAAAATGGGTTTCTCGTGTAAATGCGTATCATTCTGAGCAAAATATAGATTATGAAAATTTGCCTGTCAGTCCTTAAGTACTACATGAGTAATAAATCTTTTTACTTCCTTCAAGACGATAAGGAGGATGATGATGCAAAGTAAAACATTAAAAACGAGATTTATACGATCGTTACCTGGAAGAATTCGAATTGAAATTTATAAGTTAAAATACAACAAGAATATGGCGAATTTGATATTAGACCGATTTAGTCAAGCGGAAGGTATTTATCAAGTAAGTCCCTCAATTTCTACAGGAAGAGCCCTTATTACTTACGATATCAACAAGACCTCTCTACATAACATTTGCAAAATAATTCAGCTTATAGAAGAACAAGTGACGAAGCGGAAGAAAAGTAGTACAAATAACAGTGACGAAAAGAAGGAATTAATAGATTGTTCATCTAGTGTAGTTTCTCGTAATAATGACACTGTTCATAGAAAAAAGGATGAAGGTGTGCCGTTACCGCTAGCACTTTCGGTTGTTGGGTTAGGTGCTTTCGGCATAAAACAATTATTTATGGGTAGATCTGCCTTAGCTAGAAGTCCTGGTCTTTTTTATGTATCCGGAGCTTTATCTGTTGTGACGGGTTATCCGTTCCTGAAACGAGGATTCAAAAAAATGGTTGCTAGCAAAAAGGTGAATTCTGATCTTGTGCTTGGTGTAGGGACTCTTGCACTTGCGCTTGCGCGGGAGAATATTGTCGTGCTTGCCGGTCTTAGTCTATTAAACTACTTAAATTGGAAGCGTAGTCAAGCAAACATAAACGAAGAAAATGAGGCGTATAAAGAAAATCTCCTCTCTCCAGAGATTAAAGCGTATAGTGAAAAACAATCAAAGTGGGGAATGATTTTTGGAGGAGCAACTTGGGCTTTCACTAGAAATCCTTTGCGTGGAATGGCAGTGTTGTTAGCGGCTAATCCGAAACCAGCTGTCTCATCGGCAGAATATGCGTGGCGACAAGGTGACCTCGTCGCGAGAGAAAGAGGATATGTCATTCCAAGCGGTGGGCCGTTATCGCAATTGTCTCGAACAAAAACGATAGTATTAGATGATACATCTCGTATATTCCAGGCCTCAGCAGAGGGGATGAGTTGTATTTCGCAAGATGAAAATGAAGGGCAAGTTTGGTGCACGGTGGCTTCTCTTATTGAGAAAAGTGAGCATGTATGGAAAGAGGAAGTCGTGCAACGGGCTGCGCAAACTGGAAGAACATTAAGAAAAGCGTTTGAAGTTCAAGTAGAGAATAAAGGAATAAAAGGTGAAATTCAAGGAATAACTTCCTTTTTCGGAAGTAAAGATTTTGCCGAGCGAAATGGTGTAGATATAAGTGCGTATGAGCTGGAAGCGAAGAGGCTTGAAAAAGAAGGATTCCAAGTTCAGTACGTCGCTAAAAATAAAGAATGCCTCGGTCTACTAGTTGGATCAAAGGTTACTATTATTCCTGAATTCAAAGAAGTAGTGAATGGGTTACATGAAAACAAATGGAGTATAGGCGTTTTGCAAAATAGTTTACATGTAAATCGTAACATTCTTTCTCATTATGGTGTGGATGATAGCTGGCAGCAGGGGGATGCTGTCGAACGGGTAAAATTGCTTCGTTCAAATGGAGAAGAGGTATTATTTGCAACTGATCAAAATACCGATTTTCCGTCTATATCATTTGAAGAAATAAAAAATATCTCTCAATCTACAGCGTATGCAAACCGAATCAATATGTTGGTGAATGAGCATTTCCGCGCAGCGAAAGTGTGGAATGTGGTGGGAGAGATGTTAGCGGTTTGGTCTATATTCACAGCACCTGTAATCGCCTTATTTGCAAATGCTTTATCGTTAACGTTTTTATCTAGGGCGAAAAGAATGAGCGAGAAGATATTTTCTTATGGAGAATTGTCGAAAATGGATTCTTCTCAGCCAAAAGTGATTCCTGCCAAACAAGATCAAATTCCATGGTATACATTTAATCAAGAAAAAGTAATGAATAGATTACAAGTTGAGAAGCAATATGGATTAAGTAATGCACAAGTAAATATGCGAAAAGAAGAATACGGAATGAACCAAATTGAACCGAAACCGTCAGTTCCTTGGATTGTATCGTTTATGAGCCAATTTAAAGAATTTACATCGCTTATTTTACTCGGAGCAGCTGGATTATCTGTTATATCTGGTGGCTGGTTCGATGGATTAGCGATGGGGACAATTCTCGTTGTAAATGCAATAATTGGGACGCTTCAAGAGCGGAAGGCGGAAAAGGTAGTTGAGGCTTTAAATCAATTCCGAGCCCCTATTTGTAAAGTAATACGAGAAGAAGTGGAAATAGAAATATCAAGTAGTGAACTCGTTCCTGGAGATATTGTCTGCCTTGAAGCGGGAGACCGTGTACCTGCTGATCTTCGCGTTGTTAACTCTTGGAACTTAGAAATTAACGAAGCGATGTTAACGGGAGAATCACTTCCAGTTGAAAAGAAAGCGGACGCTGTGTTAGAAGAGTGTTCGTTAGCAGAGCGAAACAATATGCTCTTTATGGGGACGTCTGTAACACGAGGTAAAGCGGTAGCAATTGTAGTAGAAACAGGTATGCGTACAGAGATGGGCTATATGATCTCCTTAATGAAAGGGGAAGAAACAGAGCCTACGCCATTGCAGCAAAAGGTGACATCTATTAGTAAAACATTTATTAAAGGAGCGTTTGTAGCTGGCGGTCTTGTACTTGTGGCTGGGCTACTTAGGGGACTGCCAATTACGCAAATGATTACAACATCGGTTGCTCTTACTGCTTCTGCTGTTCCAGAAGGATTACCAATTATGATTACGATTGCTTTAAGTGCGGGTATATTCCGTATGCAAAAGCAAAATGCGCTCGTTCGAAAGCTTTCGAGTTTAGAAACACTCGGTAGAACGACGGTTATTTGTTCTGATAAAACGGGAACTCTTACGAAAAATGAAATGACGGTTAAAGTAATTGCTACGCCGAATCGTTTATGGAGTGTAACCGGTGATGGGTATGAACCAGTAGGGACGATTGCTGATGTAACTTCATCTAAAGTTGCTGCTGCTGTAGATACGGAGATAGAAGAGGCTATTTATCATAAAACGGAAAATGTGCCGCTAGAAAATCCGGATTTAGCTCGTATTCTTCAAATTGGTGTTCTTTGTAACAATAGTAAATTAGAGCAGGAAGATGATTTATGGGTTGTAAAAGGTGATCCGACTGAAGGAGCTTTATTAAGTTTAGCTTCGAAAGCGGGGGCACTACAGGAAGGTATGGCGTCGTTTGAACGCCATCATGAAGAACCATTTGATTCAGAGACGAAAATTATGAGTGTTGTTTGTAAAGAGAGTAACGCTGAAGAGTTATATAAGTTCTCAAAAGGTTCTGTAGAGGCGATTCTTACTCGTTGTAAATGGTATCAAGATAACGGTCAAATATATCCGTTATGTGATAAGCAAAAAGAAGTTATTTTACAACAAAATGAAGAGTTTGCAAAACAGGCATTACGAGTATTAGGTTTTGCGTACAGCAATGGCGAAAGTGATGATCTTACTTTTGTTGGATTAGTCGGTATGATCGATCCGCCAAAACCTGAAGTGGAAGAGAGTATTCGTGAAGCGATTGAGTTAGGTGTGAAGCCAGTAATGATTACGGGAGATCATCCGACTACGGCGATTTCTATTGCGAAACAAACTGGAATTTGGAATCGTGAAGATCGTGTTTTAACGGGATTAGAAATTGATAACATGACAGATGAGGAATTAAAAGAAGTTGTGAAAAGTACATCTGTTTTCGCTCGTGTGACTCCGGCTCACAAATTACGAATTGTAACGGCCTTCCAATCCGACGGTCAAATCGTCGCGATGACTGGAGATGGTGTAAATGATACACCGGCTATAAAAAAGGCGAATATCGGTATTGCGATGGGGCAAACCGGAACAGAAGTTACGAAAGAAGCCGCTGATTTGATTTTGAAAAAGGATCATTTCGGTTCAATTGTTGAAGGGGTAAAAGAAGGTAGAACGATCATCGGAAATATTCGTAAAGCAGTTGGTTGTTTATTGACGGGGAATTTAGCGGAAGTGTTAGTGACTAGTGCTGCTGTTATAGCGGGAATGCCGATTCCGTTAGTGCCAATTCAAATTTTATTAATGAATCTTATTACCGATGCTTTACCAGCGATGATTTTAGCTGTAAACCCTGGAAACAAAACGAAGCAAACGAAACGTCAAGATATTGTTGATAAAGATTTGTACAAAAAAGTTATTACAAGAGGAGTACTGCTTGGGGTAGGTTCGCTCGCTGTATTTGGTATTAGTTTAGCGGTTGGAGTACCTCTTCCAGTAGCACAAACATCAGCATTTGCAGCTTTAGTTGCCGGACAGCTCATTCAAACTTTCTCTTGGAGACAAGAGGGATCAGAAGAAACAGTTCGCGATTGGTCAAAAGACCGGTTCTTTATTACAGCGTTAGGAACGTCTTGGCTTGTATTATTATCAGCTATATATGTACCTCCGTTAGCTCGTATATTCCATACTGTTCCGTTAACGCTCACACAATGGATACCTGTTCTTCTCGTGGCGGGCACAGTGTCTCAAATCGCGAAACCTATTATTAATTTAGTTTCATATAAGAATACTGATTTAGTAAAACCAGTAGTTTCTGAATCTGCATTATTAAAAACAGTGTAAAGGAGCAATGAAAATGATACGAAAAGTTGTTATTGGATCTACTTTAGCGCTAGCAAGTGCCGCTTTATTACCTGTCGTAAGAAATACACTTCGTCCACTTGTTGAATCGGGGGCAAGAGGTGTGAAGTCTACTTTTGAAACAATTAAAGAGGAAGTAGAAGATATTATTGTGGAAGCGAAAATGGATAGAATGCAAAAGCAATTTGAGAAAGAACTTTCTTATGTGGAAGATGACATTACTGATGAACAAGAAGTGATAAAAGCGGCAGCTGAACAAGCGCAAGATGAAGTGGAGGAGATTAAACATGATGCATAAAGCTGTAGAAAAAGATGTGGATCACCATTTGGAAAAAGCGTTAGAGCACTTTGAACAGGCATTAGATTTAAGTGTAAAAGCAGCATCGGAAAATAAAGCGATGCAAAAAGAAATTGCTACGAAAATGGGTTCATTCACTGGTGAGATTTTCCACTCGGTTCGTGAAAAAGGAAAAGAAAACCGCATGAATATTATGAAATGGTTCACTCTTCCTCGCTTTTAAGGGCGGAGTACGAAATGGAAAGAATATAGGGAGCTTTTACCTCCCTTATTCATATTCCATACTATGTATGTCGCATTAATTTTCGGAATGTTCGGAATTATAAATTTTATCAAGGGGTGAAAGAATTAAATGGCGGCATGGATGATGATATTAGCATTAACATTTTCATCAAGTATCGATAACTTAGGGGTAGGAATTTCTTATGGGATTCGCAACATACGAATTAGCCATTTTTCTAATCTTATCATTTCGGTTATTTGCTTTTTGTTTAGTGTGGCCGGGATTTATTTTGGATTATGGCTTTCAAAAATTTTGCCTGGGATTATGCCAGTAGTCATTGGTTCTTTCTTATTAGTTGTCATTGGTCTTCGAATTGTATTATTAGCAATTCCGCGTAAGGTGGTAGCTGAAGGAGCGGAAGGTGAAGTAGCATCTACGGAAATAAATGGTTTAACGAAAAATATAGGTGAATCTGGAGGAATCGGATTTGTAGAATCTATCTTTCTTGGCATTGGTCTGTCTGCTAATGCATTAACGAACGGATTAGGTGCTGGTTTATTCGGTTTGAATCCGATAGCAATATGTGTTACTGCGGCAATTGGTAGTTTCATAACAGTTTGGGGCGGAGTTGCATTAGGGAGAAAGATAGCTCACGTTCGTATTGGGAAATTTACTTTAGGGCAATTTGGAACATTGATCAGCGGAACGTTACTATTAATTATTGCATTTGCTGCCTTTTTTTGATTGATTTATCCCGCTATTTTCGGGCTGATAATCAGGGGGGGAACAAAACCCCCACTGATTAAAGTCTCACTTTATAGAAAGAGAAAGGGATGATAGTTTTAACATCAGATGAATAGAAGGTGAGAGAAAGTGAGATTGCTTTATAAAAGGTTGAAGTACTCTGAACTTGAGGCTGAATTACAATTAGTAGAAAGTGTTTTAAGTTCAGGATATTTTATTTTATTAGATATATTCTTTTTGTCTTCGTTATTAACAGTGCTAACTTTTTCCTTGCACCATTCATTTCTAGTTGCATTTTTCATTTTTATTAGTTCTTATATTGCTTGTAGTTGCATATTTTTTTTATTGAGAAAATGGTTGCAATAAGTTGCGCTATTAAACTTTGCAGAAGAAGCTGTCTTGAAAAATTTCGATTTTTTGAGGTGGCTTTATTTTATGAGTTGTAATATATGTTTACAAAATGTAAACATATATTACGAATTCCCACCTTGTAACTCGACAAAAAAATTTGTTAATATGATTGTATAGAAGTTGTAGTTATCTTGCGTGTGTCAACTATGATTATTCTCATGAATAGAGGGGAATGGAATATGTCTGAAGGAACTGAAAGAAGTAATCTTGGGGTGTTATTAAAAGAATTACTGAAGGAAAAGTCTTTGTCAATGCGAAAACTGAGTGCGCTTACTGGAATTGATACTGCTACTATTTCAATGATTATAAATGGTAAGCGAAAAGCAAATCCGAAGCATTTGCAAAAGTTTGCAGATTGCCTTGGTATTCCGATTGCAGATTTATTTGTGGCGGCAGGTTATTCTATTGAAACAAAGCAGGAAGAACAATCTGATATTCAAGTATCCATTAATAACATTGAACATTTACTTGAATCTTCACAGTTATATGATCAAAAGTTTAGTATCGCGAATGTAGAGCAACAATTGGCTAATTACGAACAATATTCGCAAACAGAAGAAGGAAAAGAAACGATTGAAAAGGGGTTTACTGAGAAGATTCAGAAGGTAAGTAGTATTGGGCCATTTATTAATGATTTGAAAGAATTGTATGAGAGATTTACGAAAAAGAAGGGGACACCTGTAGAACTAGCTTTAATGGGAAGTGCTCTCATCTACTTTATTCTATCAGTTGATGTAATTCCGGATTACATTTTTCCTATCGGTTATTTAGATGACGCTGTTGCTGTGCAACTTGTTTTAAATTTGTTATTGAAAAGATAAGATGCTTATATGAATAGATAGATAAAGATATTTATATACCAATAGTTTGGAATATTTGTGTTGTTATGAATATACGAAAAAGGTGTACCCCGTGTTAGAACGGAGTACACCTTTTTCGTATGTTGGTAAGTTTTAGTTCATGGATCTTTCTGTATACTCATAAGCTTTCTCGCCATGCATCGAAATATCAAGCCCCATTTGTTCTTCGTGCTCATCTACACGAACAGGGAGGAAGAAGTTAATGGCTTTAATGATGGCATACGTCATAATGATCGTGAATGCGTATGTTGCCCCAATTGCTATAAGTTGTTTGAAAAGAAGAGCTGCATTTCCGTAAAATAATCCGTTAGCGCCATCGCTATTTACAGACGTTGTCGCGAAAAGTCCAGTTGCAATACCGCCCCAAGTTCCTCCGATGCCGTGACATCCAAATGCATCGAGTGTGTCATCATATCCGAATTTGTTTTTTAAGAAGAAGACAGCGCTGA
>NZ_MAOI01000019.1 GCF_001884235.1 Bacillus paramycoides | reverse complement strand
ACAAATCCGCAAGCCGGCGTAATTGCAACTAGACCGGAAATCACCCCACAAGCAGCTCCCATTGCGGTTGGTTTTGATTGGAAGAACCATTCTGAGAGCATCCAAGTTAATGCAGAGGCAGCAGCGGCTATATTTGTATTAATAAATGCAGTTAAAGCTACGTCATTTAAGGATAATGCACTACCGACGTTAAAACCGAACCAGCCGAACCATAGTAAGCCCGCTCCTAACATCGTAAATGGTAGATGGTGAGGGGAGGTACCGCTTATGTTTTTTCGTTTTCCAAGGAAAATCGCTAATACAAGACCGGCAACACCAGATGTGATATGAACGACATTACCGCCAGCGAAGTCTAACGCGCCGAGTTCTTTTAGCCATCCACCGACGCCCCATACCCAATGAGCGACAGGGTTGTAAACGATTGTTGTCCAGAGAAGGATAAAAATAAGAAAGGCTGAAAATCGCATTCTTTCAGCGAATGCACCTGAAATTAAAGCGGGAGTTAAAATAGCGAACATGAGTTGGAACATCATAAATAAATTGTGAGGAATAGTAGATGAGTAGTCTGGATTTGGTGCGTAGGTAACTCCGTTTAGGCCGAACCAATCAAGCGTACCTATAAGTCCGTGCCAATCTGGTCCGAATGATAAAGAGTAACCAATAACAACCCATTGAATTGAAACGATAGCCATTGCACTATAGCTGTGCATTGTCGTGCTGAGTACGTTTTTACTGCGAACCATACCTCCATAAAAAAGTGCCAATCCTGGTGTCATCAACATGACCATTACTGTAGATACAAATATAAAAACCGTATCTCCTGTATTCATTCTTTCCCTCCTCTTATAATGTGAGAAAACATTACATTATTTCGTTATGTTTCATATCATATTAGAAATTAAAATGAAAATCAACTGAATTTTTAGATAATTTTATATCTTATGTGAGAAAATCTCACATGTGTTATTTTTGATGAAGGAAATTAGCCGTATGCGATTTGTTCTAATAATTGGTATAATATTCTTACAATTATAAATTTGGGGGATGCGTGTGAAAAAAATATGGGCTAAGGAACTATTCATTTGTTTTTGTTTAGCTGTCGCTTTGTTTGTACCAGTACATACTTTTGCGGAAGAAAAAAGAGAATGGCGAGATGAAGTTATATACTCCATTATGATTGATCGCTTCAATAACGGAGAGCCGAAAAATGATAAACAATTGGATGTTGGAAATTTAGAAGGGTACCAGGGCGGAGATATACGGGGGATTATAAAAAGATTGGATTACATAAAAGAAATGGGTTTTACTACTGTTATGCTTTCTCCACTTTTTGAAAGTCAAAAATACGATGGATATGATGCGCGTGATTTTCAAAAAGTAAATGAACATTTCGGAACAGAAGCAGATGTGAAAGAACTTGTAAAAGAGGCTCACGGAAAAGGGATGAAAGTTGTATTTCAATTTCCATTTGGAGAAAATGAACAACAATTAATTGATTCCATGAAATGGTGGATAAAAGAAGCCGATTTAGATGGAAGTTATGTTATACATAGTGAAAAAAAGCCGCGAGCTTTTTGGGATGAAGTGCAAAAAGATTTGCAGGCGATAAAGAAAGATTTTCACATTATGACAAAAGAAGATAATGAATACTATAAAAAAATAGTAGAATCATTTTCAAAAGCAGATATGTCTGTGAAGCCTTTATATGATGTGAGTGAAAAAGAAGGAGAATTCGCTACGTTTTTAGATAATCAGGAAACAGAGAGATTTGCACGTATTGCAAAAGAAAATATGTATTATCCACCGTCTCGTTTAAAACTAGCGCTCACTTATTTATATACATCTCCGGGAATACCGAATTTTTATTACGGAACTGAAATTGCATTAGATGGAGGGAATGCTCCGGATAATAGACGATTAATGGATTTCAAATCAGATGAGAAATTTATGCAGCACATAACAAAGTTAGGTGAGCTTAGACAAACTAGACCATCTTTACGACGTGGTACGTTTGAACTTCTGTATGATAAAAGTGGAATGAGTGTGTTAAAGAGAAAATATAAAGATGAAGTAACACTAGTAGCGATTAATAATACGAAAGAAACGCAAAAAGTTTCCTTACCTGTAAGTGCAATCGGAGCAAAGCAAGAGTTAAGAGGGTTATTAGAAGATGAAATTATAAGAGAAGAAAACGGGCAGTTTTATCTCGTTTTAAAGCGTGAAGAAGCGAATGTGTATAAAGTTGGAGAAGAAACGGGTATGAATTGGTTATTTATATCTCTAATCGTTGGTGTAAACGTGTTATTTATTGCGTTCTTAATTGCGGTTAAAAAGAAGCGTAATTAATGAGACATTCTCTTTTGAGATTCAATTGATAGTGTAGGGTGAG
This sequence comes from Bacillus paramycoides, assembly GCF_001884235.1. Classification (GTDB taxonomy): domain Bacteria; phylum Bacillota; class Bacilli; order Bacillales; family Bacillaceae_G; genus Bacillus_A; species Bacillus_A paramycoides. The sequence continues at coordinate 11,058 of NZ_MAOI01000019.1, read as the reverse complement.
GTGTGGCGTTTGAGGAAAAAGAAGTTGTTCGTTCTATGTTTATGTCTTCTTATCGTATTTGTAAGTCTGTATTTTTGGGACAACGGTGACGATGGAAAGTTTGTTCAGTGGGGTGATAGTGTTCATTCTGTTGATACAGCAATTCTGAAGAGAAATAACATTAAATACAAAATAGAAAATGATAAAGTATACATTCCTGAAAAATCATTTAATGAAGCGATAATGTGTTGCTCTTAAAAATGTGTACAACTTAAAATGTTATAACTCTTAATAAGTAGAAAACTCCTCTAAGTAGAGGAGTTTTCTTTTTAGCGGTAGTTAATGAACTGTACGTCGATTGGTAAGTCAGCGCTACGAACGGCTGCGATTACTGCTTGCAAGTCATCACGGCTTTTCGCTGTTACGCGTACTTGGTCATCTTGAACTTGTGTTTTTACTTTTAATTTCATTTCTTTAATGATGTTGTTGATTTTTTTAGCGTTATCTTTATCGATACCTTGTTGAAGTGTTGCGCGTTGGCGAACAGTGTTACCAGTCGCAGCTTCAACTTTTCCGTAGTCCAAGTTTTTAATTGGAACGTTACGTTTTACAAGTTTAGAAATGAGAACGTCTTTTACTTGGTCTAATTTGAACTCATCGTCAGAAGTTAAAACAAGTACTTCTTTTTCTAATTTAATATCACTTTTACTTCCTTTAAAGTCATATCGGTTTTGGATTTCCTTTAATGCGATGTTAATTGCGTTTGTTACCTCGGGTAATTCTACTTTCGAAACGATGTCAAAAGAACTATCTTTTGCCATAGTTAGCACCTCCAAATAAAATTCTAATCTTTCTTGCGCCTAAAGGCTATGTACTGTACATACTAAAGTATAGCTGAAAACGAGTCTAGACTTAAGTGTTTTCATACTTATATTCATGTAACCTCATTTTATTATAGTGAATTTTGGGCAGTTGGACAAATAAAGGAAAAATCGTGTTATAATTAACTTTTGTTTGGAATGATAAAAAAGATAATTTTATATATATAGAAGGGAATTAAAAAATATGTATTTGCAATTAGGATCGATTGAACAGGTAACTGTTTTACGCGAAACGGAAATCGGATATATGGTTGGGAATGAAGAAGAAGAAATCTTCCTACATAAAAACGAAGTAGCTGGAGAAATTCAAGAAGGCGATACGATTGATGTATTCTTATACCTTGATCACCAAAATCGTATTTCAGCAACAATGAAGGAACCAATTATTACAACATATGATTGGAATTGGGTAAAGGTTGTAGAAGTTATTCCTAGTTTAGGTGTCTTTGTTGATATTGGTGTATCAAAAGATATACTAATTCCAGCCGATGAGTTCCCGATTTATATGCCAGTATGGCCAGAAGTAGGCGATGAATTATATTGTACGCTAAAATTAACGAATCGTGATCGTTTAATTGCTCTTCCGGCAAGAGATTCAGATATGCAAGAAATTATCGTAGATGCAACGCCATCTATGCGTAATAAAAACGTAAATGGACGTGTGTATCGCTCACTTCAAGTTGGTTCATTCATACTAACTGACGAGCATTTCCGCGCTTTCTTACACCATACAGAAAGAAAAGAACAAGTTCGCATTGGTGAACGTGTAACGGGCCGTATTATTGACGTGAAAGATGACGGTACAATCAACATTTCACTTCTTCCTCGTAAAGAAGAAGGAATGGAAGACGATGCAGCGGTTATTTATGAATATATGGAAGAACGAGGCGGAGCAATGCCGTTTTGGGATAAGAGCCACCCAGAAGATATTAAAGAACGTTTCAACATGAGTAAAGCTGCATTTAAGCGTGCGCTTGGTAAAATGATGAAAGAAGAAAAGATTTACCAAGAAGAAGGCTGGACTTACTTTAAGAAGTAAAGTGGATTAAAAAAGAGGAGGCTGTTTGAAACAGCCCCCTCTTTTTATTTTGTCAGTAAATCGATATATTTGAAAAATCGCCGATATAATTTCATTTACAATCATGCATACTGTTTAAAAGTTTATACTCTCGCTTTTTAGTTCCCTTGCTCAGAAAGATGAGAAAATGTATCTTTTAAGTCACTATCGTTTATTTTAATATTTGCCTTTTTTAATTCATCTTGTAATAATTTTTGACTGTATGAAGGATCGGCAAGACGTTCTTCTTCTATGTTTTTACGTATAGAGTCTTTCACTTCATCGTAAGGTTTTAAATCTTTTTTGTCAGTTAGTTTAATAATGTGATAGCCGTTTGGTGATTTAACAGGATTGCTAATTTGCCCAACCTTTAATTTGTAGGCAGCTTTTTCAAATTCAGGTGTCATTTTGCCTGCCCCGAAGTATCCAAGGTCTCCACCCTTATCTTTTGATGCTATATCTTGAGATTCTTGTTTTGCTAATTCTTCAAATGAAGCACCAGCGTCTAACTTTTTCTTTATTTCATTCGCTTCATTTTCGTCACTTACTAAAATGTGACTAGCTTTAATCTCTGGTTTATAGTAGTCTTTCACATCTTTTTCGGTAACGCTTTTCTTAATGGCCTCATTCATTGCCAGTTTGAATTTGATTTGCTTTTTGAAATCATCTTCATCTTTTAAACGATTGTTTTCTAGTACTGCTTTAAATTGTTCTCCATATTGATCTTTCGCTTTTTGTACTTCTTTATTCACGGCATCGTCAGATACTTTATATTTTTTAGTGATAACATCTTGTGCTATCATTTCGTATAGCATGTCTTTTCCGTAACGGTCTTTCAATTGCTTTTCGAAATCGCCCTTCGTAATCGTTGAGTCTGTTGCTGTAGCGATTGTGGCCGAGTCGTTTTTTTGTCCGCAAGCAGATAACGTTAATATACTTATTAGTGCAGTGATAATGAATATATGTTTCCCTCTCATGCTAACACCTCATCCGAATATGTTATCGCTATTGTAGAATATAGAAGTGAACATGAAGTGAATTTTCAATGTTTTTTCCCTGTAAAATGTAAAAAAGTACATCAACATTAATGTTGATGTACGATGTAATCAAAGATGATCTGTTTTCTTAGAATAGGCACGCTTACCTTGTTCTATATTTTTTTGCTCTTGTTCATTTTTTTGAGTACGCTTTGCATTATTATCGCGTGCTTTTTTGTCGTTATCGCTCGTATGTGGCATATGTATCAACTCCATTTCTAAACGTTGTACGTTTATCATTTCCTTTTTCGTAAAGACTATGTATAGCGGTGCATTCATGAATAATAAAGGTGGATTAGAAATGGATTTGAAGCTGAATTATACTGAACTTATTAAGAAGTTAGTCGTCGTAATTGTTGCAGGCTTATTAAATGCGATTGGGATGAATTTATTTTTAACACCAGCGAAAGTATATGCGAGTGGATTTGCTGGATTGTCTCAGTTATTATCACAAATATTAGGTGACTTTTTGTCTATTCATATATCTACGGGGGTATTATTTAGTTTATTTAATATTCCTGTCGTTATTTTGGCTTGGAAAAAGGTTGGGAAGGCTTTTACATTTTTTAGTTTTCTTTGCGTTATATTTATGACTTTGTTTTTAGAAATTATCCCAGTTAGAGCGGTTTCGAACGATATAATATTAAATGCCATTTTTGGTGGTATTATTTCAGCTATTGGGGTAGGAATTGCTTTAAAGTGGGGCGCCTCTACAGGTGGCTTAGATATTATCGCCATGATTTTATCAAAGATAAAAGATAAGCCTGTCGGTACGTATTTTTTCTTCTTTAATGCACTTATCATTATCGCTGCTGGTTACGTATACGGATGGGAAAAAGCGTTATATACTTTGGTCACTTTGTATGTATCGACGCGAATCATTGATGCAATTCATACTCGTCATGTGAAGATTACCGCATTAATTGTTACGAAGAATGGAGCGGATGTGCGAAAAGCGATTCATTCTCGTTTAGTGAGAGGGATTACAACTATACCAGCAACAGGTGCGTATACAAATGAAAATAAAGAAATGTTAATGATTGTTATTACTCGTTACGAGCTATACGAATTAGAGAGGGTCATTAAACAAGTGGACCCAGGTGCATTTACAAATATACTGCAAACGGTCGGAGTGTTTGGATTGTTTAGAAAAGATTAAAGAGGACCAAAGCTGGTCCTCTTTTTTAATGTGAATTCGTAATGTTTTGCAATTGCTCCTGCATTTCATGTAGCTGAACTTTTTCAGCAGTTGAAGAGTTTGCATAAGCAGAGTGCAAAGCGTTTTTTGCCCTATAAACGAGTTCCTGTTGTTCAGCACCGCTTGAACAAGAAACGGCATTTGCAACAGCGTCTCTAGCTTGTTGGAATAGTAAGTTCCCCATTTAAACCCCTCCAAGAGAAGAGTTACTTCTTGCTTTTTCTGCCTCAGCTAATGTACCTCTGTACGGGAATCTTGCAGCATGCTTCATAACAGCATCGGCTCCTTGTTGGATAAAACGTTTTGATTTGTTCTTTTTACCCATTCGAAAAACCCCCTTTATTTAACTGAAAACAATTGACACGCTTTTTCGCGTCTAATAATAGTATGAGCGTTTTGCGAGAAACTATAAGCAGGGAATTTTTAGATTACAATCCAAGAACCTCTTCTAAATATAGGGCGATACCATCTTCTTCGTTTGTTAATGTTGTGTGGTTTGCGAGTGATTTTAATTCAGGGATCGCATTTCCCATTGCAATTCCATGACCAGCAAATTCGATCATTTCAAAGTCGTTATCTTCATCACCGAAAGCGATGATTCGCTCTTTTGGAATGTTGTAATGACCTGAGATTTTTTGTAATCCGACAGCTTTATTTAGTCCGCTTTTTACAATTTCAATAATTGGCCAAGGTGCACCCCATTTTCGATGGTCAATTACTTCAGCATGCATATCTGTTAAATGCTGACGAATTGCAGCGGAATGTTCGTCATGTGCGTCGATTAATAAGCAAGTTGGATGGTCGTTTAAAATATTTAATAAATCTCCTGTGAAAATCTTTGGAGAACCGAATTCAAAAATATGTTTTTTATCTTCATCAATTTCACGAACATACACATCATCCATGACTTCGGCATATACATTTTTCACGCCAAAATCAAAGCAAGCTCGGACGATTTCTTGCGCTGTTGAAAGTTCAAGAGGAGAGTGGTGTGTTCCCCAACTTGAATCAAGAGGGTGATGCACGTAAGCTCCATTGAAGTTTACGATTGGTGTATTAAGACTAAGCTCTTTATAATAATCGTAACTAGCGCGGAATGGACGCCCTGTTGAAATAACGACAATATGTCCTTGTTCCTTTGCTTTTGCAATTGTGTTTTTAGTTCTTGGAGAAATTATTTTGTTGTCTGTTAATAATGTTCCGTCTAAGTCTAATGCGATTAAATGTTGTTTGTTCATAATTTCACCTCTTATAATAATTTTTTTGTGTCTATCTGTATTTCCGTTTTTAATATGCAGAAATAAGAGGTTAGGCTAGGTGAAACCACCGTAGATGGAAGTTTCACTATATATCCATCTTACGTCGCAAAGTGCGGTGGTGTCCACTATTTCTCGCTGGAAATTAGGAAAAGTCAACATCTTTTTAGAAAGTTCAAACAATGTTTCTTTCATTATGTACAATTTGTGAAAAGGGTTACATTGCTTGGGCGATGAGACATATAATGAACATGTAATCTTCTCGTATATGTTTGACTCTCCTTTGAAACTAGCCTAAAGATAGGTTGGTTTCTTTTTTTTCAACAAATATAACGGAAATTCCTGCTTAAGCTTGTGTAATTATATATGTAAGTGGATAAACAGTAGTACTTGTTTCCTAAACATGACAGAAAAGCTTTCTTTTAAAATGGATATACTAATGAGGCAAGACGTCATGGAAGGAGAATGAAAATGGGACAAAATCGTAGGTTTCGTTCTGGGCAAAAAGCACCAAATGATGGTATTTATGTAGAAATTGGTGAAACGGGAAGTATGGTAAAGGATCCGCAAATGGTGAAATTAACTGTCGGGGAAAGGTTTCCAGAGAATACAAATCATAACCGTCAGTGGACATATAAAAGAAAACCGTAACAGAAGCCGCAATAGTTATTGCGGCTTTTTTGATTTGGAAAATGAATGTTACCTTTTTCTTTTTCCGATAATAAGTTTGAAATACATAAGCAAATTTATTGTATAAAAAAGTAAGTTGGCGTATAATCAAATCAAAGGTCAAAGAAAGTCAAACATTTGGAGGGCTGTAAAGATGGACTTAAATCAAATGACAACGAAAACACAAGAAGCGATTATGAGTGCTCAATCTTTAGCGGTATCTCATCATCATCAAGAAGTAGATACTGTTCATCTATTGCTTACATTATTAGAGCAGCAAGATGGATTAGCAGTACGTATTTTTCAAAAAATGAATGTCGATATAGAAGCATTAAAAACAGGTGTAGAAAGTTTAATTAAGAAAAAGCCTTCTGTAACTGGAGGCGGGGCAGAAGCAGGGAAATTGTATATAACGGGTGCTTTGCAACAACTGCTTGTTAGGGCAGGGGCTGAAGCGGAAAAATTGCAAGATGATTATATTTCAATAGAACATGTATTACTTGCCTTTTGTGAAGAAAAGGGCGATATAAATCAATTATTTATAAAATGTAACATTACAAAAGATACTTTATTACAGTCTTTAATGACAGTTCGGGGGAATCAAAGAGTGACTAGTCAAAATCCAGAAGCAACTTATGAAGCGTTAGAAAAATATGGCCGTGATTTAGTGGCTGAAGTAAGAGCGGGGAAAATTGACCCTGTTATTGGCCGAGATAGTGAAATTCGCCGTGTAATCCGCATTCTTTCACGCAAAACGAAAAATAACCCTGTTTTAATCGGGGAACCAGGTGTTGGTAAAACGGCAATCGTTGAAGGATTAGCGCAGCGTATCGTGAAAAAAGATGTACCAGAAGGGTTAAAAGATAGAACAATTTTCGCTTTAGATATGAGTGCGCTCGTAGCTGGAGCAAAATTCCGCGGTGAGTTTGAAGAACGTCTGCAAGCTGTTTTAAATGAAATTAAAAAGAGCGAAGGCCGCATTTTATTATTCATTGATGAACTTCATACAATTGTAGGGGCTGGTAAAACAGAAGGAGCAATGGATGCAGGAAATATGTTAAAACCAATGCTTGCTCGTGGTGAACTGCATTGTATCGGGGCAACAACGTTAGATGAATATCGTAAATATATCGAGAAGGATCCAGCGTTAGAAAGACGTTTCCAACAAGTATTAGCAGAAGAGCCAACTGTTGAGGATACAATTTCAATTTTACGTGGTTTAAAAGAGCGTTTTGAAATTTATCACGGTGTAAATATTCATGACCGTGCAATTGTAGCGGCATCAGTGTTATCAGATCGATATATTTCAGATCGCTTTTTACCAGATAAAGCAATTGACCTTGTTGATGAAGCTTGTGCAACAATTCGAACAGAAATTGATTCTATGCCAACAGAATTAGATGAAGTAACGCGCCGCATTATGCAGTTAGAAATTGAAGAAGCTGCCCTTGGGAAAGAAAAGGATCTTGGTAGCCAAGAACGTCTAAAAACATTACAACGTGAATTATCGGATTTAAAAGAAGTTGCAAGTGGCATGAGAGCAAAATGGGAGAAAGAAAAAGAAGACATTCACAAAGTTCGTGACTTACGTGAACATTTAGAACGTTTGCGCCGTGAGTTAGAAGAAGCAGAAGGTAATTACGATTTAAATAAAGCAGCTGAGCTTCGCCACGGAAAAATTCCAGCTATCGAAAAAGAGTTAAAAGAAGCGGAAGAAATGGGCGCGCATAATAAACAAGAAAATCGTTTATTACGTGAGGAAGTAAGTGAAGAAGAAATTGCAGATATTGTTTCACGCTGGACTGGTATTCCTGTCGCAAAACTCGTTGAAGGCGAACGCGAGAGATTACTACGCTTAGAGCAAATTTTATCAGAGCGTGTAATCGGACAAGAAGAAGCAGTAAGCTTAGTATCAGATGCAGTTCTTCGTGCTCGTGCTGGTATTAAAGATCCGAATCGTCCAATTGGTTCATTCATTTTCTTAGGTCCTACGGGTGTAGGTAAAACAGAGCTTGCAAAAACGTTAGCACAAACGTTATTTGATAGCGAAGAGCAAATGATTCGTATCGATATGTCTGAGTACATGGAAAAACACGCTGTGTCACGCTTAATCGGTGCGCCTCCTGGATATGTTGGATATGAAGAGGGCGGTCAATTAACGGAAGCAGTAAGACGTAAACCGTATTCTGTTATTTTGTTAGACGAAATCGAAAAAGCACATCCAGAAGTATTTAATATTTTATTACAAATGCTAGACGATGGGCGCATTACAGATTCACAAGGACGTACAGTAGACTTTAAAAACACGGTCATTATTATGACTTCAAATATTGGATCTGCGCATTTATTAGAAGGGTTAGAAGAGGATGGTTCTATTAAAGAAGAATCACGAGACCTTGTTATGGGGCAATTACGAGGACATTTCCGACCAGAGTTTTTAAACCGTGTCGATGAAATTATTTTATTCAAACCTCTTACAACGAATGAAATTAAAGGTATTGTTGATAAAATTGTAAAAGAATTACAAGGTCGTTTAGCTGACCGTCACATTACTGTAGAATTAACAGACTCTGCGAAAGAATTCGTTGTAGAAGCCGGCTTTGATCCGATGTACGGAGCTCGTCCATTGAAAAGATACGTACAACGTCAAGTGGAAACAAAATTAGCACGAGAATTAATTGCAGGAACGATTACTGATAATAGTCACGTAGTTGTTGATGTAGAAAATAACGAATTAGTCGTTCATGTAAAATAAAAAAAGAGTTCGGATAAAATCCGGACTCTTTTTAGTGTTGTTCTACTGGCTCGTTTGGAATTGCAGCTGAAATCGCTAATACTAATACCGCAAGAACAACTGAGAAAATAGACGCTTGGTTAAAATCGTATGCACCGCCAGTCATAGAGCCGATTACATAGCTCATCATATGTACAAGCAAGAACGACCAAATTAATGCCCAAATAAAACGCATATTTTACACCTCTATTCGTTCAATCTGTCCTTATTGTAACACAATTGAAAAAAGAATATAGAAAAATATTTGTAGATTTTTCAACGCAAATTTGCATTCTGTTCATACAGTATAAAAGAGTGGTTTTATACGTTTAGAAAATAAGGCGGGAGAAAAATGAGTATTACGGAACGTTTCTTTTACTTAGAAAAAGAACCAAGTGTAATGTATTTACCGGAGAAGCCAAATGGATTTTCTGTTATGCTCCTTGGGGACTATAACTATTTCATTGAGAATGGTACAAGTTTATGGACACAGCATGCGGGAAGAGCTTGTTTTTTAAATGGCCTTATTGAAAGGGGCTACACGGTCTTTTCATCTAATTTATACGGAAGGCATTGGGGAAACGATCAATCTGTTCGTCTAGCAAAGCGTTTATATGATGTCGTTCTAAGAAAAGAGACATTAAATGCGAAAATGCACATTATGGCAGATGGTATGGGGGCGCTTGTAGCGCTTGAGATGATGAACAAATACCCTGAATGTATACGATCTGTCGTTATGTTAAATCCTTGTTTAGATTTACCAGAATATGTGGAATTTGAGAAGGAAAACAAGTTTTTTTATAAAAGATTAGTTAAAGAATTAAGTTTGGCATACGAGTCAAAAGAAGCAGAGTTGGAATCAAAAATAAATAAGAAATCATTTGCATATCTTCCTTCTTGTGTACCGGTTAAAATTTTCGTATCCACACAAGAAAAAAGAGGGAGAAAACAATTATTGCGTAAATATGAGCAAATGAGGCAATTAAAACAATGTGATACCTCTGTCTTATTCCATCTACAGGATGTGAAATATAAAATGGTTAGGCAAACGTGTGATTTCTTTAAAAAATATGAAGAAGAATTGTGAAGCTCCCATATACATAAATGAGGGGCTATTTGTTTAAAGGAGAAAGGGCTGGTGATATGAAACGCGTGCTTATTATAGGTGCACTTACGTTTGTAGGTTATCACCTTGTGAATAAAATGATCGCAGAAGAAGTGGAAGTGTATGGGCTTGATTTTGATGATTTAGATGGTATGACGAAAATTAATGAAGAGAAATTATTTTTAATTGGACGAAATGCGTTGTTTACGTACTATTCTATCAGGGATGAAGACGGATGGCGGGTAGTAGAAGAAGATAGTTTTGATACGGTTTACTTTTGCTTGTATGAGCCGAATCAGCAAAGTGGGTTTCGGAATGAAAGGGTCATATTACAATATTTAAAGCGTATTGTAAGGCTGTGTGAAAAAAATAAAGTAAAGTTAAATTTGATTTCTTCTATTGAAATAGGGAGCACTGAAGAATCCGAAAATAAACGTCTATTTTCGAAAGTAGAAGAAGGGTTGAAGAAAGGAGAACTGCAATATAGTGTATTTCGAGTTCCTACATTATATGGACCGTGGCAACCATCATTTATGATGTATCATCAGCTCATCTTATCAGAACTCGATGAGAAAGAGTGCCATTGTATGAATGAAGAAAAAGGAAGCGATTTACTTTACGTTGAAGATGTATGTGAATACTTATGGGAAAATGGAACGAATATAAAGCATCTTGGTGTATATAATTTACTTAGTGGAAAAGAAGCATTATGGGAAAAAGGTATGACCCTGTTGCATGCAGATGATAAAGTAAATAAAAAAAATGTGGAAGTAAGAGATGAAGCTATAGAGATTATTTCTATTAAAAGAAACACACCATTAGAATTCGGTTTAAATAAACAATTGGCACATATGAAAAAATATAAAGAGTTATACGAGGGCTAAAACACGTGTTACACTATTGTATGGATAATGGAATGAGAGCTTTTTATAGAGAGGAAGAAATAATATGAATGAAAAAAGCATGCAATTTTTACAAATCGCGATGAAGCATTTACCAGAAGCGAAGGCAATTTTAGATGATAATGGAATTGCACTTGATATGGAGAAAGCACAGCCAGTGTTAGAGTTATTGATGAAAGTAATGAGCGAAGCATATGAGCT
>NZ_MAOI01000018.1 GCF_001884235.1 Bacillus paramycoides | reverse complement strand
GCGAGCCGTGAGAAGAAGCGGTTAGGGCTTTTTTTGTCTTGAGCGGGGAAAATCAGAGGGATGAGGTAGTTGAGGGGAGAGAGGCTTGAGCCGTGAGAAGAAGTGGTTAGGGCCCATTTTTGTCTCGGGCGGAGTAAGGTCAAAAGTATGGGGAAGTTTATCTTTTGAAAGGACAGTGATTTTTCTGTTTCTTTTAATGAAAAATAAAGTTGATAATACGTTGGCTTTATTTTTTTTAGCTGAAATATATTCTAGACAAAAGTACATTTATGTTTTAAAATTAGTACCAAGTCATAATAATTGATATAAAACGGAGGGCTGCGATGTGAACGTGGGCATTTTAGGGATCGGAAGATATGTGCCAGAAAAAGTAGTCACAAATCACGATTTAGAGAAAATCGTAGATACATCTGATGAATGGATTCGTACGAGAACGGGAATTGCAGAAAGACGCATTGCCGATGATACAATAGATACGTCATATATGGCGGTAGAGGCTTCTAAAAAAGCACTTGAAAATGCAGGGGTTAGCGGAGAAGATATCGATCTTATTTTAGTGGCAACAGTAACGCCGGATCGCTCATTCCCAGCAGTTGCTTGTGTAATCCAAGAAGCGATTGGCGCAAAACATGCAGCTGCAATGGATTTAAGCGCAGCGTGTGCGGGCTTTATGTACGGAATGATTACAGCACAGCAATTTATTCAAACTGGAACTTATAAAAATATATTAGTAGTTGGTAGTGACAAACTATCTAAAATTGTAGACTGGAACGACCGAAATACAGCAGTACTATTTGGGGACGGAGCAGGTGCTATCGTAATGGGAGCTGTTTCGGAAGGAAAAGGTGTACTTTCATTCGAATTAGGAGCGGACGGAAGTGGAGGAAAGCATCTTTATCAAGACGAGTATGTTATGATGAACGGACGAGAAGTCTTTAAATTTGCTGTTCGTCAACTTGGTGATTCTTGTCTTCGTGTGTTAGAAAAAGCAGGACTTACGAAAGAGGATGTGGACTTCTTAGTACCACATCAAGCGAATATTCGTATTATGGAATCTGCAAGAGAGAGATTAAATTTACCGAAAGAAAAAATGAGTATGACAATTGAAAAGTTCGGTAATACATCGGCTTCTTCAATTCCAATTGCAATGGTAGAGGAATTGCAAAATGGACGTATTCAAGATGGTGATTTAATTATACTAGTCGGTTTTGGCGGCGGCTTAACATGGGGAGCAGTAGCTCTTCGTTGGGGTAAATAAGGACTGAGAGAAAAAAAGGAGTGTATTTTGTATGGAAAAAAAGAGGGTCGTAATTACAGGATTAGGTGCTGTTACACCAATCGGAACAGATGTTGAAACAGCTTGGGAAAATATTAAAAACGGTGTATCTGGAATTGGAAGACTTACAAGAATAGATCCAGAACTGTTTCCAGCAAAAGTAGCAGCAGAAATTAACGACTTTGAAGTCGAAAAATATATGGATAAAAAAGAAGCTCGCCGTATGGACCGTTTTACGCAATATGCAGTAGCAGCAGCGAAAATGGCAGTTGCAGATGCGAAGCTTGAAATTACAGAAGAAAATGCCCCACGCATTGGTGTATGGGTAGGTTCTGGTATTGGTGGTATGGAAACATACGAAGAACAATTTAAGATTTTTACTGAAAAAGGTCCGCGCCGTGTGAGTCCATTCTTCGTACCAATGATGATTCCAGATATGGCAGCAGGTCAAGTATCAATTGCTACAGGAGCGAAAGGAATTAATACTTGCTCTGTAACAGCTTGTGCATCTGGGGCAAACTCAATTGGTGATGCATTTAAAGCGATTCAGCGCGGTGATGCCGATGCAATGATAACGGGGGGAGCAGAAGCACCGTTAACAAGTATGGCATTCGCTGGATTTTGTTCAGCGAAAGCATTAACATTTAATGAAGATCCAGCAACGGCTTGCCGTCCGTTCGATAAAAACCGTAGCGGTTTCGTAATGGGTGAAGGATCAGGAATTCTTATTCTTGAAGAATTAGAGCACGCATTAGCACGTGGTGCTCACATTTATGCGGAAATCGCTGGTTACGGTGCAACTGGTGATGCATTCCATATTACAATGCCTGCTCCTGGCGGTGAAGGTGGAGTTCGTGCGATGCGTCAAGCTTTAGCTGATGCAGGTCTAGAGCCAGAAGATATTGATTACATTAATGCACATGGTACAAGTACAGATGCAAATGAAAAGTATGAAACGATGGCAATTAAAGAAACTTTCGGTGAGCATGCATATAAAGTAGCAATTAGCTCGACGAAATCAATGACAGGTCACTTATTAGGAGCGGCTGGTGCTGTTGAAGCGATTTTCTCTATTAAAACAATTACAGACGGAGTGATTCCTCCGACGATTAACTATGAAACGCCAGATCCAGATTGCGATTTAGATTACGTACCGAATAAAGCGAGACAACAAGAAGTAAACACAGTATTAAGTAACTCACTAGGATTCGGTGGTCATAACGCAGTATTAGTATTTAAATCGTATAAATAATAGATGAAATAAGGTGTTTTTTCGTAACATATTGCGAAAAAACACCTTATTTATTTTTACGCCTTTTTCTCCTTTTGCATATACATAAGAAAAAGGAGGGATAAAGATGGGGGTTATTGAAACAGCCGAGTGGTTACATCTATATTATGGACGTCCAGAAAAGATTTGTGAGAAATTTACGAAGTATATTCCATTGCCAAAAGAGAGGCTGTATCGCTTTTTAATTTCTAAAGGTATGTATCGCCCAGTAATGCGGGGAGAACAGGAAATTAAAGAATTAGAGAAAAAAGAAATTTGGAAAGAACTTAGCATGGAGTATGAAAAATTGAAAAGTTGGCTAAAAGGGCCAGATGTCCCTATCTTTATTTTGTTATCAGATTCCTATAATCGAACTGTACAAGAAGAGTATAACGGGAAGGCTGGCTTATCTATGCGCCACGTTATTTTCTTATTCGTATGTGGACGGAATTCGGTGGAAGAATTAAAAGTGTTATTGACACATGAATATCACCACATATGCAGGTTACATCAAATTGAGACGAAAGAAACGGAATATACATTACTTGATACGATGATTATGGAAGGATTAGCTGAGCAGGCAGTAACGGAAAGATATACAGAAAAAAATAATGCACCGTGGACGACGTATCTTTCAAAAGAAGAAGCGATTTATTATTGGCAAAACGTTGTACAAGAAAGAATAAGCATAAAACGAGGAACAAAGGAGCATGACATTTTATTAAATGGACTTCATTCCTACCCGAAAATGCTTGGCTATGCACTTGGATTTTATATTGTAAAAGATTGTGTAGCGTTTGAAGGAGAAGATACACTTTCTTTATTATCTATAGATGCGAAAGAAATATTGAGTAAAGCAAATACATTTCATGTTTCATGAAAAAACAGGAGCTATATCTCCTGTTTTTTTAATATTATAGAAGAAAAAATAATAATTAGAATATATTTCCTAAAGTGGAATAAAGTTAAGCAAAAATGAACATAATGATTGGTACAAACAGTAGTGAAGTGAGGGGTAGAGAATGTTATATCTGCATGATGTATGGGTAAATTGGTTTGAAGGTGAAGAGAATGGGTATAACGTTTGTCATTTTTACGAATGGCGGAAAGATGATACAATTGAGCTATTAGATCAAGTGCCATTATTAAAAGTAGATTCTACATTATATCATTACATCGAGAACGAATTGTTAGAGCTTCCGCAAAAATTATTGGAAGACGTACATCATAAGGCTTATATTCGTAAAAATCACGAACGTTTGCAACAAGAGTATTGTTTTGTTGTTACAGATGGAAAAGGAATTATTGCGATTGATTCAATCGGCTATAATGTGCCAATTAGAAAAAGTAGGCTTATACCTCGTCAAGAACAGATGGTATATGAGATGGTAGAAAATGTGCAGGCAGAAAAGTATGATTTCCAAGTGGAAGAGATTGAAAAAGAACATCACATTTTATCGCCGTCGCCTTTCATCATGAACGGCCTAACTCGTAAAGAACGACAGTTAAAACAATTATTATTTATGGCGTTAGATCAATTACATACAACGAAAAATCCAGCTGAAATTCGCTATTGGTTCACAGAGTGGGATCCATCGGCGTACGGAATGGTCCAACATATGGAGTTTGAAGATGTTTGGGCTAAGCTTTATGATGAAGCGAAAGCGGGATGGTCCGAGAAGCACGAGCAATTATGTGAGCGCTTAGTGAAAGGACAGCCGTTTTTTGAAAAGTTATGGGAAATGGAAAATGAGCAGAAGGTAAATTAAAAAACCGCCAATTGGCGGTTTTTTTTATGGAGTCGGCAAGCTCTTCGTGTCTAAGAACCTTCCGCATAAGAAGACAAAA
>NZ_MAOI01000017.1 GCF_001884235.1 Bacillus paramycoides | reverse complement strand
GAGCCGCTTCCGCTTTATAATGAAATCCAGCTCCGGCGGCAAGAATGTTCGGTGGTTTCGCGGCCTTCCTGCGAGGTAAAAAACACCTCTACGTCAGGAGCTCCAACCCCCTCACATTCTGAACGAGCCGCCTCCGCCTTATATGTTATCTACGTTTTCTGCTTAGTCCCATTGCGTTTTCTACTTTGCGTAGTTGTTTGAATGCAACTTTGTTTGCTTTTTCGGCACCTTTGTCTAGAATTTCGTCTAGTTCTGGGGAGTTGATTAGTTCGTTATATTTGTCTTGGATTGGGCGAATTGCGTCCACAACTACTTGTGCTAGGTCACCTTTGAAGTCGCCGTATCCTTTTCCATCGTACATTGCTTCTATTTCTTCAACTGTTTTGCCAGAGAATGAAGAGTAAATTGTTAATAAGTTAGAAATTCCAGGTTTGTTTTCTTTATCAAATTTAACGATACCTTCAGAGTCAGTTACGGCACTTTTAATTTTCTTTTCGATTGTTTTTGGTTCATCAAGCATACTGATCATTGATTTTGGATTCGGATCAGATTTACTCATTTTTTTCGTAGGTTCTGTTAATGACATAACGCGAGCTCCTACTTTTGGAATACGAATTTCAGGCATTGTGAAGATTTCACGGTAACGTTTGTTGAAACGTTCTGCTAGATCACGTGTTAATTCGATATGTTGCTTTTGGTCGTCACCAACTGGTACGATTTCTGTGTTATAAAGTAAAATATCAGCAGCCATTAATGGTGGATACGTAAGTAATCCTGCTGGAACTGAATCTCTTCCAGAAGATTTATCTTTATATTGTGTCATACGTTCTAATTCTCCAACGTATGCAACAGATTGCATAATCCATCCTAGCTGAGCGTGTGCTGGTACTTCTGATTGTACAAATAAAGTAGCTTTTTCAGGATCGATGCCGCATGCAACATATAGTGCAGCAAGACTGCGGATGTTTTTGCGAAGTTGTACAGGGTCTTGAGGTACTGTAATTGCATGTTGGTTTACGATACAGAAATAGCAGTCGTGTTCGTTTTGAAGCTCTGTAAATTGCTTCATAGCCCCTAAATAGTTTCCAAGTGTAATCGTTCCGCTTGGCTGAATACCAGAAAAGATAACTGACATAAGTAATTCCTCCTAAAATTGAATGTGTGATGGGGAAGAGAAGGCATACAAAAAAGCCCATTCATCCCAAATTACATAGGGACGAATGGACCGCGGTACCACCCTAATTATTTCACAGCTGTGAAATCTCTCAGATCCATAATAACGTCTGGATATAACGCCAAAGCCTACTACTCTCGGTTCGGTTTGGTGCTCAAAAGCCCATTCCATATTGTGCAATTACTTGTTCACACCAGCCACAAGCTCTCTGAAATTGCTTCAATATGTACTCTTCTCTATCATCGCATACATATAAATTTATTTATTTTTAACTGAGCCCTTTTAATATGAAAGAACTAAAGTTTTATAACAAAATGTTTTGCTGATTATTATATCATATGGAATAGTGTTTGCAAACTACATCAAAATAGTAAAGCTAATGAGAGTCGAGAACAACCCAAGCACGATACCAGTAATACAAATCGGATACGTCCATTTGAATGAATATGTTTTATAAATACGTTCTTTCTTATCGATAGGTTCCTCTGCTTCTTCAATTAAAGAGTCAATTTTTTTATTCGTACCAAATACTCTTTGGAATGCGTAAATTGTTACGTTAAAAAATCCATTTTGAAATATGAATAAAAAACCACCTATAAGAATAAAAAACAATGCGATATAGAATGAAATGTTGACAAAATTCAACAAAAACTGAGAAGAAACGAGGAATGCGCCAACACTAGAAGCGATTATCGCTACAAAAAATAGTATACAAGTATGAAAAAAAACTTTATTCAAAATATTCCCCTCCGTCAAAATATTACTAGAATTATTATACTATAAAAGTTATAATAAGTAATATAAATAATTTTTTGAAAATTATACGCAATTGGAGCTCTAATTTCAAGATGATGGTATCAATGTTAACGTATTCCTTTACAAAAAAATAAAAATATTAGCATTTTATTAAAAATTTTAACAAAAAAACAAAAAACTATATTCACAATCGTCATATTATATGTATAATGAAAATTGTAGAAACTTGGAGATTATTCTTTCAATTCTACTTTTTTACAAGTGGGGGTACAGGAAGTGCAATTAGGGGAGGCAACACAACATGAAGAAAAAGATACCGTTATTACTTGCATCAACTTTAACTGCAAGTATGTTGCTTGGCGCGTGTAGCTATCAGAAAGAGGACGCTAAAGCAAAAGGAAAAGAAACCGCTACTAGTAGTAGTAACGGAAAACAGATTCTTAATTTAACAGAGTTATCTGAAATTCCATCAATGGATGCATCATTAGCGTCAGATTCTGCGTCTTCAACAGCATTAAATAATACGATGGAAGGTTTATATCGTACTGGCAAAGATCAAAAGAGAATGCCTGGGGTTGCTGAAGATGTACAAAAGTTGGACGATGGTAAAAAATACATATTCAAATTAAGAAAAGATGCGAAATGGTCGAATGGGGAACCTGTAACAGCGAAAGATTTTGTATATTCATGGAAAAGAGCAGTAAATCCAGATACAAAAGCGACGTATTCGTACATTATGTTTGATATTAAAAACGCAGAAAAAATTCATAAAAGAGAATTACCAGCTGACCAATTAGGTGTAAAAGCGATTGATGATTATACATTAGAAGTGGAATTAGACAATCCTGTTCCTTACTTTATTGATTTAACAGTTTATCCAGTATTTTACCCACTAAATGAAAATTTTGTGAAATCACAAGGTGATAAGTTTGGTTTAGAGGCAAATACAACATTATATAACGGGCCATTCGTTATGAGTGATTGGAAACATGAACAAAGCTTCCAATTTAAGAAGAACCCATCATATTGGGATAACAAAACGGTTAAAATTGAAGAAATTAATTTCAATATTGTAAAAAACACATCAACTGATGTAAATTTATATGAGACAAATGCGATTGATCGTGCGGTTCTAACATCGGAATTTGTTGATAAGTTTAGACAAAATCCAGAGTTCCAAACACGAAAAGAAGCTGGAGTTGCCTATTTAAGATTTAATCAAAATAATAAGTATTTAAGTAATAAAAACTTAAGAAAAGCAATTTCGATGTCCTTTGACCGTGATAACATTGCAAAAGTTATTTTAAACAACGGTGCAATCGGTGCTTACGGATTTGTTGGAAAAGATTTCGCTGAAGGTCCGAATAAAAAAGACTTCCGTGCTGAAAATGGAAATCTAGTTGAAACGGATTCAAAAGAAGCGAAAAAACTTTGGGAAACAGCGAAGAAAGAGCTTGGCACTGATAAAATCGAACTAGAATTCTTAAGCTTTGATAATGAAGATGCTAAAAAAATTGGCGAATTCTTAAAAGGTGAGATGGAAAAGAACTTACCTGGTTTAACGATTAAAATTAAACAGCAGCCATTCGCGCAAAAAAATAAGTTAGAAGACTCTCAGCAATATGATATGGCGTTTGGTATTTGGGCTCCAGACTTCCCAGATCCAATTTCATATTTAGATATGTTTGTTACGAATGGTTCACAAAATAAAACAGGATATTCTAATCCGAAATATGATGAGCTAATTCTAAAAGCAAAAACAGATACAAAAGATTTACAAGCTCGCTGGAACAACCTTTTAGAAGTAGAGAAAATATTAATTAAAGAGGATGCAGTTATTGCTCCGATCTTCCAAAAAGGTTCAGCATATGTGGTAAAAGGTGCTGTAAAAGATATTATCCCAATTAATTATGGTGGTAAATTAACTTACAAATGGGCATCTGTTGAACAAAAATAATCTTTTTTCCATCGTTTACAAGGGTATATGCCTATGATGGGCATATGCTCTTATTTTAAAAAAATAAAAGTAAGAATATTTAAAACTATCTTATTGCTTTTGAGAAAAACGGGGAGGTGCTTGACTATGGGACGTTATGTATTAAAACGTTTCGTGTACATGGCTTTGACATTATTTTTAATTACTACACTGACTTTCTTCTTGATGAAATTGCTTCCGGGTTCTCCGCTTAAAAACCAGGAGAAACTATCGCCGGCACAAAAAGAAATCATTCTTGAAAAATATGGTTTAAATGATCCAGTGCCAGTTCAATATGCACGTTATTTAGGTAACTTAGCAAAAGGTGATTTAGGGGTATCATTCCAATATGATAACCGCCCAGTAACAGATATGATTGTGGATCGTATTGGACCATCGGCACAACTTGGTTTACAAGCGATTATATTAGGATCATTTATCGGGTTAATTTTAGGAATCGTTGCGGCACTTCGTAACAATACGTGGGTCGATTATGGTGCAACAGTTATTTCGGTACTCGGAATGTCGGTACCATCATTCGTATTCGCCGCATTACTACAATATTTCGTAGGGGTAAAACTTGGTTGGTTCCCAGTAGCATTCTGGAAAGGACCAGAGTTTACTGTAATGCCTACAATTGCATTATCGATGTCAGTTATTGCAACAATCGCACGTTTCTCTCGTGCAGAATTAATTGAAGTTATGCAGTCTGACTATATTTTAACAGCGAAAGCAAAAGGGATTAGTCAAGGCGTTATCATTGTAAAACACGCACTTCGTAACGCGTTAATTCCAGTTGTAACAATTTTAGGACCAATGGTTGCGGCATTAATTACAGGAACACTTGTTATCGAGCAAATTTATGCTGTACCTGGACTTGGGGAACAATTCGTTAAATCGATTACTTTAAATGACTATACAGTTATTATGGGAACTACGATTTTCTATAGTGCAATCTTCATTTTAGTTATTTTCATTGTCGATATTTTATACGGAATTATTGATCCTCGTATTCGTTTAGCGGGAGGGAAAAAATGATGAAAGATGTACAAAAATTATCTCCAGATTTATTTCAACAAGCCAATCAAAATAATGTTGATAATGAAGTCATTGCCCGTCCAAGCTTAACGTTTTGGCAAGATGTAAGAAGACGTTTGTTCCAACATAAAGGTGCGATGCTTGGCCTTGTATTATTAGTACTCATTGCACTATTAGCGATTTTTGGACCGATGGTAAGTAAACACTCGTATAAAGAGCAAGATTTAGGTCGTGCGAAATTACCACCAAAAATTCCTGTTATTGAAAATGTTCATTGGTTACCATTTGACGGTACAGATCAATATGGTGTTGACCAATATGCAAAACGTGATATTAAAGAGTACTTCTGGTTTGGTACAGATGATCTTGGCCGTGACTTATGGACAAGAACATGGGAAGGTACACGCGTATCATTATATATCGCTCTTTTAGCAGCAGCAATTGACTTAGTAATTGGGGTTGCATACGGAGGTATTTCAGCATTCTACGGCGGTAGAGTAGATAATATTATGCAACGTATTATGGAGATTATCAACGGTATTCCATACTTAATCATCGTTATTTTAATGGTAATCATTATGGGATCTGGTATTTGGTCAATCACACTCGCGATGGCGATTACAGGTTGGATAGGAATGTCGCGGATTGTTCGTGGACAAATCTTAAAGTTAAAAAACCAAGAATATGTATTAGCATCTCGTACATTAGGTGCAACAAATACACAATTAATTGTGAAACATTTAATTCCAAACGTAATGGGACCTATCATCGTAATGACAATGTTTACAATTCCATCAGCGGTATTTGGTGAAGCGTTCTTAAGTTTCATCGGTTTAGGAATTCAGCCACCATTTGCGTCACTTGGTTCTCTTGTAAATGATGGGTATAAATCTATTCAAACGTATCCACACATGATGTTCATCCCTGCGGTTGTCATCAGTATGTTAATTCTAGCATTCAACTTAATGGCAGATGGATTACGCGATGCGTTAGATCCAAAAATGCGTAAGTAAAAGAGGGGAGAGGCAAAAATGAAAACATTGTTAGAGGTAAAAGATTTACAAGTCTCCTTTGATACACATGCAGGTGAAGTACAAGCAGTGCGCGGAGTTACTTTTGATTTAAAAAAAGGGGAAACATTAGCGATTGTAGGAGAGTCTGGTTCTGGGAAATCAGTTACTTCTAAAGCGCTAATGGGTTTAATCCCAAATCCTCCAGGCCGTATTAAAAATGGAGAGATTGTATTTGACGGTCGTGATTTAACGAAATTAACGGAAAAAGAAATGCAGCAAGTTCGTGGTAAAGATATCGCAATGATTTTCCAAGATCCAATGACATCATTAAATCCAACGATGACAATTGGGAATCAAATTATGGAAGGTCTTATTAAACACCAAGGGATGAGTAGAGGAGACGCACGTAAAGTTGCGTTAGAATTAATCGACCTTGTAGGTATTCCAAATCCAGAAGCGCGTTTAAAACAATATCCTCACCAATTCTCAGGTGGTATGAGACAGCGTGTAGTTATTGCGATGGCGTTAGCTTGTAATCCGAAATTATTAATTGCCGATGAGCCGACAACAGCACTAGACGTTACAATTCAGGCGCAAATTTTAGAGCTTATGAAAGACATTCAGCAAAAGACAGAAGCAGCAATCATTTTCATTACACATGACTTAGGTGTAGTAGCAAACGTTGCTGACCGAGTTGCGGTTATGTATGCTGGTAAAGTTGTTGAAATTGGAACTGTAGATGAAATTTTCTACAACCCAAAACATCCGTACACATGGGGCTTAATCGCATCTATGCCAAGCTTAGATGGATCAGAGGAAGAGCTATATGCGATTCCAGGAACGCCTCCTGACTTATTAAAACCGCCAAAGGGTGATGCTTTTGCACCACGTAACCCGCAGGCACTGAAAATTGATTTTGAAATGGAACCACCTTTATTTAAAGTAAGTGATACACACTATGCGGCAACTTGGTTACTTCATGAGCAAGCTCCAGAAGTAAAACCGCCGGCAGTCGTTGAAAAACGCATTCTTCAAATGAAAGCAGGTGAACAACATGACTAAACAACGTGAGAAATTAATTGAAGTGAAAAATGTAAAGCAGCACTTTGACGTGAGTGGTGGTGTTGTCAAAGCGGTTAATGATATTTCATTTGATATTTACCGCGGAGAAACATTTGGTCTTGTAGGAGAATCGGGTTGTGGTAAATCGACAACTGGAAGAACGATTATTCGTTTATATGATGCAACTGCTGGTGAAGTGTTGTTCGATGGTGAAAATGTACATGGTAAAAAATCACGCGCAGAATTGAAGAAATTCAACCGTAAAATGCAAATGATTTTCCAAGATCCATATGCATCATTAAATCCTCGTATGACAGTAGGGGATATTATCGCAGAAGGTATTGATATTCACGGATTAGCGAAAAGCAAAAAAGAGCGTATGGACCGTGTTCACGAGCTGTTAAATACAGTTGGTTTAAATAAAGAGCACGCAAACCGTTTCCCACATGAATTCTCAGGTGGACAACGTCAACGTATCGGTATCGCTCGTGCACTTGCTGTAGAACCTGAATTTATCATTGCCGATGAGCCAATCTCAGCACTTGACGTATCGATCCAGGCGCAAGTTGTAAACTTACTGAAACAGTTACAAAAAGAAAAAGGTTTAACATATTTATTCATTGCCCATGATTTATCAATGGTAAAATACATTAGTGATCGCATCGGCGTAATGTATCGTGGTCAAATCGTTGAGCTAACAACAAGTGATGAGTTATATGCGAATCCAATTCATCCATATACAAAATCACTATTATCAGCAATTCCGCTTCCAGATCCAGATTATGAGCGCAATCGTAAACGTATCGTATACGATCCATCTCAGCATGAATACGGTAGCGAAGTACCAACAATGCGTGAAATTCGCCCAGGACATTTCGTACTATGTTCTGAAGCAGAGTATAAGAAATATAAAGAAATCTATCAATAAAAAAGTAGAGCCATTCTTCTGTTACGGGAGGATGGCTCTACTTTTTGTAATAAAAGTAAGAGAAATGAGTTAATAGTAGTTATGTTGAGAAGGTTTGGCTTGTTCGTGAGGGAATGGATCGGTTCTTAAAACCAGTTGAAAAAGTATTGAGTAATTTTTCGATGTGTACTGCTGTCACTACTAATTAACTTAATTTAAACTATTAAAAAGGAACTTTCTATGAGTTCTTTTTCTACTATATAAAACATTTCTATTATCAATATTTGTCGGTAAATCGATATATTTAAAGAATCGCTGATATAAATTGAGTTACGGTCGATATATTTTGAAAATCGCCGATATATTTCGAGTTGCGGTCGATATATTTGAAAAACCGCCGATATAATTTCATTTACTGTGGTGATATCCTATAAAACGTACGTTTTATAGGATATCACCTTTATATTTGCTACTGCGCTTGAACAGAAGCACTATCTTCTTGTTCATCCGGTTTAACAAGTGCATAATTTTCCCACGCCCTACTTCTCCAACGGAAGAACATAATAATCGCCCGAGTCCATTCGTCGATAGCAATCGCTAGCCAAATACCAACGAGACCCATATCTAATTGAAAGACGAAAAAGTAGCCGAGCGGTAAGCTCATTAACACCATGGAGAATGCGCCGATTAAAACTGGATATTTCGCATCACCAGCTGCACGAAGGGAATTAATGATGACGATGTTCATCGTCCGTCCTGTTTCAAGTAGTACACTTAGTAAAAGAACGCTTGCCCCTAGAGAGATAATATGGGGATTATCCGTAAATAGTCCCATTAATTGTGTGCGGAATGTAATAACGAGAATGACCATAAATAAAGTTACACCAATCGCCCATTGTACACTTTTCCATACACGTGTGTATGCTTCATCCTTTTCATTTCCGCCAACTAGGCGTCCAACGATAATAGCTGTTCCCATACCGATAGCAATGGCGAATAAATAAGTGAACATAGAAATGTTAGTAGCGTATTGTCTAGCAGCTAACGATTCTGTTCCTAAGTATGTTGCGTAGTATAGGAAGACGATTTGGCAAGCTTGGTACATTACTTGTTCAAATGCAGATGGAATGCCGATCTTTAAAATTTTGCCAACGTATTCTTTTGATAAAGTGAAGTAGTATTGCAATTTCACGCGGTATTCCATAACGCGATACAGTAACCAGAAGAACACAATAAGTGCGATTAGCCGGCTGACGGCGGAAGAAATAGCTGCCCCTTGCACACCAAGTTCAGGGAAGCCGAATTTCCCAAAAATGAGTACGTAGTTTCCGGCGATATGAATAATATTCATTCCAAGTGAAATAAACATCGCTTGCTTTGTAAAGCCGTGTACGCGGATAATTGCAGCTAATGAGTTAATAATAGCTTGAAGAAAAATGGCTCCCCCGACGATGGATAAATAACTTTGCGCGTACGTTAATACATCAGCTTGTAAGTTCATTGCCATCATCATATGTTTTGAAAATAAAAGAAAACCGGCGCTTATAACAAGACCGACCCCTAAATTTAATGTTACTGCTAATGCTGATATTTTGGATGCTTCCATAAAGCGTTTAGAACCGAGGTATTGAGATACGACGATAGCTGCGCCATTCCCGATGACTTCTAGTACTAAAATAGCGATATGGAGGTATTGATTTGCTGCACCAACCCCAGATACAGCATCGTCTGATAATGCACTTAACATGAAAGTATCAGCGATCCCCATCAGCATAAAAAGAAAAACTTCTAGAAAAATAGGCCATGTTAATAAGAATAAACTTAATTTCTCTGTTGGCCCGTTTTTTGAGCGAATTGCTGTCATGTCCGTCCCCTCTTTACCGATATCTATTTTTAGCAAAGTGTATCGTAACACACTTTCATATCCTTTGCACTCATTTTAGCCTACATATTTTCAATATGAACGAACCTTCATTTTATGACAAAAAAAGAAGAATAATTATACGTAAGATATAATGAGATATAAATTTTGTTATTCTCTGATAATTTAAAAAAATATAAAAATTATTATTTTTAACATATTAGTGCAATAAAAACGCAGTATGAAACGTTTACAAATACACCGAATATTAACAGAAAATTTTAATGAAATAGAAATATAAATATACAAAGAATATATTTGTGTGTATAATATGAATTGTTAGAACATACATATATTTCTTTCTGTTTGAAAATGAAAGGGCTAACATTTTTTGGAGGGTGGAAGTATGAAAAAAAAGATACCAGTTTTTGTAGCATCAACAGTAGCAATGAGCATGATTTTAGGGGCATGTAGCTATCAAAAAGATGAACCGCAAGCAAGCGCAAAAGGGGATAGCGGTAAAAGCGGTGCTAAGCAAGTTATAAACTTAGTTGAAACACAAGAAATTCCAACGATGGACCCAGCATTATCAGCTGATGCAGTTTCTTCGAAAGTAATGAACAATACGATGGAAGGTCTATACCGCCTTGGAAAAGATGATAAATTAGTTCCAGGTGTAGCGAAAGAATTCCAAAAGTCAGAAGACGGTAAAAAGTATACATTTAAATTACGTGAAGATGCAAAATGGTCAAATGGTGATCCTGTAACGGCGAAAGATTTCGTGTATGCATGGCAAAGAGCAATTAATCCAGATACAGCTGCGAAATCAGCGTATATTATGTACGATATAAAAAATGCAGAGAAAATTAATAAAAAAGAGATGAGTCCAGATCAATTAGGCGTCAAAGCGATTGATGATTATACATTAGAAGTAGAATTAGATAATTCTATCCCATATCTTGTTGATTTAATGGTCTATCCAATCTTCTATCCTGTTAATGAAAAGTATGTGAAAGAGCAAGGGGCGAAGTTTGGCTTAGAAGCAAATACAACACTTTACAACGGTCCATTTACACTAAGTGATTGGCAACATGAACGTAGTTTCAAAATGACAAAGAGCCAATCTTATTGGGACAATAAAGAAGTGAAGCTTGAGGAAGTAAACTTTAACATTGTAAAAGATACATCTACACCAATTAACTTATATGAAACAAACGCAATCGATCGAGCTACATTATTAGCAGAGTTCATCGATAAATATAAAGGAAAACCAGATTTCAAAACAGTAGAAGATACATCTGTATTCTTCCTTCGTTTAAATCAAAAAGACCCAGCTTTAGCAAATAAAAATATTCGTAAAGCAATTTCACTTGGTTTTGACCGTAAACCATTCGTTGATACGTTATTAAATAACGGTTCTAAGCCAGCGACCGGATTAATTCCTGACAATTTCATTAAAGGACCGGATAAAAAAGATTTCCGTGCTGAAAATGGAGATATTGTAAAACCGAATGTGAAAGAAGCGAAAAAGTATTGGGAAGCTGGTAAAAAAGAGCTTGGTAAAAATGAAATTGAATTAGAGCTATTAAATGAAGACGTTGAATTATCGAAGAAAACTGGTGAATATTTAAAAGGTGAGTTAGAAAAGAATTTACCAGGTTTAACAGTGAAAATTAAACAACAACCATTCGCGCAAAAATTAAAATTAGAAGATGCGGGCGATTATGTAATGTCATTCTCTGGTTGGGGTGCAGACTTCCCAGATCCAGTTACATACCTTGATATGTTTGTAACTGACGGAGCGCAAAATAAAATGAAGTATTCTAATCCGAAGTACGATGAGATTATTACGAAAGCGAAAAAAGATGGAAGCGATGTAAATGCTCGCTGGAAAAACTTACTTGAAGCAGAAAAAATGTTACTTGATGACGCAGCGATTGTTCCAGTATATCAACGTGGTAGAGCATATTTACAAAGAGAAACAATTAAAGATATGTACAACCATAAATATGGCGGCGAAGTAAGCTTCAAATGGGCATCAGTAGGAAAATAAGAAAAAAAAGCAGGTGATTACCTGCTTTTTTTAATACGTACGTTTTTTATAAATACCTTTTCCACCAACTTGGTTCCAGCCGGATTGTACATCTAAACTTTTGTTAACAAACTTCATTTTTTCTTTCCCACCAAAGAGTTTTTCACCGATGCTATTTGTAATGACACCAATCAATGCTGTTATTCCGATGATGAGGGCAGCAACAATGACAAAATCAACAAAATAAGCAATCATATGCAAATTCCCCCTTTGCCTGTCTATATGTTTATTGTATGAGATTAAAGATGAAAAAGAAAGAAATGTCAGAAAAATATTGAATTTACTTTAGAAATCGTATGGACATGAGTGAAGAGATTCGTTAAAATGAGAACAAGTGTTCCTTTTTGTTTTAACCTTGAGAGTCTTACATTTCTCAATTGTTTTGTTGGAAAAAGGTAAGAAAACGTTATCTTTTTGATAGGGGAAGATTATGAAAATGTAATTGTATATCAGGTGAAAATTATTGTAGAAAGCAAGTGTCAAAAGGGTTGGAGATCGTTGTTAAAGGACAGTTAAAGTGAGTGTAATCATGTTACATAGCAGTGGAATACAAGGAAGAGTTTTCTCAACTAGCAGTAAATTTACTGTATATTTCTTGCAAAAACTATTGTATAATGATTATAGAAGTTACTTATTAAAAGTAATTGTTGTTTGTAATAAGTTGTTGCTTACATGAACTGCGATTTTTTTACTTTGCTATAAGACAAGTTATTGTGAAGAATTGCTGAAGTTAGAAATTTAAACTGTAATTAGTACAGAATTTGTACTCTTTAAGGAGAGTGAGCTTTGTATGGTAACATTATATAGTTCTCCAAGCTGTACGTCTTGTAGAAAGGCGAAATTATGGCTAGAGGAAAATCATATTCCTTATACAGAACGTAATATTTTCTCAGATCCATTAACGATTGAGGAAATTAAAGAAATTTTACGTATGACAGAAAGCGGAACGGATGAGATTATTTCTACTCGTTCAAAAGTTTTCCAAGAATTGAATGTGAACTTAGAGTCTTTACCACTTCAAGATTTATATAAGATGATTCGTGACTATCCAGGTATTTTACGTCGTCCAATTATGATTGACGAAAAACGCCTTCAAGTAGGTTACAACGAAGACGAGATCCGTCGTTTCTTACCACGTACAGTGAGAACGTTCCAATTACGTGAAGCACAACGTCTTGTAAATTAATTATAATAATATGAAAACCTTCTACCTATTATATATGTAGAAGGTTTTTTTTTACTGTTTAACATTTCGTAATCGAACTTGTTGAACGATAAAGCCTATACATAAAACGGTGAAAATGAACAAATAAGGGATGCCGGTGGTAAAACTAGGATTATGATAGAAAAACGTTGCGAGTCTGTCTTCGTGTGTAATCATTTTTCCTGCTGTATAGGCGAGAACTGCTGCCCCACCATAAATAAGAAATGGAAAGCGTTCCATGAATATTAAAATAAGTTTGCTTCCCCAAATGATAATCGGGATAGAAATGAATAAACCGATTATTACGAGTAAAAATCTTCCGTGAGCTGCTCCTGCAATGGCAAGAACATTATCAAACCCCATAACGAGATCTGCGAATACAATTGTACGTACAGCTTGGAATAAAGTCGTTTTTCCTTGGATAGAAGAAAGGTCATTGTTATTATCAGTTAGTAAATTTACCGCGATTAATGTGAGTAAAATTCCGCCAATGAGTTGTAAGAATGGGATATCGAGTAAATAGACGGCTAGTATTGTGAGGAGAATTCGTAGCACGATTGCTAAAATAGTACCAATCAAAATGGCTTTATTTCGTTTTTCTTCAGGTAAATTTCGGCTAGCTAGTGCGATGACAATTGCGTTATCGCCACCTAGTACAACATCGATACCGACAATCATTAGTACAGATGTTAAAAACTCTAAGTCCATTCGTCTGCCTCCATTTATGATGTTTTAATAAGCGAAATATATGTATGTGATGAAGAAAGTTTGTCTAGTTTTTCCCGCGTACTTGGGGGACTAAATAATCTCCTCTAATAGATGTTTCACTTTATTACAGTGTACGGGCGAATATGGAAATGTATGTCCAAATTTTTTGTGAACAGTGAATTGGTGTCATGATATATTTGTCACGCTATCTGGGGGCTAATCATCTGAGGATGAACAAAACCCCCACTGATTAAAGTTTTACTTTATGTAAGCAGCTGAATGAAGGTAGGCATATAACTATTTTTGTAAAATAAATCGATTTTATTTCCATTCTGGAGAATCTTATCATAAAATGAAAGTACAAGAATCTATTGATTTGTCATATGAGTGGGGGATCCCTTCATAACAATTCCAAACAGGAAGGGAGAGTTGTATTTTGGATATTGAAAGAATTAATGATCATACAATGAAATTTTTTATTACGTACATTGATATAGAGGATAGAGGATTTAACCGTGAAGAAATTTGGTATGACCGCGAACGAAGTGAAGAACTTTTTTGGGAAATGATGGATGAAGCCCGTGATCATGACGATTTCTTTATTGATGGACCATTATGGATTCAAGTGCAAGCAGTTGACAAAGGGATTGAAGTGCTTGTAACGAAAGCACAGCTTTCAAAGGATGGGCAAAAGTTAGAACTACCAATAGGTGTAGACAAAATTATAGATATTCCTCTAGATGAAGGAATCGAATCATTATTCCAGCAAGAATTAGAGGAAGAGGTAGTGGAACCAGCAGGTACAAACTTTAATGAAGATGGTACGTTTGGCTTTTTAATTAAGTTTAGTGATTTTGAAGATGTAATTTCATTAAGTCATCGTCTTATCTTTGAAGATATAAAAGATGAGCTGTATTCATTTGAGGACCGCTATTATGTATATGTAGAGTTTGATGAAGTGCTACATGATGAGGAAGAAATTGATCGTATTTTAAGTATTATTTTAGAATATGGAGAAGAATCTACTCTAACGATTCACCGCTTAAGTGAGTATGGAAAACAAGTTGTGAAAGAGCGTGCGCTTGAGACAATTCGTAATCATTTTCCTGCTAAGACGTAGGCCGATTTCTATAGTATGAAATCGGCTTTTTTTTTGAAGCATAGGAAAGTTGTCTTTGTAAGGAGGTAAGAGATGAAAAATACGTTAAAACTACTTTTCTTTTTTCTATTATTGTTCGCATTATTTGTTTCGTTACGTATGTTTATTGATGTAGCATTTTATTCGGATGTAATTGGGATAGAAAACATTTCGATTTTAGGTATTATTAGTATTATATTTACGGTTTCTGCGTTTTTAATAGGGTGTGTTATTTTCTTAGAAAACCGCCACCCGTCTAAAACACTTACATGGTTAATCGTACTAGGTATTTTTCCAGTGTTCGGTTTCTTTGCTTATTTATTATTTGGACAAAACTTTCGTAGGAAAAGAATGTTCCAAAAGAAGGCATTACTTGATGAACAGGCGTTTTTACAATATAAGGGACACGAAGATCACGAAGAACGGATTTTGAGAAACCATAAGCATCAAGAATTGTTATTTCGCTTAGCAGATCGACTGGGTGCTTTAAATATTTCATTTCAAACTGAAACGAGGACATTAACAAATGGAGATGAAACGTTTCAGGCAATTTTAGATGGATTAAATCGAGCGAAACACCACATTCATATGGAATATTACATTGTACGTGATGATAAGCTAGGTACAGAAATTAAAGATATTTTAATAAAAAAATCAAAAGAAGGCGTTGTCGTTCGTTTTTTATATGATGCGGTTGGAAGTTTTAAATTATCAAATTCGTATATTGAAGAATTGAATGGTGCAGGAGTAGAAATGATTCCATTTTTCCCTGTACGCTTTCCGATTTTAAACGATAAAATTAATTATCGAAACCACCGAAAAATCGTTATTATTGATGGAAATGAAGGATTTGTAGGTGGATTAAATATTGGCGATGAATATTTAGGGAAGGATAAATATTTCGGTTTTTGGCGAGATACGCATTTATATTTGCGCGGTGAAGCAGTTCAAAGCTTACAGCTGATTTTCCTTCAAGATTGGTTTTATATGACTGGTGAGGCAGTATTAGCGCCTGAATATTTACAAGCGAAAGCAGTTGAGGGTGATCATTGGGGCGGAGTGCAACTAGTTGCGGGTGGACCAGATAATAAATGGGAAACAATTAAACATTTATATTTTGCAATGATTGCTTCTGCTCGGAAATCGATTTGGATTGCAACACCATATTTTATTCCAGATGATGATATTTTATCTGCATTAAAAGTAGCTGCACTTGCTGGTATTGATGTTCGTTTGTTAATGCCAAGTAAGCCAGATAAGCGTACAGTCTTTTATGCATCAAGATCGTACTTTCCGGAGTTATTAGATGCAGGAGTAAAAATATATGAATATGAAAAAGGTTTTCTTCATAGTAAAGTCGTCATCGTTGATTCTGATTTAGCTTCAATTGGGACAGCTAATATGGATATGAGAAGTTTTCATTTAAACTTCGAAGTAAATGCCTTTTTATATGATACAGATAGCATTCGAAAGCTCGTTCAAGATTTTAAAGATGATTTAGAAGAATCAAGTGAAATTCATGTCGATCGCTTTCATAAAAGGCGTCTTCATAGACGAATTGTTGAATCAACGTATCGGTTATTATCACCTTTGTTATAGAAAAAGATGTCCTAAATTAGGATATCTTTTTTTGAAGGGAATTTGTAGTAATTTGTAGAATACAAGAAGCTGAAAGGGTGTGATTGCGATATTTATTGCAAGGAGAGAAAACGGAGAAAAAATTCATCTATTATATAACCGGGATGAAGAGTGTTTACGCAATATGCGTAAACAAGAAAGATTTTTTTGTACAGCTTGCGGAAAGGAAGTGCAAATGAAATTAGGAAAACAGAAGAGCTGGCATTTTGCTCATAAGAAAGTAGATTCATGCCTTGCGTTTTATGAAGCAGAATCTGTGTATCATATGCATGGTAAAGAGTTGCTATATAGATGGTTAAAGACGCAAAGTTGTCATGTGGAAATTGAACATTATCTTCCAGAGATTCGTCAACGCCCAGATCTGTTTATAGAAAGAGACGGGAGAAAGATTGCTATTGAATATCAATGTGCTGCGTTATGCGCGGAGCAATTATTCAAGCGAACATTATCGTATTGGAAAGCAGGTATACAAGTAATATGGATATTAGGCGGAAATCAACTGAAAAGGCATTCCGCTTATTGGTTTTCGTTATCTTCGTTTCATTCTTTTTGTCTACAGTCTTATCCTCAGCCATTACTCTTCTTTTTTTGTCCAAAGCAAAAAGCATTTATGAAATGTGTATTTATAACCGCATTTTCTTCAAATATTTATTTCTCACATACTATTTATTTACCTCTTCGTACTATTAGTCTTGAAAATCTTCTTCAGCCAGTTCCATTTCAAAAAAAACGATTAGAACAAGAATGGACGCATAAAAAGCAATATTTTCGGAAGAATGCTTTACCTATTTGGAATTATAATTATAAGTCACTACTACGAGTTCTATATCAATTCAAATTTACCCCAGCGAGTTTTCCTTCTGAAATTGGTGTTCCTCTTCCATCCTCATTTGCTTTTCAAACAAATCCATTTATATGGCAAGCTTCTCTTTATATGAAGTGCATAGGTAAACTTAAGGTGGGGGAGTATATTTCCCTTCAATACGTATGTAATGATGTAGCAAAATATACGAAGAGGCGTCTACTTCCGTATTTTGCACAACAAATATGGAAGGTAGCAGTTGCAGAGTATATGACATTTTTATGTGATGCAGGTGTGTTAAATAAAGTAGGTACTTATAAGTATCGAAAAATAAGAGATGTTGTTATGTTAAAAACAGAGGAAGAAATTATGAAATATGATGAAATTTGCTTAGCGCATGCACTATCTCTATTTGAGACAAAGTACAACATGAGAGAGGGAAAAGTGGATATAATAAAGACTGATCGTGAAGGAATTACATAAGAAAAATCGAATTGTACTTAAGTAGAGATATTTAAAGGAGGGCTTAAAGAATGGCTGAACAAAATACAGTAAAATCATTACCAGATCGCAATGAGATTGAAGAAGCAAACACATGGCGATTAGAAGATATTTTCCAAACAGATGGAGAATGGGAAACAGAATTTCAGGCTATTAAAGAGTTATTACCGAAGTTAATTGAATTCAAAGGGAAACTTGGTGGATCTGCAAGCAATTTACTTGAGGCGCTGCAATATGAAGATGAAATTTCAATGCGATTAGGTAAGCTATATACATATGCTCATATGCGTTACGATCAAGATACAACAAATTCTGTGTATCAAGCATTAAATGATCGTGCGACAAATTTATATTCACAAGTATCTAGTAGCACAGCATATATCGTGCCTGAAATCTTATCCATTTCAGAAGATACGTTACAAGCTTTCTTACAAGAAAATAGAGAACTAAGTGTATATGAGCATGCATTAGAAGAAATTACACGCCAACGTCCACACGTATTATCTGAAGCAGAAGAAGCTTTATTAGCAGAAGCATCTGAAGTGATGAGTGCATCAAGTAATACATTCGGAATGTTGAATAATGCGGATTTGAAATTCCCATCTATTAAAGGTGAGGATGGAGAAGAAGTAGAAATAACACACGGTCGTTACATTCAGTTTTTAGAAAGTGATGATCGTCGTGTTCGCCAGGATGCATTCAAAGCTGTTTATGAAACGTACGGAAAATATAAAAATACATTTGCAAGTACGTTAAGTGGTGCAGTGAAGCGTAATAATTTCAATGCACGCGTTCGTAAATACGATTCTGCACGTCAAGCTGCATTAAGTAATAATAATATTCCTGAGGCGGTATATGATCAACTTATTGAATCAGTACATGATAATTTACACCTATTGCACCGTTACATTGATATTCGTAAGCGTGCTCTAGGTCTGGATGAGCTTCATATGTACGATTTATATACACCACTTGTACCAGAAGTGAAAATGAATGTGAAGTATGAAGAAGCGCAAGAAATGTTATTGAAATCTTTACATGTACTTGGTGATGAATATGTTGAAACTTTGAAAGAAGCATATGAAAATCGCTGGGTAGATGTGTATGAGAATAAAGGAAAACGAAGCGGTGCATATTCATCTGGTGCATACGGAACAAATCCGTATATTTTAATGAACTGGCATGATAATGTGAATAATTTATTTACACTTGCTCATGAGTTTGGTCATTCTGTGCATAGTTACTATACAAGAAAGACACAGCCGCACGTATATGGTGATTATTCAATTTTCGTAGCAGAAGTAGCATCAACTTGTAATGAAGCACTTTTAAATGATTACTTATTGAAGACGACAGAAGATAAGAAAGAGCGTCTATATTTATTAAATCACTATTTAGAAGGATTCCGCGGTACTGTATTCCGTCAAACCATGTTTGCAGAGTTCGAGCATATCATTCATAAGAAAGTACAAGAAGGACATGCCGTTACTCCAGATATGTTAACGGAGATTTACTACGATTTAAATAAGAAATATTTCGGTGATACTTTAGTAATTGATAAAGAAATCGGTTTAGAGTGGTCTCGTATTCCGCACTTCTATTACAACTATTACGTATATCAATACGCAACAGGATTTAGTGCGGCAACAGCTTTATCAAAACAAATATTAGAAGAAGGGCAACCAGCAGTAGAACGTTACATTAACGAATTCTTAAAAGCGGGAAGCTCTGATTATCCAATTGAAGTGTTGAAAAAAGCAGGAGTAGATATGGCATCGCCAGAACCTGTAAGAGAAGCATTACAAGTATTTGAAGAAAAGTTAAACGAATTAGAAGCGCTGTTATTTGAAGAGAAGTAATTAAAAAGACGAGGATGAAATTCCTCGTCTTTTGTATTGTTTTGAACATTGATTCAGATATGTGTTGAATTTGTCGTTATTTGTCGAAAAATGATGGGGTTCGCTTATTTTTTTCTAAATTAGAAGAGGTTTCGTGACTTGTTTTTGTAGTTAAAATCGTTTGAACCGTTTTCTATGGTTGAAATAAGAGAGAGCGATGACGATAACTCCGAATAAAAGAGGTAAGGCAATAATTTTAGGAAAAGCTTGTAATAGAGAGAGGATATACAAGAAAAAAGAAACAATAACGCCTAGAAAGATAAGGAAAATATGAGACTTTTTCATAAAGAACACCTCCTAAATTGCTTTTTCTATAGCTTATTCAGGAATGAAAACGTTTAGAATGTGACAAAAGTGTGAAATTCGACAAAAGGGGTTGTCATCTGACGTCGAATCTTGTAATATAATAAGCGTGAACGAATTCACATACAAACATATACCCCTTTGTTTGAACGTGAAAATTTCTCCCATCCCCTTTAATATTTTTATAAGCCGTAAAGAAAAAGACCTGGTGTTTACACCAGGTCTTTTTCTTTTGTAATCCATTTCCAATAACGTTCGCACTTTACTTCAATCATTTGTACTTTTCGCTTTAGTAGTAATTTTTTTAGTTCGCGTTCTATTTCTTGCTGAGAGCAGTCATATATAAATGAGATTTCCTTCGAAGAAATAAATTGTGTTGCTTCTAGTAATACCTCTAAAGGCGGTAATGGTTCTGGCTCAATCTCGCATTTCACAAGTTCTTTCAATAGCTGTACGTATACATCATAGGAATAAATCCCTGCGATTTTAATGCCTTCCTCATCTGAATTTGCATGGAAAAATACGAGGGAAGGAATTTCTGTAATGTGCATCTCATTTGTGAATTTTAGGTCACATTGGAAAGCTTTTTTTGCACTAATGGAATGTAAATCTTTTTTAAATTCCTCAACATCAATATCGCTATCTTTAGCACATGTAAGTAATAATTCACCGTCAGGGTTTGATACATTTTTAAGCAAAATGTATTCTTGGAGTTTTCGCAAAAACTTCGAACCTGCTTTTCGGCCTTGCAACTCCGCCGCCTTAATTGCCATCGAAACTAAATACGGTGTTGACGATGAATCTTGCATATGTACCTTTCCATCACATGAAAAGCCTTGTAAACTTGTTGTTTTTTCCCACACAAATCGAATATTAGCAGGTTTATTCCATTTGTGTGAGGAAGCATTTGCTCCGTCCACTTTTCCTGTTACTATATGACGAATCGAGAAGTATTTCCCGTATTCAAGCCATAGTTTAATAATAAATGGCTCGATATCCCAGCAATCTTTACAAAGTGGATCAATAAATAAATATGCTTCTACAGATTTATGTTCGCATGTGGAAGGAGAAGGCATATTCATATGCTTAGCTTCCTGCTTATCCATTACACTTCACCTGTTTCATTTGGAGTATTAACCATATGTTGAGCAGTTAATGCTAAACGTTCAAAAACAAACTCTCTTATATGACCGTGCACTCCTGTATCATTCATTGCTTGCTCCATACATGATAGCCAAGCTTCTGCTCGTTTTGGAGTAATCTCAAACGGAAGATGGCGTGCTCTTAGCATAGGATGCCCATGTTCTTCAGTGTATAAATTAGGACCACCTAAATATTGTGTTAAAAATTGTTTTTGCTTCCTAGCGGTTTCTGTTAAATCATCCGGGAAGATCGGAGATAAGTCAGGGTGTTCACTGACATAGGAATAAAATGTATCCACTAATGTTGCAATGCATTGTTCACCGCCAATTGCTTCAAATGGTGTCATCGGTTGCTTGCTCATCCTTTATAAACTCCTTTTTCCATGAAATGTATATCTATTGTAGCAATGGAATGTTATGAAGAGCAACTAAACAGCCTTCATAACATCCTTTGCTTATTCTATAAGTTGCTAATAAATCTTTTTCTTTTCTAAAAGGTGAAACATAGTCACTGGTGAATTGCTTCTTTACTAATGGAATTTTCACTTTAGCGCGCTTTGTTTTGTTTGGCAAGGAAAAAGCGTTTTACTTTGTTGTTTGTATGACGAACTGGTACGTTATGTTGCTTTAGTAAACTCATAAATGCGGCTTTACCAGTCTTTTCATCTTGCACTTCGTATTCAATTTCATAATCATCGTGATTGTAATAGAAACTATGATCAAAGACAAGCGTTCCGCCTTCAAATAATATTTCAGCTCTTTCTGTTGTTAAACTACCCATATAAGTTAAAGAGGAAACGGGGATTTGTAATTTGTGAAGTTGATCCATTACAGCGCCTTGAATAATTGTGTTTGTTTCCATCATAAGATTAGCTTCTTTCTCTGTTACAGACTGATGAGTTTCTAATAAACCAATTTCAGCAGGTTGTTTTAATGTTAATGTATAAGTTCCATCTTTATGACGAATACGAAGTGCAGAGCCCGCATCTTTTAAAGAAAAGTGAGGCGTTTCAAAGTAGTGATTCACTTGTTTTGTAAATGCTTCAATAGAAAAAGATTTGCATAATGTTTGGAATTCGTCCTCTGTAACCATATTTTTAAATTCAATTTCAATTTCTTGTGTCATTGTATGCGCTCCTTTTGAAAAATAATTCTTTACACATTATCGCTTTTTCACAAATTTGGTTCAATGTTTTATTTGTTTGCGTCCATGTTATGATACAATAATACTGTTAAGTAAGACAGGAAGTTGAGATGGAGGAGTTCGAGCATGCAAAATAAAATCCAAGTTAAGAGCGTAAAAACGAGAGAGAATGCTCTTATTTTTTGTGCGGAAAATACTGACATAGAGGTAAAGGAGTTAAGTGCGCGTAATCACGTACTTGTAGACTCAGACAATTTATCATTTTTATATATCTTAGAAAACGAATCATCTTTCATTTATGTAAGCATTCCGCATACATGCTGGGAAGCAATGCATGAAGCGATGAATAAAGATACAGCGATGTTTATTTACGTGAATGATGTTGAAATGGAATTAGAAGGATTAAAAGAAGAAGTAGAATATTTAGTTGAAAATATTGAAGGTAATGCAAATTACGGAGAAGAATTAGTAACTGCTGTAGAAAAAGTGTTTCTATAAGCAAATGGATTGATTTTGGTGGTGGTTGAAATGAATCGTAATTGGGAAGAATTTTTAGCGCCTTACCATCAAGCGGTGGCAGAGCTGAAAGTGAAACTAAAAGGAATGCGTACTCAATTTACAATGTTAACGGAGCATTCTCCAATTGAGTTTGTAACAGGAAGGGTAAAGTCGGTTGCAAGTATTATTGATAAAGCGGAGAAGAGAAATGTACCGCTTGATCGGCTAAGAGAAGATATGCAGGACATCGCGGGCCTTCGAATGATGTGTCAATTTGTTGATGAGATTAAGCCTGTTGTAGAATATCTTCGAAAACGAAATGATTTTGAAATTGTGGAAGAACGTGATTATGTCACGCAAAAGAAAGACAGCGGCTATCGCTCTTACCACGTTGTCATTAGTTATCCTGTTCAAACGATACAGGGAGAAAAAAAAGTATTAGTTGAAATTCAAATACGTACGTTAGCAATGAATTTTTGGGCAACGATTGAGCATTCTCTAAATTACAAATATAGTGGACGTTTTCCTGAAGATATTAAAATACGCTTACAACGTGCAGCGGAAGCGGCATTTTTATTAGACGAAGAAATGTCTTCTATTCGTCTTGAAATTCAAGAAGCGCAAAAGATTTTTTCACGAAAGCAAGAAACGAAAGATTCTGAATCATAAACTAAAGGGTGTTGGGCGATGAAATTTGCAATTATGTCAAAGGGAGATCAATCATCAGATACACTTGCAAGTACGATGAAAGAGTACTTGCTAGATTTTGGATTTATAATGGATGAAAAGGAACCCGATATTGTAATTTCTGTTGGGGGAGATGGAACGCTTTTATATGCATTTCATCGTTACTATAATCGATTAGATGAAACCGCATTTGTTGGTGTACATACAGGTCATTTAGGTTTCTATGCAGATTGGTTACCGACAGAAGTAGAAAAGTTAGTGATTGCAATCGCTAAAACGCCATTCCAAGTGGTTGAATACCCGCTTTTAGAAGTGATTATTCGCTATGTGAATGGTAGTAAAGAGTCACAGTATTTGGCGATGAATGAAGCGACTGTAAAAAGTGCAGAAGGTACATTAGTAACAGAAGTGGAAATACGCGGAGAGTATTTTGAAACGTTTCGCGGAGATGGTCTTTGTATTTCTACTCCTTCAGGAAGTACGGCGTATAATAAAGCGCTTGGCGGAGCAATTATTCACCCGTCTATTGAAGCGATTCAAATTGCAGAAATGGCATCCATTAACAACCGTGTGTTTCGTACAGTAGGCTCGCCGCTCGTACTGCCGAAGCATCATACATGCGTTTTGAAGCCGGCTGCAGGAATGAACTTGCAAATTACGGTGGATCATTTAACGATGGTTCATCAAGATGTGAAATCAATCCAGTATCGCGTTGCGAACGAGAAAGTGCGGTTTGTTCGTTTTCGTCCGTTCCCATTTTGGAAACGTGTCCGTGACTCGTTTGTTGCAGATAAATAGAGAGGGTTTATATATTTGAACAGATTTACATTGAAATGGACTATACAATCTGTAGCAGAAGGAATCTTAGTTAGAGAATTTTTAAAAACAAAGGGGATTTCTAAAGCTGCATTAACGGATATAAAGTTTCATGGCGGAGCAATTGAAGTGAACGGTGAACATGCGAGTGTTCGTCATAAGTTACAAGCTGGTGAAGAGTTACAAGTCTTCTTTCCAGTGGAGGAAAGAAGTGAAGGGATGATAGCGGAAAATATCCCTTTATGCATTGTATATGAAGATGATGCAGTGCTTGTTATGAATAAAGAAGCTTATATGTCAACGATTCCGTCTAGGGAGCATCCGTCAGGAAGTGTTGCGAATGCTCTTTTATATCATTATGATAAACAACATCTCGCAAGTACAGTGCACATTGTGACGCGACTAGACCGTGATACTTCAGGGCTTATGTTAATTGCGAAAAATCGATTCGTTCACCATCTTTTATCAAAGCAGCATCAACAAAAAGGGGTGAAACGAACGTATGAAGCGATCGTTCATGGAATGATTTTAGAAGAGGTAGGAACGATTGACGCACCAATCGGACGAAAAGCGGATAGCATAATCGAGCGAACTGTCTGTGAGGATGGTCAAAGAGCGGTTACTCATTTTAAAGTAATGGAGAGTTTTCCTAATAAGACGCGTGTAGCGCTTGAGCTCGAGACAGGAAGAACACATCAAATCCGTGTACATATGGCGCATATAGGACATCCGCTACTTGGAGACGATTTATACGGGGGACAAAGAGATGTGATGAAACGCCAAGCGCTTCATAGTACGTCTTTGACGTTTTATCATCCTATTTTAGAAAAGGAAATGACTTTTACTTCCAGCATTCCAGATGATATGCAACATGCTTTACGTAACAATTAAAAGGGAACAAAATTCTTAATACAATAAGAATTTTGTTCCCTTTTTTCTTAGCGGAATAATATTAGAATTTGATTCTCACTAGTACGTTTTATAACGAAAAAGCCACTTTCAGCTTTTGTAGCAATGCCGTCATCATTTGGACGACAATATCCGTGTGTTTCGCAAGTACCGTCATCACGTACTAACATTTGTCCAATTAATCCGATAGGAAGCCACTCGGTGCGATTTCGTCTTGATATATACTTGCAAGCTGGATCCCATTCTGTATTTAAAAGAGGCAGTATTTCTTGCGTGTCCATACGTGTATATTGACGTTTTCCGAAGCTATCTGTTGTATAGCGCTTTGCCCAACTTAAAGCACCGCTATTTCCTATGAGAGCGGGTGTAGCACTAGATATTCCTAATATGAATGAATCGTTTGAAGTAGCTATACGAATTTTTTCTTCCCTACTAAATGTAACGAAATAACCGACATCAATAGGGTTATGATCTGCTGTTTCAAACATTTGTGCATAATCAGTTCCGCTTGCATTGTAAGAAGCGCCATCGATATACATTTCTCCATTATGAGCAAGCCATTTTGCACCTATATTATGATCGGTTTCATTTGTACCATTTGCAATAAACCATGAATAAGCCTCTTCGGCTGTACCAAATTTCCCCATAATATGGCTACCGGCAAAATTAGCTGTTGATGTATGATTTCCTTCCGCATGAGATGAGAACCCGTTAGCGATAGTCGCGGTTCCTTCTGCATGTGCTGCTTCGCCTAAAGAAATCGTATGTTTTCCTTCCGCGTGAGAATAAGAGCCGCCTGCTGTCGTTTCACTTCCTTCACTATGCGAACTATGTCCAGTTGCTTTTGTTTTTGTCCCTTCTGCATGAGAAAAGGGACCCATTGCTTGTGTAAGAAATCCTTCGGCATGTGAGGCGATTCCGTCAGCTGTAGAGTGAAGGCCCTCCTTAAATGCATATCTCGCCACTTTTTTATTCTTTGAAGGAGTAGGTGAAGGTATGTGAGATTGAGTGATAGTAGGCTCTTCTTTTTTTGTGTCATCGGTTAAAGTTAATACTTCTTTTATTTTTTTTACTTGCTGTATAATATTGGCGGGGATTTCAGTCTGGATTTTTTCTTTAATTGCTTCAGGAATTTCAGTCTGGATTTTTTCTTTAATTGCTTCAGGAATTTCGGTTTGGATTTTTTCTTTAATTGTTTCAGGAAGTTCTTTTTTTATTTTCTCTTGCACACTGTTTGACTCAAGTATAGGCTCATTTTTATGAGAAAGACGTTTCTTTTTTTGTAGTGCTTTTATTTTTCGGTTATCTATAATTCGCTTCATAACAGCACTCTCTAAAGAGATATACATTTCTCCCGTTTTATCTTTTTTTATTTCTTCTCGTTCTTCTATCTTTTCAATAGCTGCAGCTCGAATACTGCACCAGTTGTTAATTCCATACATGGGATGGTATAAAGGGTGGAATTTTCTTTTTTGTTTAGAAGATTTTTTCTTCATTCCGTCACCTCCTGCGACAGTATATGCCGCACAATTAAAAAAAGATGCACTTTATTGCATCTTTTTTTAATTGCTTTATCCAGTTTTAGTGTGGGATACGCCTAGAAAACACCATTTTTCCCTGTTACTTGTGAATTCAATAGGGGTATTTATCCCGCATTAACGGGCAGTAAGACTCCCACCTCAAAATTCGGAAGTAAAGCAAAGA
This sequence comes from Bacillus paramycoides, assembly GCF_001884235.1. GTDB lineage: Bacteria > Bacillota > Bacilli > Bacillales > Bacillaceae_G > Bacillus_A > Bacillus_A paramycoides. The sequence goes on along the minus strand of NZ_MAOI01000017.1, from coordinate 3,044 downwards.
AGTTAGGCGGGAGATCAACTGCCCGTAAAAGCCCGATTGGTGTGGGCTAATAATCAGTGGGGAATGAACAAAACCCCCACTGATTAAAGTTTCACTTTATGAAATTGGGCGGAACTTTTCAGGAACAAAAGGTAAGGAAGAAGGGACAGAAACAGTCTCCATCTCAGGGTAACGTAGTCCAGTTAGTTTACCACCAAATACAGCGCCGGTATCAATATTGACTGTATGATTCACAAAGCGGGGTTCATTGACAGGTGTATGTCCATAAATAATCCATGTTTCACCCTTATACTCTTTCGCCCAATCTCGGCGGACAGGTGAGCCGTCAGGGTGTTTTTCGCCTGTAATATCACCATATAATACAAATGTTTGTACTTTTTTATCTTGTCTTCCTATGTAATCTTGCCGAATACCAGCGTGACAGACGATTAATTTTTTTTCATCCAGTATGTGATATAGCGGTGATTGTTCGTAAAGAGTAATGAATTTTTCTTTTATTATTTGTTGCTGATTAGAAGGCAATGCTTCATATTCTGCAACAGTTGTTTCGAGCCCATGAGCGATTGTAACATTACGCCCAAGGAAGAAACGATACAGTTTATTACAGTGATTCCCTGGCGCATAATAAGCATCTTTTCTATTTATTACGAGCTCCCATACAATTTCAATCATACGTAATGAATAAGGACCTCGGTCTGTAATATCACCAACGAATGCAAGCTTTCGTTTTGCGTTATGAATTGGGAGACCACTATCCCAGCTATACCCTAGTTTCGTTGTTAAATCTTGAAACTCTTGGAAGCATCCGTGAATATCACCTATAATGTCATATTTCATATTTAAACCTCCAGCTCATTTTTTTATTAGTATATCTAAAATGGACATAGAAAAAAACCATACCGTTTTTCGATATGGTTCATTTAAACATAAAGATTTTAGTTCTTGAGCGTACGTTTAAAATAAATCCAATAGCAATCAGATATGTGAGCAGTGAACTCCCGCCGTAGCTCATAAGCGGTAACGTTATTCCTGTAATAGGGAGTAAACCGATTGTCATCCCGATATTTTGGAATACCTGGAACGTGAACATTCCGATTGTACCAGCGCAAATATAACTACCGAAAGGTTCATTGCTTTCTAAAGCGATATGAATCATTCGATAAATGAGTAAGAAAAAAAGTGAAATGATGACACTTGCTCCTAAAAAACCGAATTGTTCAGCGACATTTGTGAAAATAAAATCTGTGTGTGGTTCCGGAAAATATACTTGTCCATTCTCCCATCCTTTTCCTTGCATCTCTCCTGATCCCGCAGCTAAAAATGCTTGTCTTAATTGAAATCCTTGAGCGTCATATTCATAAGGTGCTAGCCAACCGTAGAAACGGTTTAACTGATATTCTTTTAGAATGTATCCCTTAAAGAACTCTGTATGCGTGAAATAAATATATGTTAAGGTAGAGCCTATGGCGAAAACACCGGAGGTTAATCCGAAAATAAAGCGCCAACGTATACCAGAAACTAAAATCATTGCTGCGAGCATCGCAGAAATAACCATTGTGTTTCCTAAATCAGGTTCTTTAGCGATTAGAAGTAGTGGAGGCAAACTAGCTGCGAATATTTTTCCGAGTAAAATAAAATCTTCACGAGTTGTCCGGAAAGGGTACTTCTCATTATGGTTCGCTATAATTCGTCCAACGACGATAATCAAAAATAATTTCATAATTTCAGAAGGCTGAAAATTTCCGATGCCTGGAAGTCTGTACCACGCGGTAGCCCCTTTAATTGTAACGGCGCCAGGAACTTGAAGCTCTAGGCCAATAAGAAGTATCATTGCAAAGCCATACAAATACCAAGCAATTTTTTTATAGCGATCAAAATCGATAATCATAATAACACCAATGGCGATAAATCCAATAACGTACCACTGGATTTGCTTTAGGACAAAATTTACGTTTTGTAAAAATGGTGGTAAAGAAGGTTGTGCACTTGCAATAGCGAAGCAACTAACAGTCCCAATGGCAAATAAAATAAATATTAATATGTAGTCTATTTGATATTGAGGATTTGAGTCTTTCACTGTATGTATTCCTTTCTAATGCTCTTTATATTAGTGGATCTTAGTTGTTGTATCGCAGAGTTTAAAATGAATGCATGATCGATAACGTGGATTCACATATCGATTATATACTTTTATTTTCGTAGAATAGGCTAATGATTTAGCTCTTTTTATAATTATATCCAAATAATGAGAAAGACGTACATGTGCATTAGGAATGATATTTGAAATGTGACGGTATGTAAAGAAGTCTTTAAAATACTTAGAAATGGTACTGGAGGATCTTCAATTGAATGCGCAACCGAGGCGGAAGTTCTATAGATATATGTAATGAGGTAGGGAGATATGGCTCATGCGCTACTCATATTTCAAACAAAGCTGTTCTTTTTAGCAATTCGTGGAAAGGTTGAACTACAGATTTGTTTTCTATATGTGAGCCTCCTATAAAAAGGTATACGACATTATGGCTAATGTAGAAAGAGAAGAAATAATGATTGAATACATAATAGAAAAAGCAGTAAAACTTATATCAGTTTTACTGCTAAGTAAAAATTAAGCGATTTTTTCAATAGTAATTGATGCACTCGTACCAGCAGTTAGTGATAATCCAGTGATGTTTGTAACAAATGCTTCAACTAATGATGGAGTTGATGTAATTTGTGTAATCGCTTGGATAACGATAGGTACTCCAGCTATAACTAAAGTTGTATTGGCGCCTGGTATAGGTGAGCCATTAACTTGAATTTCAATGTTACCTAATGCACTTGCCGATGTAGTATATACGATAACGGTAATTTTATAGAATCCAGTTTCGTTTATGTTGAAAGTATCACCACCTGAAAATGGAGAAATTGCTGTGCCGAATTGTGATCCCAATGTATTAAACGGTACAGGTCCGGTACCCGACAAAGTGACACCAGCCGAATCAGAGTTAAATGCGTACAAGCCTGCTGGAAGTCCTGCCCCAGACGGTCCAGTAGCCCCAGTC
>NZ_MAOI01000016.1 GCF_001884235.1 Bacillus paramycoides | reverse complement strand
TTGCGTTATCGTCTTTCCATGTCTTCGTTCCTTCTACTTTTGTTTCGCCTACTTTTGTATTTGTGATGTCATAACCTTTCACTTCGGATTTGTATCCGTCGATTGGTTGTTCTTTCACTTCATACTTGTATGCCTTACCTTCTGCATCATATGCTGCTAAATCTTTGAATTCATATTTCCAGCCTGTTGCTTTGCTTACTTCTT
>NZ_MAOI01000015.1 GCF_001884235.1 Bacillus paramycoides | reverse complement strand
AAAGTTAGTTTGTCTAGCATCTAAAAATAAAAATTGACGTTTCACGTTGTTTGTTTCGTTCAGTTTTCAAAGAACTTGTCCGTCGCTCAGAAGCGACTTCATCATATTAACATCTTCATTTTTCGATGTCAACCATGTTTTTTAATTTCTTTTTTGTCGTTTTCTGCGTTTCCGCATCAGCGACGTTTATTAATATACCATCATGATTTTGAAATAACAAGTGCTTTTTATAAAAAACACAAAAAAAATTCCCTTTCCCTACTTTCTTCTATAGAAAGGACCATTATCCTTTCTACTTAAAGTAATTATTTTAATTGTATACAAGTTACTATACACTACCATCACCCAAGCGGTATTTCACAATAAGTTCCTGACTTTTAATCCTCTTCCTTTTAAGTTTCGTAATAACCACGACTCTACTTAAGATGGAAAAGTACACATTTAAACGTAAAGTAACAAAATAAGTTAGTTATAAGAAACGAAACAACTATCCTAAAGCAAAACTTTAATTAGTGCTTTTTCTCACCAATCAGGAATCTTCCTTCACAAATAACGAAATCCCCCTCGAAATATTAACTTAAGATTATTGTTAGAATTTTTTTACATTTAATTAATGAAAAATATCCATTTTTTGTTATATAGTAAGGGAGTGCCCAAAAAAACTATAAATAAACTAATGGAGGAATTATCTTATGGATAGGTTAACAAAATTTTCATTAAAAAACCGAGCCGCTATCATTATCATGGTTTTTCTCATTTCCATACTCGGCGTTTATTCCGGTTCTAAATTGCCCATGGAATTTTTACCCAGCATCGATAACCCCGCAATAACTGTTACAACATTATCTCAAGGACTCGATGCTGAAACGATGACCAAGGACGTAACTGATCCTCTCGAAAAACAATTTCGTAATTTAGAACATATCGATGGCATCACTTCTTCCACAAACGAAGGATTATCACGCATCGACATCGCATATACATCCAAGGCAAATATGAAAGACGCGGCACGCGAAGTTGAAAAAGCAATTAATACGGTTAAATTGCCTAAAGATGTAACTAAGCCTGTAGTTAGCCAATTAAACACTTCTATGATCCCACTTGCTCAAATTACCATCCAGAAGCAAAACGGATTTTCAAAAGCTGACGAAAAACAAATCGAGGAAGAAATCGTACCACAACTCGAAAGTATTGATGGTGTTGCCAATGTCATGTATTTCGGAAAGTCAACTTCCGAATTATCCATCTTACTTGACCCTAACCAACTAAAAGATAAAAACGTAACATCAGAGCAAGTATTAAAAGTTTTACAAGGAAAAGAAACTTCCACTCCCGCTGGGGCAATTACGGTTAATAAGGAAGAATACAATCTTCGTGTCATCGGGGATATAAAAAATGTAAATGACATTAAAAATATCAACGTTACACCTCAAGTAAAATTACAAGATGTCGCTCAAGTTGAACTAAAACAACATTACGATACAATCTCGCACATAAACGGTGAAGAAGGAACAGGATTAGTCATCATGAAAGAGCCGAGTAAAAACGCGGTTGCAATTGGAAAAGAGATTGATAAAAAGATTAAAGATATAAGCAAGCAATATAAAGATCAGTTTTCTATTAAACTTCTAGCTTCAACTCATGAACAAGTTGAAAATGCTGTTACTAGCATGGGAAAAGAAGTAATCCTTGGGGCAATTGCTGCAACTCTAATAATCTTAATCTTTTTACGCAGCTTCCGAACAACACTCATAGCTGTCGTCAGTATTCCATTATCTATTTTATTAACACTGTTTTTACTCCACCAATCTAACATTACACTTAACATTCTAACTCTTGGTGGCTTAGCCGTTGCCGTGGGACGTCTCGTCGATGATAGTATCGTTGTAATCGAGAACATTTTCCGTCGTTTACAAAAAGAAACCTTCTCTAAAGATATTATTCTTGATGCAACGAAAGAGGTCGCTGTCGCAATCACCTCTTCCACTTTAACAACGGTCGCAGTTTTTTTACCTATCGGTCTCGTATCAGGAGTAATCGGTAAACTCATGTTACCTATGGTATTAGCAGTTGTATATTCTATTTTATCTTCCTTAATCGTTGCATTAACAGTTGTTCCACTTATGGCTTTTTTACTACTCAAAAAAACAAAGCATCGTAAGCCGAGTTCTTCACCACGATATGTCGCTACATTAAAATGGGCTCTTTCTCATAAATTTATCATTCTACTTACTTCTTTTTTATTATTCGCAGGATCAATCGCTGCCTACATACTACTACCGAAAGCGAACATAAAGTCTGAAGATGATACAATGCTATCCGTCAACATGACATTTCCAACCGATTATGAGTCTGAAGCTAAAAAACAAAAAGCCTTTGATTTCGAAAAGAAACTACTCTCTAATCCTGATGTAACAGATGTTATTTTACGAATGGGATCCAGCGCAGAAGATGCACAATGGGGACAGACAACTAAAAACAATCTTGCAACTATATTTGTAGTCTTTAAAAAAGGATCTGACATCGACCAATATATTAAAGAGTTAAAAAAAGAACATACAGCTTTCGAACCAGCTGAACTTGATTATATAAAAACGAGTTACTCTGACGCTGGCGGCGGAAACAACTTACAATTTAACGTAACAGCTACTAACGAAACAAATTTAAAAAAGGCCGCTAACATCGTCGAAACAAAACTAAAAAGTATGGACTCTCTCTCTAAGGTAAAAACAAATATAGAAGCATCTAAAAAAGAATGGCAAATTCATATCGATCAAACAAAGGCCGAACAACTAGGTTTAACACCAGAATTAGCAGCACAACAAGTAGCATCCCTTATGAAGAAATCACCTATCGGGGAAATCTCAATTAATAATGAAAAAGCAACGATTATGATAGAACACAAGAAGGCAGCCATTAACAAGCAAACAGATATTCTAAACACAAACATACTATCACCTATTAATGGGCCAATCCCTTTAAAAGACGTTGCAACTATTTCAGAAAAACAACTTCAAACGGAAATCTTCCATAAAGATGGGAAAGAAACGATTCAAATTACTGCAGAAGCTTCAAGTGAAGATTTAAGCAAAGTAAGCGCAGAAGTAAACAAGACGATAACCGACTTAGATTTACCTAACGGAGCAAAAGTAAATATCGCAGGTGCTACTGAATCTATGCAAGAGAACTTCACAGACTTATTTAAAATTATGGGGATTGCAATTGGGATTGTATATTTAATTATGGTTATCACATTCGGGCAAGCACGTGCTCCTTTTGCAATTTTATTCTCTTTACCATTAGCTGCTGTCGGCGGTATTTTAGGATTAATTATTTCAAGAACACCTGTTGATGTAAATTCATTGATTGGCGCATTAATGTTAATCGGGATTGTCGTTACAAATGCTATTGTATTAATAGAAAGAGTTCAACAAAATCGGGAAAACGGTATGGAAACAAGAGAAGCTTTACTAGAAGCTGGTTCCACTCGATTACGCCCAATTATTATGACAGCCATAACAACAATCGTCGCTATGCTACCACTTCTCTTCGGGCAATCTCAAGCAGGAAGTATGGTATCAAAAAGTCTAGCCGTCGTTGTAATTGGTGGCTTAGCCGTTTCAACCGTCCTTACATTAGTCGTTGTTCCTGTTATGTATGAACTATTAGATAAAATCGGGAGAAAAAGACGCTCCCGCAGAAAAATAAGTACTTCTACAGAAACACCTGATATTTAAACCCAAAAGGCGTTATCTTCAATATATGAAGATAACGCCTTTTGGTCCTCTACCTACCGATATAATCCAGCACTTTTTTACCATACTGCTCTAGCGGCTCTCCAGAATCTACAATAAGATATTCACCATTTAAAGGCCTTTTACTGCCATCCAGCCATTTTTTAAATGCTACTTCTGATTCTACTTTTGTAATTTGACTAATCTTACGTTCACGTGTTTGTAACCTACGATTAATTTCTTCTATATTATTAAGATAACATTCAATATATTTATATGTAGCACCATGTTTCTGACATAAATCTATTCCTTTTTTAACCATCCCTTCATAGAGACATGGACTATCTAATATCACACTATGCTCTTGCTCCAACAAAAAATTGATTAGTTCCCACTCAATATCATAGGAGATTCCCCCAACCACTGTTGATTCGAAACCTTTTGTCGCTAATGATTTTAATAAAGCTGATTTCACGACGTCATGATCTACAATAACAGCACCTGTTAACTTAGCAATATACTTAGAAAGTGTCGACTTCCCTGATCCAGGAAACCCTGACATTTGCAGAAAAAACACATATAAACCCCTCTCTAACTCGCATCCTAATATCTATGCACTCAGTTACGTATTCAACAATTGTTACGTCCATTCCTTCTACATAAAAAGAACCCTCTGCTTATAAACAGAGAGCTCTTCTTTGTAACCTATGCCGCTTTTACCTTCTTCGTCGTTTTACGACTTTTTTTCGTTCCTGTAAAACGCTTGTGTAATACAGATGCTACGAAACGAGAAATGACATTAAAGAGTAATACCATAATAATTAATACAGCTGCAGATTTTGTTGCAATTAACTTCGCATCCGGGATAATCCCTTCAGAGTTCAATTTCCAAATATGAACCGCTAACGTTTCAGCTGGTCTAAATGGATTTAAAGGATGCGCCGGGCTTGAGAAGTCCGCTGCTGAATTTAAAATTGGAGATGTTAAACCAGCTGTGTAAATTAATGCTGCTGCTTCACCGAATATACGCCCCGCCGCTAAAATAATCCCTGTAATAATTTGTGGTAGTGAAGACGGAATAATAATACGAACGATTGTTTGCCACTTTGTTGCACCTAATCCAAGACTCGCCTCTTTTACATTATGAGGAACTTCTGAAATCGCATTTTCACAAACACGTGTTAAACCTGGTAAGTTTAAAATAGTTAAAGCAAGAGCACCACCCATTACTGTGTATCCCCAGCCTGTCATTGTAACGAACACTAACAAACCGAATAAACCAACAACAATAGAAGGTAACGACGCCATTGTCTCAATACACAAACGAACAAAACTTAAAAAACGCCCTTGTTTTGCATACTCCGCTAAATATATTCCAGCACCTAACCCAAGAGGAATAGATATAATAAGTGTTATAACAAGCATATAGAAGGAATTGAATAACTGTGGACCAATTCCACCACCAGCTCTTGTATTACTTGGTTCTCCAAACAAGAAATTAGGATCCCAAAATCCCCATCCCTTTTGCAGAATTTCAAACACTAAGAACACTAGCAAAGCTACAACTAAAGCTGCAACCGCATAAAAGATACCCGTCCAAACTTTATTTACCGTTCTTGCATTCATTATTATCGCTCACCTCTTTGACCAATCGCTCGAATTACTAAAATAAACAGGAATGAAATAACAAGTAAAATCATCGCTAATGTCCATAGCGCATTGTTCCAAGCTGTTCCGTTCAATGTATTCGTCATATCCATTGTTAGAATACCCGTTAACGTTGCTGTTGGACTATATATTCCTTCCGGTAATTTAATCGTGTTCCCGATTACCATTTGAACCGCTAACGCTTCACCAAAAGCACGCGCTAACCCTAAAACAATACCTGTTAAAATCCCTTGTTTTGCAGCAGGAACAATAACTCGGCTAATCGCTTGCCATTTCGTCGATCCTAGACCGTAAGAAGCTTCCAAGTAATCAAACGGAACAGAACGTATTGCATCAGAGGCGATACTAGCAATAGTAGGTAAAATCATAATACTTAGGACGATAATACCAGCAATTAAACTAAAGCCCACTCCCCCAAACGAATCACGTAATAAAGGAATTAAAATCGTAACCCCTAATAATCCGTACACAACTGACGGAATACCAACTAATAATTCTAAAACAGGCTTTAATACTTTATTCCCAAACTTTGGCGAAATTAAATTCATGAATATAGCAAGAGCTATAGCAATTGGCGCACTAATAACAACAGCACCTAACGACACAAGCGTCGAACCAACAATAAAGATGACAGCACCATACGTACCTTGATCAGCATTTGGATTCCATTTTGTCGAAGTTAACACCTCAGATAATGAGATACCACTTTGCGTGAAAGATTGAATTCCTTTGCCGCAAATAAACGCAATAATAGCTAATGTAACAAAAACAATAAAGATACCACAAAACGTAACGAGTGTTCTTCCTATATATTCACTCTTTACGTAATTAATTTGTTTTTTCCCCTTCATCACAGGACAGACCCCACTTCATAGATTGAAATGAACAGGACTGGCCTTGCAGCCAGCCCCATAAAATTTTATTACTTATTTAATTTAGACATCGGAATGTAACCCATATCTTCTACTTGTTTTTCGAAATCTTTACCTTTTACATAGTCAATGTATGCTTTTGTCGCTTCTTTTGCCTCACCTTTAGTTACCATGTACTCGTAAGACCAGAATGGATATTTACCAGCAGAGATGTTTTCAACTTTCGGTTCAGCACCATCAATTTTCACAGTTTGCAATGCACCTTTTTTATCGCCAACCATGTAAGACATTGCTAAATAGCTGATTGAACCTGGAGTAGAGTTAATCGCTTGCTCTACTGCACCATTAGAATCTTGTGTAGTACCAGTTCCATCATTAATTTTCGCATCTTTCATAACTGTTTTTTCAAATGTAGCACGTGTACCAGATGAAGCTGGACGATTAATTACGTTGATTTTTTCATCTTTCCCGCCTAACTCTTTCCAGTTCGTTACTTTTCCAGTGAAGATATCTTGCACTTGTTTTACTGTTAAGTTATCAACTTTTACATCTTTATTTACGACAAGTGCGAATGCGATACCCGCTACCTTGTTATCTACTAATTCTTTCGCTTTTTCAGCATCTTTTATTTTATCTGAAGCCGGAACATCCGAATTACCAATTTGTACTGCACCAGACGCTACTTGGTTAATCCCTGTTCCACTACCGCCACCTTGAACTTGAATAGAAACTTTTGAATTTTTCTCCATGAATTTCTTTCCAGCTTCCTCCGCAAGAGGTTGAAGAGCTGTAGAGCCAGCCGCTGCAATCGTACCTGATAATTCTTGTTTTGCATTATCGTTTCCTTTAGCAGCTTCCTTATTATCCGTACTTTCTGCTTTTCCACATCCAACTAATGCACCTGCAACAACTAAAGCCGCTAAAGAAAATTTAATACCCTTTTTCATAACCATGTCTTGTACCCCCATTTGGATTATCACTTTTCGAATTCATCTTCTTTCGAACACAAATTCATTGTAGGACAACAATATTATGTGAGTGTTAAGCAATTTTTAAGTTTAAGTAAATAGAGATAACATCCCGCAAAAGCTAGACATTCCAACATTTACAGTTAAAAAAGCCAACAAAACCCACACTAACCACGCAGTATTGTAAATTTATTCTTAACAATGTAAAGCCAATGTAAATATTTTTCTTTATTTTGCCCTTTAAGTTAAAAATATATTTACAATCCCCCTATATTTTTTAACTTTTACGCTCTTACCTTATTTACATTAAGAAGAATTTCAGTAATATTTTTCGGTACAATCAAATAAATTGGAACAATTCTAAAAATAAATGAATATTTTTAAAGTACTAATTGACAGCATCATCCAATGTAGTCTACTATATTAGTAGCAAAAAGTTTACCTAGGGAAACTTTTTAAACTTAAACTAAAAATATAGAGATGAGGTAACTTTTATGGTATCGGCTAATACAAAACCACTTTCCGAATTTACAACAGGAGAGTTTGTACAAATTGAGAAGATACAATTAGAAGGAACTATGAAACGACGTTTATTAGATTTAGGCTTTATTCCTGGGGCAACGATTAAAGTGTTACAACGCAGTCCACTTGGAGACCCGGTCGCTTATCAAGTAAGCAACACAACTATTGCACTGCGTAGTGAAGAAAGTTCCCTTATTTTCGGGGTATTAATAGGAGATGATTTCAGATGAGTAACCATCGCATTGCTTTAGCTGGTAACCCGAATACCGGGAAAAGTACATTATTTAATACTTTAACAGGCTTAAAACAACATACTGGAAACTGGACGGGGAAAACTGTTTTAAAAGCTGAAGGGGAATATGAGCATAACGGAAATATATATACAATAATAGATTTACCTGGAACTTACTCACTGTATTCAAATTCAGCAGATGAAGAAGTCGCACGAGATTATATTATATTTGAAAAGCCAGAAGTAACTGTGGTTGTTATAGATGCAACTGCAATGGAAAGAAATTTAAATTTAGCACTCCAAGTGATGGAAATGACAAACGATGTAGTCATTTGTATTAACTTAATTGATGAAGCAGAGAAAAAGGGAATCGTTATTGATGAAAAAAAATTAGCAAAATCACTTGGTGTACCGGTAGTTAAAATTTCAGCACGAAACCGAGTTGGTATCGGACATTTACTAAGTGTCATTACTAAAGTAGCAACAAAAAGGCTCATTCCTACACCAATTAAAATTACTTATAATGAAAAAATTGAAAATATGATTCAAGAATTAGAACCACAAATTTATAAAGTGTTCGGTGATACGTATCCAGCACGTTGGATTGCGCTACGTATTTTAGATGGAGATAAAAATTTCTTAACTACACTTCAAAAACATCATAACGAACCGCTTGTAAGGGAGGTCGTAATAAATGGAATCTCACTCAGCCAGTAAAGCTCTTCCATTAGACTATATTATCCAACATGCACAAACACTCTCAAAAGAAGATATACGAGATGATATTGTCGGAGATATTTATCGAACATCTGCAAATATATGTAAAGAATCTGTTCAATATACAAATACTGATAAATTATATCGTTCCGAAAAACTAGATAAAATTTTCACATCTCCAATCTGGGGATTCCCAATTATGCTCGGTATTTTATCTATCATTTTTTATCTTACAATTGCAGGCGCTAACGTACCATCTGATATGCTTGCTGAGTTCTTCGGCTGGGCAGAAGGATATTTAACATCTTGGTTCCAAGCAATGCATGCACCTGAATGGTTACATGGCATTTTAATACTTGGTTTATTCCGTGGTATCGGAGCTGTTATTAGTGTTATGTTACCACCTATGGCCATTTTCTTCCCTATGTTCGCCCTATTAGAAAACTACGGATATTTACCACGTGTCGCATTTAATATGGACCGCTTATTCAAGCGATCTGGTGCACACGGTAAACAATCTTTAACAATGGCAATGGGATTTGGTTGTAATGCAGCTGCCATTATGTCGACACGTATTATTGAATCACCACGTGAACGTATGCTTGCAATCTTAACAAACAACTTCGTTCCTTGTAACGGTCGCTGGCCTATGTTAATTTTAATGGCTTCACTATTTATGGCTGCTGGTTATACAGGTAGCATGCAAACATTTGTTACTGCAAGTGTCGTAGTTGGAATGGTTGTAATTGGTGTTATTATGACATTAACCGTTTCTTGGGTACTATCAAAAACAGCTTTAAAAGGCGTTCCAACTCACTACACACTTGAGTTACCACCATACCGCAAGCCAAAAATTTGGAATACAATTGTGCGTTCAACGCTCGATAAATCAATATATGTTTTAAAACGAGCTGTGATTGTAGCTGCACCTGCCGCTGTATTAACTTGGATACTTGCTAATATTTTCGTTGGTGACACTAGCTTACTTATGCACTTTGTAAACTTCCTAGATCCATTCGCGAAAATGTTAGGTCTTGACGGTTTTATTCTAGCAGCGTTTATTCTTGGACTACCAGCTAATGAAATTGTTATTCCAATTTTATTAATGTCTTACTTATCAACTGGCGCTTTAACTGAAATAGATGATTTTAATCAAATCAAAAATCTATTCTTAGAACACGGTTGGACTTGGTTAACTGCGTTAAATACAATGTTGTTCTCACTTCTTCATTTCCCATGCGGGACAACACTGGTTAACATATATAAAGAAACAAAAAGTGCAAAGTGGACATTCTTATCGTTTGCAATCCCTACTGTTATTGCCATTGTTGTTACATTCCTCTCTACACAATTGGTACATTGGTTAGGGCTTGTATAAAGTAAAGCATACATAGAAGGTATCCCCCTTCATCATATGCTTTGCGCATAAAAGAAACCTGAAACTTATTCAGGTTTCTTTTTTTCTTTCCACGGCTGAGCACCATACGTTGTAATCTTTTTATGAATAAAATATATAGTTCCTGGAAGAACCGCCATTAATATCGCGCAACTAATTCCTAATCCAGTAAACAACTTACATCACCTTATTTCACTCTCTTCGGTAAAGCCGAACCCGAATGTTCAATTATAGGATGAACATGAACAATTATTTCAGCGTTACTAAAATAATTTTCACCTTGATCCCAATTCTTACTTATTTTTTTCCACTCTTTATAATTATGCCGCTTATACACTTCGCCTAATTCCAATACATCTACCTTATATTTTTTTTGAACAAGTTTTACTGATTTTTGGATACGTTTCTCCATTGCCTCCGAAATATTTTTCTTTAATCGATTTTCATTCATAATTTGTTTATGATCACTAAAATGCAACTCAGCCAAGGTTCCATCCAGAGATAAATGAATATCAAACTTCGGTTTTGTAGCATTTACCGTAGATACTTTAATCTTCCGGTGTATCTTATGAATTTCATATGTAATAAGCTGGCCCTTTTTACGGATAGTAAAAAAACCTCCAATTTTTTTACCTATTACATAGTTCATTCCTAACGTTTGTTCTCCACTCAGCATTCCAACACACTTATTATCCTTTCCACGAAATAAAGCAGCCCCATCCATCTGAACACCTTGCTTCGTTAAACTTAAAACAGGTAGCGCAAAACTTTGCTTTGAAATCATTTTCTCCTGTACTTCACCAATTCTGGCCGCCTCAATCATTTGAGCATTTTTCGGAGGATGATCAGCTAACATATCAATGTATTTCGACGGTAAATTTTCAGGCTTTGCACTTTGTTTTAAAATAGCTTCCGCATTTTTCTTCGAAACGAACAAACGAATATTCCTTCTCATTTCATGATCACGAATATATACATCTAACGTATTTTGCAAAACATACGGGCCTGAAAGTAATTCTTTAGAAAAAATTATCACTTGTATATGTGGAAAGAATAAGGAACGACTAATTTTTTTAGCAATAATTCGTATTTGCTCAAAAACACTATCAGCTTTTGCACTAACATTAATATAATTTTTACTCTCCCCATCGCCTTGAGCACCTTGTGGCGTTAACTTACTTGGGAGTACCATTTGGTATGTGCCCTTCATCACCGGATTAGATTTCTTTTCTTTCACAATATCATAAGCCGCCCCTACCACAAATCCTCTTTCTTCGATCTCTTCTAACTCAGAACACCCACTCATCCAACTAGCCAAAACAGCACATATCATAATTTTAAGAAGGTGCTTCATTTTTACCATTCCTTCTTTTTATTTTATATACAATTAAAACTAACAAAGGCGCTAATACAACAAACCCCATATCAATCCAAGCTAAATAAGTTCCATAATGTGATAAATCGTCTAAATTACCAGGCATCATATTCACCATAAAAATAATAGGAGCACTTACGAAAATGAAAATATGCTTCTTAATTTTCGGAAACATGGCACAAAATAATAAAGATGCGACGTCATAATACATTGCTGTAGTGTTATAAATAGTAATAATCCAAATAGTAAAAAAAATCGCGTCAAATCTTTCTAAAAATCCTCCGCCAATTGCAATTTCTTTCCCTAATTCAATCGTTGGATATGTCAGTCCCCTAGTTGTCATATAGGTAAAAACACTAATACAAGTTATATAAATTAAAATGTACGAAAGCACATTTACCATCACTGCTTTTGCAACTGCCAACGGTGCTTTTTTTGCTGTGTCATTTAACATCACCGCATAAAACAAAGCTACCTCAAATCCAATAAACGTAAAAACAGAGCCTTTAACTCCTACAGCATATTGCCTTACGTCCGTTTGAAAAGCCGGTAGTAAATTATCTATTTCCATTAAGTTCACATTCAATAAAGAAAGCAATACGATTGCAATAAAAACGATAGGTAAAAATAAAAAGTTTAACCTTAATAAAGCTGCTCTCGATCCTGCTACTCCATAAACAACAACTAATAGGAAAAAGAAAGACAATAGTTGTACTGGTGTATCATTAAATAAATACGTTTGTGAAATAATTGCAATCATGCGCGATTCATATGCTGTCAAAGCAGCAAACGTTAATACTAAAATGATACTAATCGTGTATGCAACGGGTTTCGTCAAATGTGTACTTGTATATTGAACAAAGTTTTGTTTTGGGAATAAAATAGCCACCCTCGTTACAAACCAACCTAAACATGCACATATCAATCCACCAAAAAGCAAAATAATCCAACCATCCGAAAATAAAGTTTGCATAGCAATATCTCGCGGCATAGATAATGCACCTATACCGATAATCATTGATGATACCGCAAAACCAAGCTCCCGGGATCCAATTTCTTCATCTCCGTATTCAAATGGTTTCAATTATTCTCGCTCCTTTGGACGTAATGTAGAGTCTTTCGTTTGTAAATATTCCGGTCTCTCTTTCAACATTGACTTCGGCAAGCGGACAATCTCTTCTTTCCAATCTTTATAAAACGCAGGAGCAATAGGCGTTGTATACGGTACCCCAACACTCTTTAAATTCGTAATATGAACGGCAAGTGCAATAAGAGCTAAAATAATTCCATACAGCCCAAAAGCAGTCGCGGCTAATACAAAAGCGAAAAGTAAAACCCTAAACGTAATCGTAATGCTATACACAGGCAGTGAAAATGTAGCAATTGCTGTAACCGCAATAATAATGACTAAAAACGGATTTACAATCCCCGCACTTACTGCTGCTTCTCCAATTACAAGGCCACCTACAATCCCAATGGTTTGTCCCATCTGTTTCGGTAATCTAATTCCAGCTTCTCTTATTAATTCCATCGTCAATGCCATCATTAATGTTTCAATATAAGCAGGAAACGGTACACCTTCCCTTGCACCTGCAATTGAATAAGCCAATTTAGAGGGAATAAGTCCTTGGTGATATGAAACTAGCGCTACATACATTGCCGGCATTAAAATCGCAATTATACCGGAAATCATTCGCAAAACCCTTAATAACGTACCAATTATCCAGCGTTCATAATGATCTTCTACCGATTGAAAAATATCAACAAATACTAATGGCGCAATAAGTGCAAATGGTGATCCATCTACTAAAATGGCCGCTTTTCCCTTCGCTAATGAGGCCACAATACTATCAGGCCTTTCCGTATTCAAAAACTGCGGAAATGGCGATAAATTATTATCTTGAATTAATTGTTCAATCGTACCTGTTTCCAAAACGACATCTGTCACTATCGATTGAAGACGACGATCTAACTCTTTTACAATGTAAGGATTAATAATATCTTCTATATATACTATGGTCACTTCTTTTTGCGATCTTTCCCCCATAATATAAGATTGAAATCGTAGCTTTGGATCACGTAAACTACGACGAATTAACATTTTATTTACATTAATATCTTCATTTAGTCCAATCCTCGGTCCACGTATTAAATCTTCTGTTACAGGTGGTTCTAGACTTCTTTTCTCCCAAGCCCTACTATTAATAACAATAGCCGTTTGAATATTATCAATTAATATAACTGTGTCTCCTGTTAAAATCGCATTTATAATATCTGGAAATGTTGTTTTCGTACTGACTTCTGCAATAGAAATAAAACGATCTAACAATGTTTGAACAACAGCTGCTTCATTTGGTACTTCTTCATATTGAAGTGTACGAACTACATATTTATAAACATTATCCTTATCTGTTAATCCACATAAAAAAACAACCGCACAACGTGTAAAACTTCCCGCAAGAGCCACTTCTCTAATCGTTAAATCATTAGGTGAACCTAACTCATCCCTGATTTCCTTCATAACTTCAAACAAGGTACTTTTCAACTCTAACAATTTCCCCACCTAACTTCCTTTTTAACAAGTTTTTAGTTAGATTCCGCTAATAGAAGTAAATATATACAAAAAAGAGCTATCTCTTTTCAAAGATAGCTCTAACACGCGAATTACTTTTCTACTATTATATTGTCCGTCTTTATAGATACACTTTTCGTGAGTCCACTCACTACAAACATCACAATAATATTAATTAACAATGCGACTATACCTACATTCAAATCTTTTATATATTGCGGTACCCCTGGAAACATCGTAGCTATAGTAGAACCAGATAAGGTGATATATGCGACAACTAACAGCCCAATTCCCATCCCCGCAATCGCACCTTGTTTCGTAATAATTTGCCGAGGAAACAAACTACATACAAGTGCAGGGAAAAGTTGCGTAACTATACTGTATCCCATTAAAAGAAGAGCCCCTATTGTTTCTCCACCTTTAAAGGTGAACAAAACAGCTACAAGCGTTACTACAGGAACAAATAATTTCGCCACTTTAGCAACTTGTCTATCTGAAGCAGATGGGACCATTGTTCGGTAAATATTTTTTGCTAACAATGTAGAAGCGGCCATGACAAGCATGGAACCTGGAACTAATGCTGTTAAAACTCCAGCACTACCAATAATCCCAATAAACCAAGGGTCAAAGGTTTGAAGAGCCAGACGGAATAACGAAAGATCTACATCCGCTCCCTTTAATCCAGGAACTTGTAATATAGCAGCAAATCCTGCAAAGAATACGAAAAGTAAAACTAAAGAATACAGTGGCATAATTGCCGCGTTTTTCCTAAATACTTTTTCGTTTTTTGCAGAAAAAGCAGAAGCAAATGTATGAGGCCACATATAAAAACCGAGGGCCGTTAATATAATAGTAGAAACAAACCAAGAAATACTCATCCCTTCATCAGGCAAGGACAAAAACCCTGGTTTCGCAGCTTCTACAGCTTCGAACATCGGCTGAAATCCTCCGTAATAATGATACGGTAAATATATACCTAAAAACATAACGATAAACAGTATCATAATATCCTTCAAAGCGGCTGTCCAAGCAGAGCCGTGTATACCTGAAACCATTACATATATAGTTATAACAATAGCACCAATCCATACTGCAATAACAGGTGACACTCTTCCATACGAAGCTTCTGAAACGATAATTCCTAGTCCCTTTAACTGTAAAACAAGATATGGAATAATAGAAATAACACCAACAATTGAAACTATTACCCCAAGCATCTTACTCTTATATTTCTTCGCAAAAAAGTCCGGCTGCGAAACAAGGTTATGTTCTTTTGCATACTTCCAAATCGGTGGCAATAAAAAATACGATAAAATATAAGCTAGCGCGCCATAACCTAAAATATAAAATGTAGGTGCCCCTTTACTATACGCCCAGCCACTTCCTCCTAAAAATGTGAACGTCGTATAAATTTCGCCTGCCATAAGGAGAAAAACGAAAATAGTTCCAAACCCTCTTCCGCCAACCGACCATTGTTCTAAATTCATATCTTTTCCATGTTGTGCCCGAATCCCTAAAAATAGTGCTAGAAATAAAAATAAAATAATGATAAGTAATGCTATCATCCTATATCCCCCTTATTAGCAGGATCAAATAAGTATACAAGCCCCATACATAGAGACGTAATGAGCACTGATAACAATACCCAGAATAATAAAAATGGCATCCCCAATACGTAAGGAGTGACTGAATTCGCAAATACTGGTCCAACTACTAAACAAAGAACTGGAATAAGCGCTAGCACATGTATTTTCTTCATCTCATTCTCCTTTATTTATAAAATTCATAATGGCTGATACAAAAACTTCCACTCCAATTGGTAATGCGTCTTCGTCAATTGTAAAACGAGGATGGTGATGCGGATATATAATTCCCTTCTCTTCATTTCCTGCCCCTATAAAAAAGAATGTCCCTGGTGCCTTTTGTAAAAAGGCTGAAAAATCTTCTCCTGCCATCGTTGGTTGTAAACGCACAACCCGTTCTCTTCCAAAAAGCTGTAATGCCGTACGTTCAATAAGCTCTGTCACTTCATAATCGTTCACAACTGGTCGATATCCATATTCATAAGAAAATGTATACTTAGCACCGTAGGATTCTGTAATATGTTGCACAATCCGTTCAAGCTTCTCCTCTGTTTGTCCTCTTAATTCATGTCTTAAACTTCTCACTGTCCCTTCAATCTCTGCCTGTTCCGGTATAACATTATGAGTTGTCCCAGCGTGAAATTGTGTAACAGATACTACGAGAGAATCTAACGGATTCGTGAGGCGAGATACAATTTGCTGGATTTGCGAAACAATTTGTGCACCGATCGCGATACTATCGACTGTTTCGTGCGGAATTCCAGCATGTCCACCTTTTCCCTCTATCGTAATTTTAAAAACATCCGGTGCCGCCATCGCTGGGCCATAAATTACACCTACTTTTCCAACTTCTAATGAAGCCCACAGGTGAGCACCAATAATGTAATCCACACCTTCCATTACTCCCGCTGCGACCATTTCCTCTGCACCACCCGGAAAATTTTCTTCTGCATGTTGAAATAGAAAACGAATTTCCCCTTTAACTTTTTCTCTTTCTTCTACTAACTTATGTACTACACCAAGCAATATCGCCATATGACCATCGTGACCACACGCATGCATCACACCTGGATATGTAGAAATATAATCAAACTTATTTTCTTCATGAATAGGAAGAGCATCCATATCAGCACGAACCGCGATTGTTTTACCAGGCTGTTTACCAATTAGCCTTGCCATTACACTATATTTAGTAGGGCGCGAAACTTCTAAATATGGGATTTTCCGAAGTATGTCGAATACAAATTGAGATGTTTTTTCTTCTTGAAAAGATAACTCTGGATACTTATGAAAGTGCCTTCTCCACTCAATCAACTGATTCTTTAATAAAACAAGTTCCTTTGCGACATCCATTTCTCTTCTCCCCTTCTTCACTAAGTTAACTGTTATTATAACGTGAATAGTTAACTTTTAAAAGAATCTTCTGAATTTTCAATAATAAATACTTAAAAATAAAAAGCCACCCTCAAGATGACTTTTCATTATTACAAAATAGTAATTGCTTGTTTCCCCATTTGCTCCCATGACTTTTCAAACTCTGCTCGCGGAACAGCTTTACGTGGGTTATTCGCAAGAGGATCATTCATATATACGAAATTTTGATCGTATCCAATTACTACTACACTATGCTCATAATATGTAATTTTTACTTCTCCTGAACTTGTATTCCACGTCTCAAAGCTATCTTCTGAAAGTGGTTTAAACGTCGTATTCGCAATTACCCATACAGGTGATCCCGAACTAATTACTTTATATAAATCTTGCACTTCTCTACCTGTTAAATTAATGACTTTTTCAGGAACATACTTTTCTGCTAATGTAAAGATTGGTTGATGATATACACCGTACCCTTGCTCAGATTTCGTATAAATATTCCCGACAAACCCTTCATAAGGATTCCCACGCAAACCGTCTTGTTCAAATGGGACGCGGTAAATTTCACTGGCAAGTTGCATCTTATCTACTTGTACACCTTTATGTTGCAACAACATTGCTAAACTCGTTACTTCACACCCACGAGGTAATTCAGGTAATTGCTTTATAAACGGGACACCTTCAATCATTGCACTTTCTTTCACCTCAGAGAAAAGGTCTAACCGTAATTCGTGTGCCTTTTTCATAATTTTATCTTTCTCGATAAAAAACACGGCAGCAAATATAATACCGAAAATAAAAATATATTTTAACTTTTTCATCATAAACCAAACTCCATTATATCAATTATTTTAAAGTCGTAACTTCTACCATTGTACCTTTCTTCTTACTAGTTTACTAGAAAGATTCTGTGAATTATTATTTACATATACCATTTTTAAAATTCTAATTATTTTTAATAAAAAGAAAAAACAATATACTTTTTCTGAATATTTTGCTAAAATCAAAATTGTTAACATAGTGAATGAATCGCAAGTCTTCCACCATGTTAACAAACATTCTAGGATATTTAGTCATAAGTTAGTTTTTCTTTTACATACTCCATTCATTTCATAACAAAATAAATCGAGTATGTTTTTCATCCCCCACTAATGATTAAAATCCCAGAATGAAATCAAGTTAACACATACAAGAAAAATACGGGGTGAGGGGCATATGAATCAACAAGTAGAACAAACAGATTTAAAACGAACAATGAAAAGTAGACACTTATTCATGATTGCACTTGGTGGAGTCATTGGAACAGGATTATTTATGGGCTCTGGACAAATCGTCCATAATGCCGGACCAGGCGGAGCTATTCTTGCATTTTTAGTCGGTGGTTTCGTTATGTATTTAACGATGTTATGTCTTGGTGAATTATCAGTAGCTATGCCAGAAGCAGGTTCATTCCAAAGTTATGCAAGCAAATTTATTTCACCTGGCTTTGGATTTGTCGTCGGTTGGATGTATTGGTTAAATTGGGCTGTTACAGTTGGAGTAGAGTTAACGACTGTTAGTATTTTAATGAAACGTTGGTTTCCAGACGTTTCTTCGTGGATTTGGTGTGTTATATTTGCAGCAGCACTCTTTCTTGTGAACGCTTTATCAGCGAAAGCATATGCAGAGACTGAGTTTTGGTTCGCTAGCGTAAAGGTTGCAACAATTGTTGTCTTTATTGTACTTGGAGGCGCAGTTATGTTCGGTTTTCTCGACTTTAATGGAAAACCAGCTCCAATGCTTCATAATTTCACTGAAAATGGCGGACTATTTCCAAATGGTGCACTAGCAGTTCTTCTTACAATGATTACAGTAAATTACTCATTCCAAGGAACTGAACTTATTGGTATTGCTTCAGGTGAAAGCGAAAACCCTGAAAAAACGATCCCAAAAGCTATAAAAAACACAATTTGGCGCACTCTATTCTTTTTCGTCTTAGCAATCTCAGTTGTTGTAGGTTTACTCCCATGGCAAGAGGCTAATCTAGTTGAAAGTCCATTTGTACTTGTATTTGATGTGGCTGGTGTTCCATATGCAGCAGACATTATGAACTTTGTTATTATTACAGCTGTATTATCTGTAGCTAACTCTGGTCTATACGCAAATTCTCGTATGCTTTGGGCGATGGCAAAACAAGGCATGGCAAGTCCAGCTTTTACAAAGCTAACTAAAAAAGGTGTACCGCTAAACGCATTAATTTTCAGCCTAATTTTTGCAAGCCTGTCTTTATTAACGAGTGTATTTGCGGCAGATACTGTCTTTTTAGTTCTAACATCTATTGCAGCAATGGCAGCTGTTGTCGTTTGGATGTCGATCGCAGCTTCACAATTTTTCTTCCGTAGAGAATTCGTTAAAAATGGCGGTGACATAAAGGATTTAAAATATCGTACACCACTTTATCCAGTAGTTCCAATCGTAGCTTTTTCACTCAATTTCATTACATTTGTTAGTTTAGCTTTCATTCCAGATCAGAGAATTGCTCTTTTTTGCGGGATTCCATTTATGATTATCTGTTACATTTTATACCAAGTAAAATATAAAAAAGTTGTCACATTTGAACAACAACAAAATATAACTCGGAAAATAAACTAAATATACTAAATATTCAGCTATCTTTCTTATGATAAGATAGCTTTTTTCTATTTATTGGATATCTTGGTATAACTTTATTTAACTTAAAATTTTCACAATCACGTTTTTCTCTGGAAAATAGTTTACAATGTAATCAAGTTACAAATGATATTCACCTTAAAAAGCGTGCATTTGTGTCTATTTTTTAACAATATGACAAAAACTATTGCCTTCTATAAATTAATAGGTTTATATTGTTTTATTGGCATAGTTTCAATCCAAGGAGAAAGGAGATTTTCAATCGTGCAACTAAAGAAAGCGTTTTGGAAGTTGGCTTCACTTCTTCCGTTATCATTACTTCTGTTCCTCGGTGGCTGTGATAAGAAACTCGCAGTATTAAATCCGCAAGGACCTGTTGCAAAAGCACAGTATGATTTAATTGTTTGGTCATTCGTGCTTATGTCATTAATTATCGCAATTGTATTCATCTTGTTTACAGTCATCTTGATTCGTTATCGTGAAAAACCAGAGAATATGGACTATGAGCCACCTGATCAACACGGTAACACATTATTAGAAATTATTTGGACGCTTGTCCCTGTTATTATCGTTATCGCATTATCGATTCCAACAGTAAAAGCAACTTATGCTTCGGAAGAGGTTCCGAAAGAGTCCAAACATATTAAACCAGTTGAAATTTATGTTACATCCGCAAACTGGAAATGGTTATTTAGTTACCCAGAGGAAAAAATTGAAACCGTTAACTATTTAAACATCCCAGCTGGTGTACCTATTCAATTCAAACTGACTTCTGTAGGTCCAATGAATGCTTTCTGGGTTCCAGAACTTGGTGGTATGAAATACACTATGGATGGCATGATCATGGATTTATATTTACAAGCTGATAAACCTGGTTCTTACCTAGGTCGTAGTTCGAACTTCTCTGGTGAAGGATTCACTCATATGGAATTCGAACTTGAAGCAAAAACAAAAGAAAAGTATGACAAGTGGGTAAAAGAAGTACAACAAACTGCTCCTAAACTAACAGAAGATAAGTACAACGAAATTGTTAAACCTGGTGTAGTTGGTCGTATGACATTCTCTAGTCATCACTTAAGTTATGTAGATCCAAAATCACTTGAATATTGTGATTACAACTACTACAAAAACAAAAAATAATAGCTATTATTCCAACAGATTGGAGTGAACACAGTGAAGCTTGATGAATTTTTTGTCACAGGTGACCCAATTATTTACGGTGCTGACGCATCTATCGTTCTTGTGACATTAGCGATTCTTTTCGTACTAACAAAGTACAAAAAATGGAGATGGCTTTGGGATGAATGGTTAACAACTGTTGACCATAAAAAAATAGGGACCATGTACATTATCTCTGCCGTTATAATGTTATTCCGTGGTGGTATGGATGGTTTAATGATTCGTGCCCAATTAACATTCCCAGATACAACATATTTAAACGCTGAACACTATAACGGAATCTTTACAACACATGGTACAGTTATGATTCTTTTCATGGCAATGCCATTCGTTCTAGGATTAATGAACGTCGTTGTACCATTACAAATTGGTGCTCGTGACGTTGCATATCCGTTCTTAAATGCTTTAAGTTTCTGGTTATTCTTTATCGGAGCAATGTTATTCAACATCGCTTTCGTTATCGGTGGTTCACCAGACGCTGGGTGGACTTCTTACTTCCCAATGGCGGGTACAGAGTTTACTCCTGGTGTAGGAAATAACTTCTACGCAATTGCATTACAGATTTCAGGTATCGGTACGCTAATGACAGGTATTAACTTCCTTGTTACGATTTTAAAAATGCGTACACCTGGCATGAAATTAATGAAAATGCCAATGTTTACATGGTCTATTTTAATTACATGTGTAATCATTATTTTCGCTTTCCCAGTATTAACAGTAGCTCTTGCATTAATGACATTTGACCGTCTATTTGATGCTCACTTCTTTACGATGGCGAGCGGCGGTATGCCAATGCTCTGGGCCAACCTATTCTGGGTATGGGGTCACCCTGAAGTATATATCGTTATTTTACCGGCATTCGGTATTTTCTCTGAAATCATTAGTACATTCTCACGTAAACGTCTATTCGGTTACAGTGCGATGGTGTACTCAATGGTCGCAATTTCTTTACTAAGTTTCGTCGTATGGCTTCACCACTTCTTCACAATGGGTGCAGGTCCAGCGGTTAACTCGTTCTTCTCGATTTCGACAATGGCGATTTCGATTCCAACCGGGGTTAAGATCTTTAACTGGTTGTTTACGCTGTATAAAGGACGTATTCGTTTTACAGTTCCAATGCTTTGGTCATTGGCATTTATTCCAAACTTCGTAGTTGGTGGAGTTACAGGGGTTATGCTTGGAATGGCAGCAGCTGATTATCAGTACCATAACAGCTACTTCCTAGTTGCTCACTTCCACTACGTATTAATCGCAGGTACAGTATTTGCTATGCTTGCTGGATTTACATTCTGGTATCCAAAAATGACAGGTCATATGCTAAATGAACGCCTAGGTAAATGGACATTCTGGATCTTTATGAGCGGATTTAACATCTGTTTCTTCCCAATGTACTTCTTAGGTTTAGACGGTATGACTCGTCGTATGTACACTTACTCTGAAAGTCTTGGATGGGGTTGGTTAAACCAAATCGCATCTGTCGGCGCAGTAATGATGGGTATCGGATTCGTACTTCTTTGTTACAACGTAATTTGGAGTGCACGTCACGGTGAACGTGACGTTACTGGAGATCCATGGGATGGTCGTACACTTGAATGGGCTACTCAATCTCCTGTACAACATTACAACTTCGCGAAACTTCCTGAAATTAAAGAAGCTGATGCTTTCTGGTATATGAAACAACGCGGAGAAACAGTTACACCAGCTGCAGAAGAATTAAAACCAATTCACATGCCAAGTAACTCTGGTGTGCCTATTATTGCGTCTGCATTCTTCGGTCTTGCAGGTTTTGCATTAGTATTTAGCTGGTTCTGGCTTGCAGCAATCGGCGGCGTTGGTATTTTAGCTTGCTTAATCTATCGTTCATTCGATTACGATGACGGTTACTACGTAAGTGTTGATGAAATCAAAAAAACAGAACATGTAGCATGAGAGGTGAAATGATATGGCGGCTTTAGATAAAAGCTTACCTTTGGAATATCAATCCGAGCAAAGCAGATTGAACATCCTAGGATTCTGGATTTTTCTTGGGGCTGAAATTATGCTGTTCGCAACACTTTTCGCCTCTTATCTAGTACTTGCTGGTCGTACGGCAGATGGCCCAACACCAGCACAACTGTTTGAAGTTAAAACACTTTTAATTCAAACACTACTACTTTTAACAAGTAGTTTCACATGTGGTATCGCAATTCATGAAATGCGTAAACACAACCAAAAAGCAATGCTTGGATGGTTCATCTTTACATTACTTTTAGGTGCAGGCTTCCTATTCTTTGAAATTGAAGAGTTCATTATGTACGTTGGTGAAGGCGCAACAATTCAAACAAGTGCTTTCTTATCTGGATTCTTCGTTCTTCTTGGAACGCACGGAGCCCACGTAACAGGTGGTATCATTTGGGCAACTTGTGTTATCATCCAAATTTTAAAACGAGGTTTAACACCAGTTACAGCTCGTAAAGTATTCATTATCAGCTTATACTGGCATTTCCTTGATCTTGTTTGGGTCTTTATTTACACACTAGTTTACTTGAACGGGATGGTGGCGTAAATGGCTCAAAATAACAATCAAGCAAACGGGCATGCGCATAGCGGATTCCCATGGTCACACGTTTTCGGATTTATTTTATCGCTTGCACTAACGTTTCTAGCGTTATACGTGGCACTTTACACAAGCCTGCCTCTTTCAACGATATTAACAACTATCATCATAATGGCAGTTGCGCAAGCATTATTACAATTAATTATGTTCATGCACTTAAAAGAAGGAGAAGGAAGAGTTCAAATTCTTACAATGATATACAGTTTCTTCGTTGCAACAGCAACAGTTGGTCTTACTGTATGGATTTTCTTCTCAATGTAATTTGCATGAAAAAGACTGCTGAGGAATCTCAGCAGTCTTTTTTTATTATCTCCCCTATTGCATCCACATTACGGAATTAACAACAGAATCATGAAAAATATACTTATTATGACAAATGTTAAGAAAACTCTTTCTTTATGAAATCGAACCCATATGCGTTGATTTTCTACCTATAATATGGCTAAATAGGTACTATATTTATTTGAAGGGAGAGAACGCAATGGAACATCATTCTTCTGTTCTATCACTTATGGTTGTCGTTGCAATCGCGTTTTTCGTTCCCCTTTTGTTACAACGCTTTAAATTAAAAGCACTTCCTGTCGTTGTCGCAGAAATTATCGCAGGAATCTTTGTAGGTAAAAGTGGATTTAACATCATTGAGCCAGATATGTGGCTTCAAGTCTTATCAACACTAGGTTTTATCTTCCTAATGTTTTTAAGTGGTTTAGAAATTGACTTTTCTATCTTTAAACAAAAAGGGAAAAAGAATACGACAAACGAACCGAACACATTCCAAGCAGCAAGCATTATCTTCTTATTTATTTTCATTTTATCTTATGCCCTATCGTTAATATTCGTATGGCTAGGATTCGTAGACAATGCAATGTTCATGACTTTAATTATCTCAACTATTTCCTTAGGTGTTGTCGTACCAACATTAAAAGAAAATAACTTAGGAAAAACCGCAATCGGACAAATCATTTTATTAGTCGCTGTTATTGCAGACTTAGTTACAATGATTTTACTCGCTGTATTCGTCGGATTAAATTCCGAAAGTGGCCAAAGTATGTGGCTTCTACTTCTTCTATTCGGCGCTGGTATTATAATTTACTTTATCGCAAGACGCTTTAAAAATATTCCATACCTAGAAAGCTTAAAAGCCGGTAGTGTACAAATTGATACACGAGCTGTTTTTGCACTCATCTTAATATTAGTTGGATTATCTGAATCCGTTGGAGCAGAAAACATTTTAGGAGCCTTCTTAGCAGGTGTACTCGTATCTTTATTATCACCAAATGACGATATGGTTGAAAAACTCGATTCCATCGGATATGGTTTCTTCATCCCTATTTTCTTCGTAATGGTTGGTGTAAATTTAGAAGTATGGTCTATTTTTAAAGAGCCTTCTAGTATGCTAATGATTCCAATTTTAATTGTGGGACTCTTTATTTCAAAACTATTGCCATCACTCGTCTTACGAAAATGGTACCCACGCAATATCGTACTCGGAAGTGCTATTTTGTTAACATCAACACTTTCTTTAGTTATTGCGGCTGCACAAATCGGTGAAAAGCTAGGTATCATTAGCCCAAGTTTATCAGCATCCCTTATTTTAAGTGCAGTTATTACTTGTATTTTTGCACCTATATTATTTAAAAAGATGTTTCCAAAAGTGGAAACACCAAAACCGAAAGTATCTATTATTGGCGCGAGCAGAATTACCCTTCCGTTATCACTTGATTTGAAGCGCGAAGATTATGACGTAACGCTATATATGATACGCCAGAATAAAATAAATGATGAGGAAGTAAAATCTCATGACTTCCCTATCGTGAAACTAGATGAAATCACAATCGAATCATTAACTGAACAAACAGCATTTGATGCAGACCGTGTTGTTGTTGCGACAAGTGATGATGACCAAAACTTATTATTAGCAGAACACGCAAAAGAATTAGGTGTTGAACATGTCATCGCAAGTGTAGAAGATCCCCTTCTACAAGAAAAAGCAACGCAAGAACATATCGCTGTATTCTCAACTATTAACTCTACACGTATTTTATTACGTGCACTTATTGATAAACCAAGTCTCGTCCGCTTAATTACAACAGCGAATGAAACAGTGCGTGAGGTTGAACTACGTAGCAATAAATATAATGGCTTAGCACTTCGTCGCCTTCCGTTTTTAGGTGATGTACTTGTCATTCAAATTTACCGTGGTAATAAAGCATTAATACCACATGGTGATACGAAATTACAACACGGTGACATTTTACTTGTAACAGGTTCAAAAGAGCATATTGATACAATGAAAAACATACTAGAGTAGAAAAATGCCCCTCACATAATTGAGGGGCATTTTTCCAATTTCATATGGTAAAATGTTACTATCACATATTATGGGGATGAATCACATTATGTCTATTTCAACTTTAGCTCTCTTATTATTAGCGGAAGTACTCGTCGCCATTATTCTCATCGGTATTAGCATTGAAATTTGTAGTTACGGATGGAAAAAATCAAATGGAGTCAAATACACTTGTCTCTTGCTTTCACTCCTTCTTGGAACCGCTAGCATACTCGGACTTTTCGCTGCACCTGCCTATTTCTTTATACAGCTAACAGAAAAAGGCTTATAAGAAAGGATGTTAATATGATTACCGTGAAAAATATTGATGGATCTGAAACTTACGTATTACGTCAAAAAATTTTGCGCCCTAATCAGCTATTAGCAGATTGTAAATATTCTTCCGACTACGAAGTAGACACCTTCCACTTGGGTGCATTTCTGCATGAAGAACTTATTAGCATCGCTTCCTTCTCTAAAGAAATATATCCTGATTTACAAACTGGTATCCACTATCGTCTACGAGGAATGGCGACATTACCAAACTTTCGAAACAAACACGCTGGAAGCTCCTTAATCCATAAAGCCGAGCAAATCTTACAAGAGCGTAACGCAAACATTTTATGGTGTAATGGCCGAATTACTGTAGCTGACTATTACAAACGATTAGGTTTCCACGAACATGGTGAAATCTTTGAAATTGAACCGATTGGCCTTCATAAAGTTCTGTATAAAAAGATATAAGAAAAGCTTTCCTCAATACGGGAAAGCTTTTCTTATATTTCAATCTTCATTTTTTATCTTTTTCATATATATGTATATAAACAAGCTAGGAACTAAAAAACAGGCAAACATAATAAGTCCTGTTATACTAATTTCCTTTATCGAAATATCTGGTGTCACAATGATACAAATAGCTAAAATCCCAATAACAATCCCAACTGGAATGAATAATAATTTCATGAAATAACTACGAGATACTCCCCCTGTATGCTCATACACTTCCACTGAATTTTTTAAGTTTAAAAAGTTAATAACTACTATCCCGCTGATAAATATCATTAATAAATCCGAAATACTTTCATATCCTTCCCCTTGCAAAACGTAGCGATAAAAAACAATACCTAGTATGACGATATTCTGTAAGATGAAAGCCAATCTAACATGTTTTAACCCTTCAATCATTAAACGTTCATCTTTCACGATTTTCACCCTATCACTCCTTTTCCTCCCAAAACAAATCATTCAATGTTTTATTTACCGCATAACAAATTTTTAAACATAAATCTAGAGACGGATTATACTTCCCCTTCTCAATTAAACTAATCGTTTGCCTTGTAACGCCTACTTTTTCTGCTAATTGTTGCTGTGTTAAATCTAACTGAACACGCGCGACTTTTATTTTACTTACAGCCATTCATGTTCCTCCTCCGCCCTTATTGTAACATATATATTCCATTTAGTAATTTATAATTTACAAAACAAATTTGAATTTTACCTTATCCCGCATTAACTGCCCGTAAACGCCCGATTGGTTCAACTAATAATAAGTGGGGGATGTGCCCCCCACTTATTATAGTTTCACTTTATTATACACAAAAAAGGAGCCTCTCATAAGAAACCCCTTTCCTATCTCTATATTATAAGAATAAATGACATCCAAATAAAATTGTAAATAAGTATAGTAACGGATGTACTTCCATCCCTTTCCCCTTCACGATTTTTAAGATTGGATACACTAAAAATCCGATTGCAATTCCATTCGCAATACTAGATGTTAACGGAATACCAACGAAAATTAAAAATGCTGGTAATGCGTCTTCAAATTCATTCCAATTAATATCACGAATGCTTTGTGCCATTAAGCTACCTACTATAATTAATGAAGGTGCTGTAATAGCTGCTACACTTGATAAAGAGGCAATAACAGGGCTAAAGAATGCCGTTATAATCGTTAAACAAACGACTACAATACCTGTCAATCCAGTTTTACCACCTGCCGCAATTCCGGCTGATGATTCAATTGTCGCTGCTGTAGGGCTTGTCCCAAAGATGGAACCTGTCGTTCCGCCAATTGCATCTGCAATGAACGCCTTACCAAAGCGCTTTTCCGTGTTATCTGTATTTAAACCTGCCTGTTTAATTAAACCAAGCAAAGCCCCTGTTGTATCAAATAAAAGTACAAGTAAGAATGAAAAAATAACTCCATATAACCCGTATTGAATTACATCTGAAAATGCGTTGATAGGGTTTGAAACAATAATTCCTTCTGGTAAATGTGGCATTGCCACAATCTTATCCTCAAACTTCAATTGCCCCGTAAAGAAAGCAATAATCCCTGTCACAATCATACTAATAAACAACGCACCACTAACGCGTAATACCATTAATACCGCCGCTAACACTAAACCAACTAATGTTAAAATAACAGCCGGTGAATGAAAGTCTCCGATTGTAACTAAGTTAGATGGATGGTCAACGATGATACCTGAAAGTCGCAATCCGATAAAAGCAATAAATAATCCAATTCCACCTGCAATTGCATGTTTTAAACTGTCAGGAATTGCGACAATTAACTTTTGCCTAAATGAGGTGAACGATAATAAAAGAAAAATGATACCTGTTACAAATACTGCCGAAAACGCAATGACATATGTAATCCCCTCTGCCTGTTGAACCACAGAATAAGCAAAATATGCATTCATTCCCATAGCTGGAGCAATAACAATTGGATAGTTAGCTAAAAACGCCATACATAGCGTTCCAACAACTGTCGCAATTATAGTCGCCGTAAATGCTTGATCAAATGGTATACCTGCATCAGATAATATTTTTGGATTGATGACAAGAATATACGCAAATGTAAAAAAAGTTGTGATGCCAGCTAAAATTTCTTGCTTCACAGAAGTGTTATACTTTTGTAATTGAAACATACTTATGTACCCTTCCTACACCTGAATTATTATCACACATTCTTTTCTTATTAGTATGTGAGAAAATGTAACACCTAATCTTAACAATCAATAAAAAGAAGAGTCAATATATTCTTTAATAGTTAGAATTTTAAGTTTAAGTCTGACAAACATAGATATAGTACAGTGTATTATGATTATTTTTGTAGCATAACAGATAGAAATGTTTTATAATTTGAAATAGTTAAATATTTAGTAAGCGCATTCAAATATCGTTCACTCTACAAGGGGGATTCTTCTTATGCAGCAAACAAACAAATCTGGATCTTTAAACCGCGGCTTAAAAGAACGACATATTACTTTAATGTCTCTCGGCTCAGCTATTGGCGTTGGACTATTTTTAGGATCAGCTTCCGCTATTAAACTAGCTGGTCCATCCATTTTACTAGGCTATATGATCGCCGGACTCGTTATTTTTTTCATTATGCGTGCACTCGGAGAAATGGCAATTGAACAACCGGTTGCTGGCTCTTTTAGTAAATATGCAAATGATTACATCAGCCCACTAGCTGGGTATATTACAGGCTGGAATTACTGGTTTTTATGGGTTGTTACTTGTATGGCGGAAATTACAGCTGCAGGAATTTACATGCAGTATTGGTTCCCAGATATCCCGCGCTGGATTTGGGCATTACTAGCTCTTTTATTAATGAGTGCTTTCAACTTCTTATCTGTAAAAGTATTTGGAGAACTTGAGTTTTGGTTTGCTCTCATTAAAATTGTCACAATTATCTGTATGATAGTAGTCGGCGCTGGTATTATTCTATTCGGATTTGGAAATGGTGGCGTTGCAACTGGTATTTCAAATCTTTGGGAACATGGCGGCTGGTTCCCAAATGGATTCTCTGGATTACTACTTTCCTTACAAATGGTATTATTCGCTTATTTAGGAGTCGAACTTATCGGTGTCACAGCTGGTGAAGCTCAAAATCCAAAAAAGACACTCGCAAAAGCAATTGATAACGTATTTTGGAGAATTTTACTGTTCTACGTTGGAGCTCTATTCGTTATGATGGCAATTTTCCCGTGGAACGAATTTGGCGAGAAAGGAAGTCCGTTTGTCTTAACGTTCCAACAAATCGGTATCGCAAAGGCAGCGGGTATTATTAACTTCGTTGTGTTAACAGCGGCTCTTTCATCTTGTAACGGTGGTTTGTTTAGTACAGGCCGTATGCTATTTACATTAGCACAACAAAAGAAAGCACCTGAACGATTCGGGCGTTTAAATAAAAATGGCATTCCGAGTCAAGGGATTATAGCAACTGCGATTGTTTTACTCGTTGGCGTTATATTAAACTATCTCGTTCCTGCGAAAGTATTTACTTGGTTAACTAGTATTTCAACTTTCGGTGCAATTTGGACTTGGGGGATTATATTAGTCGCTCAAATTAAATTCCGCAAAGGATTACCAGCACAAAACAAGCAAAAGTTAACGTATAGAATGCCACTATACCCATTAAGTTCATATTTCTCACTCGGCTTCCTTGTGCTTGTACTAGGTATCATGGCCTATTCAGAAGATACACGAATCGCATTAATCGTCGGTCCAATTTGGCTTATCGGCTTAGCTATCGTGTATTATATGAAAGGTTTTCATAAGATTGATGAATCATCTAATTCAAAAATTAGTTAACTACGAAATCCCTTCCTTATTGATTGGAAGGGATTTTTTATTGTCTATACAAATATTTCTCAACAAAATTCACGGTATTTTTACAATTTTTTAATATATTTTATATTTTCCGCCTTTATTTTTACAGAAAAATAAATTACATTATTAAAGCACATATATTTATTATTAGGGGGATTCTTCTATGAAGAATAAAAAATGGATTCAATTTTCTTTAGCAACAGCAATCACAATCAGTTTAGGAAGCGCCTATGTTCCATCTACTTATGCAGAAAGCTCTGTAGATCCAGCTCCTGAAATTGTTGCAAAAATTGTAAATCAAAACAATGGGAAGAAAGTATTATTCGATAATACTCACGGTCAAACAGCTGGGACAGCTGACTGGGTTATTGATGGCGGTTTTTCTGATTTCGGAAACGGCATTGCCCAAAACGGATATCATGTAAAAGAACTTCGTAAATCAACACCTATTACATACGACGATTTAAAAAATTATAATGTTTTTATCGTCCCGGAAGCAAATATTCCTTATAAAAAATCTGAACAAGACGCGATGTTACAATACGTAAAAAATGGCGGCAGTATCTTCTTCATTGCCGATCACTATAATGCAGATCGTAATAAAAATCGCTGGGATTCGTCAGAAGTATTTAACGGATATAGACGCGGAGCATGGGATAATCCAGCGAAAGGAATGTCTAGTGATGAAGCAAATTCACAAGCTATGCAAGGGGTAGAAAGCTCTGATTGGCTATCCGATAATTTCGGTATTCGCTTCCGTTACAATGCACTTGGTGATGTTTCTGCTAAAAATATTGTCTCTCCTGAGCAATCATTTGGAATTACAAATGGAGTTTCATCTGTAGCAATGCATGCCGGTTCTACTCTTGCGATTACAAATCCAAAACTAGCAAAAGGGCTTGTATATCTTCCAGAAAACCCATCAAAATGGAATAACGCTGTTGATGGCGGCGTTTATAACGGCGGTGGTGTTGCAGAGGGGCCTTATGCTGCCATTGCAAAAGTTGGTCTTGGAAAAGCAGCCTTTATTGGCGACTCTTCTCCTGTTGAAGATGCATCGCCAAAATATGTTCGTGAAGATTCAGGTCAATCAAAGAAAACTTATGATGGTTATAAAGAAGAAAACGATGCTGTTCTATTAGAAAACATCGTGAATTGGTTAGCGAAGCAAGAAACATTTACAAGCTTAGATCAAGTGAATGGTTTACAGCTTGATGCACCTACAGCTTTACAAACATTTGAACAACCAAGTTTATCAACAGAACCACAACCAGAACCTTGGAGCGCGCCAAATGCAGGCTATCAATGGTTTAATACCAATACTTTTAAACCAGGTTCATACGGATACAACGGCGCAGTGACAGCGCGTGATTACGTAATTACGCATCCTAGTATTCTACCGAATAATGAATTATTTCAAATAAAAATGCAAGTAAATAACTTATTACCAAATACAACATATAATAATTATTCTTTAGGTATATTCACTTCTGGCGGGACACAAGTGGCAAAAGTTCAAAATACAAACGGCACTTGGCCATCTACTTTCGGATATAGTAGTGCATTCTCTTTCACAACAAATAGCTTAGGTTCTGCTGAAAAAATTGTAAATGTGCAACTTGATTCAAATACAACTGGACAAGCAACACTTCGTCTACGTCAAAATACAACAGCGAAATATACTGAAACTGTAACGATTAATAAGAAGTAAAAGAAAAGGCAATCCGTATACGGATTGCCTTCTTTTCACTTCTCTTCTTTTGAGAAAAACATTCTTGAAATAACGATACCTATACTACCAACGATTAAGAATAACACCGCTCTGATCATCATAGACACCTCTGGTAAGTCGAGAAGGAACAACTTCCCTACTGTTACTACTAATACGACTAAACCAGCATATAATATTTCATTCATCTGTCTATTACGGCCAAACCAAACTGCAAATAATGCATATACCATCCATAATAATGATACATATACGCTAATTATACTTCCATCGGTAGAAAGAACTTCACCGATTCTAGTAATTGTAATAAATACAATTACCATTAGCCAATAGAGCGCTATAGAATAAATATATTTTCCAAAACTCGCTAACATATGTTTCGCTTTTATCATGCCATAATAAAATGTCACTATTAAAATAATATGAGCTACAAAACCTGCTGAAATGAACTGATCAAACGGACTAAAGATTGTCTGTATCATCCCGATTGCATAAATTGTTGCACTTATATACAATTTCATGTTCTGTTTTACTTTAATAGAAGTAGCCACTCCTAGGAAACCTTGTAACAATAATACGATTGCTGCATTCACTAAACTGTACTCGTATAAAATCGCTAAACTAAATGATCCCATTGCAAAACCAAATAATAGATTTGTAAATACAGAATGTCTATTCTTCCTATATTCAAGTACGAACATAGCGGTATGCACAAATGCACTAATAACTAGCCCCCACGTTGTAAATTCAGGTATTTTTGAAATGGCTAATATAAAGAAAACTGCGTTAGTACTAAATATTGCCAAGCGTGGTTCTTGTATAAAGTTTCTCTCCGTAAACGTATGCCAAAATAATAGTAAATGAATTATTCCGTATACAACCGTTAACTGCACTTGCAAATTCCCTACTAATATTGACATAACAGCAAAGAAAACAAATAGGACAATTGCAGCAACAACATAAGAAATCATATATAAGTACTTATAACGGTTTCTCAATGCATACCATAATAAACTGATTGTTAATATCGTCTCATAGCTAAAGAAAACGTACGTATTAGGAGTCGTACTATTTAACAAGAAAGGAACGAAAAATGCCCCTACCGCTACGAAAATAGCAAGGTATTCCGATCTATATCTTTTCGCTAAATAAATCCCTAAAATGACCCATATAATGTTGCAGATAAACGCAATACTTGCGGGAATAAACTCATATAAATAATGTGCTGCAAACGTCGTTAAAACAATACCTGTAATACTTCCACCAGCTAATACTAACCCTAATGCTTGCCGCTCTCTTTTAATTTGTATATCTCCTACATAATACAAACCGATAGATAGTGCTATACCAAACACAATCCGTATCGCTGGTGTTAACAACCCAGCATCTACTCCCGCTTTAAACAACCAAATAACCCCAAGTAACATAATACCGACAAATATGCGTGGTAACCATGTTTGGCAAAACTTTATAATATTAAATGGTTCTGGTTTAAATGCAGATATATCTACTTGTTTTACCTCAAGTTCTTGCATTGGCTCCCTTATCGTAACTGCATCCTCTTGTAGCTTTTCATCCGTTACCGTTTCAATATATTCTTGCTTTTCCTCACTAACATTTTGTTGAACTTTATCTACTTCTATTTTTCTTTGCTGCGCTTTCAATTCAGAAAGTGTCTCTTGAATTGTTTCAATTGCTATTTCAAGTGCTTCTATTTTCTTATTTAAATCCTCCTTCATACACTCCCACCTCATCATTCATTTTAAACCTATATATTTCCAATTATCTTTATCATACTCCTAGTCTATTCATTTTCAATACTATTTTTCCCAAAAAGAAAGGTGTTTTCCGAAATAGGAAAACACCTTGTCACTTATTTATCCCGATTGGTAAGGGATAATAATCAGCGGGGGATAGACAAAACCCCCATTGATTAAAGTTTCACTTTATTCTTATTTATAGCAATACTAACGATTATACCGAGGCAAACACCTACAAACGCTGGAATAATCCAACCTACACCTTCTGTATAAAACGGAAGATTTTCTAGTAACGGTGTCCACTTATTCATCAACATACTTTTATTTAAAATATCCATTGCACTAAATAACGCTACAATCCCAATTGTTACCGAATATACGTAGACATACTTCCCCATATATTTATGAAACAACCCTAAAATAATGAGCGTTAATGCGATCGGATATATGAATCCAAGAATCGGTACCGATACTTTTAAAATTTGTGTTAATCCTAAATTAGCTAAAACCATACTAACAAAACTTAATATAAATGCCCAAACTTTATAAGATACTTTCGGAAATACACTAGCGAAAAACTGACTACAAGACGTAACAAGTCCAATTGAAACAGAAAGACAAGCGACAGTAAAAATAAGACCTAATAAAACTACCCCGCTCTGTCCAAATAATGTCGTCATAACTTGTGCTAACACTTTCGCACCGTTATCAAATGTACCTAGTGAACCACTTATTGAACCAACATATCCAAGAATGACATAAATAATAGATAATAAAAGGCCTGCTCCAATACCAGCAATACTCATGTATTTCGCTATACCTTTATCATCTTCTACACCTTTTGCACGCAAAGCATTTGCAATAACAATCCCAAAGATTAAAGCCGCTAACGCATCCATCGTTAAATATCCATCTAAAAATCCTTGGAACATAGGAGCTTGTCCATAATTTCCAGCAGGCTCTTTTACACTACCTACCGGCGTAAACATACTCTTTATAAATATAAGGGCAATCATACATAATAATAAAGGCGTTAAAACCTTTCCAAACAAGCCCATTAATTTAGATGGTGATAAACTTAACCAATAAACAACACCAAAGAAAATAACCGTATAAAATAATAAAACTACGCTACCCGCTTCAGGGAACAACTGACCTGGTCCCATTTCAAAAGCTAAACTTCCTGCACGTGGTATACCAAGCCCAGGTCCAATAAATAAATACACAATACATGGAAAAATAATTGCAAATGAAGAATGAACTCTACCTGCTAACGTTTGAAAGCTTCCTGCTTTCGCAATAGCAATAACACCTAATATCGGAAGACCTGTTGCTGATATAATAAAGCCTAACAACGCAATCCACACATGTTCTCCCCCTTCGTATCCAAGGAAAGGCGGAAATATAAGATTACCCGCTCCAAAGAACATAGAGAATAACATAAGACTAATAAGTAAAATTTCTTTTTTCTGTAACAATTTCATTTCTTTCTCCTTCTTCAATTTCATCTTGCGTGAAATCAATTCCACACATAAGAAAAACGCAATAATCCGCTTCCTTACAAAGAAAACATAGTCCATAGTCTACCACAAAAGAAACACCCATTCTATAGCTACTTCCCTTTTCCAATTTCTTCTGAAAAATCAACCTTAATTGACTTTCAATAGTTAATAAAGTAAAATATTAAACAAATAAAACTATTAACTTTGTTTTTGTTTGTGTCAGGAGGAAAATAACATGGAATCAGCGATACAACTAGAAAAAGAACAACAAAGAAAAAAGAAACATCCTCCCGGTTTATACTTACTCTTCTTTACAGAAATGTGGGAAAGATTTAGTTACTATGGATTACGAGGATTATTAACATTATATTTAACAACAGCTTTAGTAAGTGGTGGTCTTGGGTTTAGTCCAGCGTGGGCACTCTCTATTTACGGATTTTATACTGGAGCTTGTTATTTCACTCCATTAATCGGTGGATACTTAACAGACCGTTTTCTAGGTAGACGAAAAGCCATCACAATTGGTGGTATAACAATGGCAATCGGTAACCTTACACTATTTGCCCTGCAAAACCAAGTCGGCCTATACCTCGGATTAGCGCTTATTATTATCGGTAATGGATTCTTCAAACCTAATATCTCTACACTTGTTGGAGAATTATACGAAGAGCACGATCCAAAACGTGATAGTGCATTTACAATTTTCTATATGGGTATTAACGTCGGTTCGTTTTTAGCTCCACTCGTTTGTGGATTTTTGTCAGAAAATTTATTCAAAACAACAGTTGATGGTGTTGTTCATTACGGATTCCGTTACGGTTTCTTAGCAGCTTCAATCGGAATGATTATTGGACAAATCTTATTTACAACACTATCTAATCGCTTCCTTGGTGATATCGGTAAAAAACCAACTCGCAATTTACAAACAACAGATGGGCAACCAACAGTAGGAAATACACCATTAACAAAAAAAGAAAAACAACATACAGCAGTTATCGTCATTTTAACGTGCTTCGTTGTCTTCTTCTGGGCTGGTTTTGAACAAGCTGGTAGTTCGTTAACATTATATACAAATAAGTTCGTTGACCGCTCCATATTCGGATGGGAAGTACCAACGTCTTGGTTCCAATCGGTCAATCCATTATTTATTATTTTACTTGCACCAGCCATTTCAGCATTATGGGCAAAACTTGCAACTAGAAAAAGTGGTGACTTAAAAATCCCAACAAAAATGGGACTTGGTATGATCTTACTCGGTATCGGTTATATCATTCTCGTTATGGCTACATTAAAAACAGGTAGTGATGAGCATAACATTACAGAAAAAGCAAACTTACTATTTATCGTCTTTACGTATCTTTTCCATACGTTAGGTGAGCTATTCTTATCACCTGTCGGGCTATCAATGGTTAGTGCTCTCGCTCCAGTAAAACTTGCTTCTCTACTAATGGGCGTATGGCTAGCAAGCTCAGGAATCGCCAACATTTTAGGTGGACAGCTTGCAAGCTTTACAACTTCACTTGGATATGCTGAAGTATTCACAGTTATCGGCGCTGTGGCGATCGTTTTAGGTTGTGTTTTATTATCGATTTCTAAAAAATTAGTAAAGTGGATGGATTAAAAAAAGATGAGGGATTTCCCCTCATCTTTTTTTATTTCTTCGCCTTTGTTCCGACCAAATCGCCTGTAACAACAAAACGCTTAGAATTATCCTTAACAGATACACATGTAATAAGCGTTATCTCATCTTTCCCATGATCCTCTACAACTTCCCATTTATCAGGAGTCACTTCAGATACTCCAGTAACCGCATACTCATACTCATTTTCATTGTCATATAAATAAATTTTATCATTCTTCTTTAAAGTTGATACATCACTAAATAAAACACCCTTTTTTGACATATTATGTCCTGCTAATGCATAGTTTCCTTTTCCCATCACTTGATTCTCTTTTACAGTTGCCGCACCTGACAGTAAATTTTTCTCAGTAGATGATTTTAAAACAGGAAGCTCTAGCGAAAGGCTCGGAATAGAGATTCGACCGATTACTTGTTTTTTATCTAACGATGCGTTCGCTACTTCTGCCAAGTCTGGTTGATTAATTTTCGAAGCATCTACAAATTCCGTATCATGCTTTTCATAATTCATCTTTTGAACAGCTTGCACATTTTCAGTCTGTTTCTTTTCCGCCTGATATCCATCATAAAATGGCTTTCCGATTAATACACCACCTACAACAAATAGAAGGATTGCTACTATACTATAAATTCTTTGCTTATTCATATACAATTCCTTTCCCTTACAAAATCTTACTCTATATAAAATGATAAAATAATATTGCTATATGTACAAGTATAAGCTGAAAGAAACCTTCTTGCTGATGCAAGAAGGTTTCTTTTTAAGCTAATTTATTTTTATATAGGGATACGTGGAAGACTGTCATTTGAATAAAGAAAATAGAAAATATAATATACAGTGGGTATTCAGGAAGATATTCATTAATAATAGGCGAAAAAGTTAAAAATCCAACTGCACAAGGTAACACATACCATAACGAAACAAAAGTTGTTCGACAAGCTTTCTCCGTAATCGCTTTTTCACGTTCATCTTCTAGTGGAAATAGTAATGGATACATCCAAAAAGATAAATTCTTATATTTTTTCTTTTGAATTCTATAAAAAATTGTAACTATAATAGCTCCAATAAATAATAAAACGAATGGTACTCCATTAAACCATACTTCAAATGGGAACTTCTCGTTTTTTATTATATCTGCTAGCTCTGTAGTAACACTATAAAATTCAACAAATGTCCAGCATGCTAATGCAGTATAAAGTACGTTTACGATATAAGAAAAACCAATTCTATTCATCCTCTTCCCCCTCCTTATTTAAAACAAACACATCTTCCATCTTTAACTGGAACACATCACAAATCGTCAAGGCTAATAGCAACGAAGGAACGTAATCCCCTTTTTCAATTGCTGCAATTGTTTGTCTTGTCACTCCAACTTTTTCTGCTAATACACTTTGCGTAAAATTAAAGCGAGCTCTTAATTCCTTCACTCTATTTAAAATGGTCAAATTTACCACCTCTCATCATCATTGTATGCTATCCTTAACAAAATGTAAACTCAACTTAACATTATTTTCACAAAAAAATCCAACTTCACTTATTGTAAAGTTGGATTTTGGTTTAGTTTAAAATTGTAACTTTAACCGTTCTTCTGCCCCAATTATTAGCTGTTGCTGAATCTGGCATTAATAAATCGATAATATGACCTTTAATCGCACTACCAGTATCTCCAGCAATCGCTGTTCCATATCCTTCTACATATACAGTAGAACCTAACGGTATAACAGCTGGATCTACAGCAATTAATTTCATGTTTGGATTTGCAGTTAAATCATGTCCTAACTTAGATTTTACAGTTTCACCCGATTTATAGCCATTTTCAGATGGATCAGCTGTATACGCAGTTGCTGTTACATAAAATTCTTTTCCACCTTGAGCTGGTTTAGGGTCTGGCTTAGATTCTGGTGCTGTATTTTTTGCTACAGGCTCTGCCGGCTTAGCTGTCTGTTCTTCTTTTTGCTTAGCTGCTGCCTTCGCTTTTGCTAACTCTTCTTGCTCAGCCTTTGCAGCTGCTTCAGCTTTTGCACGTTCTTCTGCTGCAATTCTTGCTGCTTCTTGTTCACGAGCAATTGTTTCTTGTACTGCTTTCATATTTGCTTCAACTTTTGCTTTTTCTTCTGCTGCTAAATTAATTTGGTTTGCAATCTCATTATATTTAGCTTGAACTGTTTGCAAGTTATCTTGACGCTTTTTCAAGTTATCTTGCAAATCAGCTTGTGCTTTTGCTAATTTTTGCTTATCTACTACTAAAGATGCTTCTTTTTCGTCGATCGCTTTTTTATCTTCTTCAATTTGACGAAGATCTTGTTCTTGTAGACGTAAAATTTCTTTATCTGCATCTAAAATGGTAGATACTGCATTCATACGTTGTATGAAATCAGCAAAGTTTTTTGATTCCACAACAACTTCTACTACTAAACTCGTATTTGAGCTATTTTGAACAGAAACCATACGTTTTTTCATAATATCCTTACGAGCAAGGACTTTATCTTCTAAAACGACAATATCTGCTTTTTTTTGTTCAATCTGCTTATGTGTTTCATCGATTTTACGTTGAATAGCAGCTTGATCCTCTTTATTTTTTGCAATTGTATTATTTAAATTATGTAGTTCATTTTCGATACCTTGAATTTCTTTACTAACAGCTTGCTTCTCTTGCTCTTTCTTCTGCATATCTGCATTGTTTTGTTGCAATTGCTGTTGCATGTTGTTAAGTTTCTCGTCGTTTGACTCTGCTTTTACAGCGACTGTACTAGAAAGACCGATAATTCCTGCTAATACAAGACTACTGATTCGCTTAAAATAGTTCATAATCCGACTCCCTTCTTATACAGTTATACATGATTTATTTTACAGTTTGTTTACAAAACCATTAAATACAGTTTATTTTTCATGACAAAAAAAGGGAATTACAGATGAAATGTAATAGATTCTTAAATATTTAACAATTACTATATTTAAAAATTATAAAAAATG
Source organism: Bacillus paramycoides (assembly GCF_001884235.1). Classification (GTDB taxonomy): domain Bacteria; phylum Bacillota; class Bacilli; order Bacillales; family Bacillaceae_G; genus Bacillus_A; species Bacillus_A paramycoides. Next base: position 150,976 of record NZ_MAOI01000015.1, on the reverse strand, counting down.
CTAAAATCCAAATATAGAGAAATTAAAAATCTTAAAGGCGGTTGAATGAAATAAAATGTTTACTCAAAAGAAATCACTCCAACATAAAATCGATCAACTAGAAACTCGTATACATGAACTAGAAACAGAATTAAAACAAAAAGATGTGGAAAAACAAGAAATTATATCTTCTATCCATAATCGTGTACAAAGCGTTATGCAAGAGCATGAAGTTGTAAATAACCAACACCATACACTCCAAAACTTAATTCAACAATTAAATGCATGCTTTGAGAATGTTTCGACTCGTACTACACATTCCAATGAATTAAATAACGAAATGCTACAAAAAGAACAAAGCTTAATTCAATCTATTGAAGAAATTATTGATTGCTCTAATGAGGGAAAAGAATCCGTTCATCGCTTACTCATTGTAATTAATAAATTAGGTGAACAATCTCAACGCACTTCTAATAGTATGAATCATTTAAGCGAACGCTCTAAAGAAATTGAACAAATAGTAGAAGTAATTCAAAACATTGCAGCACAAACAAATTTATTAGCGTTAAATGCAAGCATTGAAGCTGCACGTGCTGGAGAGCATGGGAAAGGATTCGCTGTTGTTGCCAATGAAGTAAGAAAACTAGCAGAAAGCACAGCAGAGAGTACAAAAAATATTGGCAACTTAACGAAAAAAATTCAAGAAGAAATTGAAAAAGCGTACGAAAATACAAAAGATAATTTACATTTAGTTGATGAAGGTGTGGAAATGAGCGCCGATACTAACGCTAGAATTGAAAATATTTTAATGATGATTCAAACATTACAAAGTGGTGCTACAAATGTTATTAAAGCTATCGAGAACCAAAAATCTTGTAATGATGATATATTACGAGAATTTAAAAATACACAGCAAATGTTCCAAAAGTTAAATACTACTATTATGAACCACATTCATGATGCGGAAAAAGTCGATGTCCAATTATCGAAAAGTATTCAAGAAATAGTAGTTTCTCAGTAGTGTTAAAAATCTCCTATAACGTAATAGGGGATTTTTATTATATTTTGAATATTATTTTCTTCTCAATATTCGTCCTCTCTTTTGTTATAATAAAACAATTGTTTCTTTCGACTAATACACAAGGAGGATGTTATGGAACAATTTTATTACATTTTAAAATATTTAATTCTTGGCCTGTTCCAAGGACTAACAGAACCAATTCCGATTTCTTCAAGCGGTCACCTCGTTTTAGCACAACATTTGCTAGGACTAGAAATAGAAGGGTTTAGCTTTGAGCTACTTGTTAATTCAGCTTCATTATTAGCTGTATTACTTATTTATAGAAATGACTTAGTTCGTCTAACAAAAAATGGTCTATCTTATATATTTACAAGAGCAGAAGATGCAAAATCAGATTTCTTCTTTATTACTTACCTTATTATTGCAACCATTCCAGCAGGTGTAATTGGAGTTTTATTCAAAGATTATATCGATCAGTACTTAAAAGGTGTTAAAATGGTTGGGATTTCTCTCCTCATTACTGCTATCGGCCTTTGGATTATTAGAAACTTGCGTGGACGTAAAAATGATGGCGATCTTTCTATGAAAGATGCAATCATTGTCGGTCTAGCACAAGCTTGCGCACTAATTCCTGGCATAAGCAGATCTGGTGCTACAATCGTAGCGGCAATGTTACTTGGTATGAAGCAAGAAACTGCTCTTCGCTTCTCATTCTTACTATATATTCCTGTTAGCTTAGGTGGTTTATTGCTAAGTATTACAGATATTGCAAAAGATCCAAATTTAGATACATTATTTGTACCTTATCTTGTTGCGTTCATCGCGACATTTATCATGACATATATTTCATTAAAATGGTTTATGAACATTATGGCAAAAGGAAATTTAAAATATTTCTCTTTCTACTGTATTATCGTAGGTGTACTCACTATCATTTTCTTATAAAGTGAAACTTACACTCTTTAAAGAAAGTCATTCTATTAAAATAGGATGACTTTCTTTTTTATATTTCAAATAAAAATAAGTTTCATTATTTACTTTGAATTTTCTGAATAGTATAATTTTAATTATCCTCACTACTTTCCCTTACATGTATAAAGAAAATTAAAGTTCTCTCTTCTATCTTGTTTTTTATTATTATCGAAAAAGAGGTGTTCGTATGTTTATTGTTACTAAACTTATTCATATTAAATATGGCTATGAAAATGAAATATTTCATTCGCTTAGACAGCATTATCCATCGTCTGGCACACAAGGTTTTATTAACATAGAATTTTCGCACGTGCATCGTACAGATGCTGGCGCTGAATATATGGTTCGTATGTTATGGAAAACACAACAAGATTATCATGAGTGGCTGCCTCAAAGAAAGAGCGGTGAAACGTGGAAGCACCAAGTGCAAAATTATATCCTTTCTTCAAAATCCAATGCTTCCTATATGAAATAGAAAACCTCTTACTGCCCCCATACAGTAAGAGGTTTCTCCTTATGCATAAACTTTCTTTTCCTGACAATACAAGCGAATAACATGTGTATTTTTTTGAAATAAATCATGTGTTAAGCGAATAATAATAAAGTTTCGTTTTGTATTATCATCATGGACAAAAATCTGTTCCCCCTCCTGAAAACGCCATGCGCTTTCAAAAGTCGTAATATGATCCCCACTTATAGAAAAAAGCTCATATTGCATATCATGTACCCTCTCTCAACTTATATTATCATAATATATTTATATTAAATTTAATTATAACTTAATATGAGTTTAATTTGTAATTTTTTCTATTTTAACTTTGTTACAAACTCCTTTTAGCGCTATAATGATAGACGGATTTTAATTGAAAGGAGTTTCATTTTGACGACATATTTATTCCCAATCAAAACAGCATTTATTTTATTTCCTATTTTAGCAATGTTTCTCTTAATCCCTTTTTTAATATTTAATTATCGAAAATACGGTTACTTAAATAAATGGCGCTCATTTATTTTATACTCTTTATTACTCTATTTATTAAATGCCTATTTTCTTGTTATTCTGCCATTACCACAAACGTATGATACTTGTAGCCTACAACCGGCCAATACACAACATATGCAGCTCTCACCATTTTATTTCGTACAAGAGATTCGTAATCATACATCGGCAATTTTAACGAAACCAACTACTTATTTCTATTTATTAAAAGAATCTGCATTCTTACAAGTAGCTTTTAATGTTCTACTAACCGTTCCATTCGGTATTTACTTACGTTATTATTTCCGACGTAGTTTCCTACAGACGATTTGCATCTCTTTTTGTCTTTCACTATTTTTTGAAATAACACAAGTAACTGGATTATATGGTATATATAATTGTGCATATCGCTTATTCGATATCGACGACCTGTTTTTAAACACATTAGGAGGAGTAATTGGTTTTATTATTGCACCAATATTTACTTACTTCCTTCCAAAAGCAAGCGAATTAGATAGTCATATTAATCTAGAAACAAAACCAGTCGGATTCGTTCGTCGTCTCATCGCTATGCAAATTGATTGGATTTTCTTATCTATCGTTGTACCTGTCATTAAAAACAAAGGAAACTCTCTCTTTATTTCTAGTATTCAATCTTACACAAATATATACGAACTTATTTTCATTACATGTTCGATCTTTATTTACTTTATTATCATTCCATACTTTACGAACGGAAAAACGATTGGAAAAGCTTTGCTTCGTATTTACATTAAAGGAAAAACGGAGCGTATTACAATGAAAGAACTATTCATTCGTTACGGCATATTCTACTTTGTTTTAGGAGGAATCAATTATGTTCTTTCTAGCAGTTCTATTTTAAACCGCACAGAACCTTTAATATTAATGGTTATATTACTATTCCTATTCGTAATTAACGGTCTATTTATTATTCATGTTTTATTGCATGTATTTAGCCGTGATAAATTACTATTTTACGAGCGTATTAGTCATACAAGAAATGCAATTACACTTAAAAAAGCTGACAAATAATTATTTGTCAGCTTTTTTCATAATCGTAAATAACTTTTCTGCATAAGGATTAAAAAACATTCCCGTTTCGTCTAGTAACTTCCTCACCTTTAAAAACGAATGAAATTCTGGGTATATATACTGTAATTGTTCATACGTTAATGTATGCATTTTCCCCCAATGTGGGCGCCCTTCATACTTTCGAAAGATTTGCTCCACCTCACCAAAATAAGCAGCATACTTCATACCTTTATACATATGAACAGCAATATATGCTGAATCCCTTCCGTACGCCGGACTGAGCCATATATCATCACCCTGCACATAGCGACATTCAATTGGAAAATGCACTTTATACTTTTTCTTTTCAATAAGATTTGAAATCTCTTCGACAGCAGCCCTCATATACTTTGAAGGGACACTATACTCCATTTCATAAAAAGGAACTGTACGCGATGTAGCAAACACTTCATAGCTTGGTCCAATTATTTTTGTATTAAGTACAGCCTTGGCTGATAATTGACTTACTCCTTTACTAATAGAAGGAAACCACTTACACCCTTTAGATAATAAAGAAAAGATCCTATTCTCAAGTAGTTCCACCTTGAGTTTATGCCACTTCAAATCAGTTCCTTTACTCGTTGTTTCATTTGTAAGTTTCACTTGAACGTCATCTGAATAAGGAAAAACGAAAAATTCAAAATGACGATTTCGTTTATATTCTTCCAGTTTATCCATTACTACAGAAAAAGACTGTTTTTCACTTTTGTAAACAAGTGAGTACGCTGGAATAACTTTCAGTTTAACCTTCACAATGATACCAAGCATTCCAAGTGATAGCTGGAACGCTTTCCAATACTCATAGTTCTCTCTTTCAGAGCAAACAATACTCTCACCTGTAGACAAAACTGCTGTAATTTCTATCACTTGTGTTGATAAACTTCCAAATGTAGCACCGGTCCCATGAGTTCCTGTACTAATTGCCCCTGCAATAGATTGCGAATCAATGTCCCCTAAGTTCTCTTGCCCATAACCTTTCTCCTCAAGTAATTTTCCTAAATCATGTAGTTTTGTTCCCGCCCACACTTCTACTGTCATCTTCTCTGAATCCACATTCGTAATCCCACTCAATTCATCTAAAGAAATTAAAATTTCTTCTGTTTGAACGAGGGGTGTAAAAGAATGTCCTGAACCAACAACCCGGATTTTCTTCCCCTTTTCTTGTGCAAGTCTCACCACTTCTACTACATCTTGTATACTTTCAGGATACATCGTATACTGCGGAGTTCCTTCTATATTACCTGTCCAATTTTTCCATTTTTGTCCCTTTACAGAAAGCATTGGTTATCCCCCCGATATGTTGAATACTCTCCAACAATTTCCCCTTGTTTAATACGATACAAAACAGGAAAGCGCTCACATAATTCCCCAGCCTTACTATGGCGAAGCAATATAGTATCTCCTATATACAATTGTTCGTCACCGTTGTAATAAACCGGCGTTTGCACTTCGCCAGCACCTTCTAACGCTAATAACTTTGCACCATCTGGTTTCCAAACCTCAGGCTCTTTATCCTTACCAACTGCACCTGAAGCAATATACCCTCCACCTAGGCAAGTATAAATATACCGGTCAGGTTTACGTACAACTTGTAAAGCAAATCCAACGGCTGGCTGAAATTTTACTTCTTTATAATAATCAAACAGTTTGGGCGAATAAAAAGCAGAGCCTACAGTAATCTCCGTAACTGAGTTATCTTGCTCGGTTGATTTTATACTTCCGGTTCCTCCTCCATTTACAAACCTTAGTTCAACACCAAGATTTTGTATTTCTTTTACGATATTCCCTCTTCTTTTATTAATTTCTAGTACTGATTTCCTCTTTAAATACGAAATAAGTTTATTTTGAAGCCATTGTTTTGGCATATCATCTCCAACCCCAGCGATTTGAGCTTCATAGCCCATTACACCATCTAAGATTAAATATGGTGATGCCTTCACCTTTTCTACTATTTTTAAAGCATTCTGGACATCTTTTACCGGAGATCTTCTTACACCAAAATGAAATCGAAAAAAACGACTACTCATATCAATATCTAAACAAACTCGAAAACACCCACTAGACTTCTCAGCAATTTTTTCTAAATAAACAATATGCTCTTCGCAATCCACCATACAAGTAATAATAAAACCTTGCTTTGTAAGTAGACTAATTTCATATAAAGCCCTTTCATTATAAGCAGGATACCCTAGCAACAAATCATTAAATCCTTGTTCAATTAAAAATAAAGCTTCTCTAGGTGAAAAGCACATAATACCTTGAAAACAATCATTTGTAGCTAAAATCTTTTTCATAGTTGAAACAGAACGTAATGATTTACTCGCTATACGAATCTTTTTATGACCACTTAACTTAATAATAGATTGAATATTTCTCTCTAAAGCCACTTCATCTAAAAATGCACACGGTAATGGAAGCTCTTTAAAAATACTTCTATCCACATCTTTCTCTCCTCTTCTATATATGTCTTATACATATTGGAAAGAAAGATTGATTTTCCTGTTTTCAAATAAAAAAAGTTTCTTCTTCACGAAGAAACTTTTTTGACTACTTCATAGAAATAGTCGCCTCTACTGGATAATGATCAGAGTAATCATTATACGTATATTTTTGGAACCATGATGTAGCAGACCATTCTGGAGACTTTGGCTGCAACACTTTATTTTCTATACGTACTGGATTTGCATGGTCTTTACTAGAAACAATGTAATCTAAATATTCTGCTGGAGCATCTGGGAAATTATACTTTGCAATACTATTTGTCGTTGCATCCCAAGTTGCTGTATGTCCTGCATAAGATGGTACAGACGCATGTAATGTTTTAAACATAGATGCATACTCTGAATTGCTATTATTCTCAGCATTTATTTTATTCACATTCATATCGCCACCAATTAACACATACTCATTATTCGGTATATTTTTATTCGTAATAAACTCTTGAACTTCTTGTAGCTGTTTTGTACGTACAGATGCTGGCGAAGTTTTTCCACACATACTATCTTCAGCTTGTAAATGCGTCCCAATTACATGAACGAAACGATCATTTTTCTTAACTTTTGTGTATACGAATCCTTTATTTGATAAGTTATCTGGCCCGCATCCTTTTTCAAATACATATTGAATCTTTTCAACGATCGGCCATTTACTTACAATAGCTACACCGCCATCTTCAGGGGTCGAAGATGAATAGTTTCCTAACGTTTTATCCCATTCGTTTCCATTACTACGACCTAATACCGCTGTTTGGTTTGGATATTCTTTCTTTAAATTCCCTAACAAACGATCTGAAGCGCTATTATCAAATACTTCATTTAATATAACAACATCTTGATTTTTCATATAATCCGCTGCCCCAATTAAATCAGCACGCTGGCTTTGTCCCCAGTTCGGATATAAATTCGTTGATAACATGTATACATTATGAGTCATCACTTTTAATGTATCATTTTGATTTGTAGACATTTCCGCTTGAGCAGAAGATCCGCTATATAAAGCTCCTAGGCCAATCCCAAAGCTAAGTACACCTTTTAGCAACTTACTTTTCACGTCTCATAACCTCCATGTACTGTATATTGATAAAAAGGCCAAATACTCTATTCGGAGATTTGACCTTTTTCAAATACTTAACGATTTCCGTACGTATCAAACCAAAGCTGGATGTATCCAGCAGTAACACGTTGTGCATCCATTAATCGCTTACCTGTCATTGGTGTAACTTCAGCGCGCCATTTATCTGCATACTCTTGTGATACAGCTGCTTTCACGAACCAATCTTTCGTATTATCATTTACAATGCCAGCGTAATCTTGTTTCGCAACTACTGCCGCTCCATGAATCCAATCTTCAGGGTTCGTACCTTTCCAGTTCCAATATCCATTTCCATCCGTTACTTTATAATTATCTTTTATCGTATCTACAAAGTTTTCATATTTAGAATGGAATCCTTGTGGATACGAAAGATTTGTAAAGTTTGCCGCGTGCATCGGTTGATTTACATCTCCTAAATAATGAAGAGATAACCCTAAATAGAAGAATGCTTGTTTCATATCTTTATTTTTGTATGAATCACCAGCTAGTTTAAAATATTTAGCTCCTGTTTCCTTTGCCTGTTTTGCAAATGGAATATACGTTTTCCCATTGTCAGGATCATAGAAGTGTGAAGCAAATGTACTATTATCATAATAAGGATTTTCATAGTCAGCAGCATAAATACCGTTCTCTAACTCCGTACGCCATTCATTTAATAGTGCAACTCGATCTTGTTTTACAAGTGTTGTATTACGAGACATAATATCAATTGCACGGTTTACAATCCATAAATGAGAGTTTACGCCTTCTTTATGTTTATCTTCAGCAGACCAGCGCGGAATAACTCCTACTCTCTGTCCTCCATCGTTTTCATGAGCAAACGCAACACTTTGTAACGGAGCTACTAATGTAATAGCTGCTGCTAAAGCAAGAACTTTCTTTTTCATCTGAAATCCTCCATTTTATAATTGAATTATTGTAAGTATTTTGTTAGGATCCTACGATGTCTTCCGGTTAACCTATGACTAGAATATCCCACCTTTCACTAAAATTCTATTAATAAATTAAAATATGCAAATGTTCATATCACTATAACTTTATACATAGTGAATATAATGATTGAATGCACTTACATTGTAATAAAGTATTGTTAAGCTACTGCAAATACACATATAAACTATTGTAAAAAAAAGAGTAAAGCAATTACATGCTTTACTCTTTTTTTCTATTCGATAATATACTTGGCAATTGTACATTAACTGCCAATTTATGAATAAACCCAAACACTAGTCCAATCCCGATAAATATGTATATTATCGTAAATACCTTCCCAAAATCAGTTTGAGGACTAAAATTCCCATCACCGACAGTAGTCAACGTCACGACACTAAAATATAAAGCATCAAGAGGACGTAATCCTTCAACCGTGCTATAAAAGATCGTACCAGATATTAAGGTCAAGATTGTTAATACGAATAACACTTGAAATTCTTTATCTTTCCACGCTCGTAAACAGGCTCTTAGCATCCGTTTCAATGTTAACACAAATGAAAGCATTGGACTCCCCCTTCCAAACAAGAATACCTTTAGTTAAAGGAAAGTCTATCACCTTTCAATGTATAAAAAAAGTAGCCCTTTTCTATTTCTAGAAAAGGGCTACTTTCTTCTTTTATATATTATTTAGGTGAAACAAGAATTTTCACTTGTGTTTTATCTTTTACAAGTGCTTCAAATCCTTCTTCAACAACTTGGTCCACTGTAATTTTTTTCGTAATTAATTTCTCTGCTTGAATTTGGCCAGAGCTAATTAATTTAATAACAGATGGGAAAATATGACGATATCCAAGAATACCAATAACTTCTTTTTCTTTTAACACAAGGTTGTTCGGAGTAATTGTCGCATCTTTTTCCCACACACTAACAATTACAGTTTGACCTTCAAAGCTTGTACTTTCAATTGCTTGACGAAGTACAACTTCAACACCTGTTACTTCAAAGCTAACATTAACACCTAAACCATTTGTTAAGTTACGAATTTCTGCTAGTACATCTTGAGTAGCTGGATTTAATACGTAATCCGCACCTGCTAATTTCGCTAACTCTTGACGTTCTTTAGAAAGTTCAACTGCAATAACAGGAGTTGCTCCTGCTGCTTTAGCTGCTTGGATGACAAGAAGACCAATTGGGCCACAACCAAATACTGCTACAGCTTCCCCTTCTTTTAATTTACTTTGACGTACTGCATGAACTGCTACTGCTGCTGGTTCTACAAGTGCACCTTGTTCATACGTCATTTCATCTGGAATATGGTGAACCATATCTTCTGGTACTACTGTATATTCAGAGAAACCACCGCCGTCTCCACCAAGACCATGGAAAACAAGTTGTTCACAAACATTGTAATGTCCATGTTTACAAGCTTCACATTTACCACAAGAATAAATTGGTTCTACAACAACGCGGTCTCCCACTTTATGAGATGTAACTCCTTCACCAATTTCTACTACCTCACCACTAAACTCATGACCTAAAATAACTGGTGCTTTCACATGTGTTAATGGGTGCTCTTCTGTCGGAATAAAAATTGGGCCTGCTAAATATTCATGCAAGTCTGTCCCGCAAATACCACACCATTTAACTTTAATTTTCACTGCTCCTGGTCTTACAGTTGGTTCTGGTACTTCTTCTACTCGTACATCACGTTGATTATGCCAAAGTAATGCTTTCATTTTATACATCCCTCTCTATGTATATACTTAACCTGGTGAAGTTTACAAATCTATTATAGTCCTTCTATCCATATATTTCAAAAAAACAATCTCATTTCCACTAATTTTTAACAAATAACGTTCAATATTTTGTCACTTTGTACTTTTTTCCACATCTGTTAATTCAATTTCATTGCAGTTGAAATTAGCATTATGCCATAATAGCATAGGAGAGGTGAATATCGCTTGAAATATTTTATTTACTTTATTGTTATCGTAGCGTTTTTAGATACATTTTCACAATTACCTATTATGAGTACTTTCGCTCAAAGTCTTGGAGGAACCCCTCTTATTATCGGGCTAGTTGTCGGTATGTACTCATTCGCTAATATGATTGGTAATATTATTGCTGGAGCTGCCGTCGATAAATTTGGTGCAAAAAAAATACTTTATATAAGCATGGGATTTACGAGTTTCATAGTCTTGTTATACACCGTTGTTCAAAGTGGTGAACAACTATTAGTTGTGCGCTTTATGCACGGTTTTAGTGACGGATTTTTAATCCCTGCTGCCTTTACATTTTTATCAAAACAAACGAATTCAGCACGACAAGGAAAAGCTATGGCTCTATCTGGTGCTGCTGTTGGAACAGCGGCAATCGTAGGACCTGCTTTCAGTGGCATTATGAAAGCAACTGCTGGCATAGAATGGGTTTTCATTACCATTTCTATTTTAATGGCCCTTGGTACAATCGTATCTCTATTCTTCTTACCAAATAACGTATCAAGAAAAGATACATCAAGAACTCAAATGATGAACAAAGAAGATATGATTGAACTATTGAAATCAGAACCATTATTACAAGCATATATTGGTGCTTTCACACTTATGTTTTCACAAGGAATTGTCACGTATATGTTACCAGTAAAAGTTGAGGCATTAGCACTTAAAGCATCTACAACAGGCATGATGTTAAGTGTATTCGGAATTACTGCTATCCTCTTCTTCTTACTTCCAACAAATCGGATTTACGATCGATTTAATCGTTCAAAACTAATGTTAATTGGGATTACAGTAATGGCATTAGCATTATCTTTACTCGGATTATTTGCAACAAAAGGCATGCTCTTTATCGTTATGATGATCTATGGAACTGGATTCGCTATCCTCTTCCCATCAATTAATGCTTTACTTGTTGAAAATACGACAGATAGTAATCGAGGAAAAGCATTCGGATTGTTTTATGCATTCTTCTCGTTAGGAGTTGTTGCTGGTTCCTTTACAGTTGGAGCCATCGGTGCATCACCTAGTGCAAGCTTCATTATCGGGACGGCGTTCTTATTAACATTTGCCGGAATGATTTATGTACGAAGCAAAGTAAAAAAGACAATGATGGGTTAACTCCATCATTGTCTTTTTTTTAATGCATATTGATATAACCCGTAATATAACGAAAGAGTTGGGATAATGCCAATTAATTTAAATACAAAAGGCAACGATACTTCGACAATTTCCTCGGAAATATTTCCTTTCCCCACATAATTTGATACACTACACATGGATAAACAGTTGTATTACATAAGCTAAAATAATAACTTAATTTATAAATAAAAGCACACTCTTCATATGAAGAGTGTGCTTTTATTTTATCCCGCATTAACGGGCAGTAAGACTCCCACCTCGAAATTTGGCGAATGCGAGGAAGTTAGGTGGGAGATAACTGCCCGTAAAAGCCCGATTGGTTCAACTAATAATCAGTGGGGGATGAACAAAAACCCCACTGATTAAAGTTTCACTTTATTAACGTCTAATCCAAACAGCCCCTGCCGATTTATCCTCTGCTTGTCCAACAACTTGGAATTTAAGTCCAAGGTTTGGAACTTTTCGTCCTGCATCAGCAATTTGTTTGTTACTATACACTTTAGAATCATCAAAAGTTGTAACACCTTGTAACCCAGCATAATTAAACTGCCCGCGTGTTAATGAATTCACATTCCATGCCGGCGTTTGATCAAATGAAAATGCAGCGTCTGCAATTTGCATTCCAGTATTACCGTACGCTGGTTTCCCGTTTAAATTACCAACAAGCGCTTCCGGATGAGAGTCCACAACACCAAGGAACCCTTCACCTGGATGTACCCCAACCCAGTTATCTTTGAAACTATCATCTGCATACCAAACGACAAGACCTGTATTATACACCGGACCTCTTCCTGCTTTTAATCCATTATCTGATCCAGCATAGTTTCTCCACTCTAGATAATAATAATGTGGCTTCTGTTCTGTCCCATCAGAAACAACGAATCCATTTAACTTCATTTTAGACTGTCCTTCTGCGTCATCTGAAAATACTACTTGTCCATCAACTGTTACATTTACATTATCCATTGCGAAACCTTTATATGTTAAAGCTGGATCTGTAATATAATCGAATTGTAGTTTAACTTTCTTCCCTTTAAATTGACTTAAATCGTATGATTTATCAATCCATTTTCCATCTGTTGTATCTTTATCTTCTTTGACTACCTTTTCTCCCAATCTATCAATTAATGTTTTCGTTCCATCTTCAGTTACAGCATGTACTTCGATGAAATCACACTCTGCTTCTAGTTCATAATTTGCTTTATAATCAAATTTTGCATTTGTTCCTTTTGTTAAATCGAAGAACGGTGTTTCTAATGTCGTATGAATATCATCGCCTCTTGTACTATAGTATGCATGCCTTCCAAATCCAGGTTTAATTGTTTCAATACTCTTACCTGGTAAATTGACACGTACGACACCTGGACGATTTGATTTTGTAACACTTTGATCAATATATGTAGGAACTCCTACACCACTCTTAATTTTATCGTAATCTACTTCTAAAATTTTTGCCCAGTTGCCACCCATGTTCTTTTGTAAGAAGTCTTTATTTTGTGGTGAAAAACTAGTTGGCTCTGTTCCAGCGATTTTCCCTGTCCAACTACCTCCACTCATTAACGACCAAGCTTCAACAGGTGATCCAGCTCCTGTATACTTCGTATCATACTCATCTGGTAAACCAAGGTCATGTCCGAATTCATGTGCAAACACACCTACTGCACCATCTTCTGGTTCAATTGTGTAATCATGAGCCGCTACTTTTCCACCCCAATAAGGTACTTTAGATGTTGTTCCTTCAATCGCTACTGGATCTCTTGCTAATTTTGAACGATGTGACCAAATTGCATCATCTCCTAATTTACCACCACCAGCTTCTTGACCAACACCAGCATGAATTACCATTAAATGATCAATTACACCGTCCGGTTCATTAAGATTACCATCGCCATTTGTATCATAACGGTCGAACTGATCAAATTGTGATAAATCTAATCCTTTATCCGCTGCAGCTTTTAATGCTTCTTTCACTAAATCACGCGCACCTTTTGGTCCTTTATTATCGTGACCACTACTACCATCAGCACCATAATCAGCAGCTTTACCTGGAACAGTTAACCACTCTGTTACATATCCATCTGTCGTATAACTACCACCAGACTGTTCTTCATAATATTGCTTAAATGTTTTTACTTTCGAACCATCAAATAATGTGTAAGGCTCATTACCAAATAACATTTTTTGATAATGTTCTCTACTAAAATCTTTCGAATACATATAATCCGGCGTTTGCTCAATATTATTATGTTTATAATCACTAAACTCAACGAGTAACACTAGCACTTTATCCGTACGAACAGGTCCATTATATGGAACTTGTTTCGCCTTAGAAGTTGGAACTTTCCCATCTAATTGTTTTTTATTTGGCTCTGGCTTTTGCTCTGGGCTAACATTTTTTTCAGCTTTCTTTACCTTTTCCTTTTCTTCCATCTTTTTCTCTTTTACCTTTTTTACGAAATCAGATGCTTCTTTGGCAGCATCATCTGGAAGAATTTCTTTATTTGCCTGATCCCCTTGTTTCTTTTCAATATATTGCTCTACAGCTTTTTTCGTCTCTTCTTTTGATGATGCTGGATTAATTGCTCCTCTTTCTTTCAACGCCTCCGCTAAACGATCTTCTTGAATTAAATTATGATCAATTGGCGTCGTAGACACATTTTCTTTTGCTTTCACTGGCGTTTCTGCGTATGCTAGCGGAGCACTCATTACAGCTGTGCATCCGATGATTGTCGCAATTGCTAATGACGACAATACTTTAAATGGTGCTTTTCTTCTCATTGTATTTCTCTCCTTTTATAAGTCTTAAAATTCAGATAAATACTTGTAAACTAACCGCAATCTTCTCGCTCTATCCTCCCTTGTATATAAAAAGGCATAATTCTATAAACATTAAACCTTCTGTTATAGAATCATGCCCTCCAATTTTCTGGTCAGACCCTCTATCACTTTATCCCGCATTAACGGGCAGTAAGACTCCCACCTCAAAATTCGGCGAATGCAAGGAAGTTAGGTGGGAGGTGACTGCCCGTAAAAGCCCGATTGGTTCAACTAATAATCAGTGGGGGATGGACAAAACCCCCACTGATTAAAGTTTCACTTTATATCGAAATATGAAAAATAAAGAGTGATTTGTTATATATTAAATAGCTTATATAACAAATTTAAAAGGTAATATGCACAATTGCATGAAAATTCTTTTAAATAAAAAAAGAACCCAAGTTATTTAAACTTGGGTTCTCCATTTCTTATTATTGCCCTTGTGTTTTCTCCCAATCAGCTAAGAATTTCTCAATTCCTTGATCTGTTAATGGGTGCTTCACTAATGAAGCAATTACGTTTGCTGGGATTGTTGCAATATGTGCACCATTTAATGCTGCGTCAGTTACGTGAACGCTGTGACGTACAGATGCTGCAATGATTTCTGTTTCAATACCATGAATTGCAAAGATTTCTGCGATTTGGCGAATTAAGTCCATACCGTTATGACCGATATCATCTAAACGACCTAAGAACGGTGAAACGTATGTCGCACCAGCACGAGCTGCAAGTAATGCTTGAACTGCTGAGAATACTAATGTAACGTTTGTACGAATTCCTAAATCAGAGAATGCTTTTACTGCTTTTAAACCTTCTGTTGTCATTGGAACTTTTACAACAACGTTTGGAGCAATTTTCGCTAATTCTTTTCCTTCTTCGATCATTTTATCAGCTTCTAAGCTAATTACTTCTGCACTTACAGGACCTTCTATAAAGCTGCAAATTTCACGAATGCGCTCATGGAAATCTACGCCCTCTTTTGCTACAAGTGATGGGTTTGTCGTTACTCCAGCTACTATGCCTAATGCATTTGCCTCTTTAATTTCGTTAACGTTTGCTGTATCAATAAAGAATTTCATTTGTTATTCTTCCTTCCTAATTTTCATTTTATATTTATTTATTTTTTCTTAATAAGCTCTAATTCAATCGGAATAAATTTGTCCACTTTTTTCCCTTGTGTTATCTCTTTTGCTGTTTCCATCGCCTTCTCTCCGATTAATTCCGGTTTTTGAGCGACTGTTGCTGACATGCGTCCATCTTTAACCGCTTTCACAGCATCGTCTGTTGCATCAAATCCAACAACGACTACATCCGTTTTACCAGCAGATTTTAATGCCTCAAGTGCACCTAATGCCATCTCATCGTTATGAGCAAATACTGCTTTTATATCGCTATTTGCTTGCAAAATATTTTCCATAACAGATAATCCTTTTGCACGATCGAAATCTGCTGCTTGTTTTGCTACTACTTTTAAAGACTTATCAGCCACGTTATGGAATCCTTTCCCACGCTCACGAGCTGCAGACGATCCAGGGATTCCTTCTAACTCAGCGACGTTTGTTCCTTCACCAACTAATTCCCGAATGTAATCACTAGCCATTTGACCACCTTCGACATTGTTGGAAGCAATGTGAGAAACAACTTTACCTGAATTTGCAACTCGGTCTACTGTAATAACAGGAACATTCGCTGCATTGGCTGCACTTACCGCTGAAGCAACGGCATCTGAATCGGTTGGATTAATAACAACTACATCGACACCTTTTTGAATTAAATCTTCAACATCGTTTGTTTGCTTCGCTGCATCATTTTGTGCATCAACAGCGATTAATTCAATGCCGCTATCTTTCGCTTTCTTTTCTGCACCTTTTTTCAACGTGACGAAAAATGGATTATTTAAAGTTGAAACAGAAAATCCAACTTTAATAGTTTTATTTCGACCTTTATTGCTAGAATCCTTTGCCCATTCTGGTGGTTCCATTGAACAACCAGCAGTAACTACCATGATGCATGCAACGAGTATCAGTAACCATTTTTTCATGAATTGCCCCTCCATTACGCTTCTTTTCGGCGATCAATTAGTACAGCTAGTAAGATTACAAGTCCTTTTACAACTTGTTGGAAGAAAGAAGATACACCTAATAAATTTAAACCGTTATTTAGTACACCAATAATAAGTACACCGATGAATGTACCAACAATCCATCCTCTTCCACCTGAAAGACTCGTTCCTCCTAACACAACTGCTGCAATTGCATCTAATTCGTAAGAAGTACCAGCAGTCGGCTGTGCAGAATCTAGTCTTGATGTTAAGACAATACCTGCAAGCGCTGCCAAAATTCCGGAAAGACCGTAAATCATTACTTTAATTCTCGTAACATTAATACCTGATAAAGCTGCCGCTTCTTCATTTCCACCAATCGCAAACGTACGGCGACCAAACGTTGTTTTCTTTAAAATAAAGTACAGTACTGCAAAAGCGATCATCATTGTAACGGCTGGCACAGGAATACCAAGGAAATAACCACGGCCAAACATTTGGAACATTAAATGATCACCAAGTCCAGTGATCGGACGTCCGTCCATGTAAACAAGCGTCAACCCGCGAAAAATGGTCATTGTTGCTAAAGTTGCAATAAAAGGAGCTACTTTTCCCTTCGCAATAATGATACCGTTTATAATCCCCATTACAAGACCTGCTAATAATCCAACTGCCATTGCAAGGAACGGATCCATGCCACTTGCCATCATTCCGGCAACAAGTGCACTTGATAATGCTAAAATAGAACCTACCGATAAGTCAATACCCCCTGTTAAAATAACGAAGGTCATTCCAAATGCAATGAGTGCATTAATCGATACTTGGCGCAGTATATTAAATAAATTTGGAATTTCAATAAATGCTGGATTTAAAGCTGTAATTACTACGATAATCAACACTAAACCGATTAAAGAACCGAGTTGTTGTAATACATTCCCCTTCTTAGCCATATCTTACTCTCCCCCTGTAGCTAGTGCCATAATAGACTCTTGTGATGCCTGATCTTTCTCTAAAATACCACCGATTCTTCCTTCATGAATGACAAGAACACGATCACTCATTCCTAAAACTTCTGGAAGCTCAGACGATACCATAATAACGGCATCTCCTTGCTCGGTAAGCTTATTCATAATAGAGTAAATTTCTTTTTTAGCCCCAACATCTACACCTCTCGTTGGTTCATCTAAAATGAGTAACTGCGGATGAATACCTAGCCATTTTGCAATTACAATCTTTTGCTGATTTCCACCAGAAAGAGATTTTACAGCTTGCTCTCCGTCTGCTGCTTTCACCTTAAGAAGCTTCATCATATCCTCTGTAAATTGTTGTTCTAAGCCTTTATTAACAACGCTTCCCTTTGAAAGACTCTCTAAATTTGGTAAAGCTAAATTTTCACGAATCGAAAAATCTAACACAAGCCCTTCAGATTTTCTATCCTCTGTAATAAAAGCAATTCGTTGCCTAATCGCATCTATTGGACTATCAATTTTCACTTCTTGTCCATTCATAAAAATTTGTCCTGAATCAAGCGGTTCATATCCAAATATCGCTTTCATAATATCCGTACGGCCAGCTCCCATTAAGCCAGCAACACCAAGGATTTCACCTTTTCTAACTTGAAACGAAACATTTTCAAATTTCCCCTTTTTCGTTCCGTTACGCATTTCAAAAATCACTTCACCAATTTGGCTATTTCGCTCTGGGTAACGTTCACCAATACTGCGGCCTACCATCATGCTAACTACTTCATCAAATGACGTTTCTGGAATTAATCTCTTCCCTACATATTCTCCATCACGCAAAATCGTAATGGCATCACATATTGAAAAAATTTCTTCCATCCGGTGTGAGATATAAACGAATGAAACGCCCTCTTTACGTAATTTATTAATAACAGTAAACAGCGTTTCAATTTCGCGATCTGTTAATGCAGCTGTAGGTTCATCCATAATAATAACGCTTGCATTTGTCATTAATGCTTTAGCAATTTCAATAATTTGCTGTTGTCCAACTGATAATTCACCTGCTAGCATAGCGCCTCTCACATGTAGGCCAAGATTTGCTAATTGCTGCTGGGCAATCGCATTCATTTGACGTGTACGTAATATTCCTGTTCTCCCATACATTAACTCTTTTCCAAGAAACATATTTTCAGCTACCGTCAAGTTCGGTAATATGTTCAACTCTTGATGGATAAATGCAATACCGTACTCTTCTGCTTCTTTTGCATTTTTAAAAGTTCGTTCTTTCCCATCAATCGTGACGGTTCCACTGTCTTTTTTATATACACCTGTTAAAATCTTCATGAGCGTCGATTTCCCCGCTCCGTTTTCCCCCATCAATGCATGGACTTCCCCTGTTTCAATCATAAACTGTGCGTTTTTTAAAACAGGATTACCATTGAACGCTTTTGAAATATTTTTCATTTCAATATGCATTCTCATCACATCCCTTTATTAAAAAATCACGCCTGCATGTAAAATAACATTCGCATAAGGCGTTGCTTCTCCTGTACGAATAACCGCCTTCGCTCTCTTTGTATGCTCTTTAAATTCCTTATGAGACACATATTCAAATGCTGGCTCTGTTAATCGCATTTCAACTTCTTTATTTACCTCTGCATTATTCATAATGACTTCTTCTGCTAACGTCACTTTTTCAATTGCCATATCATCAGCAACAACTTGTAATACGTCTAAAAAGCTAGGCTTTCCAATTTCGACTGCTAAATCAATTCGTTTTACTCCATCAGGAATAGGTAACCCACAATCAGCAATTACAATCGTATCTGTATGCCCAAGTTTAGCAAGGACTGCCGCGATTTCACTATTTAATACACCATGCTTTTTCATCCGACAATCACCTGCACTTCACGTACTCTATCTCTCGTTGGCATACCGCCCTGTGCCCCAAGTTTCGTTACAGAAAGACCACCAGCAATATTTGCAAAACGAATAGCCTGCTGAAGTGTTTCTCCTTCAGAAAGTGCAACTGCTAGCGCGCCGTTAAATGTATCACCAGCTCCAGTCGTATCCACTACATCTACAGCAATACTTGGAACTTGAACAACTTCCGTTCCGTTATGGAATCGAACACCGTTAGACCCTTCAGTCATTAATAACTTATTTGGATATTTCGCAAGTAACTCTTCAATTGGTGATGTGAAATCATTTAATACGATGCGACATTCATGTTCATTCGGCGTAATATAAGTTGCTTTTTCTAAAATATCTTCTGATAAAACTTGTGCTGGAGCTGGATTCAACATAACTGGAATTTTATGCTCCTCACAAATAGCCAGAACGTATTTTACTGTTTCAAGTGGAATCTCTAGTTGAAGAACAACCATATCAGCTTTAACAAGAAGGTCTTTTGAACGATCTACAATTGACTCATCTACAAGAGCATTTGCTCCCTGTACGACCACAATACTGTTATCCTCCTCTGCTAAAACGATATGAGCGATTCCTGTCGTTCTATCTGTAACCGGTACCACATAGTCGATAAAAACTCGTTCGTTCTCTAAATTTTTTCTAACTACTGTTCCGTAATCATCATTTCCTACTGCACCAACCATTGCTACATTTGCTCCTAATCTAGCTGCAGCAACTGCTTGGTTAGCCCCTTTTCCTCCTGGGATAGTATGAAACGCTTCACCAATTACTGTTTCTCCTGCTTTCGGACGTATTTTTGAAACAGCCACTAAGTCCATTGAGATACTACCTACTACTGCAATATTTGGCATTTGTTTCATCTCCTTACTTTGTTGTATTTCGTTCTATAATTTCAATCGGTAAACGATAGTGTTTCTCTTCTAACGCATTTCCTTCCATCTGCTCTAACAACAACTCTGTTGCCATTTTCCCCATTTCATAAATTGGTTGAGCAACAGTCGTAATAGATGGATACATCATTTCTGTTAAAGAAATCCCATCGAATCCGATAACTTGTAAATCGTCTGGAATAGAAATCCCCTTTTGAAGTGCAGCCTTTACGATACCAATTGCAATTAAATCATTCCCAGCAACAATTCCATCAATATGCAGATATTCTTCTAATAATTCCATCGCTACCCGTTCACTATTAGCTGGATCGAATGTACTCTCTGCAATCATATAAGAAAGATTATTTTGCGTAATAACGTCTACAAAACCTTCAAAACGTTCATTAGCTGTACTCACATCGCGCGGTCCGCGAATATGTGCAATATGTTTACATCCTTTATCTATTAATAACTTTGTCGCAGCCTGACTCCCTGCGTAGTTGTCTGCATATACAGTAGGAATGCGCTCATTAAACATACGGTCAATTGCAACGACTGGAACAGATAAATTCATGTAATTAACACTATTTTGTGGATTCGTTGCCACAATAAACCCATCCACATTATTTTGTCTAAGTACATCGATATATTGTTTCTCTTTTTCTAAACTTTCATCAGAATTACAAAGGACAACTGTGTAACCTTGCTTATGTGCTACATCTTCTACGGCACGTGCAACTTCTGGAAAGAATGGATTCACGATATTTGGAACAACTAGGCCAATTAAACGAGATTTTTTATTATATAAAGAACGTGCTACTGTACTAGGCTTATAATCTAGCATTTCAATTGCTCGCTCTACTTTCTTTAACGTATCCTCATGAACATATCCATTTTTATTTAACACTCTGGAAACGGTCGCAACAGATACCCCTGCCAATTTTGCAACGTCTTTAATCGTACTCATTCTCTTTTCTCCTCATTTCATGTAACCGTTTACAGAAAATAATATAACGTATTTATATAAATACGTCAATCATTTCTCACTAAAAAGCTTTTAAGGTTATACTCAAAAAAGCACCGCCATAAGGCGATGCTTTTTCATTACGAATTTGATGCAGTTCGTTCTTTCTCTTCCACAGCAGGCTCTTCAGCACCTTTTTTACGATCAGACAGTTTAATCTTCTGTAAGAAAATCGTGAAGATGGCACCTACTACGATAAATACTAATCCTGTTAAGAATACAGTATGAAGTGAGTCTACTAAAGAACTTTTCAAAATTGGTACGATGCTATTAGAGAATGCTTCTGGCATTTGTTTTAATGCTTCTGGATTAAAGAGCATCGAATATAAACCTTGTGGGTCTGTATGAATCATATCTTTAAATTTTGTTACCATTTGTCCTGCTTCTTTAGGGAACGTATCTAATACAGGTACTAATTTATTTGTTAATGTTGTACCTGAAGTGTTATTCATAATTGATCCTAAAATTGTAATACCGAATGTTCCCCCGATTTGACGGAAGAACTGACTTGATGAAGTTACTACACCAAGATCTTTTTTCGGGAAGCTTTCTTGTAACGCCAATGTCAGTGTTGGCATAACAAGACCCATTCCTAAACCGATAACCATCATATAAGAAGTAGCGGTAAGCTTAGTTGTGTGCATATCCATCGTTGTTAATAACCAGAATCCACCAGCCATAACAAGCATTCCTGTAATAATCTGTGGTTTCACACCAACCTTTAATACAAGTTGACCACCGATAATACTCATAACAATCATTGTAATCATCATCGGTGTCATAATAGTTCCTGATTCAGCAGCACTAACGCCTACAATTCCTTGCATGAAGAACGGTACGAACATAATAGCGCCAAACATTCCGATACTCATAAAGAATCCAATCGCATTTAGTAATGTAAATGTACGATTTTTAAAGAAATGCATCGGTAAGATTGGTTCTTCTGCTTTTGTTTCAACGATAACAAAGCCAACGATACCAATTAGAGCTAATGCAAATAACCCGATAATTTGCCAAGAATCCCACGCATAATCTTTCCCGCCAAACGTTAACGCAAGTAATAAACTTACAACACCGAGAATCATCGTAAAGATTCCAGCGATATCAATTTTAATTGGTCCCGTTTGTTTATGTGATTTTAGTCCCATTGCGATAAAGATTGTCGCTAAAATACCAACCGGTAAGTTAATGTAGAACACCCATCTCCAGTTCACTGCGTCTACAATCCAGCCACCAACTTGTGGTCCAATTACAGAAGCAAGACCGTATAGAGCTCCAAAAATACCTTGCCATTTAGCACGTTCTTTTCCCGTGAACATATCTCCGATAATAATCATAGCCATTGGCATCATAATACCGCCACCAAGACCTTGAATACCACGGAAAATAATTAATTCTGTCATACCATTTGCCATACCACATAACGCTGAACCAATCATAAAAATAACTAGCCCTGTTATATATACGTTACGACGCCCAAGTAAGTCCGCTAATTTACCTGCAATTGGTACGACTGTCGTTGATGTTAACATGTAAGCTGTTGTTAGCCATGTCATTAAGCTTAATCCGCCAAGTTCACCGACAATACGTGGCATTGCTGTACCAACGATTGTTCCGTCTAACGCAGCAAATAGCATCGCGATTACTAAACCGATTAACAACAACTTTCTATTTTGATTTTCTTGTTGCTCCATGTAATCTCCTCAATTCCTCTTAGTTTTTCTCTTTTTTCTCTAGTGACCCGCAAATAATTGTTTCTAGCTTTTCAAAGAGGCGTAACAAATCTTCTCGTTCTTGTAATTCTAATTGTGAGAAATATTTTGCGATATGCTCATTACGAGCCGCCATAGCCTCTTCTACTGTAGCTTTCCCCTTTTTCGTTAGCTCAATGACAACAACGCGGCGATCATTATTGTCGTGATAGCGCTCTACTAACCCATGATCAATTAAACGATCAATCATTACTGTAATTGCGCTTGGTTTTACGTACATTTTCTCCGCTAATTGTGTCGCTCTTGAGGCTCCGTAATGATCTAAAATCTTCAAGATATAAAACTGTGGTGGTGTAAGTCCTGATGCTTGCATTTGTTCCAGTAGCTCTGTTTGCATTTTCTTTCCTATAGCAAATGTAAGAGCTTGAATTTTATCAATATGAGTCATATCATTTGGCATGTTATCCACCTCTTATTTAAACAATAAAATATTTAACGTATTTAAATATTAATCCCGCAAACAAAATCCGTCAACACCTTTATTCATAAAAACGTTTACAATTCTGTCACAAAGTTGTATAATTTTCGTCGAAGTTAATATTGACAGTCACGGAGAATCAGAGTATACGGCTATGAATCATAAAAAAGGAAACTTTTTTATATTTCATGGCCTTTTTATATTCTCGCTGTCTTAAAACACTTCCAATTAATCAGAGGAGGATTTTCAGTTTATGTTTTTAACACAATTATTTAAACCTGCCCCCCATGCAGAGCGCCTACCAGCTGATCGCATTGACAGCGAATACCGCAAGCTTCGCTTACAAGTATTTCTAGGCATCTTCATCGGTTATGCAGGTTACTACTTTGTTCGAAAGAATTTTTCACTGGCAATGCCATATCTTATCGAGCAAGGTTTTAGTAAAGGAGAACTCGGTGTTATCCTTTCAGCGGTATCTATCTCTTACGGATTAAGTAAATTTCTTATGGGTATCGTATCCGATCGTTGTAACCCTCGCTATTTCTTAGCAGCTGGGCTATTTTTATCAGGTATCATTAATATTATTTTTGGTTCATTTTCTTTCATTACAACGAGTATTATGCTCATGTTTGTACTTCAGTTTTTAAACGGATGGGTACAAGGTATGGGGTGGCCTCCTTGTGGACGTACAATGGTTCACTGGTTCTCTATTAGTGAACGCGGTACAAAAATGTCTATTTGGAACGTCGCTCATAATGTCGGCGGCGCACTTATGCCTTCTCTCGTTACATTAGGGTTATATTTCTTTGCAGATGACTGGAAAAGTATCTTTTACTTCCCAGGTATTCTTTCAATTTTAGTTGGGATTTATGTATTAATTACGATGAGAGATACACCTCAATCTTGCGGATTACCTTCTATTGAGGAACACACTGGGGAATATCCATCAGATGAAAAAGTAAAAGATCGCGAACGCGAACTTTCGGTAAAGGAAATTTTATTTACATACGTATTAAACAATAAATTTTTATGGTACATCGCTATCGCTAACGTTTTTGTTTATTTCGTTCGTTACGGTGTTGTAGACTGGGCTCCTACTTATTTAGTAGAGGAAAAAAGCTTTACTCATAGTAGCTCACGTACAGCGTATGCTCTATATGAATGGGCTGGTATTCCAGGTACACTTCTTTGCGGATGGATGAGTGATAAACTATTTAAAGGGCGCCGCGCACCTGCTGGTATTTTATTTATGGTCGGTGTATTCATTGCCGTTCTCGTTTACTGGCTAAACCCTGCTGGTCACCCAATCATTGATAGTATCGCACTTGTTTCCATTGGATTTTTAATTTACGGACCTGTTATGCTAATTGGCCTACACGCTCTTGACTTAGCACCAAAGAAAGCTGCTGGAACTGCCGCTGGTTTAACTGGCTTCTTCGGTTACCTAGGCGGAGCTACTTTTGCTAGTGCAGCTATGGGCTTTATTGTAGATGCATTCGGATGGGATGGCGGCTTCATTTTGTTACTTGCTTCTTGTGTACTTGCAATGTTCTTCCTTGCTCTTACTTTAAATACAGGATCTGCAAAGCAAAAACAAGCTTAAGTACTATTATTATACTTACAAAAAAAAGAGAGACCGTTCTTTCCAGGACGCCTCTCTTTTTTCTACATATACTACTTTTTTATTACAAATAATTCATAAATCCACATCGATATTGTTAGCGCTTTCAAAATGTTTTTTTCCTTATATCACTGCACTTCATCTCTATATAAAAAGATTTTCGAATATTTACTCTTGTCAAACAATGTCAATTTATATTAAAATAACAACAACATACAAAATATTTAGTCTTTTCAGAAAGATGGAGGGATAGCCATGAAGAATCCACTTCTTCGTATTGAAAACTTACAGACTTCCTTTCGCATACAAGATCAATATCATGCAGCAGTTGATGATGTGTCCTTAACTGTCCATGAAAATGAAATTGTCGCGATCGTTGGTGAGTCAGGATGCGGAAAAAGTGCACTTGCCCTTTCCATTATGCGCTTGCATAATGAAGCAAATACAAAATTACAAGGGCAAATTTATTATAGAGATAAAGATTTACTTAGCATGTCAACTGCTGAAATAAATAAAGTACGTGGTTCAAATATCGGAATGATTTTCCAAGAACCTCTTACAGCACTCGACCCTCTTATGACAGTTGGAAAACAAATCGAAGAAAACTTAGACTACCACACAAACTTTTCGAAAGCAGAAAAGAAAGAACGCACCTTAGAACTACTCCATCAAGTTGGTATTCCAAAACCAGAACTTACATATAAGCAATACCCACACGAATTATCTGGCGGAATGAGACAAAGAATTGTTATCGCAATTGCAATTGCTTGTAAGCCAGGACTCATCATTGCAGATGAGCCGACAACCGCTCTAGATGTAACAATTCAAGCACAAATTTTAGATTTATTACGATCCATTCAAGAACAAACGAAAATGGGCATCATTTTAATTACCCATGATTTAAGTGTTGTCGCTGAAACAGCTGATCGCATTGTCGTTATGTATGCAGGACAAATTGTAGAAACAGGAACTGTTGAAGAGATATTTAATAACCCTCTTCATCCATATACACGCTCTTTATTAAATTCTATTCCATCTGCATATGCTGAAAAAGAAAAATTACATGTTATTCAAGGGGTTGTTCCTTCGTTAGCGAAGCTTCCTCGCATGGGTTGTCGATTCCAAGCTCGAATTCCATGGATTAGACCAGATCAGCATGAAGAAAATCCTATTTTACATGAAGTAAAACCAGACCATTGGGTACGTTGTACTTGCTATAAGCACTTCAACTTCCAGCATAAGAAAGGAGATGACGTAACTCATGGCACTGCTTAAAGTAGAAGATTTAAAAGTACACTTTCCAATTAAAGGTGGTATTTTCGGTCGCACATTAGACTACGTACGGGCTGTTGATGGGGTCAGCTTTGAATTACAACCCGGTGAAACGTATGGAATCGTTGGGGAATCCGGGAGTGGCAAATCAACAACTGGAAAAGCAATTATGCACTTAACGAAAGCGACAGGCGGTAGCATTCATTTTAATAATAGAGATTTAACAAAGTTAAGTCGCTCTGAACTAAGAGAACAACGAAAAGATATTCAGATGATTTTCCAAGATCCATATTCATCCTTAAATCCAAAGAAACGCGTTATGGATATTATTGCAGAACCACTTCGGAATTTCGAGAAGCTCTCACCTGATGAAGAGCGTAGAGCTGTTCAAGATTATCTTGATAAAGTTGGGTTAAATCCAGAGTCTATTTATAAATATCCACATGAATTTTCCGGTGGACAAAGACAGCGGATTGGTATTGCACGCGCACTTACATTAAAACCGAAGCTTATTATTGCAGATGAGCCAGTATCTGCACTTGACGTATCAGTACAAGCGCAAGTTTTAAACTTCTTACAAGATTTACAAGCTGAACTCGGACTAACATACTTATTCATTAGTCATGATTTAGGTGTAATTCGCCATATGTGTGACCGAATCGGTGTAATGTATCGTGGACGAATTGTTGAAGAAGCAACTAGTGCAGAAATTTATAATAATCCACAGCACATCTATACGAAGCGCCTAATATCAGCTATTCCTGATATTCGTCCAGAAAACCGAGAACAACAACGTAAATTACGTCGTGAGGTAAGCGCTGAATACGAGAAATCATATGAAAATTATTTCAATGAAAACGGTCGTGCTTACGATTTAAAACCAATCTCGCCAACTCACCGGGTGGCATTACCATAAGGGAGTGATAAAACATGTGGAAGTTTATACTACGGAGATTTTTAATTATGATTCCGCAAGTATTTTTATTAAGTGTACTAGTCTTTGCTCTTGCTAAAGCAATGCCAGGTGATGCATTAAGTGGCGCTGAACTAGCAAACCCGAAAGCAGATCCAAAAATAATTGAAGAACAACGTGAGAAATTAGGTTTAAATGACCCTCTTCCCACTCAATATGTACACTGGATTTCCAATGCTGTGCAAGGGGATTTCGGTATTTCATATGCTCATAAATTAAAAGTAACAGATATAATCGGAGAACGCCTTGGGAATACGATATTGTTAGCTCTTCTTATTCTTATTCTTACTTACTTAATTGCAATCCCACTTGGTGTTATAAGTGGACGTTGGAATGATACGTGGGCTGATCGACTCATTACACTCTATAACTTTTTAGGATTCGGTACACCACTCTTTATTTTCGGATTAGTAATGTTATTCTTATTCGGATTTTTATATCCAATTTTCCCTACGAGTGGTAGCGTTGATCCGCAAGTTACAGCCGGAACATTTGATTACTATGTAAGTAAATTCAATCATATGATTTTGCCAGCTTTATCTGGGGCATTAATTGGAACAGTAGGCACTGTACAATATTTACGAAGCGAAATTATTGATACGAAACATAAAGATTTTGTACGCACGGTAAAAGCAAAAGGTGTACCAGAATCTAAAGTATATTCAAGACACATTTTACGAAATTCATTTTTACCAATCGCAGCATTCCTAGGCTATGAAATTACAGGGTTAGTTGGGGGCTCTATTATTCTAGAAAATATTTTCGGCTATCCAGGAATTGGCCAACTATTTTTCCAATCTATCACTCAACGTGATTTCAGTGTCGTAACTGCTCTTGTATTATTTACTGGATTCGCAACGCTACTTGGAACTCTTCTTTCCGATATTATTCTAAGCATCGTTGATCCACGTATTCGTATTGATTAATGGAGGTGAAGAAACGTTATGTTAGCAAATCCTGAAAAACAAACTGAAGTCACTCATTACGAAAAAAGCCCTTCTGGTTTCTCCATTATGTGGCGTGAATTTCGTAAAGATAAACTAGCAATGTTTTCCCTATTCTTTTTAGCACTAATACTATTAGCCGTTTATGCAACATCTTTTATTATGAAGCAAGAGGACATTGTCCGAGTTGATTTATTTGCTATTTACGATCCGCCCTCCGCTGAACATTGGTTAGGAACTGATTACGGGGGCCGGGATATTTTCGGACAATTAATTATTGGTACACGTAACTCCTTTACAGTTGGTTTATCCATCACTCTTTTAGCAACCCTTATCGGTCTTACGATGGGACTAGTTGCTGGTTATTTTGGAGGTGTTGTAGATAACATCATTATGCGTTTTATCGATTTCATGATGATTTTACCATTCTTAATGATTGTTATCGTGTTTATCTCACTCGTTCCAACTTTCAACATTACAACATTTATTCTCATAATGACCGCTTTCTTATGGGTCGGAAAAGCAAGACTTATACGTTCAAAAGTATTAACTGAGAAAGAACTTGATTACGTATCTGCATCACAAACGTTAGGAACACCAAACTGGAAAATTATTTTCCAACAAATACTACCTAATTTAAGCTCTATTATTATCGTAAATATTACATTAAATCTTGCTGGTAACATTGGGATTGAGTCTAGTTTAACTTATTTAGGATTCGGTCTACCAGAAAGCACACCGAGTCTTGGTACACTTGTAAGTTACGCAACAAACCCAGATGTATTGCAAGAAAAATGGTGGATTTGGTTACCTGCATCAATCATGATTTTAGTGTTGATGCTGTGTATAAATTTTATTGGTCAAGCGTTAAAACGTGCGGCTGATGCAAGACAAAGAAAAGGATAAGGGGTGGACGTTATGAACAAACCAAAATTTTACAAAGTATTAAGCACACTTGCAGCTTCGACATTATTACTATCTGCATGTGGGGGTGCTGATAGCAGTAGTAAACAGACGAGCAATACAAAGAAAGTGGAAACAGATAAATTTAGCTCCGCTGTAAAAAATGATAATAAAGAAATTAAAGACGGATCATTAACATATGGGCTCGTTTCAAATTCACCTTTCGCTGGTGTTTTAAGTAGAGTTTTATATGAAGTTGCTCCAGATGCTGAAGTTCTAGATTTCTTCGATGAAGCATTATTATCTACAGATAAAAACTGGGAAATCAGTAACGATGGTGCTGCAACTTATAAAATTTCAGAAGATAAGAAAACAATTACAATTTCAATTAAAGATAATGTAAAGTGGCATGATGGTAATCCTGTAACAGCTGAAGATTTGGAATATTCTTACCTCATCATTGGTAGCAATAAATATACAGGAATCCGTTACGATACACAAATGCAAATGATTGAAGGAATGGAAGAATATCATGCTGGAAAAGCTGACAAAATTTCTGGTATTAAAGTAGTTGATCCAAAAACCATTTCCATTACTTATAAAGAAGTAAACCCTTCTCTGAAAACAGGTATTTGGACATACCCTACACCTAAAAAATATTTAGGTGATGTACCAATTGAAAAGCTTGCTGAATCTGATAAAGTCCGTAAAGATCCAATTGGATTTGGACCATTTAAAGTTAAAAAAATGGTTCCTGGTGAATCCGTTGAGTATGAGCGTTTCGACGATTACTGGGGTGGCAAACCTAAGCTAAAAAATGTAACTTTAAAAGTTGTAAATCCATCTATCGTTAACGCATCTCTGAAAAAAGGCGATATTGATATCGCAACAGTTACTGCTGATCAATACCCAAACGTAAGTAAATTAAAAAATACACAGCTAGTAGGTAAAACTGCTCTTTCTTACACTTACATCGGATTTAAGTTTGGACATATGGACAAAGCAAAGAACGAAGCTGTGATGGATAAAGATAAGTTCAAAGACGTTCGTTTACGTCAAGCGATGGCATATGCTATTGATAGAGAAAAATTAGCAGAAAAAGTATATTACGGACTTCGCGTTCCAGCTAACTCTCCAATTCCACCATCTATGCCTAAGTACCATAATAATAAAGTTGGTGCATATAACTTAGATGTAGATAAAGCGAAGAAACTATTAGATGAAGCTGGATATAAAGATAAAAACGGTGATGGATTACGTGAGGATCCACAAGGTAATGAGTTTAAAATTAACTTCTTAGCTAGTAGCGGTTCTCAAACAAGTGAGCCACTTGCGAAATTCTATATTCAATCTTGGAAAGATATCGGTTTAAAAGTAGAACTTGTTGATGGACGCTTACACGAATTTAATGCATTCCGTGACATGATTAAGAAAGATGATCCGAAGATTGATATTTTCTCTGGTGCTTGGAACACTGGTTCTGACCCTGACCTTTCTGGCCTATGGGGCAAAGATGCTGGATTTAACTATCAACGCTGGGTAAATGATGAAAATACGAAATTATTAAACGAAGGTTTATCTGCAAAAGCTGCTGATGATAAATATCGTAAAGAAGTATACGATAAATGGCAAAAATTAATTCATGACGAAGCACCAATGATCCCAATTCATTACACATTCGATTTAACAGGTGTAAATAAGCGTGTTAAAAATTATGATGTTGCTCCTGGTGTAAATTCATTATGGAAAGACGTTACCGTAACAAATGAAAAACCAGAAGTAGAAAAATAAGCATAAAATAGCTCTTAGCATTTACTTACATGCTAAGAGCTATTTTTTATTTACCGTCCTTCTCTTGCTGTTTATATTAATCAATTCCCTTCTATTCATACGATTAAAACATTTGCTGAAACATCTTTATTAAAACAGCTAACGTAACAGATCCCGCAAATCCTCCTAAACAAATAAGACTTACCCCTTGACTATATGATAAATTTTGAAATGATTTCATTTCTTTCATCCTCCCTATTCCCCTTTGATACTCTAATTTTACCAGTGGGAAAAATTTCATAACATCGATTTCGCTGACAACTAACTTACAAATTTGTAAGTTAACAATTTCCCTCTAAACTTATATATCTAGTATGTCCACGCTTCCCCCTTTTATACATCAAAAAAGACCTTGAATTATATCAAGGTCCTACTTACACTACAGAATATCTCACTCAATTTATTTTATAATCATCACCGGGCATTTCACACGCTTTGCTATTTTATGACTTACACTACCAAGCACCATCTCTTGCAGTGTATTTAACCCTCTACTTCCTACAACAACAAGGTCAATATCTCCTGTATTTACATATTGAACGATCGTATCTCCAGGATCACCGTGTAGAATCGTAATTTTGTAGGCAATTTTCTCTTTCTTTAATAACGTCTCAATCTCTTTTAATTTATCTTTTCGACTTGCTGAAATTGTCTCTAAATCTGTTTGCCCCTGTATAATATCTGATTTTGCCGTTCTATTATCTACTACGTACACAACTTCAACATTTGTTTCTTCGTTAAATTTCGCAATATATGTTGCATGCTCGGCTGCCCGAAGTGCATGCTCAGAACCGTCACATGCTAATATAATTTGTTTGTACATATGCTGAATCCCCTTTTCGTTATCCTACTCGTATTATATAATAAAGCCTCCTAAAAAGGAGGCTTCTAACTAGCAATTCTCTTATTATAAGTAGCTAAATTTGAAACAATCTTCGAGCTACGTTCATTTAAACCTGTGATCCTTACTTTCACACCACTTTGTTCATACTTCATTATAACTTTATCAATTGCTGCTACAACTGAATCATCCCATACGTGTGCGTGAGTACAGTTCATCTCAATTTCTTTTGCTTCTTCATTGTATGGAAATGTATTTATAAAATTTGTCGCAGATGCGAAGAATAGTTGGCTGTGAATTTCGTATATTTTCTTATTTTCAATATACAAATGTTTCACGTGAATCTTTGCCATGTACTCCTCTACTCTTTAATTCTTTGATTTTCTCCATAAGAAAATCAGAGCCGACTGCACGAAGGCTATTATATAACGAGTAGAAGATTTTTTGCTATGTAAAAGTTTCCTAAAAAAAGACGCTACCTCCGCAGCGTCTTTTCCTATTTAATGTCCACCATGCCCCTTGCCATTTTCTTGAACAATCTCTAACCTCTCATCCAAAATACCTTGCGTTTCAAATGAAATATTTTCAGTATTCCCTAATAAGAATCCATGATTGTACGGACCGATTGTTGGATCATCTTTAAACTTCGGTTGAATGCTAGCAAGGAAGTCATATACTGGTTGCGAAGCTTTACCTTCTTCTAAAAATAATACCGGAGCATGTTTACCCATATGTGAAAACGGCGCTCCCGCAATTGCTAAATCTGGCGTTTTGCTTGAAACAAATGACAAACCGTGACCTGGCTTTGTGAACCCCCAGCCAAATTTCGTTTTTTCATCTTTAAATTTCGCAAACGCAACAGAATTTTCTGTTGGAGTCTCCCCACTAATACGTGTTACTTTTCCGTATTTACTTAACTCTTTTTCTACTTCTTTCGAAATGATTTTTTCTGGTCCTAACACATATATATTCGCTTTATCCTTTCTCATTTTTAACGCCTCGATTGTCGCTTCTGGCACCGTTTCTTTTTCTACGTATAGAAGAGGTTCTGGCATATGAGAAATCCAATTTACAGCTGGTGTTGTATATAAGCGCCCTTCTTCTTCAGACGAACCGATAATAACACTATTTGGATAATTCCCTGTTATATCGGCATATTCTTTATCAACATCTTTAGCAAATTTAGCTGGATCCGTTTCTTTTATTTGCTTTACTTTATAGTCTTTTAATTGCTCTAGTGCTGAAGCACCTACATCCCCCATCACCATAATTTGCGTTCCATCTTTTGTTCCAAGTGGATTTAATCGTTTTATTTCTTTTAACGTCATTTCAGGTACCGCTTCTTTTTCTATAAATAAAATCGGTCCGTTATTCGGATGATGAATAAGATCCGCACTTGCAATACCTAATTGCCACTCGTTCATTGGTACTAAAATAACAGCACCCGGCTGATTCTCTTTATGAGTTGCTGGCCATATTGTTTGCGAAGTTAGCACTGCCATTTGCAGAGGATCATTTGTATTTAATCTCGTTATATTTTTTAAACTTGTCGTTAATAAATCATTCGCTGCTCTTTTATTCATTTCTTTCGGCGCAGTCACCTCTTGATTCATTTTCATTTCCTTTTGCTCTGTTTTCTTCTCTTTTGTAGATTCATGATTTTTATGATCTGTGTTCGTTTGCCCACATGCCGCAAGACCGGCTGCCGTAATTATTGTTATCCCAAGGATTCGGGTCTTTTTCTTCACTATATCGCCTCCGCTTCATCGTTTTCGAGCCAATATTATTACTTAAAATGGAATTTCAACTTTACGATAACAAGCAATTCTGAAGAAATTATGCAGATGCATTATAATCTGCACCATTTCTTCATGATTTTGACTTACAATTTAAGTAATAACTACAAATGCGGAGGTACTCTATGATCGATATACTACTCGTAGACGATGAACCGAGAATGCTTGAATTATTAACTCTTTATCTTACTCCAATCGGATATAACTGCATATGTGCGGTATCTGGAGAAGAAGCTATTTCACATATAGAAAATCGAAACTTCAAATTTGTTTTACTCGATATTATGATGCCAAAGACGGATGGATGGGAAACGTGCAAAAGAATTCGTTCATTTAGTAACGTTCCAATCATTATGGTAACCGCTCGTGATCAAACGGTAGATGTCATTCAAGGATTAAAACTTGGAGCAGATGATTATGTGACGAAGCCTTTCCATGAAGAGGAGCTTTTCGCAAGAATTGAAGCTGTTTTACGGCGTACGAATCAACATACGCAAATCCAATATCACGGCATTTTATGGGATGAGACAAAGCATTTTGTTTCTGTCCATAATGAAGAACTTCTTCTCACTCCGATCGAATTCTCTTTACTCGGATTATTTTTACGCCATGTGAACTACGTATTAAGCCGTGATCAGCTCATTGAACGGATTTGGGGTTTAAATACAAATACAGAAGATAGAACAGTCGATTCACATATTCGTAATTTGCGTGATAAATTACGAAAAGTAAATTTCCCTA
Organism: Bacillus paramycoides; assembly: GCF_001884235.1. Lineage (GTDB taxonomy): Bacteria > Bacillota > Bacilli > Bacillales > Bacillaceae_G > Bacillus_A > Bacillus_A paramycoides. The sequence goes on along the minus strand of NZ_MAOI01000015.1, from coordinate 116,516 downwards.
TTGATCACCATTTAAAAACTATATACGGAGTAGGTTATCGATGGATTGATAGCGAAAATTAAGGAGCAAAACAATGAAGCGAATTTCTATTCAACTCGGATTTTATTTTCTAATTGTTACACTTTTAATCGAAAGTGTTCTATTTGTCTTGCTCTATTATAGCCTTGTAAACGCTAGAGTAAATGAAGAAATGACAGCTTTATTAAAGCGCGGAAATAGTCACCGAGATGTCCTTGAAAAGTATTTTGACAGGCAAACAATCTCTCACGTCGCTTTAATGGAATCCGAAGCTGAAACAACCGTTGTTATTACAAATGCAAATAAGGAAGTACTAGCAAAATCTAACGAGCTAGATACAACTATAAAAAAGCATATTGCCGAGATGAATACGAGTACAGATCATAACGGATCTATTATAGAAAATCATTGGAAAACATCTAATTATATATGTACAGTTAGTCCCATTGTAGTAAATGGAAAATTAGAAGGTTATGTTTATATGTTTCTCAGAACAACATCAATCGAAGAAATGATTAATGGCTTAACAAAACAATTTATTATTGCCGGCATCGTGACTTTCCTATTAACAGTCGTCACAATTTTTCTATTATCCCGCTTATTAACAAAACCATTGTTACACATGAAACATGCCACTGAAAAAATGAGTAAGGGCGATTTATCCGTTTCTTTAACTACTACTCGAAATGATGAAATTGGTGAACTTGCAGAATCCATTCAAACTCTTGCAAATGATTTACATTATATGAAAACCGAAAGAAGTGAATTTCTAGCGAGTGTTGCTCATGAATTACGAACACCTTTAACGTACGTAAGAGGTTATGCTGACATTGCATTAAAAGAAAGTACAACTCCTGAGCAACGTTTACGATATTTATCCATTATAAAAGATGAATCTGATTATATTACAAACTTAGTTCAAGATTTATTTTCACTCGCTCAAATGGAACAACATAACTTTTCTATTCAAGTAAAGGAAGTATATTTACACGCCTTCCTGACTCGTATCACTGAAAAAATAAATGTTATGTACGGAGAAAAACAAATTAGAGTTGTTTTCACATGTCCTCCCTCCCTCTTAGTAAAGCTAGATGAGCAGCGTTTTGAGCAAGTTATGGTTAATATTTTAAATAACGCCTATAGGCATTCGAAAGAACATTCTCCTATCAATATTTCTGTTACAGAAGAACATAAACGTATTTCCATCAAAATTGAGGACGAGGGCGAAGGTATTCCGCAAGAAGACCTCCCTCACATCTTCGACCGCTTTTATCGCGTTGACAAAGCAAGATCACGTGCAACAGGAGGAACTGGCTTAGGACTCTCTATCGTGAAAGAAATTGTAGAACTACACGGCGGGAATATTACTGTAACGAGTGAAGTTGGTCACGGTTCTTGCTTTATGATTTCATTACCATCTTTATAATAAAACACGACTATACATTCATAGTCGTGTTCTATTATCATTTAGGCTTTTCTTTTATAATATAAGTTTACAAACTGACCAAAACGTTTTGTATCCGTTAAAGTTAAATTAATTTCCGGATTCTTTTCTTTAAATAACGGAATACCAGAACCTAATATATGAGGTGTAATCGTAACAATATATTCATCAATTAGATTATTCTTTAGAAAGGCTCCCAGTAGATTCCCTCCACCGACTAGCCATATTTTAGAGCCTTCTTGCTCTTTTAATCTTTTTGTAAGCTCCACTACATCTTCATTTACAAACTCTACATGTTCATTCGAACCTTTTTCTGAATTAGAAAAAACATAACATTTTTTATCTAGGTACGGGAATGTTTCCGTATGCTCTACCACGTAATCATACGTTCTCTTCCCCATAATTAATGTATCAATCGATTCATACATTTCTGTATAACCGTTATCGCCCTCTCCTTCAGTTTCCATTAACCATTGTAAATCATCGTCTTCTTTCGCGATAAATCCATCCAAGCTAGCTGCAATAAATAAAACCATTTCACGTGACATATTTTTCCTCCTTGCTTCTCATATTGATAAAATCATTATGTAAGCACTATACTAACCGTAAAACATGACAATTAATGGCATGTTAAAAAAAGAAAAAGGTGATATCCTTGTCAAAAGCAAAACGTTTATTAGACATTCTTATATTCGCTTCTGCAAAAAGGAAATTTACAGCTCAAGAAATAGCTGATGAGTTCAATATATCTATTCGTACTGTTCATAGATACATTTTAGATTTGAGTGATATGGGGTTACCCATTTACGCTGAACAAGGTCGCAATGGAGGATATAAAGTATTAACGAATAGAGTAATTCCACCTATTTTATTCACTGAAGAAGAAGCTGTCTCCATCTTTTTTGCTTTTCAATCTTTAAGCTACTATCGTAACTTGCCTTTTAATACGGAAATCAATTCCGTTACACATAAACTATATGGCTCTCTACAAAATGATGCGAAAGCTAAAGTTGATAAAATACGTTCTTATATCGCTTTTTGGAATCCGAAGAGGACAATTGATACACCACTTTTAAAAGAAGTGTTAACAGCAGCTATTGAAAATAAAAATTTACACTTTCAATACGAATCTAAATCTGGAATAAAAACAAAACATGTTCATCCTATCGGTGTATATGCTCACGATGGTTTATGGTATTTGCCATCCTATGACTTTAGTAGAAAAAAAGTATTACTGTATCGTGTCGATCGTATTCTTTCCATATTATCAATGGAAGAAAACGAAGATACATTCATGAATTTAGAAGAATGGTTTGCCTCTAACTCTAACGTAATAATCATTCCTACTCAGTTACATGTTTTATTAACGACAGAAGGCGTGCGCCAATGTAAAAGCGTTCCTTACCTTGAAGAGTTCGTTGAAGTAAACGAAGATGGGACAGGGTATATAAATTCAACAATTGATAAAGGAGAAATTAATTTTATTACCCCTTTATTTTATCGGCTTGGAAAAGATGCAAAAGTTTTAGAACCGAAAGAATTAATAGATGGTTTACGCATACGTGCGAAAGAAGTTTTAAATATGTATGGAGACTAAAAAGACGTAAGAGAATTCCTCTTTCAAAAACATAAAAACGTGAGCGCCCTATTCTCACGTTTTTACATCTTACTTTATCCCGCATTAACGGGCAGTAAGACTCCTATCTCAAAATTCTGCTGTAAAGCAAAGGAGTTAGATAGGAGATCAACTGCCCGTAAAAGCCCGATTGGTTCAACTAATAATCAGTGGGGATAAACACCCACTGATTAAAGTTTCACTTTATTAATTCGATTGTTTCTGTAACCTTTATACTATCCTTTACAGATTGAACGATCGTACAGTTCTTTACCGCAAGTTGCAGTGCCTTGTCTAATTGTTCTTCAGTAATACCTTGTGCTTTTATTTTGTAGTGCAAATGAATACTTTCAACTGGTTTTGATAAAGCTTCACTTCTCCCAATTTCAGTTTCAATTGTAAACGTATCGTATGTAATACGTTTCTTTTCTAAAATCGTTCGAAAAACAATTGCACTGCATCCCGCAATAGAAGAAACGAGTAATTCTAACGGTGAATACCCATCTTCTTTTCCGATTGCTAATTTGTCATACGATAAATCTGCTCGAATATTATCATGCTTGATTTTTATTTTCATACTTCGCTTCCATCTCCACTTTCATCGGTTTCTGCCGTTTCTTACTCATATAATAATATATGTAGCAGAAAATGATAAATGGAACACCACAATATAACGCCATTCGTTGTTCAGGAATAAACGCTAAACTAATAACAACGATACTATTTGTAATTAAAGCTAAAATTGGGACAATCGGATATAGTGGTGTTCTATACTTTAAGTCCTCTAACTTTCCTCCGCCTTTTATATACTGACTTCTAAAGCGAAGTTGTGATAAAGCAATAATGATCCAACTTGAAACAGCGGATAAACCAGCTATAGATAATAAATACATATATACTGTATCTTCTGCAAGGAAGCTTGTTAATAAAGATAACGCCGCAACAGCAATTGTTACGACTAACGCTGTAATCGGAATACCACGCTTATTTACTTTCTTGAAAGAAGTTGGTGCCATTCCTTCATTTGCAAGTGACCATAGTATACGCGTTGCTGCATATAATCCTGAGTTCGCTACAGATAATAAAGCAGTAATAATAACGAAGTTCATAATATCCGCTGCATATGGAATACCAATTTTATCAAATACAACTACGAATGGACTTTCAATTACTCCTGCTTCTTTCCAAGAAATTAATCCTACTAAAATTGTCATTGTTAAAATGAAGAATAACATAATGCGCCATACTGTATTACGAATTGCGCGTGGAATTGTTTTTTCAGGCTCCTGACTCTCTCCTGCTGCAATCCCGATTAACTCTGTTCCTTGGAATGAAAAGTTAACTGTAATCATCGTAAGAAGTACTGCAGCTAGTCCATTTGGGAATAGTCCGCCGTCACTTACAAAGTTAGAGAAAAGAGGTGCTGCTTCTTTTCCGTCGTATGGTAAAAATCCTAGTAATGCACTACCACCAAGAACAACAAATGCAATAATTGTAACTACCTTAATACTAGAGAACCAAAACTCTAATTCAGCATAACTTTTCGCTGAGATAGCGTTTGAAGCATATAAAATAACCCCGAATACGAGACACCATACCCAAACATCAACATTTGGAAACCATCTTTTCATCATTAAACCGATCGACGTTAATTCTAATCCTACTGTTACTGCCCATCCAAGCCAGTATAGCCAGCCGATCATAAATCCAGTTCCAGGCCCGATAAACTTCGTCGCATACTTTTGGAAAGAACCTGAAACTGGCATCGCTACCGTTAGCTCTCCAAGACAAAGCATTGTTAAATACATAATAAATCCGCCCACTAAATAAGAAAGAATTGCTCCCCCTGGTCCAGCTTGATTAATAGTGTATCCTGAACCCAGGAAAAACCCTGTCCCGATTACACCACCTAGTGCTATCATAAATAAATGTCTACTCTTCATCGTACGATGTAATTTATCATTCGTTGTTTGCTGCATTGTAATCCTCCCCTATAAACCCTCTATCTCTTTTTAAAATTTTCTGATAATAAAAATATACACGAAAGCGGTTACAATTTCTATATAAAATTAAAACTTTTCTGATAAAATATTATAAAAATTTAATTATTAAGAGATTCGGATTCTATTTTAAGGTAATTAAGGATTTATAAGGAAAAACTCTTACGTATTATTGTAAGAGTTAACGAAGTTCTAATCTTCTCGATAAAATTGATAAACTGTAATTTACGATGAAATACATACAAGCTGCTAATATAAATGTTGGAATCATATAATTTACGTTCTGTCCGCTAATAATTTGAGCATTATGCATAAGCTCCGGCAATGATATAACAACTGCCAGTGACGTATCCTTTAATAATGAAATAAATTGGCTGACAAGCGGCGGTACCATTCTTCTCAACGCTTGCGGTAAAATAATGTTCCAAACCGTTTGGACATATGTTAATCCTGACGAGCGCGCCGCTTCAATTTGTCCTTTTTCGATAGATAATAGACCACTTCGAACAATTTCAGATATCATCGCCGCTTCAAATATCGTTAAAGCAACAATTGCGGCTGTTATAATTTCTAATTTCAAACCTGCCTCTGGAAGTGCAAAATACGTAAAAAATATAATTAGAAGAAGGGGTAAATTTCGAATGACTTCAACGATAAAGCCTAGTATTTGTGAGACGACGGGTATTTTTGTATAGCGCAAAGTTCCGATTACACTACCGATAATAAAACTAAGTACAATCGCTACAAGAGCGACTTCTAGCGTTATAAGCAATCCTTTTAATAAAAAGAGTATATGATCTCCCGTAATAGCACCTTGAAAATCCATTTACACCGCCTCCTTTGCCAAGCGTCTTTCCAAATAACGCACTAGCATACTTAGCGGAATTGTTAATACTAAATAAAACATCCCGACAAATATATATACATCAAACGTAACGAACGTCTTCGTTGAAATTAAATCTCCTTGATACATTAAATCCACCCCAGCAATAATTCCGAGTATAGAAGAGTTCTTCACTAAATTGAGAAATTGATTTCCTAAAGGAGGGATTACGATTTTCATCGCTTGAGGTAAAACAATATAATACATCGCTTGTACGTATGTTAGGCCTGAAGAGCGCGCCGCTTCCATTTGTCCTTTCGCGACTGATAAAATACCCGCACGAATTACTTCCGCAATAAAAGCAGCTGTATAAACTGTAAGCGCAACTGTCCCTGCTACAAAACCATTAAAAGTAATTCCTATTACAGGCAAAGCAAAATAGAAAATGAATGCAATTAATACGAGTGGAATATTTCTAACAAATTCTACATAGGCAGATCCGATCCAATTCAAAATACGGATAGGTGCAATACGCATCACCGCCATAATAACCCCTAAAACAAAACTTCCTATTAGCGCAATTACACTAGACATTACCGTATATTTAAATCCTTCTAAATACATATCAATGTTAGTTGTCAAAATAGAAAAATCAGGCAAGTACAATCACCTCTTTCTTTATAAGAAGAGGATGAGCATCCCTCATCCTCTCATTCTTACTATTTATCCCGATTGGTGTAGGCTAATAATTAGTAGGAGTAAACCCCTCCCCCACTGATTAAAGTTTCACTTTATTTTTCTTGTTTTTGACCGATCCATTTTTCATACAATTTATCGTATTCCCCATTAGCCTTCATATCTTTTAGTAAACTATTAATCTCTTTCGTTAAATCGTCCGCACCTTTTTGAACTGCAATTCCGTACGGTTCATCCGTAAAGATTTTCCCAACAACTTCATAATTTGCATCTTGCTTTGCCATTCCGTACAATATCGCATTATCTGTCGTTAAAACATCTCCTTTGCCTGCCTTTAACGCTGTAAATGCCTCACTATAATTTTCAAACTCCAATACAGTCGCTTCCGGTGCCTTTTGACGAATGTTATTTGTAGACGTTGAGCCTTTCACAGCCAATACTTTTACATCTTTTTTCACATCATCAATACTTTTAATATTGCTTCCTTTTTTCACAAGTAACGATTGCCCCGCTTTAAAATATACATCTGAAAAATCAACTTCTTTTTTACGTTCTTCCGTAATCGTCATTGTTGCGATAATCACGTCAATATCACCATTTTTCAGCATAGGAATACGTGTTTTAGAAGTTACTTCTTTCAGCTCTAATTTATTTTCATCTCCAAGAATCTTTTTCGCAAGCGCCTTTGCTACATCAATATCAAATCCTTCTACCTTCCCGGTTGAAGGATTTTTCAATCCAAATAAATTCGTATCATTTTTCACCCCGACTACTAATTTCCCGCGCTTCTTAATTTGCTCAACAACTCCACCTTGCTTCGTATTTGTTTCTTTCGCCTCATCTTTTTTATTTCCACATCCAGCGACAACGAGCACGAATAGGCATGAAAATACAATTAAAGTAAACAACTTTTTCATTTTAAGCATGAAATTCCTCCTTTAATGATTTAACACCCGACTTAAAAACAAACGAGCTCTTTCTTGTTCAGGATTTGCAAAAAATTGTGCTGGTGTTGTATCTTCAATAATTTGGCCGTCATCCATAAATAAAATCCTATCTGCTACCTCACGTGCAAATCCCATCTCATGTGTGACAACAACCATCGTCATCCCTTCTTTAGCCAGCGCTTTCATAACATCAAGCACTTCACCAATCATCTCTGGATCAAGAGCAGACGTTGGCTCATCAAACAACATAGTTTTCGGCTGCATCGCAAGCCCTCTTGCAATTGCTACCCTTTGCTGTTGTCCTCCCGATAGTTGATGTGGATATACACCGGCCTTCTCCGGGATTCCTACCTTTTCTAAATAAAACATCGCTGTTTTCTCAGCTTCCTCTTTTGATGCTTTATTTACTTTAATTGGCGCCAGTGTAATATTTTGAAGTACTGTTTTATGTGGATATAAATAAAAGTGTTGAAAGACCATCCCAATATTTCGGCGCAATTCATTCATATTTGTTTTCGCATTGTGTACTTCCGTATTTTGTACAATCAATTCTCCATCAGTAATTGACTCCAATTGATTTATACACCGAAGTAACGTACTTTTCCCTGACCCTGAAGGCCCAATAACTACTACCACTTCACCCTTTTGCACTTGCACATTAATATTTTTCAAAACTTGAAAGTTACCATAATATTTATTTACATTACGAAACTCAATCAACAAACTCCCCCCTTCCCCTAACAAAGCATGTACATTCTTTTTATATTCAAAAATGGACAAAAAAATAACTTTCAGTCTCATTTTGCACATAAAAAAGAGCAAAGGGCTTTCCCTTTGCTCCTCTATTCCTATTCTATTAAGATACTTCTTCTTTTTTATCTTTCCCGTATTCATGCTCCCAGAAATCTGCATTTTTAATTCCTAACGGCTGTGGATCGAATACTGGATCTTTTCCTTCTTTTTTCTGCTTTTCATAATCCTTTAATGCGATCAATGCTGGTTTTTGTAATAATAGAATCGCAATAATATTAACCCATGCCATAATTCCTACACCAATATCACCTAAAGCCCATGCTGTTGCGGCTGTTTTTACACAACCGTAGAATACAACTCCTAAGAATACAAACTTTAGTACGATAGACATCCAAGGACGGTCTTTATCGCGGTTTAAGTAAGCAATATTCGTTTCTGCAATGTAGTAATAAGCCATAATAGTTGTAAATGCGAAGAATAATAGAGAAATTGCTACGAAAGCGTTTCCGAATCCAGGAAAAACAGATTCTACTGCTGCCTGTGTATAACCAGGACCTGGCTGTGCACCATTTAATTTATTGACGATAAAGTTTTTTCCGCTTGCATCAAATACGTTATACATGCCTGTAATAATCATCATAAATGCTGTTGCTGAACAAACAAATAATGTATCAATGTAAACGGAAAATGCTTGTACTAACCCTTGTTTAGCTGGATGTGATACTTCAGCAGCTGCCGCCGCATGAGCCCCAGTTCCTTGCCCTGCTTCATTTGAATAAATACCACGTTTTACACCCCAAGAAATTGCTAAACCAATGATTCCACCAAAAGCTGCTTCTAATGCAAATGCACTTTTTAAAATTAACATGAAAGCGTCTGGTAATTTTTCAATATTCATAGCTACAATTACACAAGCTACTAAAATGTAACCAAGCGCCATAAATGGCACTACAACTTGCGCTACGTTAGCAATTCGCTTAACTCCACCAAAAATAATAAGTGCTAATGCCGCTACTAATACCGCTCCGGATACCGAAGTATTAATGCCAAAAGCTGTTTCCAAACTTATAGCAATACTATTCGCCTGAACACCCGGTAACAGCATCCCCGTCGCAAGAATTGTTGCTGCGACGAACACTAATGCGTACCATTTAACCCCTAGTCCCTTTTCAATGTAATAAGCCGGACCACCGCGGAATTGTCCTTGATGCTTCGTCTTATATATTTGTGCAAGTGTCGATTCTACATAAGCCGAACCTGCTCCTAGAAAAGCTACCGCCCACATCCAAAAGACAGCTCCTGGACCACCAAATGCAACAGCCGTTGCAACACCCGCAATATTTCCTGTTCCAACGCGCCCTGATAATGAAAGTGCTAACGCTTGGAACGAAGAAACACCCGCATCCGATTTTTCCCCTTGAAATGTAAGCTTCACCATTTCTCCTACATGTCTTACTTGTAAAAACCTCGTTCGAATGGAAAAATATAGACCTACTCCTAAACATAAATAGACAAGTGCGGGACTCCAAACAATATTATTTATCCAACTTACGATAGCTTCCAATATTCCCCCTCCTCTTTATAAAGAATTTTCAGAATATATAAAAATTATAAATGTATACTGAATCTATGACAATATTATTTTAATAAAACAAACATATTTTTGTATAAAAAAACAAAGTATATATTTATTTTACATACTTTGTTGTGATATGAATGTATTATATATTCAAAATCGCTTCTTTCTTTATAATTCTTTCATAAAGTTGTTCTGATAATTCTCTGAAATTATCAGACATATCTTTCCCTTTAAACTTCTTTTGAATCGTACCGTATAGGCCTATATCACGCAAACGTAAAAATAACGGTAACGATTCATACCAACTATCCGCTAGCCTGTGCTCATATTCATAGCCCTTTCTTAACACTTGTAACTGTTTACGAGCAAATTCCGTCTTCTCTTCTACAGTCCACGGTGTAAAAAGTACAGAGTAATAAAGAACCATTGCTAAATCATGTATAAAGTAATTATAAGCCGCATCATCAAAATCAAAGATTGTTAACTCTTTGCCATCATAATGAAAGTTGCCTGGATGAATATCACCATGCATAAGACCGAACGTCTCCTTTTCAATTGGAAGAGCTTTTATCTCATTCATTAATACAGTTGCAATCTCTTTCACTTTCTTATCTTCTAATTCGTTAACAATTGCACTCTCATCCTCTTCCCACGTATCACGGTCATCTGTTTTAGGATAATTCATTGTCAGACGATGCAGTTGTCCAATTGCTTTTCCCCATGCTTCAAAGAAAGTATCTCCCCAATAAGGCGATTCGTCTCCTTTCACTTGCTCACCTTTCGCATATGTAAATAAGGAAACAAAAAAGAAAGTCCCATCCTCTGCTACGATTTCTTCTACAAGATTTTGAGATGTTGAGTAAAGAGGTCCCGCTACCTTTGCCCCGTTCTCCACAACATATCGTAAAAAATCTAGTTCAGCCTCTACCTCTTTTTTTGAACGATGAGAAGAATGTGTTAAACGTAATACGTGATCTTCACCATCTCTATCCTTCGCTTTAAAAATATAGTTCTCGAAATCACCAAGTGGTTTTTTTTCCACTGTCACATGAAATGACTTTGCCGCTCTTACTAAAATCTCGTTCGTAAAAACACGTTCTACAGCTATTTCCATATGTATCCCTCCTATATATCTTCTTAATTCGACATAAATGTGAGAAGTACTGCTATGAAATTAAATAGTGCGTGGGCAACCATAGCTGATAAAATAGAATTTGTTTTCTCATATAACCATGCGAATGCTACTCCGCTTAAAAAATTCACCGGTAATGTGTTGTATGTTGGGATATGAACAACAGTAAATATTATTGAACTTATAAGCATACCGCCCCATATGCCATATCTATCACGAAAAAACGTATAAAAAACACCTCGATATAAAATCTCTTCATAGATTGGTGATATAACCGCCGCTCCAATTACCGCGATGCAGAACGAATATATTGATTTATCATTTTGGACCGTCTCCGTTTTACTATTTTCAAAAGAAATCCCCAGTTTCTCCATTATCATTAATACACCAATACTAACTACAATCAAAGAAATAACCGCTACAAATGTCCACAATAAATCTTTCCATGAAAGCTTCCGAATTCCAATATCTTTCCACGACAGTTTATATCTTTTTATGCAAAAAAGATAAACTACAAAAGTAAATATCACTGCCATTATAAGTCCCATTAATACTCCAGCATATAATGAGTTCCCTATTATTTTTAAAGCATAATCATAAAAAAGAGATTCAACTGTTACTGGAACAATCAGAAATACGAAAACAAATAAATATAAAATTTCTTTCCATCCCCACATATGCTTCAAAGTCATCTATACCATCCCCTATATTCTATTTTCTTTAATACAAAAGATGACGTAACGTAACTTTCAAGCTACTTTTTTCAAATACTCCAAGCATAAATTTCTCACAAAAAGCAAAAATTAACAGAAGGAATTTTATTCTAAAAGAGGTGGAAATTATGACACAACAAGAAGAACAGCAAAAGAGCAAGAATCAAAAGCATATGTTTCCATCACTTTCGGAAAACATTAATTACATCGAAAACAAACTCTGCCATTCTGATGATATAAAAAAATTAAATGTTCCTTTTCAAAATGGAAAAGGAACGATCTTATATATCGAATCTTTAGCAGATCCAAATTTAATTCACCAATTAGCTCTTGAGCCACTATTAACTCGATCTGAGCTGTCACTAGATAAAGCTTTTTCTACGTTGTAGCTTCTATTGCTAGTTATTACTACGCTGCTTCTATAGGAATTAGACATATATTCAATCTCGCTAATCATAAAAAGGCTGTTCCCATTGTTGGACTCATTTCATTTAGTACTGCCTTATTTATAGATACACCTGAAGAATTAAAAGTACTTACACAATTTACTGATAAATTCACCTATATTTTTATAGTAATCTTACCTTTTTTATTTCTTCTTTATTCCTTACTCAGAAATAAGAAAGAAGCACAATATGCACAAAAAAATAATTAAATTAAGTGCAATCTTATGTGTTAGTTCACTCCTTTCTGGCTGTTGAGATCAAGAACCATTAAGAGAGGCAAGATTAGCTTTATTTAATAAAGACAAATTAACTGGACATTTACCCCTGAAACAAGCTGTTTTATTCGTGTTATTAACCGGAAAAATGGGAACAAGGATTATGCAAAAGTGAAGTTTAAACCCGAAGTAGAAGTGACTATTTTGTATAGTGGTGTCTTAAAGTAAAAGGTTGTATGCCGCGCGGGCATACAACCTTTTATTTCGTATATCGATATACAATTGACTCATACGGTCTCAGCACGAGATTATTTATCTTCTTGCTTGAGTCTCCATAATTGGATAATAATACTTCTTGTTTCATTCCATCCAATTGAACATTCACTGGCGCAGAATATGTTATTTCTTCTCCATAGAAGTTATTTATAACAAGTAATAATTCATTATTCATAGTGCGTGTATATGCCCAAATCTTAGGGTGATTCTTATCTAAAACATCATATTTCCCTTCTGTAATTACATCATATGTTTTTCGAAGTTCAATTAACTTTTTATAATGATAAAATACAGATTCTTTATCATTTAATGCGTTTTCCACATTAATTTCTTTATAATTTTCAGCTACGGAAATCCACGGTGTATTCGTTGTGAAACCGCTATTCACCTCTTCATTCCACTGCATCGGAGTACGTGAGTTATCACGAGATTTTTGTTTTAAAATCTCTATAATCTCTTCTTTTAATAAGCCTTCTTCCTGTTTTATATCATATATATTTAACGATTCTACATCACGATATTGCTCAATAGAACGGAAGTTAGGGTTCGTCATACCAATTTCTTCCCCTTGATAAATATAAGGCGTTCCTTGCAGCAGGTGCATAGATGTCGCTAACATTTTAGCTGATTCATTTCGGTACTTCCCATCATCCCCAAAGCGTGACACAATGCGCGGCTGATCATGATTACACCAGAATAATGCATTCCATCCTCCGCCCTTTTGCATTTCAATTTGCCAATTAGACATAATTTCTTTTAATTTAATAAAATCAAAATCAGCTTTCGTCCACTTATCACCATTCGGATAATCTACTTTTAAATGGTGGAAACTAAACGTCATGCTTAGTTCATTACGACCAGGGTTTGAATATTTAATGCAATTATCAATTGTCGTAGATGACATTTCCCCAACTGTAATAACATCTTTTCCTTCAAACACATTTCGGTTCATCTCTTGTAAATATTCATGAACGCGTGGGCCATCCGTATAATATTTACGCCCATCACTTGTAGCCGTACTTCCTTCATCACTTAAAAACCTTTGATCCTTTGAAATTAAATTAATAACATCAAGGCGGAATCCTTTTACACCTTTATCTAGCCAAAAGCGCATCATATCGTACACTTCTTCACGAAGCCTTTCATTTTCCCAATTTAAATCCGCTTGCGTTTCATCAAATAGATGTAAAAAGTATTGCTCTGTCTTTTCATCATATTTCCAAGCAGATCCGCCAAATTTAGACTGCCAATTATTCTTTTCATCACGCCAAATATAATAATTACGATACGGACTATTTTTATCTTCCTTCGCTTCTTTAAACCACTTATGCTCTGTCGAACTATGGTTTACAACAATATCGAGCATAATCTCCATATTACGTGCTTTCGCTTCTTCTAAAAGCGCTTCAAACTCTTCCATCGTTCCGTAAGACGGGTCTATACGATAATAATCACTGACATCATAACCATTATCGTTTTGTGGCGACTGGTATATCGGTGTTAACCAAATATAATCTACTCCGAGTTCTTTCAAATAATCTAGTTTCTCTGTAACTCCTTTTATATCGCCCGTTCCTTTATTGTAGTAACTATTAAAGCTCTTCGGATAAATTTGATAGACTACACTTTTATGCCAATCCTTCATGCTTAACTTCCTCCTACTTCTGTTTTACTCGTTTCGCAAATAGCCATGTTAGCGTAAATGGAATTACCACTGCTATAATCATTCCTAAAATAAACATTGGAATCGATTTCGGAATGATAGAAATAAATGCTGGCAATCCGCCAATTCCGATAGCCGGTGCTAATACGCCATTTAATGTAATGAATATCGCCGCTATAGCAGAACCAATAATCGCTGCATAGAACGGGAATTTATTTCGTAAATTCACACCGAACATCGCTGGCTCTGTAATACCGAAGTACGCTGAAATTGCTGATGTCGATGCCATGCTTTTATCATTTTGATTTTTAGAAATCCAGAACATCGCAAGTGCCGCACTACCTTGTGCAATGTTAGAAAGAGCAATCATCGGCCAAATAAACGTACCACCATGCTGTGCGATTAATTGTAAATCAATTGCAATAAACATATGATGCATACCTGTAATTACTAACGGTGCATATAATGCTCCAAATAATACAGCTCCAAGTACTGGTACTGTTTCATATACCCCTACTAATCCAGCTGTTAATAAATCTCCAATATGACGTGTAACTGGACCAATAATTCCTAATGCTAATACACCTGTTACAACGATTGTTGTAATTGGTACAACTAATAATTGAATTGCGTTTGGTACATGTTTCTTTAAAAAGATTTCTACTTTACTTAATACGAATGCTGCTACTAAAATCGGTAAAATTTGACCTTGATATCCTACTTTTTCAATTTGGAATAGACCTAAAATATCGAAGTACTCAATCTTTTGTCCATCTAAACCAGCTGCTGCTTTTCCATAATTCCAAGCATTTAATAAATCAGGATGCACAAGCATTAGTCCCATAACAATCCCAAGTATCGGACTACCACCAAAACGCTTCGTCGCTGACCAACCGACAAGTGCTGGCAAAAATACAAATGCTGTATTAGCCATCATATTAATTAAATCCCAAAGTCCACTTAAGTTCGGATAAACATCTAATAAATTTTTCCCATCAAAGAATAAGTCCTTCGCTCCTAACAGGTTATTAATCCCCATTAGTAAACCTGCCGTAATAATCGCTGGTAAAATCGGCATAAATACATCTGAAAATACTTTTACAAACTTTTGAACTGGATTTAATTTTTTATCCCCTGAATCTTTTACATCAGCTACTGTCGATTCTTTCATACCTGCAAGCGTTATCAATTCAGCGTAAACACGATCTACGTCTCCTGGGCCAATTACAATTTGAAATACCCCAGCGTTATGAAACGCTCCCTTCACTAATGAAACAGACTGCAATTTATCATTATCTATTTTACTTTCATCCTTTAAAGCTATACGGAGCCTCGTTACACAGTGCGCAGCTTGTTCAATATTGTCTTTCCCTCCAATATACTGCAGCACTTCTTCTGCTGTTTTACGATAGTCTTTCCCCATATTCCCGTCCCTCTTTTCTTTTTTTGATACCGTTTACAATTACATATTAACTCGTATATATAAGTTAGTCAACACTTGTATATACGAGTTGGTTATTTTTTTATAAAAAAAGAGATGAAACGTTATTCGTTCCATCTCTTTATTTTCTTCGCGCCACATCCGAAAAGTGAAAGATATCTAAACGGTGACGTGATTCCGTATATTCGAATTGACTCCCATCGTACAAATGCGTAAAGTTTTTTACAACGACAACATAGTCTGTTCCATTTAAATCTAAATACTTTCGGTCATTATCTGTACATGGCTGTACTTCAATTACCCTCTGTGAATAACTAATATGTAGTCCTAATTCTTTCTCAATGTATTTATAAATCGATTCAGTTGCAATTTCTCTCGTTAATCCTGGAATATATTCAGATACAAAATGGTTTATATCTAAAATTACTTTTTCTCCGTCAATATTTCGCACGCGTTTAATATGATCTATTTCTGTGTTTTCTTTCACGTTTAATAACTTTGCTACATCTTTCGTCGCTTTCATTTTCTCTATTTCCACGACATCTGTAATACAATGACGGCCTAAACGCTCGTTTTCTTCTTGAAAACTTATAATGCCTCCAAAGTTAAATTCAATATTTTTTCGCTTTAAAACAAAAACACCTTTTCCATGTATTTTTTGAACATATCCACGCTCTTGCAATAAATCTACAGCTTTTCTTACAGTACCTCGACTTGCCTCATACTGCTTCATTAATTCTGTTTCTGATGGAATTTTGCATCCTTCTTTTAATTGTTTATTATCAATAGACTTGCTGATTTCTGTATAAATTTGTTCATACTTACTCATCATCTACAATAACCCCTTGTCACCTTCTAATTCTATATGTATTATACCATGCTACACTCTTCTGCCAATCTCTCACTTATTTTCCAGTACAAGAAAAATATAGATAAATATTTAGTCTCTAAAACGTATTTTTATAATTTTTTTTATATTTTTCTTTTCATTCAAAAAAACATGTAGTATACTAACTTCAAAATCAGAGGAGAAAGGGAGCAAAGAACTATGCTTACTTATACAACTGTAGTTACATTTGCACAAAAACATCATCATCATACTTAACCCTTGAAACCTAGCGGAAAAATTACGCGTAGGTACAAGGGTTATTCCCATTGTACCTACGCTTTGGCAAAGAGCCATGTAGGTATTTTTTATCTACATGGCTCTTTTTTTATTGCATAAAAAGCTAGTAAAAAATGATGTTTAAGCAAAACTTACTACAAAGGAGTTAACAAAAATGGAAACGAAAAAATGGGGATTATGGATTTTAACAGCTTTTGTTATCGGAAATATGGTTGGGGGCGGTGTATTTATGCTTCCAGCAAACTTAGCACAAGTATCAGGTCCAATGGGCTCTACACTTGCTTGGAGTATTACAGGACTTGGTGTATTTATGATTGCACTCGTATTCGGAAATTTAGCAATTCGCAAGCCAGAATTAAAAGCCGGGCCACAAAGTTATGCTCAAGCAATGTTTCCTTCTCAAAAGGCAGGTAAAGTTGCAGGATATAGTATGGCTTGGGGATACTGGGCTGCTAACTGGGCTGCTACAGCATCTGTAATTATTTCCTTCGCAGGATATTTATCAACATTC
Source organism: Bacillus paramycoides (assembly GCF_001884235.1). Classification (GTDB taxonomy): domain Bacteria; phylum Bacillota; class Bacilli; order Bacillales; family Bacillaceae_G; genus Bacillus_A; species Bacillus_A paramycoides. The sequence goes on along the minus strand of NZ_MAOI01000015.1, from coordinate 99,118 downwards.
TTTCCCGTTTTACAAAGTAAGCAAATTCTCTTTTCAATAAATGGATTTTCACTAGAACTAGGAAAAGGGTTAACTTTCCTAGTATGTAGCCTTATGTTATGGGGAATTCAATATATTCTTTCTCAAAATATTGATCGAGCTGGAAATATGAACCTTCTTGCTACCATTGCAAAAATTATCGGATTTACAATGTTTATTGTGATCACATTATTCATTTTTAATGCCTCTAATTTCGGAGACGGTCAAACATTTATGAATGAAGCAGGGCAATCCATTTCGTTAGGTGGACAAATCAATTCAGCTGCTATTAAAACACTTTGGGCCTTTATCGGCATTGAATCAGCCGTTATGCTTTCTAACCGAGCAAAATCTCAGCGCGATGTTAAGAAAGCTACGATTTTCGGATTAATTATCGCTCTTCTTATTTACATGGCAATTACTTTACTGACAATGGGTGCTCTTCCACAAGATGCATTAAAAGAGTCTCAAAAGCCATTAGTAGATGCATTAAATTTAGCGATTGGTACTAAAGGTGCTTATATAATGGCACTACTTGCGCTCGTATCTTTATTTGGATCCACTGTAGGCTGGATCGTTGTTAGCTCAGAAGTGCCTTACCAAGCAGCAAAAAATGGACTTTTCCCTAAGATTTTCGGAAAAACGAATAAAAAAGGAAGTCCTTCAAAATCATTATTTATTACAAATGTGATGACGCAAATTTTCTTATTTTCGACGATTTCTGGTACTGTTTCGGAAGCATATAATTTCGTTATTGTTGTAGCAACATTAGCATATTTAATTCCGTACCTTGTTTCTACCTTGTACCAATTAAAATTAGTTATTACGGGAGAAACGTATGACATAATGCCTGGATCCCGAGTAAAAGATGGAATCATTACTGCATTAGCATTTTTATATTCCATTTGGGTGATTAAAACAGGAACTGCTGATTTAAAAACGTTCTTCTTAGGAATTGGTTTGTTTGTAGTAGGTCTTATTCTTTATCCAGTTTTAATGAAAAATCCACAAAAAAACTAGTAAAAAAGAGAAGCTTTCCGCTTCTCTTTTTTTATTAAAAATCGTTTATTAACTTTTCTTTTAACTCTCCTACCGTTAAAGGTTTTGCATAATAAAACCCCTGTACATAATCACAACCCATTGATTTCAATAAACTTTCTTGTTCTACCGTTTCTACCCCTTCAGCAACTACTGCCAAATTTAAACTATGAGCAATTTCAGTAACGGATTTCACAATCGTTCTCTCTGGTTGTGCGTGATCATAATGAAACTCCCGAATAAAATTACGATCGATTTTTACAATATCAAGTGGGAGTTGTTTTAAATAATATAATGAAGAATAGCCTGTTCCGAAATCGTCTAAGGCGATTAAAACTCCCATACTTCTTAATTCTTGTAATGTAGCGATAATATAATCAAAATGGCGTACAGCTATACTTTCTGTTATTTCTAATATTAAACGATTCGGTGGAAATCCAGTTCGCTTTAATATACTACGAACAGATAAAATAAAACGCTTTTGCATCAATTGCTGTATTGATAAATTAACAGATAATCTCAGCCCTTCTTGATACTCTGGTAATGTTTTAAACAATCGACATGACTTTTCTAATACCCAGTCTCCTAGTTTTATAATAAGCCCACACTCTTCAGCTACAGGGATAAATTCACTTGGTGAAATAGGACCTTCTTCTGTCGTACAACGTACTAAAGCCTCAACACCAGTACATTTCTTTGTTTTCAAATCAATAATCGGCTGTAATACCACTTTTAATTCTTCGTCACGAATTGCTTTTTGCAAAGCAAACTCTATTTTCATTCTACGGTTTATTTTCGCACGTAATTCATCTGTAAAGAAGCACGCTGCATTTCTTCCTTGCTCCTTTGCACTATACATGGCTAAATCCGAATTTTTCAATAAAGCTTCAACATCTTTTCCATCTTGTGGATATGAGCATAGTCCTAAGCTAGCAGAAATATATACTTCATGACCTTCAAGCATAAATGGTGCTTGGAAGCACGACAATACGGATGTCGCTAATTGCCTCATCTCATCTTGTGTATGATTTTTTGTTAGTAGAACAAATTCGTCTCCACCAAGCCTAGCTAGAACATCTTTCTCTCCTAGCACATAATGTAACCGTGAGGCCACCTCACTTAAAAGTAAATCTCCTATCATATGACCTAACGTATCATTTACTAATTTAAAACGATCTAAATCAAAGTAAATCATGCCAAACTCTTGCTTCTCTGCAATCATCTCATTTACAGTCGTTATTAACTGCAAACGATTTGGTAAACTCGTTAAAGCATCATGATAAGCAAGTTCCCTATAACGGCTTTCACTTAATCTTAAACGTTGTTCCGTCGCTTTCCTACTACTAATATCATTTCGAATTGCAATAAATTGATAAGGTTCTCCTGTTTCATTTAAAAATGGAACAATTGTTGTTTTAACCCAATAATATGTACCATCTTTTGCTTGATTTCGAATTTCACCTGTCCAGACTTTTCCACTCAAAATACGTTTCCATAAATTTTTAAAAAATGCTTTCGGATGGTATCCCGAATTTAAAATACGATGATCTTTTCCAATTAACTCTTCTCTTTTATATTTTGAGATTTTACAAAATTTATCATTTACATATGTAATAAGACCATTTCGATCTGTAATAGCAACAATTGAAGACTCATCTAATGCTAATTTTAAATCTCGCAATGAAGAGTCATATAATGCATGACCTCTTTGTTCTAGCATGCGCACCTCTCCTTGCTTCCTATCTGGCTAAAACACAACTTGTTTCTCTTCATAGAAATAGAGATATTTCATTTTCTAACTAATGTGCCTTTACATTAATCACAATTTTTTAAAATAGGCCGATTAAAATAACATAATATTATTTATAAGAAAAAGCAATATAGTGCTATTTTAATTATATTAGGGAATTATTTCCTCTCTGATTATCTGACCTTATTATATAATATTCTTCTTACATTCTATTCATTTATAAAGTGAAAATTTAACCCCTATCACCTAACCCTATGCTTTCATGAATCATTGAGGTATAAATCTAACTACCTACAAATAGCAGAATTAATATTAAAACATAAAAATATATTCATTTATAAATATTATGTGTGTGGATTTATATCGGTATTTATTTTTGAATTACAATAATAAAATATTAACATATTTCCACCTTATTTTTGGAAGTTTTTTTAAATAAATACATTATTAGACTAAAAAAGAGGATATCCTCTTTTTTAGTCTAATAATGCGGGTACGATGTTTGCTGATAAACTGGATATGGTGTTGGGTACGGTGCAGGATAAGTTACCGGATATGGCGCTGGATAATATCCACCACTAGCTGTACTTGTTAATGCTCCAGCCGTAAGCCCTCCTAATACTCCACCTGCAAAACTTCCTGGAAAAAATCCTCCTCCTCCCCACGAGCCGCCACCCCAGCCCCATCCACCACCGTGATGATGGTGGTGATCATAATGGTTGTGTCCTCCGTGATAATTATGTCCGCCATGATGATGATGCCCTCCACCCCCATGGTGATTACGATAATATCCGCCATCATTTCCTATATAGTTCATTTTGCTTCCTCTCCTTTTCAATTTCCCTACTTTAATATGTGCTGTATGAATAGTAAGGATACTGTTGATAATCCGTATAATATGGAGTATCTGAATAATATGGATGGCCATATCCGCCATGTCCGAAGCCTCCAACTGGACGGCTGTAAACTTTATTCATCCCCTTTTCTATATAAAAACGTAACAATATACTGTATGTAGGACAAATGCGGAAAGCATGGGGAAAATGTCTATATTTTGTAAAAAAAACAAAACACTTTATAATAAGAATGTCGGATTACACCTTTTATATAAGAAGTCTATATTTCAGAAAGATTAGAGGAATTTTATAGAAATGAAGAAACCTATCGTTCAATTATTATTAATATTTACAGTCGTATCTATCGTTCTTTTCTTGATAAATACATCGTATATTTCGGTATATACATTTGTCGGTGCTCTGTGGTCCATCACAATCATAGGAATTTCATTCGTTATTTTTATCGAAAACAGGTCTCCTCAAAGCACCTTAGCATGGTTTTTAGTATTAGTACTTCTCCCTTTTGTAGGTGTGCTTTTATACTCCGTTTTCGGGCGTAGCCGTTGGAGAAGAAAAAAACATCTCCATCGTTCAGAAGAACAAAGAAAATTATTCCGTGAAATTTTAGAAGGAAGACGACTAGAATTATCACTCACAGTTCCATTAAGTGAGCGTTCTACACATTTAACAGAAGTCGTACAAAAATTCGGAGGCGGTCCTGCCGCAGATAGAACGACTACAAAACTTTTAACAAACGGAGATCAAACATTTTCAGAAATTCTACAAGCCATCGAGCATGCAAAACATCATATACATATTCAATACTATATTTATAAATCTGATGAGATCGGTACAAAAGTTCGAGATGCTTTAATAAAAAAAGCAAAAGACGGTGTTATTGTACGCTTCCTTTATGATGGACTCGGAAGTAACACGTTAAGAAGACGATTTTTACAGCCTATGAAAGAAGCTGGAATTGAAATTGTAGAATTTGACCCTATTTTTTCAGCTTGGTTACTTGAAACGGTCAATTATCGTAACCATCGTAAAATTGTTATTGTAGATGGAGAAATTGGGTTTACTGGAGGACTCAACGTCGGTGACGAATATCTCGGCCGTTCAAAGAAATTTCCCGTTTGGCGTGATAGTCATTTAAAAATAGAAGGAAAAGCATTATATAAATTACAAGCAATCTTTCTAGAAGATTGGCTTTATGCCTCTAGTGGTTTGAATACGTATTCTTGGGATCAATTTATGAATAGACAATACTTCCCTGGTAAAGAAATTTCGAATGCAGAAGGTGCTGTTCAAATTGTAGCAAGTGGACCAAGCTCCGATGATAAAAGTATTCGTAATACATTACTAGCTGTTATGGGCTCTGCCAAAAAATCTATTTGGATCGCTACACCATACTTTATTCCAGATCAAGAAACTTTAACATTATTACGCTTAAGTGCAATATCCGGCATAGATGTACGCATTTTATATCCAGGTAAAAGTGATAGCATTATTAGTGATCAAGCATCTCAATCCTATTTCACTCCACTTTTAAAAGCTGGTGCTTCCATTTACAGTTATAAAGATGGTTTTATGCATGCGAAAATTGTACTCGTTGATGATAAGATCGCAACAATTGGAACAGCAAATATGGATGTGCGTAGCTTTGAATTAAATTATGAAATTATTAGTGTACTTTATGAATCAGAAACCGTTCATGATATTAAGCACGATTTTGAAGAAGACTTTAAGCATTCCACTGAAATTAAATGGAACTCTTTCCAAAAAAGAAGTATAAAAAAACGAATATTAGAGTCTTTCATGCGACTCATTTCTCCTTTACTATAAGCAATCAATATAATATTGATTGCTTTTTCTTTTACATTTCCCCTCTCTCCTTTTCTTTGCATACCATATTAAAACAAGTTATCATAAGATGTATTACTTTATGAAAATAATGTTAGGTGGGAAATACATGTTAGAACAATTTCATATACATGCTGATTTAAAACAACAGCTTTCAGCAATTCACGAAAAGAATAAACAAGAAGCTGGCGAAAATGCACATTTAATTGGAAGTAAAATATATAAAGCATCTGATAACAGCATTATTGAGGATGCAATTACAGCACTTTTACTTGGTAAAAATATTCTATTAAAAGGACCGACTGGTAGTGGTAAAACAGTACTAGCGGAAACTCTTTCTTCTTTATTCCAAAAACCAATGCATAGCATTAACTGTTCTGTCGACTTAGATGTAGAAGGTATTTTAGGATACAACACATTACAAACAAAAGACAGCGCATCTGAAGTTACATTCGTTAACGGTCCTCTTATGAAGGCAATGAAGAGCGGTCATTTCCTATATATTGATGAAATCAATATGGCAAAACCTGAAACATTACCACTTCTTCACGGTGCGTTAGATTACCGTAAAATGATTACAAACCCATTTACACAAGAAGTTGTATACGGTGATAACGAATATCGCGTAATTGCTGCGATTAACGAAGGTTATGTTGGGACAAGTGAACTAAACGAAGCATTAAAAAACCGTTTCGTTATTATTGAAGTTCCTTACATTCAAGGTGATACATTAAAAGAACTATTATTAGCAGAATCAAAATTAAAAGATACTGCAACAATTGAAAAATTCGTTGCATTTGCAAGCGACCTTATGCCTTTAGCGCGTGATGGACGCGTAAGTGAAGAAGCAGCGAGTATTCGTGGTATTATCGACGCATGTGATTTAGGTGTATATATTCCTGTTATGCGTGCAATTGAACGTAGTATTATCGCAAAATTAAATGATGAAACAGAACAAATGACTGTCCGTGAATTAGCAGAAAGTTATTTCTTTGAGGGATAATTCATGAGACAAATTTTTAGTGACAAAAAAATTGATGCGTCGCTGTTTTTGCAAATGGAAAACTTAATGTATGCCCTTCTAAAAGAAGACGATGCCTATCTTGAGTATGGTTACAAAGCATACTACGACGAAATTGAAAAAAAGGTTGTCATTAGTCACTTTTGGGATGATCGAAAAGAAGAGGATACAGTAATCGGATTAAAAAGCGAAGTGTTTTTAAAAGCACTTGGCAATAAACATTACTCGGACATGACTTTAATTCGCTCTTACGCAATCGAATTACAAGAATCTCCTCTAAAAAAGTTTTTAACACAATTATTTGTTCTATTAGAAGATTTACGTGTCGAGGAAATCGTCAAAAGTTTACGTCCTGGCACAAAGCATATTTTTAAGCGCCGAAAAGAAATGTACCGCAATTACTTTGGCTCACAAAATGAAATAAATCGCGTTCGTAACTATCACGGTGATCGTCTATTTTGTCTATGCTATCTTTCATTAACGAGCGATAAATATGAAATGTTTAATAATGAATATTTTGAGCAAATTGAAACGATTTTACATGAAACATTCCAAACTCGTAATACGGAAGATATTATGTATATTGTTGAAAAAATTCGTTATCGCCTAGAAAGTCTTCTTGAAACTGATATGATTAACAACTATTTCGGACATGCTCCGCTTTATTTATCTGTTATTGCAGATGAAAAGAACTGCCGCGTCGAAGAATTAGCAAATGATGATACGCAGCTCATAGATGATGACGATAATAAAAACAAAATGGATGAAAGCTTCTCCACATGGCATCGTGAAAATAAAAATAACGAAAACGAGAACTTTTTACGCTTCGAATTAGAAAGCGGCACAAAAACAAACATGATGGGTGATACGGCTCGCGAATCAGAAGATGGTGATCAAGCACTTGGTTCTGTACAAGGTACTTCTCAAAAAAGTACGCAATCTAACTTCGATGGTGCTGATACAGAAGAAGCAAGAGCATCTCACGCTTCTAGTCAGAACGAAGGCATATACGGCAAATATAATGTGGGAGCTTCTCATACATTTAAAGAAGCACGTAAACCAAACCCTGACGAGAAAAAAGATTATCAAGCCATCAAATCAGTTGTTAATAAAGATGTAAAAGAATTAAAGAAAATTATTGAAAAAACAATTGAAAATAAAACGAATGCAAATAGTGATAAATATTACGGAAGACTTCGTAAAAAATTCCTTCGTATTTATACAGAAAAACAGCCGCGCATGTTTTATAAAAAGGGACAAGAATCTCAAGAACTTGACGTTGCATTCCAACTATTAGTTGACTGCTCTGGCTCTATGTATAACAAAATGGAAGAAACAAAAAAGAGTGTTGTACTATTCCATGAAGCTTTAAAATCTTTAAAAATCCCGCACGCTATTAGCGGATTCTGGGAAGATGCTTCTAGTGCTAAACCTGAAGATAAACCGAACGTTATCCATGAGGTTGTGACGTATAAAAACTCAACGTTACCAAACGTCGGTCCAGAAATTATGCAGCTTCGTGAAGAAGAAGATAACCGTGACGGGTATATTATTCGTATCGTTTCTGAAAAGCTTGCGAAGAGACCAGAAAAGCATAAATTCTTACTTGTCTTTACAGATGGTGAACCTTCTGCACTAGACTATCAACAAGACGGCATTTTAGATACACATGAAGCTGTCAAACTTGCTCGTAAAAGTGGAATGGAAGTAATCGGCATATTCATCGAAGAAGGCGAAGCGAAAGAAGCAACGTATCAATTGATGAAAAACATTTATAACCATCACTTCTTAGTTGCAAATCATGCTGAAGATTTACGCCTGAAGATCAAACCACTATTGAAGAAGCTATTACTGAAAACGATTGAATAGAAAAAAGGAGCTCATTTGGCTCCTTTTTCTTTATTTACTTACTTTGTTTCTGGTTGAAACTTGTATGGAATGGCTACTTCTAATAATAATTCGAACTCTCCATCGTAGTATGGGAATCGCTCGTTCGCGATTTTTCTATCCACCCACTCGATTGCGGAGATTTCTCCTTCATCTTCTGCACAAAGTTCACCTGTTACTACATTTACTTGGAATGTAAAAAATAGCGCATGATTCCCTGATTCTTCAAAGAATTTTTCATTGATCGCAACAAGTCCTCCTGGCTCAGCTGTTAACCCTGTCTCTTCTTTCACTTCTCTTACTAGTGCTTGCTCTAATGTTTCGCCTTTTTCAACAGCCCCGCCTGGTAGTGACCAAACGTTTTGTTCTACATTATGTACCATTAATATTGTATCTCTTTTTTCGTCATGTATTAGTGCATATACGACATCAACTCTTTGCATGTTGCTCTTTTCTCCCCTCTCAAAAAGAACGAAGAGCCAATTCCTAAGAATCGGCTCTTCCTATTAATTCATCACTAACTCAGCTGTGAGCTTTTTTTTTAACTTCGCCAACATATCAGTTGTCATTTTGTCTAAATCGTATTCTGCTTTAAAGCCCCACTCTTTCATTGCTGCTGTTGCATCAATAGAGTTTGGCCAGCTATCAGCGATTGTTTGACGAGCTGGATCTACAGCGTATTCCATTGTAAAGCTCGGAATGTGTTTACGAATTGATGCCGCGATTTGCTCTGGCTCAAAGCTCATTGCTGTAATGTTGAACGCATTTCTATGCACTAGTTTACTTGGATCAGCTTCCATTAATGAAATGATCGCTTGCAAAGCATCCGGCATATACATCATATCCATGTACGTTCCTTCAGCAATGTATGAGGTGTATGCACCTTTTTTAATCGCCTCATAATAAATTTCAACTGCATAATCAGTCGTTCCGCCACCTGGAGGAGCTACATAAGAAATTAAACCTGGGAAACGTACGCCGCGCGTATCAACGCCAAACTTTTGATGATAATAATCACATAGTAATTCTCCTGCTACTTTGTTTACCCCATACATCGTAGTAGGACGCTGAATTGTATCTTGTGGTGTATTATCTTTTGGCGTTGATGGACCGAATGCACCGATAGAACTTGGCGTGAAAAACTTACAGTTTAATTCACGTGCTGCTTCTAATGCATTTACAAGTCCGCCCATATTTAAATTCCAAGCAAATAACGGATTTTTTTCTGCTGTTGCTGAAAGTAAAGCCGCTAAATGAATAACTGTATCCACTTCATTACGCTTTGCAATATCATGTAATTTTTGTCCATCTGTTACATCTAACGTTTCAAATGGACCTGACTTTACTACATCGCTATCCGTTTCACGAATATCTGTTGCAATAACATTTGATGCACCGTATACATCACGAAGTTTCATTACAAGTTCAGAACCAATTTGCCCTAAAGAACCGGTTACTAGAATTTTTTTCATTTTCCCCACTCCTCATTTGCAAGCTATTCAAAAGATGCCGTTACTTAAATGATTCCCATTTCTTTCCCTACTTTTTCATACTTACGAATTGCTTCATCTAACATTTCTTTCGTATGAGCTGCTGTAGGCATATTACGAACGCGTCCTGTTCCTTTTGCTACAGTTGGGAACACGATAGATTTTGCGTATACGCCTTCTTCATTTAGACGTTTACTAAATTCTTGTGTTAATACTTCGTCACCAATAATACAAGGTGTAATTGGTGTTTCGCTTTCTCCAATGTTAAAGCCAAGTTCTTTTAACCCTTGTTTTAAATAGCGACCATTTTCCCATAAACGATCGTGCAACTCTGTGCTTTCCATTAAGATTTCAATTGATCTCATACAAGCAGCTGCATCAGCTGGTGTTAAAGCTGTCGAGAATAAGAATGGACGTGAACGTACTTTTAACCAGTCAATTAAGTTTTGTTTCCCTGCTACATATCCACCAATTACCCCAATTGCTTTTGACAATGTACCAATTTGGAAATCAACTTTATCAGAAAGGCCGAAATGTTTTACAGTGCCTGCACCTTTACCAAGTACACCTGAACCGTGTGCATCATCTACATATGTCATTAAATCCAGCTCTTCTGCAATTTCAACAATTTCTGGTAATTTCGCAATATCTCCATCCATTGAGAAAACACCATCTGTAATAACCATTAATTTATTGTAAAGACCTGATTCTTTTGCCTCGATTGCTTTTTTGCGTAAATCTTCCATATCAGAATGCTTATAAACGATGATTTTCGCTCTTGATAGACGACTACCATCAATAATAGATGCATGGTTTAATTCATCTGAAAGAATCGCATCATTTTTATCCATAACAGCTGAAATCGCTGCCATATTACAGTTAAATCCTGATTGATAAGCAATTGCTGCTTCTGTATGTTTAAACTTCGCAATTGTTTCTTCTAATTTAATATGCAAATCTAAAGTACCGTTAATTGTACGAACAGCTCCTGCCCCAACACCGTACTTATGAATTGCACCAATTGCTGCTTCTTGTAAGCGATTATCAGTCGCTAATCCAAGATAGTTGTTTGAAGATAAGTTAATATATTCTTTTCCGCCAATTGTAATGATTGGTCCATTTGGACTTTCAAGCGGATCAATTACGTTATAAAGCCCCTTTGATTTTAAATCCTCTAAATTTTCTTCTAAAAATTTCGCAAGTGTTTTACTAGACATCGTGAAGCCTCCCATCGTTCATGTAAGCGAATTATTGTCTTAATAGTTCTAATAATCCCTCTACTAGCTTAACACGTTTTCAGAATTTATTATAGAAAAATAGTTTAAAGAAACCGCTTACAATTTTAGATTATATATGATTCGTTACAAGAAATCTATCATTTACTTTTCATATTTGATAGAATAAAAAAAATATTTAGGAGGGTTTCAAACATGGCATTTACAGAATCTGATGTATATAATAATGAAGCATTTTTTGAGCAATATATGAAACGAAGATACCGAGACAATAGCCCCAATGAATCTATTGAAAAACCAGTATTCTTTCAGCTCATTGGTAATGTACAAGGAAAACAAACTCTCGATTTAGGCTGTGGTGACGCTCAGTTTGGTATCGAGTTATTAGAAAATGGTTGCCACTCTTACACTGGCATTGAAGGTTCTCACCTTATGTATGAAAAGGCAATAAAACAACTAGAAAATAAAAATGGCACCATTCATTTTTTAAACCTCAAAGACTACACATACCCTCCTTCTACTTTCGATTTAGTGACATCTAGACTCGCCTTACATTATATTGAACATCTTGATATTATTTTTCAAAATGTGTACAAAACTTTAAAAACAAACGGAACTTTTATTTTTAGCGTTCAACACCCTGTTATTACATCTTCATTTGAAAGCTTGCGAACGGATGGTAAAAGAACTAGCTGGCTCGTCGATGATTATTTTAAAACAGGCAAACGAGTTGAACCGTGGATTGATCAAGAAGTTATTAAATATCATCGTACAACTGAACAATATTTCACGTTATTACAAAAAGCAGGATTTACAATTACAAACTTAAAAGAAGCTTCACCAAATCGAAATTGTTTTCAGAGTGAAGAAGAATACGAACGCCGCTTACGTATTCCCCTCTTTCTATTATTTTCTTGCAAAAAAATAAAAAGACGATGAGGATTCATCGTCTTTTTTCGTTATCTCATTGCCTGAGCAGCCTCTTTAAGTACACGTCTCCCTCTTCCATGCGGGATACAGAGTGGTGTCCCAAATAACGGATCAGTACTTATTTGACACTCCATACGGAATACATCACGTACTAGCTTTTCGTCTACCACTTCCTCAGGCTTACCTTGTGCATATATTTGTTTATCTTGAATGGCTACAATGTTATCTGCATAGCGGCATGCTAAATTTAAATCGTGCAATACCATAACAATCGTTCTTTGCTCTGTTTCGTTTAATTCAAATAATAAATCTAACACTTCAATTTGGTGAGTCATATCTAAATATGTAGTCGGCTCATCCAGTAAAATAATATCGGTATCTTGTGCAAGAGTCATTGCAATCCAAGCACGTTGACGCTGTCCACCTGAAAGGGCATGAACATCACGCTCAGCAAATTCTGTCATACCCGTTGCAGCAAGCGCTTTTTGTACCATTTCCTCATCTTTTTCTGACCAATGCTTTAACCAAGTTTGATATGGATAACGCCCTTGCTTTACAAGTTGCAATACTGTAAGTCCTTCCGGCGCTTGTGGTCCTTGCGGTAAAATTGCCATTTGACGAGCAATTTGCTTCGTTTGTATACTTTGAATCGTTTGATTATCTAATAAAATGTCACCGGATGTTGGCTTTAATAATCTAGCTAGTGAACGTAATAAAGTTGATTTTCCACAACCGTTAGAACCGATAAAGATTGTAATTTCCCCTTTTGGAATTTCTAAATTCAACTCATCAATAATAATTGTTTCACCATAAGACAGCATCAAGCGTTTCGTCTCCAATGCTTTTTGCATATTCATCTCCCTTTATGAATTCCCATTTTTATAAAATAAATAAAATACTGCGTACCAATCGCTGATGTAAATACACCTGCTGGAATTTGTAGTAACGTAAAGAATGTATGTCCAATTAAATCCACGACAAGTATTCAATCTATAGCCACAATTAAACGCCTTGGCAGACGCACATTTTGAATAATAATCTGTTCCTTAGCACCATTAAAATAATACTTACAAAAATACAAATACAAACTGCAATGATTCAAAAAATAAACCAATCCATTTTGCTTCACTTTTTATAATATGCAGTGCTTTTCCTTCAATATAATGATACGTTTTTAGTGTATTTCAACTTAATTCTCGTTGTCAATGATAATGAGAATTATTTTCATTTTCTTCTATTAATAATTAATCGCTGCGAACTTACTACTCGGTTACATTAAACAACGCTTTATTAAATAACATTTTCTAACTAGCTCCCTCTTCTTTGAGCTAGTTATTTTTATTTCACTGAAATGTCATATTATTTCATTTTGTATTTTTATTCCCAATATGTTATATTATAAAAGTAAATAAAATATATTTTCTTTATATCAGAATAGATGTTTTAATCTAAATTTTCTGATTAATCACTATTTTGTTTTCTTTTAGAATTCAAATACTACATTTGAAAACGCTTATTATATAGTTTTCAGGGAAAAATACAATAACGGTTGAAGAAAAAATGAATTATTTCAGAAATTTTCTTTCTATTTCCATATAATTCTATTGACTTCTAAATATTTTGTAAATTAAAATGATTACATAAATATCCGTTATACAGGATTAGGGGGAAACAAAAATGGATGCAGCTTTAAAATTAGACAAAGCTGGAGAGCAACAATCACCAAAGAAACATCCACCAGGGTTGTATTTGTTGTTCTTAACAGAAATGTGGGAAAGATTTAGTTATTATGGAATGCGCGGCCTTTTAGTTCTTTATTTAACAACTGCTGCCATTAGTGGCGGGTTAGGATTTGATAAGGCAGTCGCAGTGCAATTATATGGTACTTTTACCGCTGCAGTATATTTCATGCCAATTATAGGCGGATGGCTAACTGATCATTATATTACAAGACGTCATGCCATTACTCTCGGCGGAATTATTATGGCAATTGGTAACTTTGTACTATTCTCAATGAATACAAAAACAGGACTATTCCTTGGATTAATACTATTAGTTATTGGTAATGGATTCTTCAAACCAAATATTTCTACACTGTTAGGTGAATTGTATGGTGAAAATGATTCACGTCGTGACAGTGCATTTACTATCTTCTATATGGGTATTAACGTAGGTGCTTTCTTCGCTCCACTTATTTGTGGATTTTTAGCAGAAGATTTCTTTAAAACAAGCGCTAATGGCGTCATTGTTATGGGATATAAATACGGATTCTTAGCAGCTTGTATCGGTATGATTATTGGACAAATTGTTTTCAACTTATTAGCTCCTCGTTACCTTGGTAAAGCAGGAACAACAGTTGTCGGTAAAAAATCAAAAAATCAACCTGTAATCGAAAAGAAACCTTTAACAAAACAAGAGAAAAATCGCACTTGGGCAATTGTAATTTTAACTTGTTTCGTAGTATTCTTCTGGGCAGGATTTGAACAAGCTGGTAGTTCTCTAACACTTTATACAAATAAATTTGTTGATCGTACAATTTTCGGTTGGGAAGTTCCAACATCTTGGTTCCAATCAGTTAACCCAGCATTCATCGTACTACTTGCACCATTTGTATCTATGCTATGGTTAAAACTTTCTAAAACAAAACGCGGTGATTTAAAAGTGCCAACAAAAATGGCATTTGGTATGATTTTACTAGGTATAGGTTATCTTGTTTTAACATTAGCAGTTCTAAAAACTGGAAGTAATGAGGCAGATATAACTGTAAAAGCAAACTTATTATTCATCGTTATCACTTATCTCTTCCATACAATTGGTGAGTTATTCTTATCACCAATCGGTCTATCAATGGTAAGTGCCATCGCTCCTGTAAAATTAGCATCATTACTAATGGGAGTATGGTTAGCTGGTACGGGTATGGCTAACTGGTTAGCTGGTAAACTTGCTTCCTTTACACAATCATTAGGATACCTTGAAGTATTTGCAAGTATCGGTATTATCGTTATCGTCTTAGGACTTGTACTCCTTCTCTTCTCTAAAAAAGTTGCGAGTATGATGGAATAACACAAAAAAGACGCTTCTAAAATTAGAAGCGTCTTTTCTATTACTTCTCTTCTAAAGCCGTCACATCCACGTGAACACTTTCTTCAGGATTAGATACATCATACACTTGAGCAATTCCATTCTGCTCGTCACAGCTCTCAATCCATACTGGTACTCCCTCATATGTAACATCAATTCTACTTGAAGAAGATAATATCTGTTTCACACGTTTTACATCCATACTGTTATTCCTCCTTTTACTTATTGCACTCCTTTCTATCTTTTCATTTCCCTTTGGAATATATTCCGTAAAGTAACACTTTGATCGGTAGCCTTTTCCCCCACGTACTAATATTTACTCTCTCAAGCGTTACCATTATTATTTACTTCAAATAAAAAAAGACGTATATTTCACACGTCTTTTTTTCCATAATATTCAAAAATTAAGAAAATAATGTTTTTACTACTTCACTTACTTTATCGTTATGAATTTGATAATACACTTCTAACCCGCGTCTCTCAAAGCGCACTACTTTATTTTGCTTTAGTTTCGTTAAATGCTGTGAAACAGTTGATTGTGGAATTTCTAATACCTCTTGTAATTGTGTTACATTACATGTTCCACGTTGCATTAGTTCCATTACTAGACGTAGACGAAGTGGATGAGCTAATGCTCTTAACATCTGTACGTCTTCTTCTGAAATACGACAGTCAAATTGATTTTGGTTCATAAAGTTCCCCTCATTTTCGTTTTTATTTTCTTATTATTTATTTATATATCTGTTCTTATATTTCCTGTTACGACATAACTTTATCAACCTATAATGCTGAAAAATTTTTCCTCCTTTTATCAGCACACAGTTCTGGAAAAAATCCCTGCTGATTTTGAATATTATACTATATGATATAAAGAAAAAGCAAAACAAAGGGATAGTAGTACTTTGCTTGCAAATGTTGATTTATCAGCCTTTTTGTTATATTTTCACCTTACTGAAATGTACAGTAATGATATTGTAAAATACCGTCCATAATTGATAACCTATCGTAAAGTAATTTGACCATATTTAACCTCTTTGTTACGATAAAAAGGAAATTTAAGTAAGGAGGGGGATGTAATATTAAAAAGTGGTTTATTGTTATTTTCATTAGTATTGCAATTGGCTGGACTATTATCCATAACTTCCTATTAGACAAAAAAGAAGATATAAATTCAGAATCAAACATTCCCATTGGAACTGAAATTGGTAATATCGCCCCTAATTTCCTACTAGAAACAACAAATGGTCAAGAAGTTCATCTTACAGACTATAGAGGAAAAAAAGTAATATTAAACTTTTGGGCAAGTTGGTGTGGTCCGTGCAAAATAGAAATGCCTGATATGGAAAAGTTTTATCATGATACAAAGGATAAAGGGATTGAAATTGTCGCTGTAAATGCCACAGCTACTGAAAAAGATCCGAGTAATGTAAAACAATTTCTTAAAGAAAACAAATACACTTTCCCCGTCCTATTAGATCAGAAAGGACAAGCAGGTGCCGCATATCAAATCATCAGCATTCCAACATCTTTTATTATTGATACAAAAGGTGTCATTCAATATAAGCATGTAGGACCAATGACATATGAAAAAATGAAAGAATATGCAAATAATTTATAAAAGCGTACTCAAATCGATTTGAGTACGCTTTTTGTCTACTTTATGAACAAAATTTTACTTTTAACACTATTATGGAATAATTATACTTTTTTACGTTGACAATAGTGTTGAAGGAGAATATACTAAGCATGTAAGTTGATTGTGAATAGTTTCACAAATAATGTGAATTTCTTCACATATAATAGATAGGAGTTGTCATTATTATGAGTACTTGGACACAAATTTATGACCCATTAAACAATATTTGGTTATCTGCACTAATCGCAGCACTTCCAATTTTCTGCTTCATCATTTGTTTAGTGGGATTCAAAATGAAAGGTTACATCGCTGGTCTTTACAGTGTAATTATTGCTATTATCCTTGCAATATTTGTTTATAAAATGCCTGCAACTGCAGCAGTAGCATCTGCCGGATTCGGGGTTTTATCTGGATTTTATCCAATTTGTACTATCGTTATCGCAGCTATCTTCCTTTACAAATTAACTGTTAAAACAGAACAATTCAATGTCATTCGTGATAGCATTTCAAGTATTACAAATGATCAACGTTTACAAGTATTATTAATCGCTTATTCTTTCGGTGCTTTCTTAGAAGGCGCAGCTGGTTTCGGTGTTCCAGTTGCTATTACAGCTGCATTACTTGTAGGTATGGGCTTTAATCCATTAAAAGCAGCAGGTATTTGCTTAGTAGCTAATATCGCTGGTGGTGCTATGGGTGCTATGGGTATTCCAGTTACAGTACCTGCACAATTAACTGGGCTAGATGCATTAACTGTCGGTCGTCAAGCAGTTTACATTTTGCCATTCATTAGCGTTATTTTACCGTTCTTACTTGTTTCAATGGTCGATGGAATTAAAGGTATTAAAGAAACTTGGCAAGGTATTCTTGTAAGTGGTGTTTCTTTCGCAATTACTCAGTTCCTTGTAACTTACTTCTTAGGCGCTGAACTTACTAATATTTTCGCAGCAGTCGTAAGTATGGTCGCTCTTGCATTATTCTTACGTGTTTGGCAACCAAAATCTTCTGCTAAAGAAGAAAAACGAGAAGAAAAAGAATCTCATACATTCAATCAAATTTTATATGCTTGGTCTCCATTCGTATTCTTAACTGCATTTGTAACAATCTTTAATTTAAAACCAATTAAAGCTTTATTTGCTCCGAATGGTCCATTGGCAAACTTAGTATTTAACATTCAATTCCCTGGTCTTCATAATCAAGTTATAAAAACTGCACCAATCACAAAAGCTGATACACCTTTCGCAGCTATTTTCAAACTAGATGTATTCTCTTCTACAACTACTGCGATTGTATTAGCAATTATCGTTTCACTTATCGTCTACCGTGTAAACGGCAAAATGATCAAAGAATTAATGATTGAAACAATAAAAGAATTAAAAGTTCCAGTATATACAATTTGTAGCGTTATCGCTTTAGCTTATGTAGAGAACTACTCTGGTATGTCATCTACACTTGGACTTGCATTCTCTTCTACTGGAAATGCATTCCCTATTCTTTCTCCAATCTTAGGATGGATTGGCGTATTCATTACAGGTTCAGTAGTATCTAGTGGTTCACTATTCGCACCACTTCAAGCAGTAACTGCAGACCAATTAAACATCGTTCCATCTACTCTCGTTTCATTAAACGTAGTTGGTGGTACAATAGCAAAAATGGTTTCACCACAATCTGTAGCAGTTGCTTGTGCGGCAGTTGGACTAGTTGGTAAAGAATCTGCTCTATTTAAAATAGTGATGAAATATAGTTTAATCTTCTTAGCTATTATTAGCTTACTTCAATTAAATTCTGTATTTAATATCTTTTAAAAATAAAACACCGATCCGTTTGGATCGGTGTTTTTTACATTACATTTTTTTATCCCGCATTAACGGGCAGTAAGACTCCCACCCAAAGGTCGGATGGAGCAAAGAAGTTAGGCGGGAGATCAACTGCCCGTAAACGCCCGATTGGTTCAACTAATAATCAGTGGGGGGATGAACAACCCCCCCACTGATTAAAGTTTCACTTTATTCTTTAATAAAGAAGCTCCAGCAATTTCAGGATGCGTCATTTCATATGGATCCAAAATAATATCCAATTCTTCAGCTGTCAGTACACCATGTTCTAAACATAACTCCCTAACAGATTTTCCTGTTTCAATTGCTTCACGTGCAATACGAGATGCTGCTTCATAGCCAATATGAGGATTAACCGCTGTAATAATCCCAACACTTTTCTCAACATATTGCTTCAGCAACTCTTCATTCGCTGTAATTCCTTTAATACAATATTCACGGAATACACGGAATCCGTTATTCATAATACTGATAGATTGAATTAAATTAAATACAAGTACAGGCTCCATTACGTTTAACTCTAATTGTCCTGCTTCTGACGCTAAGCAAATTGTATGATCATTTCCGATTACTTGGAAAGCGACTTGGTTAATTACTTCTGCCATAACTGGATTTACTTTACCTGGCATAATAGATGAACCCGGCTGACGAGCTGGTAATTGAATCTCAGCCAATCCAACACGTGGACCAGATGCCATAATGCGAAGATCGTTTGCAATTTTAGACATATTCATCATACATACTTTTAGCGCTGCAGATACTTCTGTGTATGCATCTGTATTTTGCGTTGCATCAACCAAGTGCTCTGCACCAACAAGTGGGAATCCACTAAATGTTCGTAAATGTTTTACCACTTGTTCAATGTAAGTAGGATTTGCATTTAATCCTGTGCCAACAGCTGTCGCTCCCATATTCACTTCATATAAATGTTGACGAGACTGTTTAATTCTTTTTATATCACGCTCAAGCACTCGGCTATACGCTTCAAATTCTTGTCCCAGACGAATTGGAACTGCATCTTGCAAATGTGTACGTCCCATTTTAATTACGTGATCAAACTCTTTTGCCTTATCACGAAAAGCAGAATGAAGTTCTTCCATTGTAACAAGTAGTTCTTTTAGCATCATAAGAGTTGCAATATGAATCCCCGTTGGGAACGCATCATTTGTCGATTGTGCCATGTTCACATGAGTATTTGGGCTAATTTTCGTATACCCACCTTTTTCATATCCCATGCGCTCTAGCGCTCTGTTAGCAATGACTTCATTTGTATTCATATTAATTGAAGTCCCTGCCCCGCCCTGAATCGGATCTACGATAAACTGATCATGGAACTTTCCATCAACAATCTCTTGTGCAGCTTCTGCAATCTCTTGTCCGACATCTTTAGCTAAATATCCTGTGTCCATATTTGCGAGTGCCGCCGCTTTTTTCACAATTGCCATCGCTGTAATGAGTGACGGATGAATGCGATACCCTGTAATCGGAAAGTTCTCTACAGCACGTAACGTTTGTACGCCGTAATAAGCTACATTCGGTACTTCCTTTTCACCTAAAAAATCTTTTTCGATACGTATATCCTTCGTTGCTATCATTTTTCATCACCTATACTTTTCATTCTAAATCCTTATTTGAAAATTCCCCCTATAAAAATACGAGTATTATAAGAAGAATTCTTCATCATCCACCTTCACTATATAGCACCTTTTTTGAAAGCGCAAACATTTAATTTTCTATATATCCCTTTTATTAAAGGCTACATGATAGAAAGCCCATTCATTCCTCTATTTTCTTTATTTCCACTCGCTTAATTTGATGCATATCCTTTTCAAGAACTTTGAACTGAATGCCATGTTTCTCAATAATGTCCCCCTCAGCAACGATTTGCTTTTGCATCATAATCCAACCACCAATTGTATCAACATCATCCGCGACTAGATGTATACCAAATAAATCATTTACTTCGCTAATAAGTACTTTCCCCTCTACGATTTTACATACTTCACTTATATGTTCTATAGGTGGAGCCTCATCTTCATCGTATTCATCTCGGATTTCTCCAACAATTTCCTCTAAGATATCTTCTAGTGTGACAATCCCTGCTGTACCACCATATTCATCATATAATACAGCTAGTGGTATTCGCCTTCTTTGCATTTGTAATAATAAATCATGAATCGGGATATTTTCTAACACTTCAATAACCGGCCGTGTATACGGTGTAATTGAGCACTCTTCATCTCGATTCCCATCCATATAACGAATAAATAAGTCCTTTACATTAACCATCCCAATAATTTCATCTTTATCTTCACCAAGTACAGGATATCTCGTGTACTTTTCTTGTGCGATTACTTTAATATGTGTCTCAAATGGCTCATCCTCATATAGACCAACAACTTCAGTACGAGGTACCATAATTTCCTTTGCTACTCTATTATCGAATTCAAAGATGTTATTTACATATTTAAATTCTGTTTGATTAATCTCACCACTCTCATAACTTTCAGATAAGATTAATCTTAGTTCCTCTTCTGAATGCGCTACTTCATGTTCAGAAGCAGGATGTAAGCCAAATAA
The DNA here is from genome assembly GCF_001884235.1 of Bacillus paramycoides. Lineage (GTDB taxonomy): Bacteria > Bacillota > Bacilli > Bacillales > Bacillaceae_G > Bacillus_A > Bacillus_A paramycoides. The sequence continues at coordinate 77,918 of NZ_MAOI01000015.1, read as the reverse complement.
GCCTGTCACAAGTCGGGCAGAGCCATTTAAAGTCCATATAAATGGATACATAACCCGGTAAAAATAAATAAGCGGTTGTGCTAATAATAAACTAACTTGCTCTGCTTTTTGGATAGCGAACGTCTTTGGAGCAAGTTCACCAATGACAACATGTAAAAATGTAATAACTGCAAATGCAATAATAAATGAAATCGTACTTGCAATTGCGGAAGATAGATGCATTTTAAAAAACAGTGGTTCGAGTAAATGTTTAATCGTCGGCTCTCCTAACCACCCAAGCCCTAAAGCAGTAATCGTAATACCTAGCTGACATGCCGATAAATATTCATCTAAATTTGAAGTTACTTTTTTAGCTGCTAATGCTCCTCGTCTTTTTTCAATAACAAGTTGATCGATACGACTGCTACGTACCTTTATAATTGCAAATTCTATAGCAACAAAGAAACCTGTTAATGCTATAAGAATAGCTACCATCAATAATTTTAAAATATCCACGTATGTCCTTTAGCTTTCTTAGCTAAAGTTACACCTCCTTTAAAAAAGAAGTTTCACTTTAGTTTCTTCATTTACTTGAAAGCAACCCCATATAAAATTCACCAATTTTCAGCTTTCATACAGTTCTAATGGTAAACTGTCGGGGTCTTGGAAAAAGACGAATTTTTTTCCCGTTATTTCATCAACACGTATCAATTCTGTCTCAACCCCGCATTGATTTAAATGTTTAACAGCTTCTTCTATATCAGTAACAGCAAAGGCTAAATGTCTAAGTCCAGCGGCCTCTGGAAAGCTTTGACGCTTCGGTGGACTTTGGAATGAAAATAATTCAATTTGATACTCTTCTCCTACACATAAATCTAACTTATAAGAATTTCGTTCCTTTCTGTATACTTCATTTATCGCTTTAAAACCTAATATTCTCGTATAAAAATCCTTTGACACTTCATAATTCGAACAAATAATTGCAACGTGATGTACTCTACATATGTTCATGATTCTTTTATTCCTCTCTTTACTAAACATGCATATTCTCCCTTTAATTGAAAAACATATATATCAGAATATCTCTTTTAGGGGGCTTATTATGAAATTTATCACTTTTTTCGTCGGACTTATCGTTATTTTTTTCCTTGCCTATATTGCTAGTAACAATAAAAAACATATTAAATTCAAACCAATTTTCATCATGCTTATTATACAGTTAATTTTAACCTATTTATTATTAAATACAGAAATCGGCCTCGTACTTATTACGATAATTTCTAATTTATTTACAAAGTTACTCGACTACGCTGCATCCGGTATAAACTTTGTATTTGGCGGTCTTGCAAACAAAGGAGAAATGCCATTTTTCCTTAACGTGTTATTACCAATTGTCTTTATTTCCGTCTTAATTGGTATATTACAACATTTCAAAATACTGCCATTCTTTATTCATTGGATTGGTTTCTTTCTCAGTAAAATAAATGGTCTTGGGAAATTAGAATCTTACAATGCCATCGCTTCTGCTATTGTCGGTCAATCAGAAGTTTTTATTACGGTAAAAAAACAATTAGCTCAAATCCCAAAACATCGACTTTATACACTTTGCGCCTCTGCTATGTCCACAGTATCTATGTCCATTGTCGGTGCCTATATGACGATGATTGAACCAAAATATGTAGTAACCGCACTCGTTCTCAATTTATTTAGCGGTTTTATTATCGTACTCATTATTAACCCCTATGACGTTAACGATGATGAAGATATTTTGGAAATAAAAGGTGAAAAGCAAAGCTTTTTTGAAATGCTTGGAGAATACATCCTCGATGGTTTTCGCGTAGCAATTGTCGTCGGCGCTATGCTTATTGGATTCGTCGCATTAATGAGTTGCATTAATGACCTATTCCTCGTTATATTCGGCATTACTTTCCAACAACTAATAGGTTATGTATTCGCTCCAATCGCATTCCTTATCGGCGTACCAAGTTCTGAAATTGTCACAGCTGGTAGCATTATGGCAACTAAACTTGTAACAAATGAATTCGTAGCAATGATGGATCTTAGCAAAATTTCCAGTACTCTCTCTATCCGTACAGTTGGTATTATTTCTGTCTTCCTCGTTTCTTTTGCCAACTTCTCTTCCATTGGAATTATCTCAGGTGCGGTAAAAGGGTTAAACGAAGAACAAGGAAATGTCGTTGCCCGATTTGGTCTAAAATTATTATACGGAGCTACTCTTGTTAGTATTTTATCTGCGATTATTGTAAGTATTATGCTGTAATTAGGTAAAATTTTATCATTTTCTTATTCTTATCTTTTGTATACAATAACGAATAGGTGTCTTATAAATAATCAAGACATCTATTTTTTATACATGTACAATCCCTTTTATTTAGCGTACAATATTTTTTTATGTGTTTTAATACGCTTCTAGATGTATACACTTTGATTGTTTTAAAGGAGAAAAAATGATGAAATCCGACATGAACAAAGAAACTCGAGCCACAAAAGGGCGTTCAAAGAAAAAACGCCTACTTTGGTTCATTCTTATTCCATTACTTATTGTAGCGATGGGAGCAGGAGGTTACTCCTTCCACATATATAGTAAAGCAAAATCCGTCTTAAGCAACGCCTATTCTGAATTGGGCCGAGGAGATAAATCCAGCAAACGTGAAAAAGCTGTTAAACCTATGACTGACAATATTTCTGTTCTTATCATGGGTGTAGATGAAAGTGATATCAGGGAAAAAGATTACGGAAAAGCAACTCGTACGGACGCTTTATTACTTGCAACAATTAATAAAAATGATAAATCCGTTAAACTTGTCAGCATTCCACGTGACTCACGTGTTTACATTAAATCACGTGATAAATATGATAAAATTACACATGCACACGTATTTGGTGGTGTAGACAGTACAATTGATACAGTGGAAAATTTTTTAGATGTTCCAGTGGATTACTATGTAAAATTTAATTTCAAATCCTTTATCAATATTGTTGATTCCCTTGGAGGTATTACTGTCGACGTTCCAGTTGAGTTCACAGAACAAAATAGTAGCGACGAAGCAAATGCTATTCACCTCAAAAAAGGACGCCAACATTTAAATGGAGAAGAAGCACTTGCACTAGCTAGAACTCGTCATATTGATAGTGATTATATGCGTGGTCAACGACAACAACTTGTTTTGGAAGCTATTGCCGAAAAAGCACTATCGCTCAATTCCATTAATAAAATCGGAAGCTTATTAGATGCTGTCGATAACGACTTAAAAACAAATTTAGCTTTTGATGATATGATGGCTATTGCCAAAAATTCAATGGATTCAAAATTAAAAATGGATAAGCTACAAGTAGAAGGTACTGATAAATATATAGGTGGTATTTATTATTACGTTCCGAACGAAAAAAGCGTTCAGGATATATCGACAACACTACAAGAACATCTTGGTGTTACGAATAAAAATGAGCATAAAAAATTATAATAAAAAGGCTGCTAGATTTTTCTAAGCAGCCTTTTTATTATAACTTTCAACATATTTCGCATGCATATTGTGACAAAAAGAGACAATTATTACAACAGTGTAACGTTTTTTATGAAAACATTACACACACAGTAAAAATAATAGTATACTAGTACATACATAATGTTATTTTCATCATTTTTATACAAAAAATGTAATACATATATTTATACATAAATTTCTGGGGGGAAATAAATGAAGCTAAGCAAAATACTAATCGGCTCCGCTATTGCTGGTGGCATATTACTTTGTGTAGGTGGCGTTGGTGGATATCAATATGTATCCAAACTAAATAATCAATTAGATACAACTGCACTACCAAACACTACATTTGAAGGTATTTCTCTTGATGGAAAAAATAAAGCAGATATACAAGAAATTGTTAATCAAAAGGTGAATGAATTAAATCAAAAATCTCTTAACTACTCATTCCAAAACGATAAACAAACTTACACATGGAAAGATTTAGGGATCGATTATAAAGAGAAAGATATTGTCGACAAAATCTTTAAAGAACAAGAAGGAACCGTAATGAATCGTTACAAAATGCGCAAGCAAGCTGAAAATGGAGAAATAAAACGCGACTATAAATTAACACCACAATTAAATACAACAGCTTATGAAGCCTTTATAAAAGATAAATATAATGAAACATTAAAAAATCCTGTTAATGCAGAATTAAGTGTGGAAGGTTCAACAGTAAATATTAGTCAAAGTCAAAATGGGGAAAAAATTGATAAAGGAAAATTAACTGATTTAACGAAGCAAGCTATTACTACTGGTAAATCAGATGTTTTATTACCGGTTACACTAATAAAACCAGAACGGTCTACAGAAGATATACAGAAAATGGGGATTAAAGAAGTCATTGCTGAATATTCTACTCCAATGGCTGGCCGTAATGGAAGTCAATCTTTTAACGTAAATAAGTCAGCTAATACTTTAAGTGGAGCTATTGTAGCACCTGATGAAACATTTAGTTTTAACGGACGCGTTGGCGTAACTGATGCTGCACATGGGTATAAATCCGCAGCTGTATACTTGCAAGGTAAAGTTATACAAAGTGCTGGCGGGGGAGTTTGCCAAGTAAGTAGCACATTATATAGCGCAGCTTTAAGAGCTGACTTAGGAATTGTAGCTCGAAGCAACCATTCTATGCCTGTACATTACTTACCACTTGGCCAAGATGCAGCAGTGGCAGATTATGGACCTGATTTAAAATTTAAAAACAATACTGGGAATTATATTTACATTCAAGCCTTTTCAAATGGAGGTAGTATTACTGCACGCATTTTCGGTACAGCTACTGGGAAAGATGTGGACGTTTCTTCTAAAGTGATTAGTGAGACTGGCGATAAAATTACGGCTGTGACATATAAAAAAGTAACACAAAACGGTGAAGTAATCTCAAATGGACAAATTTCAAAAAGCGTATATAAAAAGACGTGATTACTCACGCCTTTTTCTTTTGCAATAATAGTATAAAACTTTCAAGATGATCTTTCGTTTCTTCTAAAGACCACATACGATTTCCTTGCTTCGCAGCTAGTACGCAGGCTTCTTCCCACGCGTTCTTTTTCTTCATATATAATAATTCGTCTCGTAATTTCGAAACAATTTCTTCTTCTTCTTGTTCTAAAAACTCTTCCATCACACTTACTATTTCATTCTCATGGATGCTTAACGTACAATACGATTTGAGAAAGTATTGTAATGTCGTATACATGTTTACTCCCCCCTTCTTATTTGTCAGATGGATAAGAAGTAACAATCTTAAATCCTAATTCCCCTGACTTATCTCTCGCTAAAACAGTTACAGTCTTTACTAGTTTGTCTTTTACACTCATATTTTTCTTTATTACCGTTTTTCCAACCGGGAATGAATGAGTTGTATTCAATACAAGACGAGCTTCTTTAGAGTTTTTTAACCAGTCCTGAATTTCTTTATCGTGTTGCTTCAAACTATCTTTTACAGCTTTCGTCGCTGTTTCTTTATCGTAGTATGTACTTGCTGCTGATACTTTATCTGTCTTCAAACGATTCTTCAAATCCTCTTCTGATTTGCCTACATGCCTTTCAATCGTATGACCATTTTTAGGTGGCCCTTCCATTTCATCTAAAATATTATCACTAATTTTCTCTACTGACGTAGCTTGATTCCCTGTTTGTTTCTCTGTTTTTTGTTCTTTTCCTGCACATCCACTTAAGATCAGCATGAATGCCAATAAACTACTCAAGAAAAGACTGCTTATTCGTTTCATCATATCACCTCTTCCATGATTATTATCGTAACTTCATTAAAAGTCAATTTCGCATAGAAAAAACATGCAAATTTTAAATATCTACACTTATTTCTATACATACTAAACCACATCTTTACTACACAATTGTACTTTTTTACAATTTCTCATTCATTTTCTAAACTCACTGGCCTAATTTCATCAAATCCAACGTTTTTGCACTTTTTTTAAAATATACCCCACTAAATTTCAAATTATTTCCCAAAAAAATCTACCCTATATACACTCGATAATTCCTTTATTCAAAGGATTTATTCAAACTTTATAAAACCAATAAATATACCCCTCATTTCATATACCCAATACCCTTATAAGGTATACTAGTGGTGTTCTATCAACAAATATCTATATTATGTAAATTTCCACTTGCCTATACTATAGAAATATGGTGTAATGCAAAAAAAGATAAAGGATCTTATAACTATGGCAGAAACGATTCAAAACTTCTTAATGGAATATTACTCAATTGCAATACCACTTAGTCTCTTAATCAATGTTGTTATTAGCTTATTAGGGGTTATTCCAAGCATCTTTTTGACCGCTATTAACATACAGCTTTTCGGTTTAACTAACGGAACTATTATTTCAATCGTTGGCGAAGCGTTAGGAGCTATTATCTCGTTTTATATTTATCGCTTAGGCCTTCAAAAATTCACTCACAATAAAGTAAATAAGTACCCACAAGTAGAACGCCTCCTTTATGTAGAAGGTAAAGAAGCCTTCCTACTCGTTCTATCGTTTCGGTTGATACCTTTCATTCCATCAAGCATCGTCACTTTATTTGCAGCTCTAGGGAATATGTCATTACTCTCCTTCAGTATCGCCAGTACAATAGGGAAAATACCGGCCTTATTGATCGAAGTATATTCGGCATACCAAGTTATGAATGGAACAAATGAAGCGAAGTGGATTGTAACAATCGCAGGTTGTATCGGATTATTTTATTTGTGGAAAAAATGGAGAAAAAAATAAAGAAGGAGCATAGGCTCCTTCTTTATTTTTTGAAGTATATTCTATTAATACATATCTCTTACGAATAGAAGTATCTTAGTTTACACCAACAGCACTAAATGATTGCTTAACTGCTGTTACTTCAGCAGAATTCGCACCATATAAATCAGCTGCAGCTTGTACTAAGCCAGCACGAGCTTGACTAAATGTAGTAGATTGCGTGAAATACTGTGTATTTGCACGGTAGTAAATTGCACCTAATTTATCTTTTCCGATACCATTTACAGTTACACCGTAATGTGTACCACCATTTGCTAATAAATAAGCTTCTTTATTAATAATACCGCTGTTTGTATGAACTCCACCGTTATCACTAGTGCCAGTATAACGCTTAGAATAATGATCTGGATCACCATATTTCGTTGGATCGCTCATAGAGCGAAGTGCATCTCCTGCTTTACCAGGCGTGTAAATATCTTCACCAATCTCCCAATCTGGGTTACGGTTATCATAAAACTCTACTAATGTACCAAAAATATCAGAAACTGCTTCATTTAACGCTCCTGATTCATTTTGATAAATTAAATTTGAGCTATTTTCCGTAACAGCATGTGTTAATTCATGACCAATAACATCAATTCCACCAGATAATGAAGTAAATGTTACACCATCTCCATCACCATACACCATTTGCGAACCGTTCCAGAAGGCGTTATTGTAGTTACTTCCATAATGAACCGTTGATTTCAATGGTGCACCGGCATCATTAATAGAGTTACGATTAAACGTATTTTTATAATAATCATACGTGATACCCGCATAGTAATGTGCATCTACTGCCGCTGTATCATATTTTGCATTGAAAACATTATCTGCATCTGCCCATAACGTTCCTGGTAATGTTGAACGGTTTTTCGCATCATATGTGAAAATCGTTGCTCCGCGCGTATTATCTTGTAAGTAGTAAGATGACCCAGATAACGTTGTATTAAGCGACTTCGTATCACCTAACACTCCAATACCTGTTCCCACTTTATTCGTTCCTGTAACAGGCTTTACAACCGCTTTCGCATCCTGTTTAGGAGCATCTTGTTTAACTGGTGACTTATCATCATTGGTCACATGATCAATTGTATTGTATTTATTTAACACTTTTCCGCTTTCTGCTTCAATGAAATAGTAGTAGTTTCCTGGACTTGGATCTAAGAAGTTCAAGTTTACAACGTATGCATACGTTGTTTCTTCACCATTTTGATATACATATAAGTCCGCTTTTGGCTCCACTTCATACTTCGGTGTTACTCCTAAATCTTGTTGCGCGATTTCAATTGCTTTTGCGCCTTCAATCTTATTCTTATTTTTTAACTTGTCCTTCTTGTCCAAATCAGGCGCAACTGTTCCAGACAATACTTTTAAAGAACCATCCTTACTTACGTGAGCTACTTGAGTAGACCCCCATACAGGTACTCCCTCATAAACTTGTTGCATACGTACTACTGTTGAATCAGTTACAGAGTCTTTTTTCACTTGTTTCACTTTGAAAGAATCTTGAGCACTCTTTTCCCCTAGCTTATAATCACCTTTTGCCGCATTTAAGTAATCAAACACGACAGATTCCGCTTTATTTCCAGTTGCTCCAGTTAGATCACCAGAAATAAACTCAGGTGACTGCACTGTCTCGTTGTACTTCTTCGTAGAGAGCACATTTTTAGAATCTGCAAACGCAGAGCCTGTCCCTCCAAACGTTGTAACTGCCATTCCTGCCGCTAAAACTAATGCTAAACTCTTCTTTTTCATATAACCTTCCCCCTAATAAAAAATTTTTGAAAAAGAGTAATTTTATATTAGCATTATGTTTTCACTATTAATATACTAAAAATTCAATTAATTATTTTCTCAAGTTTTGTAGAATTTTAGGGAGCAAATATTGAGAAACCCCTTTCCGTTTGGAAAGGGGTTTCTTTATTATGAATTAATTTGTTGAACTGTTTTAGCTTCTTGACCAAGAACGTCTGGTTTCCAAGCATACTGAATATCTAATACTATTGCTGCAATTGCCATAATCACAAATGTCCCTGCGATAAACTTCTTCATAATCTCACTCCTTCTTATTCTTCTAATAATTTTATTGCTAACTTATAATAATAATTACTTTCTTTAAAATCCCCAAATTCTTCTAAGTATTCCGCTAGCTCTAAGTATATAGTTTTTAAATCTTTTATATTGTTTTCAGCTTTAAAGAAAGGAACTACCTCTGTTTCTAAAAATCTCTTATAGGCATCCCTTTTTTCAAAATACTTATATTGTAAACTTAATAGTAAATATAGCATTCCCTTGTATCTTTCATCTTTCCTTGCAGCCAAAATACCTGTTTCAATCCATTTTTTCGCTTCTTCAAACTCTCCTAATTGAATACATTGTAAGGAAAGCTCATACATAGCATCAATATAATTCATATCTTCTTCTTTTTTATATTTCAGGCACTCTATATAATACTCTTTCGCCTTCGCATAATTCTTTTGTCGGTAATACAAATAGCCAATATTATTTAAAGCAATTGACATAATATTATCTTTATCCGCAAAAGAATTCGCTTCCCTTAAAATATGATTATAGATTTCCATTGCCTCATTATATTGTTTTTTTCTAGTATAACTAAATGCAATTAGAAATTGACAATTAATTATATTTCTAAACTTATATTCACTCTTAAAACCTTCTAATGCAACATTTGCAAAGTATAAAGTCATGTGGTCTATTTCCATCTGACTATATGTGAGTGCTAAATTATAATATATTCCCGTTTCATAATAACCTAGTTCTTTCGCCATAGTTTCCGTTTTCAGCAAGTACTCCAAGGCCTGTGTATATTTATACTGCAAAGAATATAACAAAGCCCTACTATACGTATAAAGCATTTTTTGAAATGGTGAATATTTCTTATACACCTTTTTCAATCTATCCAATTCCTCTTCCAGAGCTGATAGGTCCCTTTTCATAATTAAATAACGTGTATAAAGCAGTTTATAATAATTTATAATTTCAAAATCTAAAACATGCTGCATTTCACCTTGTAACTCTTCATATATGCGTTCTACCTGCTGCTTGTCCAAATGAATTAGTGCATTCAACCACTCATCCAACTTCACTTTCACATCTTCTTCTACATCTCTCAAATCCGTCACGGCAATTTCTAGTCTCGTGCAGAGCAATTGTAGAATCTCTTCTGATGCTTCTATCTTTCCATTTTCGATCTTACTTAAGTATGAGACAGAACAAATGCCCTGACATAATTCTTCTTGTGTCATTTTTTGCTGTAGCCGTTTATAAAAAACTTGCTTGCCTATTTTTTCTAATGTTTGTTGCATTGTCCTCCTCCATTCTCATTACCCCCATTACTCTAATAATACATAAAATCTAGAGAAATATAAATTGATAAATGTAAATTTTCTAAAAAATATGCATTATTTCATTTTTTTCTCTCTTGACTTCAAACCCATACTACTTCTTTGCTACGAAAGGGGGAAAATTGGTATACTATAACCAAATTACGGAGGTGTTTTCGCAATGAATCATTATAAAGACGATAGTTACGCCTTACATACAGATTTATATCAAATCAACATGGCTTATACATATTGGAAAGATGGTATTCATAATCGCCGTTCTGTTTTTGATTTATACTTTCGAAAGCTTCCATTTGAAAACGGCTATGCTGTTTTTGCTGGTCTTGAGAAAATTGTAGCGTACATAGAAAACTTCAGCTTTACCGAAAGCGATCTCGCTTATTTAGCAGAGCTACAATTTGAAGAAGACTTCCTTCATTATTTACAAAATATGAAATTCACTGGAACGGTTCGTAGTATGCAAGAAGGTGAAGTTGTTTTTAATAACGAACCTTTATTACGTGTTGATGCACCGCTCGGCGAGGCACAAATCATTGAAACCGCCCTCTTAAACATTGTAAATTACCAAACATTGATTGCTACAAAAGCCGCACGTATGAAGCACGCTGCAAATAATGATGAACTTTTAGAGTTTGGTACAAGGCGCGCTCATGAGTTCGATGCTGCTCTTTGGGGGACACGCGCTGCCTTTATTGGCGGGTTTTCTTCTACAAGTAACGTTCGGGCTGGAAAACGCTTCGGCATTCCTGTAGCTGGCACACATGCCCACTCTTTCGTTCAAGCATATCGCGATGAATATGTTGCGTTTAAAAAATATGCTGAAACACATAAAAAATGTGTATTTCTTGTCGATACATACGACACATTGAAATCCGGTGTCCCAAATGCGATTCGTGTTGCAAAAGAGTTCGGGGATCGTATCGATTTTTATGGTATTCGCCTTGATAGTGGTGATATGGCTTATTTATCAAAAGAAGCAAGAAAACTACTTGATGCAGCTGGATTTACAAACACAAAAATTATCGCTTCTAGTGATTTAGATGAATATACGATTATGCACTTGAAATCTCAAGGGGCAAAAATTGATGTATGGGGTGTTGGTACAAAACTAATCACCTCCTTTGAACAGCCAGCATTAGGCGCTGTCTACAAACTAGTTGCCATTGAAGATGCTGACGGAAAATTAAATGATACGATTAAGATTTCATCTAATCCTGAAAAAATTACAACTCCAGGACTTAAACGAATTTATCGTATTATCAATCGAGTTAACGATCATGCAGAGGGCGATTATATTGCTTTAGATTCTGAAGAACCCGGAAAAGAAGAACGTTTAAAAATGTTTCATCCTGTTCATACATATATAAGTAAATTCGTAACCAACTTTGAAGCACGCGAATTGCATAAAGACATTTTCGTTAACGGTAAAAGAGCGTATGAACTACCAAACATATTAGATATTCAAAGATATAATGAAAACAGTCTCGCACTATTTTGGGAAGAATATATGCGAACTTTAAATCCCGAAGAGTACCCTGTAGATTTAAGCCAAGAATGTTGGGATCATAAAATGGATTACATTCAAACTGTTCGAGAAAAGGTTGCGAAAAATATACAAAAATAAACAGAGAAGTTTCCCCCTTCTCTGTTTTCTTAACACCATATAAAATATATTAAAATAATACTTGTTATTATTTTATCAAGATTCATTTTCAACAAAATAGCTAAGACTAAAAATAAGAGAGGGCGTAATCGCGCCCTCTCTTATTTTTATAAATCTTTCACTCTCAGTACACGCATTGCATTTAAAACTGCAAGTAATGTCACACCAACATCTGAGAAGACCGCTTCCCACATTGTTGCAATACCAAATGCGCCAAGTAATAACACTACCCCTTTTATCCCTAATGCAAATATAATATTTTGCCATACAATACTACGTGTACGTTTTGCAATTTTTACAGCTGTTGCGATTTTTGAAGGTTCATCAGTCATAATAACGATATCAGCAGCTTCAATCGCCGCATCTGATCCTAAACCACCCATCGCAATACCAACGTCCGCTCGTGCTAATACTGGTGTATCGTTAATACCATCACCAACGAAAGCAACCTTTTCTTTCCCGTGTTTTGCTGCATCAATTTTTTCGATTTCTTCTACTTTTTGTTGTGGTAATAATTCTGCATGAACTTCGTCTAATCCTAATTCCTTACCAACAGCTTCACCAACTGGTTTTGCATCACCAGTTAACATGACTGTCTTCTTAATACCTAATTCTTTTAACTTTTGAATGGCTTGTTTTGAATCCTCTTTTACCTCATCAGAGATAACAATATAACCTGCATATTTACCATTTACAGCAACATGAACTAGTGTACCTACTGTATCTGGTTGCTTAAATGTAATGTTTTCTTTTCTCATTAATTTGGCATTACCTGCGAAAATTTCTTTTCCTTTTACTTTTACAACCGTACCATGACCAGAAATTTCACTATAGTCTTCAATGCTATTTTCATCGATTGATTTTCCATATGCAGTTCGAATAGATTGTGCAATCGGATGATTTGAATACACTTCAGCAAACGCTGCATACTCTAAAAGTTCTTCACTTGTAGTACCTTCACTCGGCTCCATTTTTGTAACTTTAAAGACACCTTTTGTTAATGTTCCTGTTTTATCAAAAACGATATATTTCACATCATTCAATGCCTCTAAATAGTTACTTCCTTTTACTAAAATACCACTTTTAGATGCCCCACCAATACCTCCAAAGAAGCCAAGAGGAATGGATACAACTAGCGCACATGGACACGAGATAACTAAGAATACTAGCGCTCTATAAATCCAATCTGAGAACGTAGCACCTTCTAAAATAAGCGGTGGAATAAATGCCATAATCGCCGCTGTTATAACTACAACCGGAGTGTAATAACGTGCAAACTTCGTAATAAAGTTTTCTGTTGGTGCCTTTTTGCTACTTGCATTTTGTACTAAGTCTAAAATTTTCGATACGGTAGATTCACCGAACTCTTTTGTAACTTCAATTGTTAATACACCATTTTGGTTTACAAAACCACTTAATACATCATTACCAACTTCTACTTCACGCGGTACAGATTCACCTGTTAACGCTGAAGTATCCATCATTGATGTTCCCTCGACTACTTTTCCATCTAACGGTACTTTTTCACCTGGTTTCACGATAATATAATCGCCGATTTGTACATCTTCTGGTGATACTTGTTTCGTTTCATTTCCAACTTTCACATTTGCATAATCAGGACGAATATCCATTAATGAAGTAATTGATTTTCGAGAGCGATTTACTGCAATACTTTGGAACAATTCCCCTACTTGATAGAATAACATTACCGCAACTGCTTCTGGATATTGCTGAATTGCAAAGGCTCCTAAAGTTGCAATTGCCATTAAAAAGTTTTCATCAAACAATTGGCCGCGCGTTATGTTTCTTACCGCTCTCCAAACAATATCTCCGCCAATTAATAAATACGCAAGGACGAATAATGGAATTGTTATCATTTGCGGTAATCCGGCTAACGCAGCAATCCCTGTCAAAATTCCACCGACTACTAATCGTCCTATCATCTTTTTCACATTTCCATCACCATGATCATGACCGTGATCGTGTCCTTTTTCCTCTTCACGAACAACTTTTACATCTGGTTCTAACTTTTGAACGACATTTTTTATATCCTGTACAGTCGATTCAAGCTCTCGTTTATTTGCAACTTCTACTCTTAATTTCTTTGACACGAAATCAACAGTTGCTTCTGAAACTGTTGGCATTTCTTTTACCTTCGTTTCAATCTTCATTGCACAATTCGCACAGTCTAAACCTTCTAATATAAATACTTCTTTTGCCGCTTTTGTTTTTTGCTCTTCTTGCACTTTAATGTGCGGCTCTAATTTTGTAACAAGTTGCTTCGCTTCCGTAACAACTTGATTTTCTTTATTTTGCGGTGTTTCTAAAAGCATCGTCTTTGTTACGAAGTTTACAGAACAAGACGTTACTCCTTCTATATTCCCAACACCCTTTTCAATTTTCATTGCACAATTTGCACAATCTAAACCTTCTAGCATAAGTTTCTTTTTCACTAATGCTTCTGCCATCGTTCTCCCCCCTCACGTTTTTATTCTTCCTCGTTTACGTGTTCAAACGCTTGCTCGAAGATATGAATTACGTGCTGGTCAGCTAATGAATAATAAACAACCTTTCCCTCTTTACGGTTCTTCACAAGCTTCGCTTGTTTTAATACACGAAGTTGATGCGAAATTGAGGATTGTGTCATTCCTAATAAATAAGCTAAATCACAAACGCACATTTCAGCTTCAAATAGCGCATGTAATATTCTCGTACGTGTACGGTCACCTAATACTTTAAACAATTCTGCTACTTTACTTAAACTTTCATCCGTCGGAATTGTTTCTTTTACTTGATCAATAACCTCTTCATGAATTACCGTTTGAGAACAAATTTCTTGTTGTGCTTCCACTTTATTTCCAGCCATCATAGCTCACCTCTTCAATTGAACATATGAACAATCATTCATATATCTTATACTTTCATTATATGAGCGCCTATTCATATGTGTCAATAAAATCTGCTATATTTTTTTGAACATTTCGTTCACATTTCAAAATAGGCATATAAATATTCTCCGCATTTGCTGTATTCTTCATACAAACAGAGATATCCCATAAGCCGAGCTTTCAGCCAGAGTACATCCCTCTCTATTTACAGCAATACCATAACAAAAGATATGATATCAACGATTTTTCAGATATATCTATCGTAAATCAAAATATATCCACGATTCGACAAGGAATATCGATTTACCGACAAAGATTGATAATAGTAGCAACCTATATAAAAAAGAAGACTGGCCAAAATATCTTTTTGGACAGTCTTCTTTTATTCACTTCTTAACTTTCACTGCATCTACAATTAACGAAGCAAATCCTAACTTGCCATCCTGATTCCTATGGTCAAAGCGTTTCGAGCGATAAATAAAACCATCTTGCTCATTCCAATCACTGTAATGCAATTCCCCATTCTCAGCACAGTACTCTAAAAGCTTCACTTGAAAACCTGCCGATTCAAACATGGATGTGATTGTTTTATAATTATGTACAATTTTATGGCTTGCAGCCGGATGATCTACTGGGCCCGGTCCCCCTACTTGTACACCTCGCTGATATTCTTCATCAGGAAAAAACGCATCTGGAACCGCACAACGAATATAACCATCATCTTGTAAAAACTCATAGCATATTTTAGCTGCTTCTATGCCTTCCTCATACGATAAATGTTCCCATACATGTTCAGCTAAAATTGCTAATAAAGAATTCGGCTGAAATTTATTAATCCACATCTCTCTTTTTAATAAATTTAATTCTTCTTCATTCGTATGTAACCACCCTGGGTTATTATTATATCCCTCTGCTCCAACGACAACTTTCGTTTCCATCTTTCCACCCCTTCTATATTCCGACATAAAAATTCGACAAAGTAACATTGGTCTCCTTTATTTCCCCAAAAGAAAAAGCCTTGCGCGCTCCCTAGACGCACAAGGCTTACTATCTTATATCCCTTTAATTAGCTTTTTCTAAACTATCTTGCGAACTTCCATCTTCTTTTAGATGACTGTGTTTTTTCGAATATACAAAGTATACAACTACTCCAAGTGCTAACCAAACACCGAAGTATATCCATGTCGTTAACGGTAAATTTACCATTAAGAATAGACAACATGCAACTGAAATAATCGGTAAGATCGGTACAAACGGTACCATAAATCCACGTTGTAATTTCGGATGCGTTTTGCGAAGAATGATAACAGTTACACCAACCATCGCGAATGTTAATAATGCTCCAATATTCGCTAAATTCGACAATTCTTTTAAATCGATAAATCCAGCAATTAAAGCACTACCAATTCCCGTTAACCAAACTGAAAATGTTGGCGCTTCTGTCTTCTTGTTAATTTTCGCGAAAGATTTTGGTAATAAACCGTCACGACTCATAGCGAAGAATACGCGTGTCGTAGCGTAGATGTATGCGAAAATTACAGCCATAATACCAATTACAGCTCCAATAGCAATTACACCAGCCACTTTATCTTGTCCTACAACTTCTAGTACATAAGCCATAGCTTCAGGTACATCTAATTCCTTGTAAGAAACCATACCTGTCATAACGAGACAAACTACAACATAAATGATTGTACAAATGACTAATGAAGCAATAATCCCAATCGGTAAATCACGTTGCGGATTTTTTACTTCTTCAGCAGAAGTTGCTAATGCATCAAATCCTAAGAAAGCGAAGAATACTGCTGCTCCTCCGGCAAAGACTCCACTTAAGCCGTACGGTGCAAATGGTATCCAGTTTTCTGGTTTCACGTAGAATACACCAACTGCAATGAATAAAACAACAATACCAATTTTAATTAATACCATTATATTATTCACACGCTTACTTTCTTTTGTACCTCGTGATAATAACCAAGTTATAACCAATGTAACGATAACTGCGGGTAAGTTCACTATACCACCTTGCGCCGGAATCGTTAACAATGCTTTTGGAATTTCAAGTCCCAATCCACTTATTAAGTTATGGAAGTAACCTGTCCATCCACCAGCTACTGCGGCAGTCGTTACAACGTATACTGACAATAATGTCCATCCCATTAAATGAGCTACAAACTCGCCAATTGTCGCATAGGAATATGTGTACACACTACCTGAAACAGGAAGTGTAGATGCAACCTCTGCATAACATAAAGCTGCAAATCCACAAACAATTGCTGCAATCATGAATGAAAAAATAACCGCCGGACCAGCATCTCTTGCTGCTACTAATCCCGTTAATACTAGAACTCCTGTACCGATTATCGCACCAATCCCTAGCATTGTTAGGTCAAATGCCCCTAGCGTTTTCGTTAAAGTTTTACTTTTACTTTCCCCTAACAATTGCGTAACGGATTTCTTTTTAAATAGGTTGGCCACGATGTATGCCCCCTTTTACTAAGAAGAGCTAAGAGGTATTATCTCTTAGCTCTTATCATGTTGTATTATATATTGTTCGATTTTGTTTTGTATAATGCTTCTATTAGCAAGATACTGTTTCTGCTTCTAATAATTCTTTAGCACCTTTGTACTCTACACCATGAGCTTCTGCAACTGCTTCGAATGTTACAAAGCCATCTAATGTATTAATACCTTTTAGTAATGCAGAGTTGCCCAGGCAAGCTTCTTTGTAGCCTTTGTTAGCAATTTGTACTGCATATGGTACTGTTACGTTTGTTAATGCAAGAGTTGATGTACGTGGAACCGCACCTGGCATGTTTGCAACTGCATAATGAACAACGCCGTGTTTTTCGTAAGTTGGGTTATCATGAGTTGTAATACGGTCAGTTGTTTCGAAAATACCACCTTGGTCAATCGCGATATCTACAACAACAGAACCTGGTTCCATTGATTTAATCATTTCTTCTGTTACAAGTTTTGGCGCTTTTGCACCTGGGATTAATACTGCACCGATTACAAGATCAGACTCTTTTACAGCTTCTGCAATATTGTAAGGATTAGACATTAAAGTTTTTACTTGGTTTCCGAAAATGTCATCTAATTGACGAAGACGTTCTGCACTTAAGTCGATGATTGTTACATCCGCACCTAGTCCAACTGCAATTTTAGCAGCATTTGTACCAGCTTGTCCACCACCGATAATTGTTACTTTACCACGTTTAACCCCTGGAACACCTGCAAGTAAGATACCTTTACCGCCTTTGTTCTTCTCAAGGAATTGCGCACCGATTTGTGCAGCCATACGACCAGCTACTTCACTCATTGGTGCAAGTAATGGTAGAGAACGGTTTTCTAATTGTACTGTTTCGTATGCGATAGCAACGACTTTCTTTTCGATTAACGCTTTTGTTAATTCTGGTTCTGGAGCTAAGTGTAAGTATGTGAATAAGATTAAACCTTCGCTGAAGTGTTTGTATTCGCTTTCAATTGGTTCCTTAACTTTCATAACCATATCCATGTTCCAAGCTTCTTCAGCTGTATCAACAATTTTTGCTCCCGCTTCAACATACTCTGCATCTGTGAAACCAGATCCTAAACCTGCACCCTTTTGAATGAATACTTCGTGATTGTTACGAATTAAATGTACAACACCTGCTGGTGTCATTGCCACACGGTTTTCGTTGTTTTTAATTTCTGCTGGTACCCCAATACGCATAATGAAATGCCCCCTTATAATTAACAGAAAAAAGGAATTCTTTTTTCTTTTTTTAATAATTAATAACTTATGTCCTTATTCTAGCATAACTTAAAAGTTATGAAAACGCTAACATATCATTTTTTTAAAGTTTATATATTTAGAATAGTGTAAATATATAAAACATTGATTCTATTGGGTCTTTCGTACCATTTCATTATCTATCACTCTATTTTTATTATACCTACTTAAAATGCATAGTAATTATTTATTATTTGACAATAATTTAACGATGTAAAAAAACTAAGCAATGACGTATACATATACACTTATTACTTTGTACAATACTTTAGAAATATATTCTTTTCACAAAAAAACAGCTACTAGCATTTAGCCAGCAGCTGGATAACTTATAAATAACTTTGAAAATAAATCTTCTGTCGTTTCTGTAATTTTATCAAACAAATCACTTTCTTCCGCTTCTTGTTCTTTTAACATCTTAATTGTTTCACGTGCGTCTTTAGGATAATCGGTAATGATGCCATCTACGTTTAACTTATAATATGTCTTTAAACTTTCCATATCGTTCACTGTCCATACGTAAATTGGCTTATTTAACTTCCTTGCTTCTTTTACTAATTTCTTATTTAACATATATTCTTCTGCTACATAAAAATCAGCCTTCACATTCTTTAAGTTAGCTCTACTTGCATAAAGTATATATCCTACTTTTATATCTGGATTTGCACGCTTAAACTCTTTAATAAGCGGGTAATGTAACGTTTGAATTACACACTGCTTCTCAAAGTCATTATCTTTAATCGTTTTTAATACTTTGTTTACAAAATCTTTCTCGCCCCCATGAAGCTTCACTTCAATATTGAGTTTAATTTTTCCCTTTGCCAGCTTAATGATCTCATCAAGTGTACTTATTTGCCCTGAAAATCCGTCTTGACTAAGAGTAAGCTGCCTTAACTCATCCATCGTTAAATCTGACACATGCACATTCGCATTGGCAAGACGTTTTAACTTCAAATCATGTATAACCGCTAGTTCACCGTCTTTTGTTTGTAATACATCTATTTCAGCGTAGTCTGCTTTTGCATCAATTGCACCCTGCACAGCTTCTTTCGTATTTTCTACACCTTTTGATATATATCCACGGTGCGCCATAATAATAGGTTCTTTATACGAATTTGAAATAAACGTTACAATGAAGGCAACGACCATTCCAGCAGTAATAATCCCCACAATATATACGCCAATAAATTTCCAACGATGTTTTTGGAAGAAACATTTATCTGCTTTCGTTTTTGAATAATCTAATCCTTCTTCTAGTAAAACATCTTCAACCGGAACCTTTTGCAAATACAATCGCGTAATCGCCATAATATAAAATGGCGTCACGATAAAACTAAATAAATACAATGTACTCGTTAAAAATACAGACATTGTTGATTCAGCTAATAATGCAAATGTTCCTTTCGGATTTGTAAATTCATAAACACCCCATAGACACAATAAATATATTCCTAAAAATACAACATACACAATTCCTATTGAAATGAAAAAACCTACTAAAAAGAATAGTACTTTAAAAAAGCTTTCTTTTACTAACGTTGCACTTTTACGTGCTGCCACGCGAAATGGCTTTTGCTCTAAAACAACAATAGGTAAAACAAAAATCCAGCGAAGGTTCAAATACGCAACTACAGCAAAGAACGTGTAATAACCAACTTGTCCCATCGTTGTCTTAAACAGTTCTCCTGTAATGAAGTTAGGAATTTGAATTTGAGGGATTAATGCCGTTTCATATCCCATATTTAAAAGAGGTAACAATACGACAGCATATAAAATAAATCCCGGTAAGCAATATGTGAAAAGAGATGGCAAATACGTTACCGTTTTATACAAGATCGGGCGTAATTTCACCTTTTGTCTTTTATGAGCGAAGTATGAAATAATAATAAGCACTGCAAACTCTGTAAAAATCAGAAACAATGCTAGTATGGATAAAATTACAATCGCCAAAATTCCGTATGGTGTTTTCAAAAATGCTAATAACTCATCATTTGTCGCATTTGCATAACCACCAAAGTACAATAACTTATTAAAAATAATACCGAAGAGTGGGATAAACACAATCGCTGCTAACAATTTATAAACGAGTTGGAATGTTAACACATTCCAAAAAGCGAATTTTACTGTTTGAAAGGAATGTCTCATTACCCCTGGTATAGATAGTCTTTTACGGTGTTGCATATATTCCTCCACATTCTAAAACGATATTTGAGATGGATTCCACATTTCCAGTTCCAATCCATCTTTTTAATAATAATATATTCCGCTTAACATGAACACTCTTATACATACAATGAAAAAAAGTGATGGCCACTTCCCATCACTTTTTTTCATTCCCTCTATTTTTTCTCTAGCCCTTGCCCGAATGCTTTTAAAAAGCTAAAACCAAATGTAATTGCTCTATTGATATCTGGATCTTTTAATACCTTAAAGAAATCCATTACCTTTGTTTTTTTCCCACTATTTAATTCATCCGTTGCAAATTGTAATCCAGTGACTAAACTAGATGCTATTTGTTTCGTTATTTCTGGGTCCACTGAAGACAACGCTTCTCCGGCTCCCATCATATTATTTAATGCGTTTTTTACTGGTTCACGATTTAATTGTTCAACAGCTATTTTTGAAACATCTTCTTTTGCAGCAAGTAAACTAATCGCCGCATCTAAAATCCCCGCTTTTTGTAGCTGCACTAACAACTGCATCGTCTCTTCTACTGCCTCACGGTTATGAGCTAACTCTGTTAACAATTCATCTGCTAACTGTTGTTTCTGCTCTTCTTCTGTTACAACTTTCTTTTGAATTAACGTAATTTCTTTCGCCACTATCTCCGCCCCCTAATTTTGATCCACAAGTGATACGTATTGTTTTCTTTGCCACTTTTGCTGAATTTCAACACCATTTTGCGGATGACGTTTTTTGTCTCTTGGGTTTGAAGATGGTAATGGACGATTTCCTTTTTCACGTAATACGCGCAGTTTCACCATCGTTTGTTTATAAGCTGGTGTACATGTATAAATGTCTGTCGCTGTTCCTGTTAAAATATTAATAGCCTCTTCATTTACTGTCGCATGCATTGGTAAATATAACTCATTTCCAGTTACGCGGTCTGTAACAAGCGCTTGTACTTTAATCTTTCCGAACGGCGATGCTAATTCTACAAGACCACCATCTTTCACATTGCGCTCTTTAGCAAGTTCAGGCGAAATCTCAACAAATACTTCAGACACTTTAGATAAAATTCCAGCCGACTTATTCGTCATATTCCCTTCATGGAAATGCTCTAACATACGGCCATTATTTAATAGTAAATCATACTCATCTGGCGCTACCACTGGCGGTACCCATTCATCTAGTGATAAGCGTGCTAGTTTGTCTGGGAAGTTAAATCCGTCTACATATAATAGTGGTGTATCACTACCATCGTGGCTACCCCAGCATAAACTATTCCATCCTTCTAAACGATCATACGTTGCTTGTGAATATAACGGGGCAAGCGATGCAATTTCATCCATAATTTCACTTGGACTTTCATAGTTCCAGTCCCCACCAAGTGCACGAGCTACTTTTTGTAAAATCCACCAATCAGGCTTAGAATCACCAAGTGGCTTCAATACTTCATACAACCTTTGAATACGGCGCTCTGTATTCGTAAACGTTCCTTCTTTTTCTAAGCTTGGTGCTGCTGGTAAAATAACATCAGCAAAACGAGCTGTTTTCGATAAGAACATATCTTGAACAACGAGGAAGTCTAAGTTCGCTAAAATATGTTGCACATGGTTAGCGTTCGAATCTACTAAAGCCATTTCTTCGCCCATGACATACATACCACGCAATTTTCCTTCTTCAGCTGCAAGTAACATTGCAATATTATTTAATCCTGGTTCTTTCGGAATAGTAGTACCGTATGCTTTTTCAAATTTTGCACGATGCACATCATCTGAAACTGCTTGATAACCTGGCAGCCAGTTCGGTAATGTCGCCATATCACAAGCACCTTGTACGTTATTATGCCCGCGTAATGGATACGCACCTGCACCAGGACGACGATAGTTACCCGTAACGAGAAGTAAATTTGAAATTGCAGCTGAAGTTGTACTTCCTCCTGTATTTTGAGTTACTCCCATACCCCAAAGTACACAAGTACCATCTGCTTCATATACCATACGAGCCATCTCTTTCAGATTCTCTTTAGAAATCCCCGTAATTTCTTCTGTATAATCAATCGTATACTTTTCTAGCATTTTGCTATATTCATCAAAGTTTTTCACATTTTCAGCTAAGAATTTTTTATCATGCCAATCTTGATCAATAATATATTTCGTTATCCCAGCAAGCCATACGTAATCCGTTCCTTGGCGCGGATGAATAAATAAATCCGCACGTTCTGCCATCTCATGTTTACGAAGGTCTGCTACAATTAGTTTTTGTTCATGTAATTTATGAGCACGTTTCACTCTCGTTGCAAGTACAGGATGTCCTTCTGTTGGATTTGCGCCAACAATAATAACAAGACCTGCCTCAGCAATATCTTTCACCGTCCCAGCATCTCCGCCCATACCGACAGTTTTAAATAAACCATCTGTCGCTGGGGACTGACAATAGCGTGAACAGTTATCTACATTATTTGTTCCATATATTTGACGAGCTAGTTTTTGCATAAGATAGTTTTCTTCATTTGTTACTTTAGAAGAAGAAATAAATCCAAATGCATCGCTACCATATTCTGATTTAATGTGCTGCATGTTAGATGCAACAACTTCAATAGCCTCTTCCCATGAAGCCTCAACAAACATATCCCCTTGGCGAATTAACGGCTTTGTAATACGATCTTCACTGTTTACAAAGTCCCATCCGAATTTACCTTTTACGCATGTAGAAATACCATTTACTGGTGCATCTGATACAGGCTGTACTTTTAAAATTTGGCGGTCTTTCGTCCATACCTCAAACGAACAACCTACGCCACAAAATGTACAAACTGTTTTTGTTTTATTAATTTTCGTCTTACGCATTGCAGACTCTACTTCTGAAACAGCTAAAATACTACTATATCCTGGCTCTACATCTTTAACAAAATCAATCATTGGATCTAGTACATCTGGTTTTAAGCCAGTCATGAATCCAGCTTCTCCTAGCATTGTTTTCTCCATTAATGCATTACATGGACAAACTGTTACACATTGTCCACAGCTCACGCAAGATGAGTCATTTATACTCACGCCATTGTCCCAAATAACACGCGGACGATCTAAACTCCAATCAATTGATAAAGTTTCATTCACTTGTAAGTTTTGGCATACTTCTACACACTGTCCACAAGCAATACATTGATTGGGATCGTACCGATAAAATGGATGGGACATATCCACTTCGCACGCGCTCACTTTCGGCTCATATGGATACTTTTGTTCTTCAATTCCCATCATATGTACCGTATTATGCACTTTACAGTTACCATTATTGTTATCGCATACTGTGCAGTACAATAAATGATTTTCTAATATACGATCCATTGCTTCAGTTTGTGCTTCTTTCGCACGTGTTGATTGTCTCTCAATATGCATACCATCTTCCAACTTCGTTGAACAAGCACGCATTAAACTTCCATTCACTTCTACAATACATGTATCACAAGTTTGAATAGGATCTACCTCTGGTACATGACAAATTTGAGGATGTTCTAAATTACTTTCGTTAAATAATTGAAGTATCGTCTTTTCACCTGATGCGAAAAATTCTTTACCATCAACGGTTACACGGACTTTCTGTTCTGTCATAGTTTCCCCTCTCCTTACAACTAACTGTACAACACAGTTATGAATCCGTTTTCAAAACTGCGTTGCTGTACATATTTTTGAAACGCCCTGTTGAAATACTTTCCTTTTGAAGTCGATTCTAGATGTTATAAGGTATAACTACGTAAGCTTATAAATGTCACTACTCTACAAATCTATTATATCGTAAATATACAATTATAACCAAAATAATCTGCTACCTTCTAGTGGATGCTTTTATTTTTTCGATGTTTTATGATAAATATGGAGAAAAATACATATAAAGGGGAATTTAATATGGAGCCTACTCAAGAAACGTACACAATTGTACGCTATCAATCTGGTACATTTTCAAAACAAACCGATGAGATTGTTACGGAATCTCCTATTACAATTAAATTAAATAGCGAAGAATACGTAACAGTCGTATGCACTCCTAATTATATTGAAGATATGGTAATCGGTTTTTTAATTTCAGAAGGAATTATTTCTTCTTATAAAGATATTGAAGAGTTATGGATTCAAAAAGAAAGCGGAATTGTCCATGTAAAATCATCAAAAATTAATCCGCTCTATCAAACTTTATATAATAAGCGGTACGTAACTTCTTGTTGTGGAAAAAGTAGACAAGGTTTTGTTTTCGTCAATGATGCCGCAAAAGCAAAAAAGTTACATGATATACATATAACTATTACTCCGGAAGAATGTTTTCACCTAATGACTTCCTTACAGCAATCTTCAACTACATTTCGCCAAACGGGTGGTGTGCACAATACCGCTCTATGCGATCGAAAAAACATTCTTTTATCAAGAATGGATATCGGAAGACATAATGCGCTAGATAAAATATACGGTCATTGTTTACGAAACAATATATCTGTTCAAGGGAAAATCATTGCGTTTAGCGGACGTATCTCATCTGAAATTTTGCTAAAGGTTTCAAAAATAGGATGCGAAATTGTTCTATCTAAATCGGCTCCAACTAAACTGGCACTGCAACTTGCCCATGATTTAGGTATTACCGTAGTAGGATTTATTCGAAATGAATCTTGCAATATTTATACACATCCAGAACGAATTGATGGGTATAAAGCAAAAAATTAAATACGAAATACAAAATGACTCCTTTACATAGGAGTTATTTTAGTTATAAAAATACAATATATTAAATACTTGAATAGTTAATGAAGTTAATATATAATTTCATTACATAAACAGAAATGAAAACATAGTAGCATAATCTTTTCATTCTTTTACAAATTAAGAAAGAATAATCACAGCGTGCATTTACAAAGTAAAACTATACTCACTCTTATGAAGATAATGAATTAAATTTGGATCAACCAAGGAGGTTACAATTATGGAAATTCGCTTATTAACAACAGAGGACGCAGAAATATATTTAAAAGTTTGTATGGAAGGTTTAACAAAAAATCCTGAAGCTTTTAGCTCTTCTTACGAAGATGTTCTGAAACATGAGGACCCTGTCGCTGCCATGGCAAAACGATTAAGCAATCCGGACAAGTATACTCTAGGTGTCTTCAAAGATAATGATTTAATCGGTATTGCTACTTTAGAAACAAAACCATTTATTAAACAAGAACATAAAGCGAAAATCGGCTCCGTTTTTGTTTCCCCAAAAGCACGTGGACTCGGAGCAGGACGAGCTTTAATTAAAGCAATTATTGAAAATGCCGATAAATTACACGTAGAACAACTCATGCTCGATGTCGTTGCCAATAACACAGCTGCAAAAAAATTATATGAGTCTCTCGGCTTCCAAACTTACGGTGTGCAGGAACGTTCCTTAAAGCATAACGGACAATATTGGGATGAAGAGCATATGGTTTTATTCTTAAATGATTAATACGTCAACTTTTCAAAAGCATCTTTTTAATAAAGATGCTTTTTTTATTACAATAATGTAATTTTCATGTCACCTTTATCGATCGTTCCAATCCTTTCCATTCGTTATACTAAAAATATAAAGTGAAACTTTAATTAGTGAGGGTTTTGTCCATCATCCACTAATTATTAGCCCACACCAATCGGGGCCGCAAATAGCGGGATAAAGTGAACGAACAGCATTCAATTGATGTGTAGAGGAGAATATGATATGAAACAAAACAAACAAGCTATCGTTTTAATATTTGCTACAGCAATCGTAACTTCTGGGTTAGCAATTCTACCTTGGTTTATTATATAGAACGCATAATAAAAGCTTATTGCTTCTTAAGAGGCAATAAGCTTTTTTTCTATTATAAAATCCCGAAAAATTTATTTACACAACTTATCATAATAAGCATAGATACCGCAACACACATTACAATCGCATTACGATCTTGCTTTTCTTTTTGTAAACGTTCTACTTTTTTACTCATGTGTACAATCCCCTTTATAATAAAAAAAGTGTGAGATAGGAATTTTTTCTTATCCGATGCGAGGTGAATACGAAAACCTTCTCTATCCCACATACACAATAGAATGGAATTGTCATTTTATAAATAAAATGACATGACGTTATGTCGCAACATAGGGTATTTTGTGTCGCTACGTTTTCTATTATAAAAAAGAGTTGTGCAAAACTAGTGCATTTTTTATGTCAATTGCCCTGAAAGAAAAAATCAAACTTCCATTCAATCACATAAAAAGAGTTTTTTATTATTTTCATGTAAACTATACAAGTAGAATGAATAGTTTGGGGTGCACAAGATTATGGTGAAAATTTTATTAGTAGACGATGAAGAACGTATGTTACGATTACTAGATCTTCTCTTAAGCCCTCGTGGCTATTTTTGTATGAAGGCTACATCTGGCCTTGAAGCGCTAGAATTAATTGAACAAAAGGACTTCGATATTATTTTATTAGATGTTATGATGCCAAATATGGATGGCTGGGATACTTGCTATCAAATTCGTCAACTTTCCAACGTTCCAATTATTATGCTAACGGCTCGCAACCAAAATTATGATATGATTAAAGGCCTGACGATGGGAGCAGATGATTATATTACAAAACCATTTGATGAGCATGTACTGGTTGCACGAATTGAGGCCATATTACGCCGCACAAAGAAAGATGGCTTTGTTAGTTTCAATGGAATTGAGTGGGATAAAACGAAACATACTGTTACAGTTTATGATGAAAAAATCTCCCTAACTCCTATTGAATTTTCATTACTCGGACTGTTTTTACAAAATACAAACCGCGCTTACAGCCGAGACGATTTAATCGAAAAAATCTGGGGCTATCAAACAGACATCGAATACAGAACCATCGATTCACATATTCGTAATATCCGTGATAAATTACGCAAAAAAGGATTTCCAGTTGAAGATTACTTAGAAACCGTCTATAAGGTCGGTTACAAATGGAAATGTGAATAATTAATTTGGTCAGTGGACAATAATAGTAAACCACTGGCCCTTTATATGAAATAAGGCATGGTGAGAAAATGAGCAAACTTTCCCTTAAAATTGGGACATACTTTTTAATATTAGCTTTATGTATTGAAACAATTGCTTTCGTATCTTTTTATAAAAGCCTTTCAAAAATGCGGGTTGAGGAAGAGACCCTTTCTCTTTTAGAGAAAGGAAATCGCTATCGCGATACGATTGAACGGCGTGCAAAATGGAGCAAATACGACAAATACACTGAGAGAAAAAAATATGCTGAACGTCTCAATCGCCCTGAACCCCCTGCTTTCGCTATTGAACATGCCGCTGAAGATTTAATGGAAACAGAGGCACTTACTAATTCTGAAATAGTTATTGTTATAACTGATAGTAATGGAAAAATCATGTCTTCCTCAGCGACTGTAACACAAGATATACAAAAACAACTTCATTGCAATACACAACCTGTTGAAAGAGATGGCTTAATAGTAGAGAAGAACTGGAAAAAATCAAAATTCATCTCAACAGTAAGCCCGATTAAAACAGAAGACTTTAATGGTAACTTACACATGTTCTTAAAAACATCCTTCTTAGAAAAGATGTTACTTAGACTTATGAATCAATTCATCATCGTTAGTATTTTAACGCTTATTTTAACAACTATTTCTGTCTTTGTTTTTTCTCGAGTTGTTACAGATCCTCTTATAAAAATGAAAAGAGCAACAGAAAAAATGCCGAAATTGAATAAACCAATTCAATTAGGAATTAAACG
The DNA here is from genome assembly GCF_001884235.1 of Bacillus paramycoides. Classification (GTDB taxonomy): domain Bacteria; phylum Bacillota; class Bacilli; order Bacillales; family Bacillaceae_G; genus Bacillus_A; species Bacillus_A paramycoides. The sequence continues at coordinate 49,489 of NZ_MAOI01000015.1, read as the reverse complement.
TAATGATGAACTCGGAAGTTTAGCTAAGACCATTGAAGATTTATCTAGTGAACTTACGTATATGAAAAAAGAACGAAATGAATTTCTCGCTAGCGTTGCCCATGAACTATTAACTCCATTGACCTACATGAAAGGCTATGCGAAAGTGGCACAGAGAGACTCTTTAACGAAGGAAGAACGTGAAGAATATTTACAGATTATCGAAGATGAAACGGATAGTATAACGGATCTCATACAAGATTTATTCATACTTGTACAATTAGAGCAGCACCAATTCGTTATAAAAAAACAAACTATGCTCCTTAGTCCATTTTTAGAGCGAATGGTTGAAAAAACAAAAACAACATTAACAAACAAACAGATGAAAATCCATGTATACTGTAACGATGGCCTAGAAGTTTGCATAGATGAAAGACGTATGGAACAAGTTATGTTAAATTTACTGCATAACGCCTATCAACATTCACCAGAAAACACTTCCATAACAATTCGTGTACGAACAAATATGGATACTTTTACAATAAGTGTACAAGATGAAGGAGAAGGTATTCCTGAAGAAGATATCCTACATATTTTCGATCGCTTTTACCGTGTCGATAAATCTAGGACACGAGCTACAGGTGGAAAAGGTATCGGACTAGCTGTTGCAAAAGAAATTGTAGAACTTCATAACGGTTCTATTCTAGTTACAAGTGAATTAAACGTTGGAACAGAATTTATAATTGAGCTACCATTTGAATAATATATGCGTGAAATCACCAGTAGTAGTAAACACTACTGGTGTTATTTTGTTCATAAAACTAGCCATTATAAGCTAAGCTTTTGAAATTATTCTTATTTCAATATAAAATAAAGGTACATTTGTCAAAGATTTGGAGGGTGATATAATTGGATATCCATGTATTAACAAAAGACGAAGCGGAAATTTACTTAGAACTTCGCGTAGAAGGATTAAAGCAAAACCCTGAAGCTTTCAGCTCTTCTTATGAAGATATTATTAATAAAGAGTGTGCTATTGAATATAAAGCGCAAAAATTAGCACAAGATGAAAACTATACACTAGGTGCATTTAAAGATGGAAAATTAATCGGAGTTGCAACATTGGAAACGAAACCATATGTAAAACAAGAACATAAAGCAAAGATTGGTTCAGTATACGTGTCTCCAAAAGCACGCGGACTTGGAGCAGGAAAAGCACTTATTAAAGAATGTCTTGAACTTGCTAAATCTTTAGAAGTAGAACAAGTTATGCTTGATGTTGTTGTTGGCAACGATGGTGCAAAAAAACTTTATGAGTCATTAGGCTTTAAAACTTTTGGTGTGCAAGAACGCTCATTAAAATATAACGGCCAATATTGGGATGAAGAGCATATGGTCTTATTCCTAGATGAAAATAAATAATAAAAAACATCCTCTCATGTATGAGGATGTTTTTTTACTTTCTTGTAAACCATGCCGTATTTAATAATTGAATCGCTTTCGCAATTTCTTCTTCTGATAAAATCGCAAACCCAAGTAAAACTATATTTTCAGGTGCAGTACCGTCTTTATAGTACGTAGAAACAGGATATAATTTAATACTATATTTTGCTGCTTCTTTAATTAATTCTTCTTCTCGCATTCCATTATGCACTTTTAATAAAATGTGTAATCCCGAATCTTCCCCTATCACTTCAACACGATTAGAAAAATACTTTTCTATTTCAAAAACAAGCCGATCTCTCTTCTTTCGATAGACGACACGCATTTTATGAATATGTTTTTCCCAATGTCCTTCATTTAAAAACCTTCTAATCACTTCTTGGTCCATTCTTGAAACACTTTGTGTATAAAACAAATATTCCTTTTGATACTTTTTAATTAAATTCTTTGGTAATACCATATAGCTCATCCGTAACGATGGCAACAATGCTTTAGATAGTGTACCCATATAAATAACTTTCCCATCCGCATCTAGCCCTTGCAGTGCCGGTATTGGCTTTCCTGAATAGCGAAATTCACTATCGTAATCATCTTCAATAATATACCTACCTTCTTCTTTCTTCGCCCATTGTAAAAGCTGCATCCGTCTCGTGATAGGCATAATCATTCCATACGGGAACTGATGAGAAGGAGTTACAAATACAACATTTGCATCACTATTTTCTAAATCTGCAATACAAATTCCATCCCTATCTAAAGATAACATTTGAACTCTTTTTTCTCCCTGTTCAAAAACAACCATTTTCCTATGATACCCTGGGTTTTCAACGGCATAATTGCTTCCCTTTAACAATTGAAATAGTAACTTCACTAATATTTGTGTTCCCGCTCCTAATACGATTTGACTAGCTGAACAACGCACACCTCTAGATTCATACAAATAGTTCGCAATTTCTTCTCTTAAGCTCACTTCCCCTTGAGGGTGCCCAAGAAAGAGCAAATCATTATTATGTGGCTGCCATACATCATTTATAAGTTTGCGGTACATAGTGAACGGAAAAGTATTCGTATCGACTCCTGTTTGTGTCAAATCAAATTTATAATTCTTTTCCTGAAATGGTACCTCCCCTATTCTCTCTTCGCTTCCTTCTACAGAAACCATTTGCTCAATTTCACACACAAAGTAACCTTTTCTCGAAATTGACTCAATATAACCTTCTGCAAGTAATTGCTCGTAAGCCGCCTCTACTGTATTTTTACTTACTTGTAAATGTGTTGCTAACTTTCGCTTAGCTGGTAACTTCGTAAAAGCCGGAATCGTTCCATCTTTAATTTCTTTTTTTATATACTCATACAATTGCACGTACAATGCCTTTTTACTATTCATATTTAAATTAGGCGTTAATTCTAACATAATATCTGACCCCTTAATAAAACTAAAATCTGATACTTTTTACAGTACCAGAAGTTATATATAATTCCTTTTATCATGTCACACATAAAAAATCAAATACTAGAGAGGAGATGCATGATAATGAACAATAGTAGACGCATTGGACTTATGATGATTATTACAGGAGCTACTTTATGGGGATTATCTGGTCCCATGATTCAGTGGCTATTTCAACATACTAACGTATCATCAATTGATTTTTTAACAATTCGCCTGTTACTCGCAGGAATATTCATTTTATCCTTCTTGCTTATTAAAAAACAAAACATATTTTACATTTGGAAACAGCCTAAACACTTTATACAGCTTTTCATTTTCTCTATTCTTGGCATGCTTGGTGCCCAGTACGCTTTTATCGAAACAGTTCATATTAGTAATGCCGTCACGGCAACACTATTTCAGTTTCTAGGTCCCGTTCTTATTACAATTTACGTTGCGTTTGAGCAAAAGAAATTACCTGCTTCTATGCAAATACTCGCAATTATAACTGCTCTAACAGGGACATACTTTATTATTACAAACGGCTCAATTGAAAATATTGTTTTATCTAAAGCAGCCATTATTTTTGGCCTATTAACAGCAGTTGGATTTGCATTTTATACCCTTCATCCGGCTTCTCTTATTAAGGAATGTGGAACAACAATAGTAATTGGATGGGGAATGTTAATTGGAGGGATTGCATTGCTTATTTGCAATCATTCGTTTGGATGGAATCAGCTTTCACAAACCTTCACACTCCAAACTTTTTCTATGCTTATTCTTATCATTATAAGTGGCACTCTTTCTTTCCTTCTTTATATCGGTAGTCTTAAATACTTAGCAGCAACCGAAACAAGTATTTTATCTAGCATTGAACCACTTGTAGCTGCCATCGTTTCAATTACTTGGCTTAATGAATCTTTTGGAGCATATCAATTATTAGGCGGTGTATGTATCGTTCTTTCTGTTATTTTTTTAACGATGCCTCAAAAAGAGAGGGAGCAAACCTTTACAACTGAACAAGTATAGATAATGTCAAAAGAGGTCGCACAAAACTTACGACCTCTTTTTATGATTTAAAGGAATTGTCCCGCCTTCTAGCAAATACAATTACACTAACAATAAAAAATAGGAGTGTGGCACCATGAAAAAAATCGGAACTATGCTACTTTTCTCCTTCCTCATTACTGGCTGTGCGCAACCGCAATCCGATTCAAAAGCGCCTAAAAAAGAAGTAATAGCAACGGCATCCTCTCAAACTAACGCACCTTCCTTTTTTCATCTTAGCGTTTTAAAAGATGTAAATTGGGAAGAAGCGCCATCCTTCGTAGATGGAAAAATGCCTTTAAAGGGCATTGAAGGAAAAATCGCAATGGCTGATAGCCCCATCATCGCAAATGAACAAAATGAAATAATGTGGTTCTTTCTAGATCCTGAAATGCCAACCGGAAAACTATCTATTATCGCGTTAAAACAAGGTACTACAATTCCAACACCAATCCTCTTTCAAAAAGAAACTTCCAAACAAACTTGGACTACTTCCAATATAGTCGATACTACAATAAAAGAACTCCCTCTCGTAATATCATTACCTTCATCTGGATTATGGGTATTAAATATATATGTGAACGAAAAATATTATAATCAGTTTGTAATCAATGCCGAGTAAAGTGACAAAACTGCAACACTTCCTTACAACAATGTAATTTAGACGTCACGTACTTCGATAGTTGAACTCTCTCTCTTCTCTTATACTTAAAGTAAGAAATGAAACGAGGAGAGATGAGAGACGAGAGATGAGAAAAATGATAGAAGTGATCGTAGCAGTAACTGAGGTTTTAGTAAATGGTAAACAAGTTGCAATGGAATTAAATAAATAATGAGGGGACATGAATAACTCTACACTTCTTCTTCATTATTTTGATTTCTTATCTCAAAAAAGCAGTGCCTTAAAGGCACTGCTTTTTACTATTAATAACTTGGCATTTTCGTAATTTGTGCCACTCCTGAATCAATGGCTGCTTTTGCTACTGCTTCTGCAACACTTGGAACAACTCTTTTATCTAATGGATTTGGAATGACATAATTCGCATTACGCTCTTCATCCGTAATAATGTTAGCGATTCCATATGCTGCCGCTAATTTCATCTCTTCTGTAATATCCGTCGCGCGCACATCTAACGCACCACGGAATATACCAGGAAACGCCAATACATTATTTACTTGATTCGAGTAGTCAGAACGCCCAGTTCCTACTACAGCTGCCCCAGCCTCTAGTGCATCCTCAGGGAAGATTTCTGGAATTGGATTCGCCATTGCAAATACAATTGCTTTCTCATTCATCGACTGTACAAGCTCTTTGGTTAATACGTTAGGAGCTGATACACCAATGAAAATATCAGCCTGATGAATCGCTTCCTTTAATGTTCCACGTACATATTCTCGATTTGTCTTTTTCGAAACTTCGATTTGTGCTTCGTTCATCCATGTTTCACCTTCACAAACAATACCTTCTAAACTAACTAACGTAATGTGCTTTGCACCAGCTTTTAACAATAATTTTCCAATTGCAATTCCTGCCGAACCCGCACCGTTAATAACAATTTTCACATTATCCATTTGTTTACTTACGACTTTTAATGCATTAATAACAGCTGCTAAAACGACAATAGCCGTCCCATGTTGATCATCATGAAATACAGGAATATTAGTTTCTTCTTTTAATCGTTTTTCAATTTCAAAGCAACGTGGTGCTGCAATATCTTCTAAATTAATACCTGCAAATGTAGGCTCCAAATTTTTTACAAGGGTAACGATTTCATCCACATCAGTCGTCCCTAAACATAGCGGGAAAGCATCTACATTCGCAAACTTCTTAAATAAAATACTTTTCCCTTCCATAACAGGCATAGCCGCTTTCGGTCCAATATTCCCTAAGCCAAGTACTGCTGTTCCATCTGAAACGACTGCAACCATATTCCCTCTTGCTGTATAGTCATACACTGTTTCTTCATCTGCTGCAATTGCTTTACAAGACTCTGCTACGCCTGGTGTATAAGTCAGGCTTAAATCATCCGCTGAATTCACTTCTACTTTACTTGTAATCTCAATTTTCCCTACTAACTCTTTATGCAATAACAATGATCTTTCATTAATTTGATTTTCTAACATACTTATAATCTCCCCTTAATTTGACAAGCTAGCTATATGAATATAGCTAGCTTGTTTGATCATGAAAACATTTTTAATAAAATTGTCGCTGTTACAACCATTGCTGCCCCGCCTAAACGCGTTGAAATTTGCGCAAACGGCATTAATTCCATACGGTTTGAGGCTGATAAAATAGCAACATCTCCAGTTCCACCTAAACCACTATGACATCCAGTTACAATCGCTGATTCAACTGGATACATTTTCATCACTTTCCCTACAAGAAAACCTGTTGTTACCATTGTAAGAACAACCGATGCACACACAACAACATATCCTACAGAAAGAACTGCTGCTACATCTTTTAACGGAATATATAGCAATCCTAAACCGACCATTAACGGCCAGGTTAAATTCTTTGAAATAAATTTATATAAATGGAATGCACCTTGCTCCATTTTTGCTGGCATTAAATTAAAATACTTCACAATTGCCGCTGAAAAAATCATAATGATTGCCCCAGGAATACCGATAAATTTAGAAGCGAATCCTCCGAAAATAAAGAATGTACATGCAATCAATAACCCTGCTCCCATTAATGAGAAATCAATTGGTTTTTCTGCATTTTGCTCTTTTAATAGCTCTGCTTGATTATCTGTTTTTACTAATACACCGTTACCACTAAGCTCAGGTTTCTTCTCACCTAAACGTTTCATATAGCCTGCGCTCACGATCGCAAACATATTTCCGATAATAGCCGCAGGAATAAGCTGTGATACAAATGTTGCTGATGATTCATTTAAAATATCACTGTAAGCTAACGACAATGGTAAAATCCCTTCGCCAATACCGCCACTCACAATAGGGACGATAATAAAGAAGAAAGTCTTCTTCATTTCAAACCCAAATAGTGAACCAACTAATAAGCCTACTGCTATAGAAGCTAACGTTCCTACTACTAAAGGAATAAACATACGAACGAAACCTTGTACTAACACTTTGCGATTCATTCCTAAAATACTTCCTACTACTAAGCAAGAAATATATAAATATAAAAAGTTCGATTTTTTCATTAACATAGTCGCAGCTTCCATTGAAGCTGGATTCATCCAGTTAAAAAATACAAGTAATGATGGAATAAATAATGAAAGAATTGCTGGACCACCGATATTTTTTAAAATTGGAATTCTCATCCCAATGTCTCCTAAGAAAATACCCATAATCATAATAACTGCAAATCCACCAATCATATCTGCTGGCAATTTATTATATACAGATGCTCCATAAATAATAGCAGCCAATACTACATATAACGGTAAAGGTATAACACCGATTTTAACATTCATAATTTTAGAAGCGAAAGATTCACTTCTCAATTCATTTCCCTCAGAAAATGATACCGCTTCCACATTCTTTTGTATTCCCATATGGCACCCCCTTGTTTTCTTAATAACAATATTAAAACGCTTTCAATAGTAAAAATAGTTTTTGTAAGTTTTGTAACTACTTTTGTAATTAAAAAAAGTATAAGCGACTTATTATAAGTCGCTTATACGTAAAAATTTATTTTATTTTGATCAATACATCTTAATTTACTCACCGGTCTTCCCACATTTTGATACACCATTTCATTCTCTAATACTCCAATTTCAGTCAAAAACATTACATATTTTCGAATAGAAACCCTTGAAACTCCTACTAATTGCGCCATTTCATCTGTTGTAAATGCTTGTCCCTTAAGCGATTCGATTTTCTTCCAAATTAATTGTAGCGTTTGCTTTGTTAATCCTTTTGGAAGCTCTTTATAGTCAAAGGACTCTCTTTTTTCTTTTTGTAAAATTAGCGAATCCAATTCCGATTGACTAATTTTTTGTTGTTCTTTCATAAAAGTAAATTTTTCTCGATACACAGTTAATGCTTCCTTAAAGCGTTCAAATGTAAATGGTTTAATTAAATAATCTACCACTCCATATTGTAATGCTTTTTTTATACTCCCCATATCATGCACAGCTGAAATCATCATAATATCAATTTCTTTTTCTTGATTCCGAATATACATTAAAAGCTCAAATCCAGTCTCCTCAGGCATAAAGATATCAAGTAATACTAATTCTACTCGTGATTTCTCTAATACTTCTATCGCCTCTTTTACTGATTTAACTGCATGAACAAGCTCAAACCCTCCCACTTGCTCTAAATAATGCGTATTTAACATTGCAACCATCGGATCATCTTCTACAATCAAAACTTTGATCATCTTATCTCTCATCCCTACTTTTAGGTATTTCAATTGTTATCGTTGTTCCCTCTCCTACCAATGAATGAATATGAATTTCCCCATTTATTCGCTGTATGCTTTCCTTTACAAGGTACAAACCATACCCCCGATTATCACCCTTTGTGGAATAACCTTTTATAAATAATGCATCCATTTCATCTTCTTGTATGCCTTTCCCTGTATCTTGTACTGTAATGATTAATGTATCCCCATATTGTATTCCAACTTCAACTTGCTTCTTCTCACAATTCGTCACCGCGTCTAATGCATTATCAATTAAATTTCCGACAACGGTGATTAGTTCATGAATGATACGTTCATCATATATTTCTGGTAAGTAAGAATCTTCTTTTATAATTAACTTTATATTTTTCTCTCTAGCATAGCTAAGCTTACCTAATAAAAAACCAGCAAATACTGGACTTTTAATTCTTTTCATAACCCCACCAATTTCATATTGATGCTCTGATACCATACTACTTACATATTTCTGCAATTCTTCATACTGTTTCATATGTGTAAGCCCTAATACGACATGCATTTTATTCATAAATTCATGAGATTGCGCCCGTAATGCTTCCGCATATAACCTAATACCAGTTAATTCTTCTGCTAATTTTCTAATTTCTGTTTTATCACGAAATGTTGCAATCGCGCCAACTATTTCTCCTTTTACATATAAAGGAACACGATTAGTAACAATCGTAATTCCATAAATATTTTGTTCTTCGTTTAATTGTACCTCTCCAGTTTGCAATACTTCTTTTATACGTGAATTTGGCATGTACAATTCAACATCTTTACCAATAAAGTCTTCTTCAAGTCCACTTTTCTTAAATAACCGTTTTGCCTCATTATTGATTAAAGTTACGTTCGCCTCTTTATCTACAGCAATAATACCTTCTTTCACCGAAAGCAACATCGTATTTCTTTCTTCAAGAATTTTCGCTATCCTATGCGGCTCAAGACCAAATAAACTTTTCTTTATATGTCTAGCTAGCAATATCGCCCCTATAACACCAACTAATACTCCAACTCCAACACCGATATAAATAATATGTCTACTTTCCTTAACTCGCTCTTTTACATTATCTGCTGAAATTCCAACCGCAACCGCTCCAAGTTGTTCCCCTGTTTCAGAAAAAACTGGCACAAATACTCTCATAGAAATCCCTAAAGTTCCTTCTGCCAATGATACATGTTCATTCCCCTTCAATACGGGCCCTTCATCTCCCCCAATAAAATGATGACCTATTTTTTGAGGATTGGGGTGAGATTTTCGGATTCCATTCATATCCATAACCACAATAAATTGAACATCCGTACTCTTTAATATCTTATTTGTATACACTTGAATCAAGGCGGTATCTACTTTCCCCGCCAACCCATCAATTACAATAGAATCATTCGCCACAATACGTGCAATCGTTTTTGCCTTCTCTGCTTGGCTATCTTCTGTCGTTCGTTCAACATTATGGCTAATCAAAATATCTGTTACGAGCAAAGAAAAAATTACAACTGTACACACTAATAATGTAATCGTTTTCCATAAATTCCATAGTCTTTTTCTTTTTTTCATCCCGTTAATGACTCCCCTAATTGCTGTATAGAAAAATAAGTAAGGTGATCTCATTTCCACCTTACTTATTTCCTGTTATTATACTTTAAATTTACTAATCATTTCTTATAATTCTTCTGTCATCTCTGCTAAGTTTTGAGTGACTAAACTAACTTATTCCCTTTAATTGACTTGTTCTTCTGTAGCTTTTGCAATCTCATCAATGGCATTTGTTACTTCATTTTCATCGCCAGCTAAACCTTTCATTGTTTCTGCTACTCGATTAATTTTGGAAACAAAATATAATAATAACATGTATTTTTTTGTTGATTATGCATTTTTTACATATGTAGTTATTCTTAAAAGTTTAAATTACAAAATAAGAGAACCTCCATACATAGAAGTTCTCTTTCTTCTTATTATCTTTGCTTCTTTAAAACACTGCTCACAAAACCTTCTTTATAATCTGTATAACCTTTTATTTATATAATTCCCTTAATTCATTTTGAACTTTTCACATAACTAATTGCTTGACTTCCCATCTGTACCCACGCCTTTTCAAAGTTTTCTCTCGGCACACTTACATCTGGACTATCATTAAGAGGATCTTGAATATATACGGACTCCTTATCGTATCCAACAAGTACAATACAATGTTCACTATAAGTAATCGAAACATCGCCACTATCTGTTTCCCATGTAGCAAATTCATCCTCACCTAATGGTGCATATGTTGCATTCGTAATCATTACTACCGGTTGCCCCGCTTTTACACTCTTATAAATTTCTTCTATACTTTTCCCTGTTAAATCCACAGCTTTATTAGGTAAATATTTTTTCGCTAATTGAAAGAGCGGTTCGTGATATACACCATATCCTGATTCAGAAAATGTATAAATATCCCCTACAAACCCTTCATTCGGATTTCCACGTGTACCATTATCCTCAAAATCAACTTTCTTTATTTCATCTGCCAATTTCATCTTATCTACAGAAACACCTGCGTATTGTAACATCATCGCTAAGCTCGTCACCTCGCATCCTCTCTCTAGCTCTGGTAATTGCTGAATTAAAGGCACATTTGATAAGACGATTTTTTCATCACCTTGATTATTAGTAGATATTGTTTGTTTCTGACTTTTTGTAGTGGATACTGTTACTCTCTTTACTTTCTCGGCATACTTTGTAAACCCATTCGTATATATGCCCCATATTACCACCCCGAATATAATCACATACATACACACTTTCCAATTTCGTATCATGCTCCTATTCCCACGCCCTCTTTAATTCGTTAAATAAGAATAAAACGCATCTGCATCTGTTTGAATCATCGGTACAAAGTTTAGTTCTTTTCCCTTTTCAGGTTGTTCTCGTTTTATTTTTTCTGCTAAATCTTGAATATTCATATTCGTTCTATCCATATTAAGCTCATCTGCCATTTGCACCACTTTTTGTTCATTAATTTCTCTTAATACTTGATATATATCTTTGCCGTATAGATCAATATGATATTTTTTTGCTTCTTCCTGCACTTTTTGTTCATACACTTCTTGTGCTAGATCTTCTATCCCTTTTCCTTTTTTAGAAATACCGAGCTTTTCCGCTTCTTCTCTTACTTTCGTTCCATAAATTTCTTCCGCAATATCTTGCATTTCTTTTCCTTCTATTGAAACCCCTAGTTTATCTGCTTCATTATTAATTTTGATTGTATTAATTTGATTTATTAAATCCACAATCGATGTATTCTCTATTGATATTCCTAGTTTCAATGCTTCCTGCTTCACTTTTGTTTCATAAATTTCTTCCGAAAGAATTCCAACATCTTTTCCTTCTGTTGAAATACCTAATTGTTCCGCTTCTCTTCCTACTTCCGTTTCATGAATTTCTTTTTCTAACGTAATTTGTTCTTTTCCATTCGTTTCAATGCCTAGTTTTTCCGCCTTTTCTTCTGTATGCATCGCATGTATTTTCCCATCGTTTAACTGTTCTTTACTGCGCTGCGTGTAATCTGTCTTTCCTTTTGTCGTTCCAGAAGAAGAGGCGCCTCCTAATATACTTAAACTCATTACTCCAATAGCGCATACCATCATCATCTTCTTTTTCAAGAATTCTTCCTCCTTCTCACGCTTTCTGTTTCCATCTTTCCCATAATTTTTTTAATACTATACATCAACTTCATCACTGTTAGAAATAACAGTATGATTCATCTAATTCATTCAAAAATATCTACTTCAGCGTCTCTTTCTATTACAAGTTTCCATGATGTAATACATGATACAAGTTGTTCCTTAACTTTCCCTTAAAAAAAGACGACCTTGTAAAAAACAAGATCGCCTTCTCACTTATAACCTTTGATTTTTCGGGAAAATCACTTCAAAACAAGTACCTTCTCCCCATTTGCTCTCTACCGATATTTTTCCGTAATGTTTTTCTACAATCCAATTAGCGATTGAAAGACCTAATCCAGCGCCTTCTGATGCACTTCTCGCTTTATCACCTTGATAAAAACGATCAAATAATTTTGGACTATCCTCTTCCTTAACTCCTATCCCGTTATCCTTCACCCGTATACGAATTGAACTACTCGTTTGCGTACAATTAATTTGAATATGTCCACCTTCATTCGTATACTTCATCGCATTATCTAACAGTATGACCATCATTTGATGGATTCTCTCTCTATCGCCAATAAACGATATGTTACGTTCTACTTTTAATATCATCTCTTTTTCTTGATAAGAAGCAATTTCTTTATATGGATCTACTATTTCTTCTAACAATTTATCTAGTTCAAATGTTTTCTTATCCATCTCGATTTGATTAGAATCCGAACGTGCTAACAATAATAAATTAGCAACTAGCTTCGATAACCGTCTACATTCCTTTGAAATTGTAGAAATATCCATCGCCTTTTCTTCTATCGTTGCAGATGGTGACTGGAATAATACATCTGTTTTTGATTGGATAACCGCAAGTGGCGTCCTTAATTCATGTGATGCATCAGAAACGAATTCCTGCTGTTTCTCCCATGACTTTTGAATCGGTATGAGTGCTCTACCCGCTAGGAAAAAGCCGATTCCTATTGCACATAGGCTTCCTATCCCACAACCGATTATAAGAATTAACAATAATGTGCGAAGTACTTCTTTTTCAGTTGTTGTTTCACGCAATATTTGAAGTGTAAAATTCTCTCCAAACTGTGTAGTTACATGAGCTGCTCCAGTTCTATAACTTCTCCCTTTAATTTCTATATCATAGAAATCTCCAACTTTTTTTGGAAATAAACTTGTTTGGTTCTCTTCAAAAAAGCTGCGATCTCGAGATCTTTGGTCTATATCTTGCAACTGATTATTTTCATTCCATACCAAAAAAGTGGCCCTTGAATCCCCTATACGTAAATCTTTATTTAATTCAAATTGAGCGGGACCTTGGCGCTTCTCTCTCGTTATCTTCATAATAAAGTCTCTTATCGATCCATCTACTCCCTTGTAGATTTGGTCATATGTATATGAATAAACTAAACTTCCCAATATCCCAATTAATATAATAAACACTAACGAATTTAATATAGTCAGACGAATGCGTGTCTTTTGAAACATACTTCCCTTTTTCATTGTTCTTTCAATATATATCCAATACCACGAACAGTTTGAATATCTTTCTGATAACCGAATGGCTCTAATTTTTTACGTAAGTGATGAACATACACTTCTACAATCGCTACTGTCGTATCTGAATCAAATCCCCAAACACGATCAAAAATTTGTTCACGCATTAAAATCTTACCGCTATTTTGAATGAGGTACTCTAGAAGTTCATACTGTTTTAAAGTCAACTTAATTGCTTGTCCATCTACTTGTGCATCTTTATCTTTTCCAAACAGTTCGATTCCTTTATAACGAATTGTCTGCTTTGTTGTTAAACTACCACTTCGTCGTAATAAAGCACGAATTCTCGCTTTTAATTCCGGTGCTTGAAATGGCTTAACGAGATAATCATCTCCGCCAAAATCTAAACCTTTTACTCGATCCTCCAAAGAATCTTTTGCTGTTAAAAATAAAACTGGCGTTTCAATCTTCTCATCTCGTATTTTTTGAATAACTTCAAATCCATCCATTTCTGGCATCATGACATCAAGTAAAATTGCATCATATATATTTTGTAATGCCAAAAACAAACCATCTTCCCCATTCATTGCCATGTCCACTTCAAATTCATCACGTAAAATTTGTACTATAGACTCCAATAAAGAAGCATTATCTTCTACTACAAGTAAGCGCATCGGCCTTTCTCACCTTCCACAATATATTTCAATTCGCTTTTCCTTTATTATTACATCACTTCTCTTAATAACGAAAGAAAGTAGCCACATTATACAATCGCTTTTTTAACTATTTCCATCTAAGAATTTGGATTCGATAGAATTTTGAAGATTTATTATAAAGTCCATTTCTTAACTTTGCCTTAATAAAAGATTGAAAGAAATAAGGAAATCCTTATTTCTTTCAATCTTTTACTACATATACCTTTTTACTCGGCAACTCCAAACAATTCAACTGCCCACCATACACAGCCCCGCCATCAATACCTATAATACGATTACTACCAAAATACACTCCACAATCATCATTACCATGAAGCGTCTTTGTTTCTGTATGTCCAAATATAACAACCTTTTCGCCACTATACCCACTATGAAACTCATTACGTATCCACATTAAAGTGTATGGTTCAGATTCAGAAACTCGTTTCAGCGGCTCAACACCAGCATGTACAAATATATACTCTTCTGTTTCAATGTAATGATCTAATTCTTGAATAAACTTTACATGTTCCTCTAATATATGAGATTGTAAAATTGGCTTTTGGAAGTCTTCCTCATTAACCTCAATATCTTCTTCTACAAACCCATAGCTATATAATGTTTTATCTCCACCATTTCTTTTTACCCAATGATTCCACGAGCGCTCCTCATCTGTCGTTAACGCTTTAATCATCATATCTTCATGATTTCCCTTTAAAACGAAAGCTCCCTCTTCTTTTAACCCTTTTACCTTTTCAATGACAGCACGCGCATTTGGACCACGATCTACATAATCACCTAATAAAATTAGTTGATCCTGCTTTGCATTATATTGAGTTTCTTCCAATAACTGCTCGAACTTTTCTATTTCTCCATGAATATCACTAATAACAAGTATTCTCCTCATTTCTTCCCCCTCTTTCTAAACCACTCTCTTTCTAATTATAGATTAAAACAACAGAAATTTCTGAATCCTAATCCAAAATAGCATTTATTACAAATAAAACTATTATCCTTACAACAATGTAAGTCTCTTGTCATCCAATTCGATAGTTGTAATTACTGCATTTCCTTATACTAAAAGTAAGAAATGAAACAAAAAACAAGGAGAGATGAGATATGAAAAAAGTGATGGAAGTTGTAGTAGCGGTGGCAGAGGTTTTCGTAAATGGCAAACAAGTTGCAATGGAGTTAAATAAATAATGAAAAGGACAAGATTCGTTCTAGACCCTTTGCTCATATAAAAGAGATAAGACTTCATCATTTCTTTGATCCCTTATCTCCCTATAAAGAAAGCCGTATCCTTAAGAAGGACACGGCTTTCTTTTATTTTTGACTCGTACGAGCTGAAATACTAATGGCTCTATCTGTTGCTTTTGCAGCCTCATCTAACGCTTCTTTACTATTTTTCCCGTCATACATTGCTTCTAGTGCTTTCACAACTGCATCTCGTGATTCTGGGAATACACTAATTAATGCCCCTTGCGTTGCTGAAGATTGCTTCGTTGCTTGCAGTTGATCTACCGTTACTTTTAACTGTGGATACTTTTCATATTGTTCTTTTACTAACGGTTCATTATATGCATCTGGATTAATTGAGAAATACCCTGTTGCTGTATGCCATTTCGCTTGTACGTCTGGTTTCGTTAAATATTTCATAAAGTCCCAAGCACCTTGCTGCGCTTCTTCTGAAACCATATTCGTCATCCATAATGACGCTCCGCCAATAACAACACCATTTTGTTTCGTATCTTCTGGATATGGAATATATGCAACACCAACGTTAAACTTAGATGCATCAATTAAATCACGAACACCAGCTGAAGAATCTAAATACATAGCAACTTGTCCAGATTGGAATGCGGCACGAATATCATCCCAACTTGCTCCATACTTTCCTAATGCACCAGCCTTATTCAATTCATCTAACATCCCAAATACTTTTTGCCCTTCTTTTCCGTTAAATGCCGCTTTCGTTGCTGCATCTTTTCGCCCATTCTCATTATCCACATATAGACCGCCTTGTGTCGCTAATAATTCTTCAAAGAACCATCCATAGTTCAGCATAGAGAATCCATATTGTTTTACATTTCCGCCTTCTTTAATCGTTAACTTTTTAGCTGCTTCTTTTAATTCTGCATATGTTTTCGGAGCTTTCTCTGGATCTAACCCAGCCTTTGCGAAAGCATCTTTATTATAAATTAATACTGGTGTAGATGAATTAAATGGCATAGAATACATTTTCCCATCAACTGAGTAATAATTCGTAATTGCTTTTTCTAATTTTGATGTATCGTACTTATCTTTTTTAATCCAGGTATCAATAGGCGTAATCTTTTTGCTATCAATCATATATTTCGTTGTAATTTCACTTGATTGAACAAGAGCTGGCGCTTCTTTCGTTGCAGATATCGTTTTAAACTTCGTTAAAGACTCTTCGTATGTTCCTTGGAACTCTGCCTTTATCTCGTATTTATTCTGTGACTTATTATAGTCTGCAACAAGCCCATCTAGCACACCCTGTGTTTTTCCACCCATCGCATGCCAGAAGCGAATTACAGTTTTATCACCATTTTTTTCAACTGGAGCTACTTTTGCCTGTGCTTCAGATTTCCCCTCTGTTTTACTACTTGAACAAGCTGCTCCGGTTAACGCCATTGTGGCTGCCATCAAAAGAGCGGCACTTTTTTTCAATAAACTCATCTCAATCCCACCTTTTCTTATGTATGCTTATTTAATTGCACCTTTTGTTAATCCTTGTTGCAATTGCTTTTGCCCTAAAAATAGTAAAATCAACGTTGGAATGACGATAACAGTAACACCAGCCATTACACTTCCCCAATCAGTTGCAACTTCTTGAGACTGGAGCTGCTTCACACCAATTTGAACTGTTCTTACTTTTTCATCAGTGGTCACTAAGAGCGGCCATAAATACATATTCCATGTTGTTAAAAAGCTATATACTCCAAGCGTAATAAAACTCGTTTTACAATATGGAATTACAACGCTGAATAAAAACCTTAAATTTCCAATCCCTTCAATAAAAGCAGCTTCTTTCAGTTCATTCGGAAGTGTCATAAAATGCTGACGTAGTAAGAAAATACCGAAGGCTGTTGCAAAAAACGGTACTGTCATCCCAGCAAAGCTATTGATCCATCCGAAATTTTGAATCGTTAAAAAGTTTGGTACCATCGTTGCTTCCCACGGAATAAGCATCGTTGAAATAAACAGGAAGAAAATAAAGTTTCTTCCTTTAAACTGAAGAAAGACAAAAGCATAAGCAGCTAAGCTTGATACGATAAGTTGTCCAATCATAACAACTGTCGATACAATTAAACTGTTATATAAGTACGTAAAAAGCGGTACTTTTTGAAAGATATTAATGAAATTATCAAAAGTAAATTGAGTCGGAAATAACCTTCTCATTTGAATATCATCTGGTGTCATAAAGCTTATTAAAAACGCATAGAGTACAGGAAAAAACACCATCACTGCACTAATAATGAGCAGTATGTATAATAGGAAGTTTTGTTTCCACTGTTTAACAATCATTTATAATGCACCTTTCTCTCTGCAAACTTGAATTGAAGTAATGTAGCAATGAAAATGAAAACAAATAATACCATCGCTTGTGCACTTGCTGTTCCAAATTGATGATTCACAAATGCTTCTTTATAAATCGAGTACACAATTAAATTCGTTGCATCGTTCGGTCCACCGTGCGTCAAAATATCGATTTGTCCAAAGCTTTGAAATGCACTAATTAAAGTTACTGTTACAATAAAAAATAACGTTGGTGATAACATCGGTAATGTAACGCGGCGAAGCTTATATAAATAGCTCGCACCATCTATAGATGCACTCTCATATAAAGACGTATCAACATTTTGTAAACCACCTAATATAACTAAAAATGCAAATCCTGTATTCACCCAAACCGTTGTAACCGATACAGAAAACAATGCCCAGTCCGGACTCGTTAACCATGCAATCGCAGGGAGATTCATAGAGGCTAATATGTTATTAAATAACCCTACACTTGGATGAAATAAAAATAGCCAAATCACTGCACTCGCAGCTACTGATATGCCCATCGTTGAGGAAAAGAGCACCCGAAATAATCCAATACCTCTTACTTTCTCATTTGCAATTAATGCAAGAAATAAAGCGAATATAATACTAGTAGGTACTGTATATAAAACAAATAATAAAGTTGACTTTATACTTTTGTAGAAAGCAGGATCAGAAAATAAATATTGATAATTTTCCAAGCCAACAAAAAGATTAGCTTCTCCGTGTATATCTGTTAAATAAAAACTATAGTAAATCGTCCTAAACAATGGATAGAAAAGAAAAATCGAAAACAATAAAATAGATGGTGCTAAAAATAATAATCCTATTCTTAAATCTTTCGTTCTCCCCCATAATGCCTTCTTTTTTGACACTTTTGTTTGAGCTGGTAATTTCCCTACCTCAATCATTATTTCGCCACCACTTTCAGCTCTTCTTCAGCTACCACTTTTAATCGTTCATTCGTTTTCTGTTGAAAGAAGCATAGTTTTTCTTGCGAGAATAATAATTTTACTTTGTCACCTTTGTTCAAGAGTAACTGTCCGATGACTTTTGCACTCCAAGTTGCCCCATTTACCGAAAAGTTTAAAATAGATTCATTCCCTAATACTTCTACAGATTGCAGCGTAACTTCTTGTCCTTCCTCAGACAATGCAATATGCTCAGGACGCATGCCTATTCGAATAATTCCTTCTGGTAATTGCTTTAACTGTCCAATAGATAACGGAATTTGCAATTGGCCTATATGCAATACACCTTTTTCTTTATCCACTTCCCCATCATTCATATTCATAGAAGGAGAACCTATAAAACTTGCAACAAATTCATTTGCTGGTTCGTTATATATATCAAGCGGTGTTCCAACTTGCTGTATACTTCCTTTATTTAAAACCATAATGCGGTCTCCCATAGTCATCGCTTCAATTTGATCGTGAGTAACGTAAATCATCGTAATTCCTAATCGTTGCTGAATTTCTCTAATTTCAATCCTCATTTGCGCACGCAATTTCGCATCTAAATTCGAAAGCGGCTCATCCATTAAGCAAATCGGTGCTTGACTCACAATCGCCCTAGCAAGCGCAACACGCTGTCTTTGTCCACCTGATAATTGGCCTGGTTTCATTTTCACATACTCTTTTAGTCCTACCATTTCAACAGCTTCCATTAATCGTTTTTGCCGCTCTTCTTTCTGTACTTTTCTTACCTTAAGGCCAAATAAAATATTTTCTTCTACAGATAAGTGTGGATATAACGCATAGTTTTGAAATACCATTGATAGATTACGATCTTTCGGCTCTAAATCATTTGCAACACGCTCATTAATAATTAAATCTCCCGAAGAAATTCCTTCTAAGCCAGCAATCATTCGTAATAATGTACTTTTCCCACATCCCGAAGGTCCAACTAAAACAAAAAATTCTCCCTTCTTAATGTGAACCGATACATCCTTAACCGCTGTCTCTTCCGCGTTTTTATATACCTTTAATACATTTTTCAATTCAATCACAAGATTGCACTCCTTTTTTCGTCTTGTATCCATACTTCATAATCACTTGTTGAAATCGCACTTGCTCCTGCACGAATTGCAATTTCTGCATCTTCTCGAGTTTGAATCAGTCCGCCTGCAATAATAGGAAATTCTATTTCCTCTGCTAGCTGTTTAATAATAGAAGGCATAATACCAGGCATAATCTCTACTGCATTCGGTTTAGTCGTTTTACAATTTTCAATTGATTTTGTAAGAGATAAAGTATCAACGATAAAAATACGTTGAATCGTTTTCAATACAATCTTATTGGCATTTCGAATTGTCGACCCCTTTGTCGAAATAATACCTTGTGCACCAATAACATCTTGTATATACAAAAGTGCTTCCTCTGTATTCGTATTTAGCCCTTGTATAAAATCACAATGAAGAAATACATCATGTCCATTTTTCTGTAATTCATATACACGCTCTGGTAACTCCAACATTGAACCAGTCATAAGGAAAACTGTTTTCGGTAATTTTTTGTATGTTTTATACCCTTTCCAATCCTTTATCATCGCTATATAAGGTTCTTTAAATATTGACTTCACCTAGCTTTTCTATTTTTATCCAAACTAAAAACACCTACTTACATAGAACACCTTTCTCCTTATTTGAACTCTAGGGAATAGAGCACACTTAAGAAAGTGGCACGTTATATGTAAGCGGGTGTTCTCAAATGTTCTCTACCCTAGTTATTTTGTTACCTTTACTATATTACGTATTTATTAAGTCAGTTTTGATAGATTGTTAATTAGGTGTTAATCGAATGTTAATATTCACCATATTACTTTTACAATAATCAAGATATACGAATAAACTCCAACAGAAAACAACTTTGTTTAGAATTTAAGTGATATGTAAATCCATACCATAGTTACTCAGTTTTAGTTTTCTTGCCACTGCTTGCGAAGCAAAATTATCCCAAGCCGTGCTGTAAAGTGGAATGCGTTTTTCTTCTTGTATTGATATCGCCCAGGCCGTAACAACATCTGAACCATATCCTTTTCCTTGAAACTCAGATAACGTTTCTACACTCGCTTCAGAAGCTATTGGTGTACTTCTTGCACTACAGCATATAGAAACCACCTTTTCATTTTCAACAATTGCAAAATAAGGTTTCCTCCATTCCATCTGTTCTATTAGATTAGGAAAGCTTTCTCGCAAGAGTTCTTTATTCTTCCCTGTTATTTGTAGCGTCCTAATTGGTTTTATTAAATCATTAGGAAATCTATAAGCAGGTCCCATCCAAATATTCTCCACCGCTCTTTCCTCATTTAATATTTTAATGATTTTTGCTATCTCTATGTGATTTGAACGTTCTGAAATTAATTTCCCAATCTCATTCACCGTTTCACTATGAAGGTTATAATGATATCTCGTTATATTCCCCTCCCGAGTTCGGCCAAGAAAAAAACGTGGCGCTTTCAGATTTCCATGCTCATTTACACTCTTTATTCTTCCTACTTGATTATGAACAAATAGAACCTCTGCCTGAATTGCTATTAATTCAAGTTCTGAAAGTTTCATCTATATCCTCCTCTGTTACTGCATATACAAAATTCCTATAACAAGCCTTCATAGAGTAAATACAAAAGAACTCCTTCTCAAAACAAAAATCCCATTTAAATAAACATCAATGAGTCCATCTTGCCGGATGATCTCCTTGTTCTGTCTATTTAAATGGGATAATTTCATGACTGTTATTTTCTTAGCCTCTTATCTCACTCTTATATTACTCTGTAGGTTGCTGCTGTATAACTTCATTTGCCCCAGCTACTCTCAACATATTTGCAATATCTTTAAACCCTCTTTTTTCAGCATATTGCAGCGGCGTAGTTCCTTCACTGTTAGCCATATTTACATCCGCTCCATGCTCAATAAGCATTTGAATTACCTTTTTATGATTTTCGCTACCATTTCCCAATACAATCGCTTCTAATAATGCCGTTCCACCACGATTATTTTTGTAATTCACATCAATATCTGTGTGCTCTAATAATTCTTTTACGACCTCTACATGACCACGCTCAGATGCAGAAGTTAATGCTGTTCCACCTGACCGAGTAGTTTCTTTCGTATTAGCTCCTGCATTAATTAATAATTTTACGATATCCTTATAACCTTCTCTACTAGCATAAAGAAATGGACTGCTTTGTTTCTCATCTTGAATTTCAATATCAGCTCCCGCATCAATTAACGCTTTAACTGTCTCTACATGATTCTGATACGTTGCTGCAAGGACAGGCGTTTCTCCGTTATCACCTTCTACGTTAATATTCGCTCCATCTTTAATCAACTTCATAGCCGTTTCGGTATCACCTAGAGTCGCAGAAAGTAATAATTGCTTATCCATTAAATTTATACCTGTTTCTTTTTTTGCTTCTTCCTTTTCTTTATGGTTTTCCTTCTTTTTTTCATTTTTCACCTGAACCGGTTTTGATTCAGGATCTTCTTGCTTATCACAAGCCACTGTCATCATTAAAAGTCCTAATAACATGCATAATAATATTTTTTGTTTTCTCACAACTACAGCTCCTATGAAAGATAATGTTTTCTTAACCATTCCTCCATCACATGCAATAACTCTTCTTCAATAGATTTATCCATAAGCACCTTATATTCCTTCTTAAATTGAATCATCGAACGCTTATGCCCATGTTTTCTCAACAAATAATTCATGTTTGGAATGATATGCCGCCCGCCTTCATCATTAACATATGAAGCAATTAGTTTAGCATGTTTCGGTGACACTTGTACATCTTTCTTATCCTTAATTCCCCTAAAGATGTCACTATTTTATATTGTAACTGTTCTTCTAACTATTTTACACCTTTTATCTTTCTATTTTCATCTCACTGGCAATAGAAAAAGACAACCTTGGGGTGGTTGTCCTTGCTCTAGCTACTTCTTCGTATTAATGAGAATGTCCTCCGCTATTCCCTTTTTTCGGTTTCCCCATCATCTCTTTGTTCATTTCCCACTTATGCTCTGATAATTCTTTGTCGGAAAGGACCTTCCCCTTATATTTAGATACAAAACTTTCCGCATCTTTTTTATCTTTAAACGAGATGACGTTATAAGCCATAGGTGTTGTTATTGTTTTATCATATACGTAAGTTGCGTCCTGCATTGGAACCCAATCTTTCGTATTATAGTCTCGTACAAACTTTTCTTTCGTCTTCTCATTTTTATTATTATCCATCCATTTATGCATACAGCCAATATCATCAAACTTTAAGACTTTTCCATTCTCTAAAATAATTTCTGTTGCGAATTGATTATCCATTACCCCTATTTGACAAATATCACACTTATCATTTTTCTCATCAACTGCAATAGCTTCTATGTCCTTTTTCCCACATCCTACTATTGTAAATAAGAAGCATAAACATATAACAAGCACAGCATACTTTACTCTCATCCAGATTTCCTCCCTAAAAAGAACAATATACTCCCCATTAGTAATAATAAATTATTCTTAAAAATCTATTCGTTATACTCAACTAAGAGCATATCAAAAAGTTGTGTGAGGTTTGTGAAAAAACAATATATCTTTTGTAATATATGGAACAAAAAAGATGTGTAGCTATTTCTACACATCTCTCATCATTCACAACCAGTAATTAACAAATCATCTTCTAGCTTAACTAATAATGTGTCCGTATCAATTTCCTGTCCAACCTCTACATTCACTAACCTTATATTTCCACTGATCCCTATCCCGATTTTTTCAAGCTCACCATCGTGTTTTCGGATCATCATTAATTTTTCCCATTCATATACGTAAGAGGATTCATTAATAAAAATCTCCTCTACTCTTCCTTCACATGAACTATAAATTTCTTCTATTCTTCTTTTCATTCAAAATCTACTCCCTACTTCACACTTCACTATTTTCACCTTATTCTACCATTCTTGTACGAAGTAAATTATCTTTTTAAAAATTCAAAATTACCCTCGTGAACAAAATGATCAAAATAAAGATTATGCTTCTAATGATGTTATTTTTTTAATTATTTACCATTTGAATTGAAACTTTTATTATAAATAAAAAACCTTTTATCTGAATTTTTACTTTATTTTGAAAGCGCAATCATTTTTGAGGGGGAGATTACATGTTAGCATTACTCGGATTTGTAATGGTATTTGTCTTTATGTTTTTGATTATGACTAAACGTATGTCAGCATTAGTAGCATTAATATTAATTCCAATTATTTTTGCATTAATTGGTGGCTTTTATGCAAATATGGGCCCTATGATGCTAGAGGGGATTAAAAAGCTAGCACCTACTGGTATTATGCTTATGTTCGCCATTTTATATTTCGGAATTATGATTGATAGTGGTTTATTCGATCCTGTCATTAGTAAAATCTTAAAATTTGTAAAAGGTGATCCGTTAAAAATTGTTGTTGGTACGGCTATCCTTACTATTATCGTTTCATTAGATGGGGACGGAACAACAACATATATGATTACTGTTTCCGCAATGTATCCACTGTATAAACGTCTTGGAATGAATCCGCTTATATTAGCTGGCGTTGTTATGTTAGGAGCAGGTGTGACAAATCTTACACCTTGGGGTGGACCAACTGCTCGGGTTATGAGTGCACTTGGTCTTGATGCATCAGAGCTCTTCACACCACTTATACCAGGAATGATCGCTGGTGCAATTTGGGTAGTTTTCGTTGCCTACTATCTTGGAAAAAAAGAAAGAAAACGTTTAGGAATTATGGATGTACAGTATTTAAAACAAATGCAAACAATGGATGAGCAAGCTGCAACAGTCGAAGCTGAAGTACATAAACGCCCTAAGCTGCTATGGATTAACTTTTTATTAACTGTTGCCTTACTCGTCTGTCTCATACTAGAAGTTATGCCGTTACCTGTTTTATTTACAGTCGCTTTTGCAATTGCTGTTATGATTAACTATCCAAACTTAGAACAACAGAAAGAACGTATTGCGTCTCATGCTGGAAACGTATTAGCAGTTGTTTCTCTCGTATTTGCTGCTGGAATCTTCACAGGTATTCTATCTGGAACAAAAATGGTAGATGCAATGGCTCAAAGTGTAGTTACTCTCATACCAGATGCACTTGGACCCCAGCTGCCAATTATTACAGCTCTTCTAAGTATGCCGTTTACATTTTTCATGTCCAACGATGCATTTTACTTCGGGGTATTACCTATTTTAACAAAAGCCGCAGCTGCTTATGGAGTTAGCGCAGCTGAAATGGGACGCGCTTCGTTACTCGGGCAACCTGTTCACTTACTAAGCCCTCTCGTCGCTTCCACTTATTTATTAGTCGGAATGGCCAAAGTTGATTTTGGTGAACACCAACGCTTTACTTTACTTTGGGCTGTTGGAACGACAATGGTTATGTTGATTACTGGAATTGTAATTGGGATTATTCCAATATAAGATGACACTAGAAAAAACAGTAGAGGAAATGTAATCCTCTACTGTTTTTATTGTTATGAAAGTCTCCTATGAAGAAATACGGAAATACCTTCTTTCTGGCCTCCCCACACTCCCATATATAAGCTCTGCATGCACTTTCTTTCCAGAAATCAAATACTCTAAATAGCGCCTCGCTGTGGATCGACTTACACCTACCATTGAGCTTAGCATCTCTGCAGTAATTCCCTCTTCATTAACAGTTAGCATATGCTTTTTTATTTTTGCTAACGTTAATGGATCTATCCCTTTTGGGGCATATTCTATTTGATTTGCCTGCACTCCTCTTTGAGACCATAGATGTTCAATTTGTTCTGGAGATAATTGAGCACTTTCCTTTAACTTCATGATCTTCTTTTGGTAATTTTCTAAACTTGTTTTAAATCGATCAAACGTAAGTGGCTTTACGATATAATCTGTTACCCCACCTCGTAAAGCATGCCGCACTACATCTGTTTCTGATGCGGCTGTAATCATAATAATGTCTGTATCATGCAAATTATGCCTAATATATGTGATGAGTTCAGTTCCTTGCATATCGGGTAAATATACATCTAATAAAACAAGCTGTGGCTTCACAAGCTCTAGCCATTCCTTTGCTTCTTCCCCAGTCGTTGCCGTTCCAATCACTTTAAATCCATCAATTTTTTCAGCAAAACGACGATGAATCTCCGCAATCCGAATATCATCTTCTACAATCAATACTTCAATCCCCTCAACCATTACAATTCGCCTCTCTCTTTCGGTAATGCAATGATAAATAACGCACCACCTAAATCCCCTTTTTCGATTGCGATGCTCCCATTTAAATCTTCCACTAACTCTTTCACTTTTGCTAATCCATATCCACGTTTTTCGCCCTCTTTCGTCGAAAAACCTTTATAGAATATGCTTGTTATTATTTCATCATGAATCCCGTGTCCTGAATCTTCCACTTCAATTAATATTTCTTCTCCAATATCCGTTACAAACATTCTAACTTTCTTGTCATACTCTTGATTTTTTTCAATTGCTTCAAATGCATTCGTAATTAAATTTCCCAAAATAGAAACAACATAATTACTATCAATATGCGGACTTAACTTTTCTAAACTACTTTCTCGATCTAACACAAAATCAATTTTCAACTCTCTTGCTCTATTATAAAATCCAATTAAAATTCCACCTAGCCATGGATTTTGAATTCGTTTCATAATAAATTGAACGAAATCTTGATATACTGCCGTTTCCTTATGAATAAGCTCTAAAGCATCTTCATATGACTCTAATTGGATAAGACCCGAAAGCGTATACAACAAATTATTATATTCATGTGTTTGTGCTCGTAATGCTTCTGTATATTGCCGCGTTTGAGACAACTCTGCTGTTAATTGGTCCATTTCAGATTTCAAACGTAAACTGGATACAACACCAGTTACTTTATTATTAACTTTAATAGGTAAACGGTTAGCAATAACAGCCTTTCCCTTTATATTTAATTGACGATCAAACTGTCCCTCACCAGTTTGAAGTACATCTAGTATCGATGAGTTAGGAATAACATTTAAAATAAATTCTCCAATTATATTTTGCTGTTTTTCTAAAGAAAGAATGTCATATGCCGCTTGATTTACTAAACTAACAATTCCATTTTTATCGATTACTATAATCCCTTCACGTACAGATTGAATAACTGTACTATGTTCTTCATATAAGGATGAAATTTCTTCTGGCTCCATCCCAAACATCATCCTTTTTATGCTTCTTGCTAAATATATAGAGCCGATTATGCCTAACAATAAACCAGCTATAGCAATCCAAAACACACGCGTACCATATACTTCTACAGCTTGATAAACATCGTCCATCGAAAAACCAACAGATACTACTCCAATAATTTCATTATCTTGATTACGTATTGGAACTTTTCCGCGTAATGAAGGTCCTAATGATCCAGTAGCCTTTGAAATATAAGACTTCCCTTCCAATAATACGCCTTTATTATCACCACCAACCATTGCTTCTCCTATTCTATCTCGCTTAGGATGTGCATAACGAATGCCATCTTTATTTCCAACTACAATGAAATCAGCATCTGTTTCGATTCGAATTTTTTCTACAATTGGCTGAATAATAGAACTTGGATTTTCCTTTTGGAAAGCTTCTTGAATTTCTGGTATAGTGGCAACTGTTTTTGCAACATACAATGCTCTTTTGCCAATTTGCTCTTCTACCGTTTCAGATAATATATAGTAAAATAAATAACTCGTTAACAGAAGCACAGCAAGAATAAGCGTGCTAATAGTTAATGTAATTCTCGGTTGTAGTTTTAATTTTTCAAATTTCAAAACCATTCCCCTAACATAGATAAAGTGAAACTTTAATCAGTGGGGGTTTTGTTCATCTCCCACTGATTATTAGTTGAACCAATCGGGCTTTTACGGGCAGTTGATCTCTCACCTAACTCCTTTGCTTTACAGCCGAATTTTGAGGTGGGAGTCTTACTGCCCACAAATAGCGGGATAAAGATAGAATTTAAAGAAAATACTGTCTTTTATTTCCGTATTTAATCATAACACGATTACTATATATTTCTTCAATTTATCTCATGATCGTCGTCACAAAAAAAGAAACGAAGTAAAACTACTACCTCGTTTCTTAATATTTGTTATTATACTTTGAACTTACCGATCATCTCTTGTAATTCTTCAGCCATTTGCGATAGGTGAACTGCTGCTGAATTTATTTCTTCTACTGAAGCTACTTGTTCTTCAGAGGAGCCAGCAATATTTTGAACACTTGCTGCATTTTCTTCAATCGTTGCTGCAATTTCATTAATAGATGCACTTACTTGTTTTGCATCTATCGTCATTCGTTTCGCTACTTCTACCATACTATCAATTTGTACAACTGTATCATTTGTAGATTTCAATATTTCTACAAAGCTTTGTTTCGTTTCATTTGCAACTACAAGCCCTGATTGTACCTCTGTCCCAACTTGATTCATAGAGCTTACAGTTTCTTTTATATCAAATTGTATCTCTTTCACTAGCTTGCCAATTTCCGTAGAAGACTGTCCCGATTGTTCTGCTAATTTCCGCACTTCATCCGCTACAATTGCAAAACCTCTTCCTTGCTCTCCAGCTCTTGCAGCCTCAATTGCAGCATTTAATGCTAATAAGTTTGTCTGCTCTGCAATATGTTGAATCACTTCTAGAATAGCTCCAATTTGCTTCGACTTATCATCTAATAAAGAAATGACTTTGTCTGACTGTGAAACAGATTCATGAATTAATTGCATTTGATTCACAGTTTGTTCAACCAACTTTCCACCATCTTCAGCTTTTTGCTTCGTGTACATAGATGCTGTAGATACTAATGAAGAGCTATCCGCAACACGCTGAATTCCTTCTGTAACTTCTTCTAACAAAGCCGCTCCTTCTTCAACTTCCCGCGTTTGTATTTCTGCTCCACTCGATACTTGTTCCATTGCTTGTGTAATTTGTTCCGTCGCTTCACTTGCTTGCTTCATGCTAGCTGTTAATTCTTCCGAAGAAGCTGCTACATGACCAGCTGAAGTATTAATATTTGAAATTACATCATGTAATGATGCCGCCATCTCATTAAAACTTTCTCCTAACTGTCCAATTTCATCCTTCGAACGAACAGTAATTGATTCCGTTAAGTCACCTTCGCTAATTTTCCTTGCTGATATAACAAGTTGTTTTAACGGTTTAATTATAGAAGCAATTATGAAGTAAATTACAATTCCACCAATTATTAATGAAATTCCAAGAACAGTTATTGTTTTATAGAAAATAGGTTCAGCCGCTTCAATAATTTCTTTTGAAGGCATAATTCCTGCTATTTTCCATCCAGTTATCTTATTCGTTTTAAAAGTGATATTGCGATCCTCACCATCTAATGAAAATTTAAAATCACCTATTTCCTGTTTGTACAGCTCTTTTTCAAGTTTTTCTTCTACCTTATCCCCCGGCTTCAGCGTTGGATGTGCTACCACATTTTTATCTTGATCAAAAATTGCAGCATACCCTTGTTTACCGATATTAACCATTTTTGCAGTATTTACAATATCATTAATAATTAAATCAATACCGAGGACGCCACTTTTATCCTCATTTTGTTTTGCTATTGTAATAACAATATTTCCTGTCGTTTTTGATTTATATGGAGCTGTGATAATCACTTCTCCGCTTTTTTTCACTGCCTCTTTGTACCACTCTCTTTCTGTAGGATTATATCCTTCTGGCATTTGAATAGCTGGTGATTGAACAAATTGTCCATTACTAGATCCCGTGTAGATTGCTTCCATTTCTGGATGTAATTTATTATATTCTTCTAATTTATTTTGCACGTTTTGAAGCTGATCAGCTTGATAACTCGCCCCAGTAAATAGCTTTGTAAAGTATGCTACGTCTACTTTCTTACTATCTAACTCTTTATTAATTACATTATTTAAAATCTTTATGTTATCTTTTGCTGATTGTAAAATTGTTTCATTAAAATTTGTCTTTGCCTGTTGATAAGACGTCCAACCAATTACAATACTTGGAAGAATTAAAATAATAATAAATGATACAAATAACTTTGTTTTTAAACCACTACTCCTTAATTTTCCTTGAAACATATTTCTGTCCCTCCATACCGTTTTAAATGCAATTATTTTACTCTTAATCCCCTTATATAAATTATACGATACAATTACATTGATGAGACTCTCTATCTCTTTTCCTCATCTTTCTCTACATTTGAAGAATTTTTGCATACATTTCTCATTCTATAGAAATTAAATAATTAAAACACTATATAAAAATGTTGTATTATTCGAAATATTATATTTCACGGAAGAACCTCTAGTATCATATTTACTAGAGGTTCTTCCTATTTTACTATTCTCTATCTTTTTCTACTTCTTTTTTCTCATCTTCTACTACAGATACGACAGGTTTATCATTTGATAGTTGCTGCACAGCACCTTTTCCAGCGAATCCTTCTAGTAATTCTTTTAAATCAATACCAGAAGAAGCTTTTAAAGTTTCTTGCATTGTTGCCATTAAATCTGTCGCATACCCTGCAACTTTCCCGGCGCCGCTATTCTTGCCACCGCCGCCTGTATCAACGACTGTAATTTTATCAATGTTGCTAAGTGGACTCGCAACTTCTTTCGCATAACTTGGAAGCATTTTAAGGACCATATCCATAATCGCGGCTTGCCCATATAATTCAAATGCTTCTGCAATTTTTTGTTTCGCTTCTGCTTCTGCTAAACCTTTTAACCTAATAACATCTGCTTCCGCTGTACCTTGTGCCTTTTGTACTTCTGCCTTCGCCTGACCTTGTGCTTTTTCAATTTCTGCTTTTGCTAAACCTTCCACACGAACTTCTTCTGCACGTGCTCTTGCTTCTGCTTCAATTTTATATTGATCCGCATCTGCTTTTTTCATTTGTTTTACTTTTTCCGCTTCAGCTGATTGTTCAACAGCATAGCGATCTGCATCTGCCTTTTTCTTTACTTCTGCATCATATTGCTTTTCACGACGTGCAATCTCTTTTTCTTCTAACTCAATTTGCTTTTCACGCTCAATGATTTTAACCCGCATTTGCTCTTCTGTAACACCTTGTTGCGCTTTCGCCTGTTGTAATTCGTAAGAAAGATCCGCATCTGCACGAGCTTGTTCTTGGTCTCTCTTATAAGATTGCACTTTTAATTCCTTATGTTTTTCAGCTTCAGCGATTTGTGCATCACGTTGATATTCAGCTTCTTTCGCTTCTTTCTCAGCACGAGCTTTTTCAATTCGTGCCTCTTTTTCACGTTCTGCATTCGCAACTGTTGCATCACGCTTAACCATTGCAATTTGTGGCTGACCAAGTGCATCTAAGTACCCGTTTTTATCCATTATTTCTTTAATTGTAAAGGAAACGATGCGAAGACCCATCTTCTTTAAATCAGTCGAAGCTACTTCATGCACCTTTTGAGCAAATTGCTCTCTATTGCTATAAGCATCTTCCACTGTCATAGAAGATAAGATAGCCCGTAGATGCCCTTCTAAAACTTCCTTCGCTTCAACTTTTAACTCTTCTGTTTCTTTTCCTAAATATTGCTCAGCTGCTGTAGATACTTCTTCAATGGTAGAACCTACTTTAATAATAGAAACACCATTTACCGTAACAGGAACACCTTGCTTCGTATACGTATCACGCGTACCAACTTCTAATTTATAGTTTAATAAGCTAAGAGGCTCTCCTCTTTGCATAATTGGAACTACGAAAGTACCGCCACCACGAATAATTTTAATCTTCTTTCCATCATCAGTGGTAACAACATTTTTTCCACCACCAAGCCAGTTCCCTGTAACGATTAATGCTTCATCTGGGCCAACTGTACGATACTTCGTAATGAATACTAAAATGAGTAGAATTAAAATTGCGAGTAAAACTCCACCGATAATTAATGGAATCGTCATGTAAATTCCCCCTTATAATTTTGGTTTCTTTAAAGAATAAGCGATGTTCTGTACAAGCAAAACACCATCTTGAACTCCCTCGATAATAACTTCAGTTCCTTGTGGAATATCTTTTTTCCCAATTGTTTTAGCTAGAATTGCATTACTTCCAAATTGAGAGGAGATTAATACTTCACCAAACCCTTCTGTAGGAATTGTCGTAATGACTTCTCCCTTACAACCAATGAATTCATCCATACGTTGCACAGTGTTTTGTTCTGCCTCTGCAATCGGTTTTAAAATTAATATTTTCATTATGAAAACACCGATAAAGGATATAGCAAATGAGCCCCCAAAAATAATAATGCTATTAAAGGAAAATAAATATTCTCCTATATAACTAAGTCCACATAACATGGCGAAAAAACTAAGTAATAAAGTAACAACGGATACAGATCCGCCTCCAAAACTAAATATTGATTCAAATATATCTCCAAAGAAGATATAAATAACAGTGAGTATAGTAGCAATTATAAATCCGTATAAATAAATTGTTTCAAGTGGATAACCAAACAAGACCATTTCTTATCCCCCTTTCTTAAACAATCCTTTTTTGTTATGTGTATGCCCCACCTCTTTCAAAGATTATTAATCTTAATTTTCAGTTATTTATCCTTTAAAGAAAAACCTGTAAGACAGGTCTCTAAAAAAGAACAGGAGAAACCTATTGTGACAGGCTCCTCCTAGAAAATAACCGATATATTATATATCTATATAATATATTATTTTCCACAAAAAGTAAAGTAAAACATACATTGGAAGAACACTTATTTTACTGATAATGAGTACGTTCCATCACCATTATCATATTTATATACATACAAGTAATATTTGCCCGGTTTTGCATTGAATTTTGCTTCTATATGATTTCCATTGGCTTGACCGTAAGCTGCATAATTTTGCATATCTGATTCGTGGTGAAGCACCCATGTCATCCCAATTCCATATTCATTTAGAACAGAAATATCGATATCTTTCGCTGATGCCACATTAAATGTATAAACGTCCGTATGATCCCCACCAATAAGACTACCTTTAATAGTGGTATTTAGTCCGATACGATTTGCTTCATCTGGACGATTGTTTGGTTCGGATTCTATTAAACTCCCATCTTTAATCGTAACCGCTGTTTCACTTTTGCTTTCTTTTCCTTTATCATCTTTCACTGTTAATGTTGCTTTATATGTTCCTGCCTTTTCATATGCATGTAATGGATTAACTTCTGTGCTTGTATTCCCATCTCCAAAGTCCCATAAATAAGAAACGATTTTTCCATCTTCATCGTTTGAATCATCACTCTTAAATTGAATGCCTTCCTTTACAAGCCCATTGTATGGACCATTTATATTAACCGTCGGAGCTTTATTTTCTTCTTCATCTTTTGCAATACCATGGAAGACTACATCATATTCAAATTCATTTGAAGCATTCACACGATAATTGACGAAGTATGCTGTAACAGTTTTGTAGCCACTCCATTCTTTTTGCGCTAATTGTTCTAAAGCTTCATTTACTCTTTTACTCATTGCTTTCCAATCTTCTGATTCACCCTTCGTTACATTACCTGTATACGTACCTTCTAATGTAAATGTATTGAAGAATTGGGATGTATGCTTTGTCATTTTTGCATCTTTCATATGCAACGTATCGTTAATTTCTTTCTTTACTGCTGTTAATGCTTTTGGTGCATGTTCAGCTAAATAATCATCTGCTACTTCCGGCACATTGTACTTATCTTGATTATCAATTAACTGCTGCATATACTCTTGATACTCTTTATTTAATTTCGAATCTTTACTCAAAGTCTCACGATACGTATCATAATTTTTCACGTCATTCGCACGAATTAAATCTTGAATTTTATCAAATGTTTCAAATTGATGCGTATATAAGTAAGACTGCAATGCGAACGAGTAGTTATAGAAATCCCAAGAACCATATTTAGCAAATAGTGTACGCTCTGCTGTATAACGGCTTGCAGGATCAGATGATAAGCCACTAATTATGCTCTTTCTCGGTACAACGTTATTCGTACGAGTAGATCCCGCAAAAAATTCCGCATTCCCTTCTTGGAACCAAGTTAATCTTTCATTTTGATACATATCTCCTCTTCCAAATAAACCTGGAACCTCATATCTTCCTTGAAGATAATGAGTAAACTCATGACGGAATAACTCTTCTAAACTATAAATACTTTGTTCTGGCGTACGCTCATATGTAAAGAAT
The DNA here is from genome assembly GCF_001884235.1 of Bacillus paramycoides. GTDB lineage: Bacteria > Bacillota > Bacilli > Bacillales > Bacillaceae_G > Bacillus_A > Bacillus_A paramycoides. The sequence goes on along the minus strand of NZ_MAOI01000015.1, from coordinate 15,556 downwards.
GTGCCTGTCTCTTCAATATAAATTCCACCGTTGTTTGTTTCATATCCGTACAGTTGTCTATTTAGCTGATATTCATCTGGAGTGTTATAGATTACTATCGTTAATACATCGTCTGCATTACCTTGTTCTAAAGCTTTATCATTACCGATTACACGGTGATATTGCGCCTTTACTTCCTTTGCTGCCCAGTATAATCTCTTAATTTTTTCTTCTGATACTTTATCTCCTGTTTTAAATACAATAGATCCACCATCAAATGTATACGTTTTTGGTAAGTACTGCTGTTTTCCTTCTTCACGTATCTTTTCTAAATCTATCGTATTTCCGTTATAATCTTTCCCATTATAATTAGTTGTAATTTGTTCTACCGCAACAAAATAAGCTTCACTTAGACGTGGATACATATACATTGCTTGTGTTACAACTTCTAAGCCTTTATTTGGATTACTATGAAACTTTCCTAAACGACTAGCAAAATAAATTCCATTATTTATAAGCCACTTATTTTCTGATGTTACTTGATTTAGAAGAGCAATGCGATTAATCTCATTAATAAATCCATCTACTTTCCCATACCACATTGTATCTTTTGCTTCTTTACGAGTTTCAAATAAATAAGATTGCATATCATAATCGATGCCTTGCATAATATCGTATACTGCTTGTCCTTTCATACGATCACTAACATATGCAGCAAAATTATCGTTATACTGCTTTAAAATACTAGTTGCGTATTGAACCGTTTCAACATCACTTGAAGCATTACTAATTAATTTACCGTATGCAGATACTACTGCATCTTGCTCATTTGTTCCAAGCTTAAAATTTGGATTTTTTGCAATAGCTTTTAACGCTGGTAAACATTTGTCCTGAAAGCTTCTTTCATTTAAATCGCTTAATTCTTTATTATAAAATGCAAGGTAAAAAGCCGAACGTAATACTTCAGTAAATGTTTGAATTCCCTTTGAATCATCTTTCGTAAATGTACTACCTCTATGAGCTAATTCATCTATAATTACTTGCATTCTTCCTTTGTCTTGATAGAAAGCTTTTGCGTCTTCATTAAACTGGAATAAATCTGTAATTTGATTCCACTTAATACTCCCTAACGTTTCAATTAACTCTTGATGACTCATTTTGTTTAAATCAGCCATTGAATAGTTTTCTTTAACTTGTTTTCTTACTGAACTTTTCATAATAGGTGCTGGACGTTGTGAAAAGTCTCCTACTTTTAAACGTTCTTGAAACGATAATGTTTCATCAACTTTCGAAGCATGTCCAATCTCATCTACTGTTTTTTCAATTCCGACCGGTTTCGATTTCAACACGTTATATGGTACTTTTTCTTCCGCTGACACATGAGTTTGAATTGCTCCTAACGATAGAGCCATTGTACTAATACTAAGCATCACTTTATTGAACTTTGATTTCTTGTTCACACTATTTCCTCCTATTTAAATATTCCATTCAAGAAGTTAACATATTATCCATATAAAATAATGTAAAATGCAATATTTCATATTATTTCTTTATACATTTTGACCATATAGTGAACGAACTTTTTGCATGATTGGGTAAATAAAGAGCTTGAAAAACTAGGTAAAGAAAACTTCCTCCACACGCTATATGACAAGCATTTAAAAGAAGAATTCGTGCCTCAAATTAGTCCTGAATCCGTTATTACTGAAAGTGGAAAAGTAAGTTAAAAAAACCCATTCGTATAAAATGTAATTTTCATACGAATGGGTTTTTTACTCTATTATATAGTGCTGTAAACATGACTTCTCTTCAAAACCTACTTTCTTATACAATTTCATAGCACTTTCATTATTCGTATTCAAACATAGTTCTATCTCTTCCATCCCTTGGAAGGAGAAAATATACTGAATTGCAGCTTGTAATAAACACTCTCCAACACCTTTTCTCCTACTATTTACAGCAGTTGCAATAAATTCTATATTTGCTTCATGAAACTGCGGATTTACTTCAACATATACATAACCTTCTAACTTATCATTCTCTTTACTTACAAATAATTTATTTGTATCACTTAATCGTTCAATAATTTCATTTCCTTCATAAATATATAAATCAAAATGTAATCATTCCTTGAATAAATGATAATTTTTCTCATTGTAGACTAAAAAATAAAAAGTTTACAAAAAAATTAACCCCTTTTAAGGGGTTATGCCATTTTCTCTCCGGATTCTTCTCTAAAAAAGCTTTTCATTGCATGAAATACATCTGCTTTTTGCTTTAAAATATAATATCTGAAATTCTCATCTTTAATATTTTTATATGCCGACATAAGCGTACTGTGGCGGTTGTACTGGTTCACTTCCCCATAACCAAACATATTACACTTCTTCATCAACTCTTCCACAAGCTTTACGCATCTAGCATTATCCGAAGTTAAATTATCACCGTCTGAAAAATGGAATGGATAAATATTATAGCGATCTGGTGAATATTTATTATCGATTAACTCAAGTGCTTTTTTATATACAGAAGAACATATTGTTCCGCCGCTCTCACCTTTTGAGAAAAACTCTTCTTCTGTGACGACTTTCGCTTCCGTATGATGTGCAATAAACTCAATATCAACTGTTTCATATTTTGTGCGTAAAAATCTTGTCATCCAAAAGAAGAAGCTACGTGCCATATACTTCTCCCATATTCCCATCGATCCACTCGTATCCATCATCGCTAATACAACAGCTTTCGAATCTGGCTTTAACACTTCATTCCAAGTACGGAACTTTAAATCTTCTTGGTGAATCGGATGGAAAGATGCTTTACCGCGCATTGCATTTCGTTTATATGCGGATATCATCGTTCGTTTCTTATCAATATTTCCCCATAATCCTGTTTTTCTAATATCATTAAATTCAATGTGCTCAATTCGGTTTTCATCCATTTCTTTTCGCTTTAAATTAGGTAGCTCTAACTCTTTGAAAAACGCTTGCTCTAATTCTAAAATTGAAACTTCCGCTTCATAATAATCTTCTCCAGCTGCATCTCCCGCTCCTTGCCCTTTTCCTGGTCCTTTCTGCTTTTGACCACCTGATCCATCTCTCGCAACGACATCCCCAACTTTGCTATCACCGTTTCCTTGCCCTACATGTTTATTTTTATCATAATTATATCTAATCTTATATTCATCTAAAGAACGAATCGGTATTTTCACAACATCCCTACCATTAGACATAACAATATTTTCTTCTGTTACAAGGTCTGGTAAATTATTTTTAATTGCTTCTTGTACTTTTTCCTGATGGCGTTGTTGGTCGTCATATCCTTTGCGATGGAGGGACCAGTTTTCCTGTGAAATCGTATAGTTTGGTTGATTTTCTTCGCCCATGCCTTTCCCTCCTTACTGTATTTTTCTTTCATATGAACAGCAATCTATAATTTTGTTTTCTAGTGTGCATAACTAGAATATTTGAAAAGTAACTGTTCATCGAAACTTACCCCATAAACATATCAATTATTTTTCGCACAATACTCCGAGCATCTTAAACAAAATTTTGCCACTCACATAATAGAAAGAAACATTCAGCCGTTGATAAGAAAGAAACACAACTCATTGTTGCACACATCTCCGCTTTGCAACATATTGTATTGTGTTGGCTTTTTTCGTATGAATGGTTGGTTACTCTATCATATGCATATTGTAAAAATAATTGACAATAAATTCATGAAATTGCATCTTAATTTATTATATTTGGACAAGCTATGACACTTTTTACAAATATCAGTGGATAAAAAAACGCTGTCCCGAGAACAAGAGACAGCGTTTTTATTATCAGACTATCGATTTAACAAACTACCTACATAGCGTAACAGTTCATTTGCAGATGAAGAATTATAGCCATGCTCATCAATTAAGCGTGCAACAACATCATTGATTTTCTTAAGCTGATTTTCGTCCGGTGTTTTCGTTGATGTTGTAATTTTCACTATATCTTTTAAATCAGCAAATAGTTTTTTCTGAATCGCTTCACGAAGACGTTCGTGTGAATTATAATCAAAGCGTTTTCCTTTACGTGCATAAGCAGAAATACGAATTAAAATTTCTTCACGGAATGCTTTCTTAGCATTTTCTGAAATTCCAATTTGCTCTTCAATCGAACGCATAAGTTTTTCATCCGGGCTCATTTCTTCACCCGTTAACGGATCACGTAATTTTGATTTATTGCAGTACGCTTCGACGTTATCTAAGTAATTATCCATAAGTGTCTTAGCTGATTCTTCGTATGAATAAACAAACGCTTTTTGTACTTCTTTCTTAGCAATTTCATCGTATTCTTTTCTCGCTAATGAGATGAAATTCATATAACGCTCTCGATCTTCATTACTAATCGATGGATGCTGATCCAACCCATCTTTTAAAGATCTAAGTACATCTAACGCGTTAATAGATGGTACCTCTTTTCGAATAATTGTAGAAGAAATTCGGTTAATGACATATCGAGGATCAATACCCTTCATACCTTCATCTTGATATTCGCGTTGCAGCTCCTCTACATCAATCGCATTATAACCTTCTACCGTTTCTCCATCATATAAACGCATCTTTTTAATTAAATCAATATCCGGACGCTTCGGATCTTTTAAACGAGTTAAAATAGTGAACATTGCTGCAACTCGAAGTGTATGTGGTGCAATGTGGACATTGGATACATCACTTTCACGAATCATTTTTTCATAAATATGTTCCTCTTCACTCACCCGTAAATTATATGGAACTGGCATTACAATAATTCGTGAATGCAATGCTTCATTTTTCTTATTTGCTATGAAGGAACGATACTCTGTTTCATTCGTATGCGCTACAATTAATTCATCTGCTGAAATAAGCGCAAATCTTCCTGCTTTGAAATTCCCTTCTTGCGTAAGCGATAATAAATGCCATAAAAATTTCTCATCACATTTTAACATTTCTTGGAATTCCATCATACCTCGGTTCGCCTTATTTAATTCTCCATCAAATCGATACGCACGTGGATCTGATTCTGAACCATATTCTGCAATTGTTGAAAAGTCTAGACTACCTGTTAAATCGGCAATATCTTGTGATTTTGGATCAGACGGACTAAATGTACCAATCCCTGTACGACGATCTTCAGAGAAGAAAATACGCTCTACAACTACATCCTCAATTCTCAATCCGTATTCTTGCTCTAGACGCATAACATTTAATGGTGATAAATTCCCTTCAATTCTTACTCCATACTCATCAAAGAAATCATCCCGTAAATGATGCGGAATTAAATGAAGTGGATCTTCATGCATCGGGCAGCCTTTTATTGCAAAAATCGCTCCACGATCTGTTCGTGAATATGTTTCTAATCCTCGTTTCAACATCGTAACTAGTGTTGATTTCCCTCCACTAACAGGACCCATTAATAATAAAATACGTTTTCTAACATCTAATCGTTTTGCAGATGGATGAAAATATTCTTCCACAAGGCGTTCTAAGGCATCCTCTAATCCAAATAGTTGATTACTAAAGAAGTTATATTTTCTTCTACCATCAACTTCTTCAATACCAGCATCTTTTATCATATTGTAAATGCGAGAGTGTGCTGTTTGAGCCACCCATGGTCTTTCTTTCACAAGCTCCAAATACTCCGCAAACGTACCTTCCCATTGTAAACGTTCTTCTGCTTCTCGATGCTGTTCAATTTTCTTTAGAATATCCATTATAGCTCCTCCCCCATCTCCTTGTTCAATCGGATTATTATAAAAGGTATGCTAGGATGTCCTTAAACATTCTTTAAATCAAAACGAAATATATAATAGCGCTATAAAATTCTCTCCAAAATTCAAAGAAAATTCTGTATAATAAAGGTATTAACGTTTTTAACTTGCTATTCATTTTTATTAAATTCTTTTCTTCTAAGAACCTTACATACATTTCGATTAATAAATAGAATTCGTCAACCGAAAAAGTAAGGAGGAAATTAGTATGAAGTTATTATTAATTTTAGGTGTATCAATTACATTTCTTACAGCTATTTTCACATCCGGTTATAACGATAAACCAGGTACACATAAAAAGTGATGTGCTTTTTAGCACATCACTTTTTTCTCGTTTTTTTAAATTATTTAAAATAAATATTTTCCACATCGCATATCGATAAAGGGCGATTATAATAATAACCCTGTACGAGTTTCACATTCTTCTCCTTTAAAAATTGTATTTGTTCCGCTTTCTCCACTCCTTCTGCAATTACATTTAATCCTAGAGTATGTGCTAAATGAATAATTGCAGCCGTAATATTCGTATCTCTTTCATCTTTATATATACCTTCCATAAAAGAACGATCAATTTTTAACGTATCAATTGGATATGTTTTTAAATAACTTAAAGATGAATATCCCGTTCCAAAATCATCTAAATGAATCTTTAAATTTTGTTCTTTTAACTGTAATAACACTCTTTTCGATAAATCTTTATGTATAAGGGCCCCTTCTGTAACTTCTATTGATAATAAATGAGGTGGCACATTGTACTTTTTTAAAGCTCGTGTAATCATCTCTATTAATGTAATAGAACGAAAATGTCTGGCCGAAATATTAACTGCAATCGGTACAACTTCATATCCTTTATTTAACCATTCACGTATTTGCTTACAAACTTGATGTACTACCCATTCATCAAGTTTAATAATAAACCCTGTTCTTTCAGCAAGTGGAATAAATTGATTTGGTGGGACGAGACCCAGCCCCTTATTCTCCCACCTTATTAGAGCTTCCATACTCGCTATCGTTTCTGTTTCAATATTGATTTGAGGTTGATAATATAGGAAAAATTCCTTTTTCTCTATAGCACGATGCAACTGGTTTTCTATTACAAACCTTTGTTCACGTTCACAATCTAATCCATTACAATAAAAATAATAATGCCCTTTTCCTTTTTCTTTTGCTTTCTCCAAAGCTGCGTCGACTCTTTGGAAAAGCATTTTTTCATCCACTCCATCTTTTGGGGCCATTACAATCCCAATTGATGCACTTAAATAAACATCCTCTTCCTCTATTACAAAATGCTCACTAATTTTCTTTAGTATAGTTTGTGCAACTTCCTCTACGCATTCTTTCGTTATATTTTCTATTAACATAACAAATTGATCATCGTGTTCTCTAAATAAGTGCATACCTTCTATTTGTTGGTTTCGTAAGTATTCCGTGACTTTTTTTAATACTTGATCTCCTTCTTTATGACCAAATGTATCATTAATTAGGTGAAATTCATCTAAATCTATAAAAACAAGAGCAAACTCTTTATTATCATTTAAAAGAACATTTAATTTATTTGTACATGAAATTCTATTCATTAGCCCTGTTAACTGATCATAGTAAGCCAAATATTCTGTTTTCATTTCATTTAATACTTGCATTGTAACGTCTCTCGTAACAATATATACCCCAACAATTTCACCATTCACAATAATCGGGATAGTTCTCACAGAAATATAAAGCTCATATCCTTCTTTATGAACATATTTCTTTGCAACGACTTGTTTTGCCCTTCCCTGTAAAGCCCCCTTAAATATAGCTTGAAAAGCTTCTTCATATTCCTTATTTATAAACTGAAAAACAAATTGATTACTTAGCTCTTCATATCTATATCCAAATATTTCATACGTTGCTGGATTTGCATATGTAATTCTCCCAATAGAGTCTACAGATATAATGGAATCATTATTATATTCTAGTAATGACTTAAATAACATTTGTTTTTCCTCTATTTCCACCTTTTCCTCAACCTGTGCTGTAATATCCCTAGTAATACAAATAATAAACTGGCATATTCCCTCCACATCGTATACTGGATTAAGTGAAGATTCATAATGGATATCACCAGTTGGTAAACTGATTACATCACAAAAAGTATGCGCTCTCGCTTCTCTCATTACTTTTACATATTGCCCTTGTAATATTCTCGCCGTACCTTCTGGCAGTACTTCTGCAAAAGTTTTTCCGTAACACTCTTCGCTTAGCCTAGCGTGATCCATCCCTATTTTATTCACATATATATATTTAAAAGTTTCATCATCAATAACTTTCACAATGAATACTAAATCTTGAATAGCATGTAACAATCCTTGTCTTATTAAATCCATATCTATCATACTTAAAAAGGTATTTTGACTGTTATATTTTTCTTTCATATTTATCTCAACCTGTCTTCTCTATTTTTATTCATATATCTCATTCTATATGAATATGTACCTTTTTTAAAATGTATGATTACATATTATTTTTATTTAAATAAAAAAGTCGCCAAATGGCGACTTTTAATAAACGATTTCTAAATCTAATCCTGGATAATTTTGTTGACGGAACGCTTCATAAATTAAAATTGCTGCTGTATTAGATAAATTTAATGAACGTACTTTATCCGTCATTGGAATACGTAAACAATGATCGAAGTTTTCTTCAATTACATTAGCTGGTAATCCATTTGTTTCTCTTCCAAACACGAAATAGTAATCCTTCTCACGTTTGCTATAATCAAATGCTGTATGAGCTTTCTCGCCATACTTTGTTAAATAGAAGAATTCACCATCTTTATTTTTCTCATAAAACTCTTCGATTGAATCATAATACGTAATTTTTACGTGCTGCCAATAATCTAATCCTGCACGCTTTAACATTTTGTCATCCGTTGAAAATCCAAGCGGTCTAATCAAATGTAATTCTGTTCCAGTTGCTGCACAAGTACGTGCAATATTTCCTGTATTTGCTGGAATTTCTGGTTGATATAAAACAACATGTACTCCCACGCGATATTCACCTCTATTTTTTGTCTACTACGTATTATACCACTTGAACGAAAAATCTCTACCCATTAATAATATGAAAGAATTTATATTTCATTTGTGGTGTGTATTTACTAGAGTCTTCATAATTCCAATAACGCCGACGGCTATTCGCTGAATGTGCATTTACAAGCGGCATCCCATCTGCATCTTTTGCTACTACAATCGTCGTATGATTCCACCTACCATCATCCTCGAAATCATAAACAATTACATCACCAAGAATAAGGTCTTCTGGCTTTTCTACTGCTTCTGCTCGAAGACCAGTTGTAGCGCCTGACAAATACCAATAAAACGAGTGTGCTACAGCCCAACTCCAACTCCACTGGTTTTCTCTTTGCCACCATCCTTTACGGATATTAGGATACCCGTTCATTGGTACTTCTCCAGTATGAAGACATTGCGAAATATAATTCGTACAATTATCAGGGAAATTACGATACGCAGGATTTCGATCATCCCACCAGCGCTCTGCATATTTTACTGCTTCTAAACGATTATATTGATATGAACCGTATTTTTCTTTCGTGACTTCCCGCTCTAACGTCTCGCCTATTCCACTCTCTTCTTGCACTTCAATAGCATAATCATCTATTATACGGCTATTGCTTAAACAGACTCGTCGTTTTAATTGTTCCTCTTCGATATAAAATAATTCTTTATGCTTAATTAAATATTTCAAGTGTATTTGATAATCAATTTCTTGATGCTCACTACTATTTAATTGTCTAATGAAAGAAATATCCGCAGTCGCTTTCACTATATCTGCACTACGTTTTTGAAACAATTGTTTCTTTCTCTGTACCATTTGTAATAAATCTTCTGCAATACCGTCCACATCGGTTCGTTTCTCTGTTATATATGCTAAAAACTGTTGCACTTGCTTTTCAACACTCGCTTTTACAACCATTCAGTCTCCCTCCCATATTACAATATGAAAAAGGGAGATATTATCTACTCTTTTTTCTGCGCTAACAATTCAAGCCCACGATTCATTTCATGAAGAACCTCTTCGTCCTTCTCGCGTCCCATCGCTTTTTCAATGGCTTCGCCTACTCCATCTCCACCAATTTTTCCAAGTGCCCATGCTGCTGTTCCGCGAAGTACTGGCCTTGGGTCATCTTTCATAACACCAATTAAATCAGGAATTGCTGCTGTTTCTTTAAAATGTGCAAGTGCTAAAATGGCATTTCGTTGCAATGGCTTTTTACCTCTCCATGAACCAGACATAATTCCATACTTCTCTTTAAAATCACGATTACTAATTGTTAAAAGCGGTGTTAATAACGGTTTAACTAACTCAGGATCTGGCTCCATTTCAGGATGGTTATGAAAATCCATTCCTTTATTTTTCGGACAAACAGTCTGACATGTATCACACCCATATATACGATTTCCTATTTTATCGCGATATTCTTCAGGCAGAAATCCTTTTGTCTGTGTTAAAAAGGCGATACATTTCTTCGAGTCTAACTGTCCACCTTGTATTAAAGCACCTGTAGGACAAATATCAATACATTTCGTACAACTTCCACACTGATCTTCTATTGGCTGATCAGGAGGAAATGGAACATTCGTAATCATTTCTCCTAAGTATACATACGAACCAAATTCAGGCGTAATAATAGCGCAGTTCTTACCACTCCACCCAATACCTGCACGCTCTGAAACAGCTCGATCACTTAGCTCACCTGTATCAACCATTGATTTCACTTCTATATCCGGAAGTTTTTCGATTAAATATGCCTCTAACTTTTGCAAACGATCTCGTAAAACAAGATGATAATCTTGTCCCCAAGAAGCACGACAAAAAATCCCACGTCGTTCTCCCCGCTTACTTAACGGTGCATTTTTTAATTTTGAAGGATATGCTAAAGCAATCGCAATAATCGATTTCGCACCAGGTAACAATAGCTGTGGATTAGTTCTCTTCTCTATGTCAGGCTCTTCGAATCCAGACTGATAATTTAATTGTTGTTGCTGGATTAGCCGCTGCTTTAATTCCTCAAATGGTGACGCACTGGCAAACCCTATTTTATCTATACCAATTGTTTTACTATACGCAATTACTTCTTGCTTTAATTGTTCAAAATCCATTCTTAATCGCCTCCTCCGATGAACCATCCCTTATGTAACGACTATATTGGTTAGCAATTCACTTTTGGAATAATATTCTTTACTTCTATTTTCGCATACAATTATGATTTTCAAACATTAAAAAACGCAATGCCTCGTTTATCTTGGAAACGAAACACTGCGTTGATCACAATTTATTAGAAAAACATTAAATAAAATTTGGAGCGGGTGAAGAGAATCGAACTCTCGACCAGAGCTTGGAAGGCTCTTGTTTTACCACTAAACTACACCCGCAAATATGAACTAAATATAAGATATTGAAATAACTTATGTAAAGTAGTATAGCATGTAAAAAAATACGAAGCAAGAATTTTATCGAAAAAAGTCGAAAAAGTGATGAGATACTCATCACTTTTTCAATTCTTTATCAATTGCCTTCTTCATACTATCGAAATCAGGGTTTGCAAGATTTCCATTTATATATACTGAAGGAGCACCTTGAACATTTAATTTTTTAGCACGATCTGAATCTTTACGTACTTTTTCTTTAATTTCTTTACTGTGTAAATCTTTTTTAAATTGCTCTACATTAATTTTTGGAAGCTTGTCTTGCACAATCTTAAGAAGTAATTCTTCTGTAATCCATTCTTCCGTATCTTTCTTTTGACTTTGATAAATCTCATCATAGAAAATCCAGAATGAATCTTTATCTTGTTTATAAATTGCTTCACCAGCAGCTGCACCTAAATCAGAATCTTTTCCGATAAATGGGAAGTTAACGAAATATAACTGTACTTTGCCTTTATCAATATATTCTTCTTTTAATCGTGGTAATACTGTTGCATCCCACGTACGACAAGCTGGGCATTTAAAGTCGCCAAATTCAACTACCTTAACTGGAGCATCATCTTTCCCTAAAGATTGTTGCGTAGAATAAGCAAACATCTCATTCCCTTTATCTTTTTTGTCATTTATGATGCTATACACAATCGTCCCGATTACAATCAATACTGCGATAGAAAAAACTATACCAAGAGCTATGAGTTTGTTTGATGATTTCATATACATTCCTCTTTAAATTCATATTCTGTATACATCATTGTACACAATACACATAATATCAATACTTTCATAGGTCACGCAATGAACACGCTCACATAAATTACAAAAACACAACAATTGTGACAATATTGTGTCGCCATTTGTCACATTTTATTCAAAAAAAGAAGCTCCTCTATAGGAACTTCTTTTAACTTACTGCTTTTTCACGGGCATTTTTTAACACGGACTGCTCTGTTTTTATATCATGACGAATTACCAATTTCTCACTAACTGCTTGCACATATTCATCATGTTTTATATATCCTTCTTTCTCCATTAGTCTTAAAACTACATTTCGTCTCTCTACTGCTTTATCATAATTTTGTGCAGGTGAGTAATAAGCTGGCGCTTTTACTACAGCAGCCATCATTGCACTCTCAGCCAACGTTAATTGATCCACCTTTTTACCGAAGTAAAGGTTTGCTGCTTTTTCAATTCCCCATGCACCTTCTCCGTAGTAAATATTACTCACATATAATTTTAAAATCTCATCTTTCGTGAATGTACGTTCAATTTTTTTCGTATAAAAAATCTCTTTCCACTTACGAGAAAATGTACGTTCATTAGATAAGAAAGCATTTTTAGATAACTGCTGTGTAATCGTGCTTCCTCCTTGCACAACACCACCAGCTTTTATATTTTCAATAGACGCTCGAATAATTGCTATATAGTCTAAACCATTATGATGATAAAATCTTTTATCTTCCGTCGCAATAAATGCGTGTGTTAATGATTCTGGCACCTCTAACTTAGCGGGTACTTGCAATTTACTAATATCACTTCGCTCAATCATTACATTTCCAATGAATAATAATGTACAACTTAACAATAATAATAAAATGATGGCTTTATAAAGAAATTTAGTTATTGGATTCAATGCAACTTTTTGATGATAGTTCACTCTAGATAATACTCGTTCTTTCATCTTGAACACCTCTTTTCCACACAGCATATATAACTCTTAACTTAAGAATACCTTGTTGTAAAAGAATATCCCATCGATTTCTCTTACACCTACCTTACAACATTGTAAGGTATAAAAATGTATTGTATCACAGTCCTTTTTTATCTACTACTCATATGAAATGTTGAATATACATTATTTCCCTCATTATTTGTAGGCGTAGTGTTTCCCTTAATAACCACTCAAAGTAAAGAGCTTAAGACAGCACTAAGTCCCTTATAAAAGCCTCTTAATATATACTTTATTCTTTTATTATATCAGCTGTAAATTTTTACTTTTAAACATCTAGCAATCTAATTATATACGATATATTATCATTATACAGAACAAACGTTCCTAAAATCAAGAATATCCTTCGTATTATCCCGCTATTTGCGGGCAGTAAGACTCCCCCTAAAAGCCCGATTGGTACGGGCTAATAATCAGTGGGGGATGAACACCCTCCACTGATTAAAGTTTCACTTTATCATTTTGACCTTTTTCTGAAACAGTATACATAAAGAAAAGGTTAGCAATTTGAGATGTCCTCAAATAACTAACCTAAACTTTACATTCTTCCTATAAGATTATACGGCTGAACCTCCCATGTTTCGTATGGAATGAAATGCGTTGCTTTCATCGCATCAAGTGTCCTTGATTTCATATGAGGACGCGTTATATACTCATCGATGTTCTCTTCGTTTAAAGCAACAAATTTGGCTTCTTTTATTTCTTCAGGTTGAATTTTTATTTCACCACTAACATATGCCACTTTAAAAACAACAGCTAAAATATGCATAGAAGCGTTATAATAAACCCCTGTAACTCCGATAGGCTTCACAGTTAAACCCGTTTCCTCCATTATCTCCCTACAAACAGCTTGATCGAGTGCTTCCCCTTCTTCTACCTGTCCTCCAGGCATTTCCCACGTATCGGCTCGCCAGTGCACTTTCGTTAAAAGTACCTCATTCTTCTCATTTGTCAAATAACCTGCTACGGCAACAATATGCTTTGGTGTTTTATGCTCCACATAAATACCTCCTAGAAATACGATTATTTCATATACAATCTATAACCATATTCCCTAACTACAACAAAACACCTTTAAAACTTTATCATCTTAATTAATTCAATAAAAAAGAGACCCATTTCGTTAAACGAAAGGGTCTTCTGTCTTATATTATTCTCCTAAGTCTACGTTGTGGTAAACTTGCTGTACATCTTCTAAATCTTCTAATGCATCAATCATTTTTTCAAATTGTACTTGAGCATCTTCAGGAAGTGTTACATCACTTTGTGCAAGCATTGTTAATTCTGCAACTGTAAATTCTTCAACACCAGCATCTTTAAGTGCAGATTGTACTGAATGGAATTGATCAGGTTCAGCATAAACAATGACAGAATCTTCTTCTTCAAGAATGTCACGCGCATCTACATCTGCTTCCATTAAAATTTCAAGAACTTCATCTGATGTTTTACCTTCAAGACCAATAACAGCTGTCGCATCAAACATGTAAGCTACAGAACCGTTTACGCCCATGTTACCACTGTTTTTGCTAAATGCAGCTCGTACATCTGCTGCAGTACGGTTTACGTTATTTGTAAGTGTATCCACAATTACCATAGATCCATTTGGTCCAAACCCTTCGTAACGAAGCTCATCGTAGTTTTCTTCTGAACCACCTTTTGCTTTTTCAATCGCACGATCAATAATGGTTCTTGGTACATTGTATGTTTTCGCACGCTCTAATACAACTCTTAGCGTTTGGTTTGATTCTGGATCTGGTTCACCTTGTTTTGCTGCCACATAAATTTCACGTCCAAATTTCGCGTATATACGGCTTGTATTTGCATCTTTTGATGCTTTTTTGTCTTTAATGTTGTTCCATTTACGGCCCATACTTTCCACTCTCTTTCCCGTTTTAAATCTACATAAAAATATTAATATGAAATATAATGTTTATTCAACACTTTTTTAAAATAAATGTAAAAAGTTCATTATTGATTCATATTACTGACATAATATAAATCACTATCATTTTGTTCATTCAACAAATTATATTATACATGAATTTCTAAGTTTATTACGAGTTTAACACTCAAATAACATCTTTTAACAACAAAAATAAAAAACTTCCTAAATAGAAGTTTTTTATTTCCCTTTATTTCTATTCAGGAAGATCTCCGAGGTTAGTTAATGCTCCAGTAACATTAGGTATGTCTAAAAAACAAAAAAGACTCTAACAATAATGTTAGAGCCTTTTTATCAAGTCACCGATACCGATGGTCGGGGTCGAACCGACACTCCCGAAGGAACACGATTTTGAGTCGTGCGCGTCTGCCAATTCCGCCACATCGGCACAATAATAAAGGCGGCAACCGGATTCGAACCGGTGGTAAAGGTTTTGCAGACCTCTGCCTTACCACTTGGCTATGCCGCCATATGAAATTTAAATGGAGCGGAAGACGGGATTCGAACCCGCGACCCCAACCTTGGCAAGGTTGTATTCTACCACTGAACTACTTCCGCAAAAATGGCTGGGCTAGCTGGATTCGAACCAGCGCATGACGGAGTCAAAGTCCGTTGCCTTACCGCTTGGCTATAGCC
>NZ_MAOI01000014.1 GCF_001884235.1 Bacillus paramycoides | reverse complement strand
AAAGGAGAAGCTCTGAAGCAAGCCATAGATTTTGAAAAAAATTGTTTTCGCAGTTCATCTGTATTTTCTTCTTCTATTTGATTTTTGATTAAATAAGTTTTAAATTGCACGTCTTCTTGTGTAAATTTATAAGGATTATTCTTAATTAAATCATATTCAATAGAAGCAATAGTAGGTTTTCCGTTTCTGGTGACAGGTACTATGGCA
>NZ_MAOI01000013.1 GCF_001884235.1 Bacillus paramycoides | reverse complement strand
ATAAACGATAATAAAATACTACGTGAAAAGACCACGTTTTATATAAAAATATACCTTAAGTTGATGGATGTGGGGTACCGCCACATGCCCATCAACCTAAGGTCATGAAGTATCCCAAAAACGAATTTTTTTCTCTCTGTATTTATTTATGAGAATTAAGTGCATTTTTTTGTATTAGGGAACAATCAATTTTTCACTTACATGCAGGAATTACATACTTACCAAATAAGTCTAGGGATGAAAGCACTTTATGATGTTCTAATCCACCAAAATTCATTATAGCCATAAAATTCGTAACACCTATTTCCTTGTAGGACTGAATTTGTTTAATAACTTCATCAGGACATCCTATTACGGGATTGAATTTATGTTTAAGGTCTTCATATGAGATATTCGTCCCACGCGGAGTATTCATAAATAGTTGATATGGATCTTTTGTATTGGATTCAGCATCTGCATATGTTTCACCAACATGAACATGAAATGCAACAGGGATTTCCAACTCTTCTGGATTACCGTATCCTGATTTTAGATACGTATCCTTGTAAGTATCAATCAGTTTTGCTAATTCATCCCTTGATTTATTGAACCCAAGCGCCATGAAATTGCTACCCATATTAGCAACATGACTAACACCTTTTTCACTAGAGGTTGCAATCCAATGCGGAGGAAATGGAGCTTGAATTGGTTGGACACTAAGTTTAAGATCTTTGTATTGAAAAAACTTCCCTTGATGAGAAAAAGATTGACCTGACCACGCCTTACGTAATACCTCTAGAGACTCGTTAAAACGCTCAGTTTTGTCCTTCAGTGAAATATTATACCCATCAAATTCCTTCTGATCATATCCACTACCTAATCCAAAATCTAATCTTCCGTTTGATAAAAGATCAACAATCGCATAATCTTCAGCAACTCGTATAGGATTGTGTAATGGAAGTACTGAAACACCCACACCAAGACGAATTTTGTTCGTCCTTTGAGATATCGCAGCGAGCAGAACAGCAGGAGAGGAGTTAATTCCAAAATCAGAGAAATGATGTTCTGTAAACCATACCCCGTCAAAATTCATTTCTTCGGCCCGAACCGTTTGCTCCAATACCTCGTTATAGAATTGTTTAGGGGTTCTGGATAATTGATTGGGGTAATTGTCAAATATTGTGAACGTGCTGAATTTCATTTAATATCGCTCCTGATTATTTTATTTAGTTTCTTTATTCCATGGATTGCTTACAAAAAATCTGGATGGTACTGTATTTGAAAATAATCATTCTAGCTTTCCGAATCATTCCACCGACGACTTATTTCTAGACCGTAATTCATATCGTAAACTTCTTTTATAGCTTTAACTTTTTCAAGACTTTCCTCGTTAAACACAGGTTTGTTTTCAAAAGAATGAAGAACTATTCTTTCAAGAAGAACGCCTAGTGAAATATCATGATACTCTGCCATCGCTTTCAAAACTTTTACCATTCTTTTTTCCATCCTAATTCCAGTTTGTACACGTTCAACTTTCAGTTTTTGATCTTTTCCACTTATTTGTTCATTATGTTGTTTCATAATTCCACATCCTTCTCACTAGATACACTATTTTGTTACCTATATAATAATGTATCATTATAACAATATCGTATGTTTTGTCAATTGTGTCATTATATTATCGATTTTACATAATGGATTCTTGCCCCATCACTATCAAGATAATATAAATTTGTAGCCACATAATGAAAAAACGCTATTCTTTTTGTAGAAACATACAGGAAGTATGGCGTTTTCTATGCGTTTTTCTGTCTCAGATGAAATGAATCTCTTCTCTCAAGAACTTCAAAACTACTTATCTCCTTCTTCTCTTCAACAACTAGCTAAAGAAGTTGGTTTTGTTCAACGTACAAGTAAATATCGAGCGTAAGAATTAATTACTTTATGTGTATGATTAATTCAACAAATTTCTACTACCTATAGTAGAAAGGGTACGTAGTGTATTTACTAGATCTTAGATGAAAGGATAAAGTTTTTTGTGATTAACAGAATAAAAATAGCAAGTGGACATAGTCTAATTTTTCCATTGACAATGATAATTATTATCTTTAATATTAATTTGATTTTTCATTAAATTGAGGGGGATATGTATGAAAGTTCGTAAGGTTGTTGGAAAGATTCATTTATACCTTAGCATGATAGCTGGGATGTTTATTGTGCTGATTGGATTGACAGGGAGCTTGCTTGTTTTTCAACACGAATTAAATCGTTTGTTACATCCTGATTTATACAAAGTAACAGAAGGCGAAAAGGTTACTTATCAGAAAGCACTTCAAACTGTATTGGCAGTACATCCAAAGGGTGAGATTCAGCGGGTATATACCCCGGATGAACCAAGTGCTCAAGGTGTTTATTTGTTTAATTTGAAAGAAGGAAAGGCGAAGCAAGAAGTTTACATCGATCCAGGAAATGGTAGGATCAATGGAGAGTTAGGTGAAAAATCATTTTTTAATCAGGTTGGGGAACTTCATTATCATCTACTTCTTAATGATTTCAAGGGGGAAGAAATAGTTGGAATTATCGGAATTATTTTCTTTTTTATTATTTTATCAGGTTTATATTTATGGTGGCCTGGGATTAAAAAATGGATGCACGGATTTGTTATACGCCGAAGTAAGAATTCGTATGTAAAACAATATGATCTACATAGAGTCATTGGAGGTGTTTCAGTTCCGTTTTTGTTAATCGTTTCGCTAACAGGTGGTCTGTTGGTGTATGATAAAACAATTTTTGGATGGTTTGGAGCGAAAGCTAGTGTGGCACCACCAAAAGAGACACTCATTTCGAAAACGCTTTCGGGAGGGAAGCTTCCCCTTAATCACTTGTTGAGTGAAGCGGAAAAAGCAGTACCACAAGGGAAAATTATGCAAGTAAGAATACCGGAGAAAGCGAAAAAAGGAAAGGCAGAAGGTGCTGTGGAAATCCGGATGAGCCGTTCATATGATCCGGGGAATGGGAATATAAAGGTATGGATGGACCAGTATAGTGGAAAAGTATTAGCAAAGCTAGACCCAAAAGTAGATAGCGGACTTACATATCAAATATGGCGTCTTCCTTTACATACAGGAACATTTGGAGGAGTATTTACAAAGATCTTGTATGTGATTGGTGGGCTTACTCCATCTATTTTAATGTTTACTGGTGTGTATATGTGGTGGTATAAGAAAAAGAAAAAGAGAAAGGGAAAAAAAGCCTCAGTATCTGCAGCGTAATTATATAATTCATATAGGGGTACCGCCACATTGCCATCAAGCTAAGATTTTAAAGTACCCCCTAAATGGAATTTTTTTATAGCACCGAAGTTCATTTTTATGATTTTTGGGGAAGAATGTGCTTCTTAACTTGATACCGCAAAAAAACAAACAGGAATGACTATTAAGTCATTCCTGTTCCTTAAAGAAACCTTCTATGGTACTAGCAACTTCCTTGAATGCTTCACCTTGGACACTAGAAATTGATAATCCTCCAATTATATTTTTCCACTGTGAATTTACACTATCCCAGTTATCATCCCAATTTTCAGTAATATGCTTATAAGCTTTAAAAGGTTTATCACGACTTGGTGAAACATATTTTAAAGCATCTATCAACTCTACAAACTCCAAAACACTTCAGGCCCTTCTTTTAGAACTGGAGTTACCTCTTCGTTGCGAGATAAAACTTCCATTTAGGTGGTGCTATTAAATTTTAAAAGCTAAAACAAGCATAACCCCGTTCTAAATTTAGGACGGGGTTAAAATATAGTTGTTTAATTTCCGATATAAGATACTTCACTGTACTCAAAAATATAACAATAAAGTCGATTGAAAATCTAAGGTTTATTCCGCAATAGCGCCCGATTGCGGAAGATCAAGAAAATGATTATGATTGCTGCTTATAGCTTGTTGAACTAACGCACCCGTTACTTTAAGTGAATTGATTCACAATCTTACTGGGAATTTACCTAAAAAAGCTGAATTAACTTAATAAAAAAAGGACTCCCTTTTTGGGAATCCAATTCATTCAGTGTCACTTTGGTTAAAGTCTAATCTTCTTGGTTCGCAACACTGTCATTAGCCTCATCGGTACCTTCGCCGACTTTGTTACCCATCGCTCCTCCTGCAACAGCTCCTGCAACGGTACCAAGTGGACCAAGAACAGAACCCAAAGCAGCTCCAGCGACAGCACCGACACCAGTTCCTACCGCTTCGCCAGCATCATTATCGACACGGTTACGTTCGTTTTTATCAGCCACTCATCTCACTCCTTATTTAGAATAGGCAAGTGCATTCCAGCACAATACCTTACATATTTTGACCTATAAGGACAGATTTATGCGAAGTTTCTTAACATATAAAAGGGTGAAGGAATTGTTGTTGAATTTTACGAAGCCTTTAATAATTTTTGTAATTCGTTATACGTCGAAAAGGCGAAGTCTGATTGGAGACTTCGTCTTTGTTTATATAGGGCATCAAACGTTTCGATTCCTTTTATTGTACGTGAAGCATGGCGAAGTGTTAGAATCCTGAGGATTTAGCAAACCGGCGCTTTACATGGCGATGATCTTGTTCTATGTAATTATTGAAATGTTTGATTGTAGAATGAGTAGTACTTTTATAAAAGTCATTCACCTTTAATTTTTTGAGTGAACAAAGTAAAGAAAGGGCCTTATCTGTTGTCAGAACCGTTGGTTCTCCAAAAGTTTGAACGAGTCGTTTCATAAAAGCATACGCAGATTGTGTATTCCGTTTCTTAAGTTGATGGGTATGGGGTACCGCCAGCATTTTGGAAAAAAACACGCTAAGCAAAAAATGTAATGAGCTGCCCATATGGACAGCTCATTTACATAATTATCGATCGCGGAAGTTGAATTTTGTCCTATTTTTCTTTTTATCATATTCTTTTGTTAACCACGGCTTATTCACTTTTATTTTAATTAGCTTTCAGCAATACCGTAAGCAAGTAATGAAATATACCCGATTATACAAATTGCAATAATGTTAAGTATTATTAGTAGCCATTTTATTAAACCTTTTTTTGCTTTTAGTCCCAAGAAAGTTCCTAATAATGGAAACAGAAACATGGAAATAATAAATGGTTTACCTAATGTTCCTAACGACACACCACTCAACATTGTATAAAACAAAACAATGAAGATTACTAAAGTAGCAAGTGAAAAAACACTATATTTATTCATATGGGTTCACCTCCCGAAAGTTAGTTGTTATTTCCAATGTATAATATTCAAATCTTGATACAATTACTATTTAATTCCTTCTACAATGCCATTTAGTTGAACAATATTCTTTTTAACCGCTTATTTTATGTCGGAATTTGCTTAGCGTACAGAATTTGCGAATTGTTGGTACCACACCATTTAGTCTACCTACGGAAATAGGTGGGCGTTATAACGCATAAGGAAAAGACACTCATATAAGAGTGTCTTTTCTGATAGCTTTTTTAGCAGAAGCAAGCAGCTCCAACGATGATTACTTTTGTTTTTAACTAATTTATTCCAAAAAGACTACGGAAATTATCGATGTACAATATGCTTTTAACTTACCGTGCTGGGGTGTGAGAAATAACCTTTTTGCGGAAGATAATATGAGAAGTTTGTTAGAAGAATGGAGAAGAAGAGGATTACCGGTTATTCATATTCAGCATGTGAATAAAGAAAATATGGAGTCAATGTTTTACCCTCATGCAGAAACAGTCCATTTTAAAGAAGAAGTGAGGCCAATACTAGGTGAAATCATTATACAAAAGTCTGTTAATAGTGCGCTCATTGGGACAAATTTAGAAGAGCAATTACGAGAGAAAGGCTGCAAATCTGTAGTGATTGTCGGATTAACGACAAATCATTGTGTAGAGACGACAACACGGATGGCAGGTAATTTAGGTTTTTTAACATATTTAGTGAGTGATGCGACGGCTACTTTTAACCGTAAAGGATCAGATGGTAAAGAATATAGTGCAGAAGATATTCATAATATGACGCTTGTGAACTTGCATGATGAATTTGCTACCATCGTTACGACGAAAGAAGTGTTAAAAACTATTTCGATAAAATAATTGCAGAATTATGTAGAAAAAAATAAGAATATTTCGTATAATCTAAGTATAATTATTTTGAAAATAGGGGTGGCAGCATATGGAGCAAATTCCAGTGAAGAAAATAGAAACGGTACTTGTTTTAGCAGAAAACGATAAACAAAAGCAAAAGGAATTTTATGAATTGCTCTTAATAACTCAATTTTATGTTGCTGGATCAGTAGAGGCAGAAGATGCGGCGACGGAAGGAACACTTCGTTTACGTCATTTCCAAGGAGAAGACAGATGGATCGTTCCGTTCTTTACACAATTGGAGTTTGTAAAAGATGTGTTGCCAGAGGGAACTCCCCTTATTACGATCCGTGGTCAAGAATTATTTGAAAGCATCGATAAAGATGCAACAGCAGTATTAAATGTCGGTACGGATATTACTAAAACATTTATTCCAGAAGAGATTGCGGATATATCATCTGGACGGATTTTTAATTATTATAAGTAAAAGGAAAAGCTAAATAGCTTTTCCTTTTTAATTTGTGCAAGGTATTGCTATGCCTGAAGAAATAGAAACGGTATTATTGTTTGTATTAATTGTCGCCGGAACACCAAGAGGGATGCCGATATTTGGGTTTATATGTCCAATTGGTAAACCGAATAGTGCAGGAATGTTATACGGTGCGAAATATTCATACAAGATTGATTGAAGGGATTGAGAAGGCTTTGAGGGCATACAATCATGACAGCTAGTAAAAATAACACCAGTGCATGCATTGAACTTTCCTGATAAACGCAACTGATTTAGCATACGATCGATTCGGTATGGCTCTTCTCCAATATCTTCGATTAATAAAATGTTATTGTCTATGTTTATTTCATAAGGTGATCCAATTGTACTAGTTAGAACTGTTAAATTCCCTCCAACTAATGGACCTGTCACTATACAATCAGATGCTACAATGCATTCTGAGGCAGATAAAATAGATGAATACGGAGAAAACAGTTGATGAAAAGAAGAAAGAGAAAGGGAGTCGACACCTTTTCCTAGTTCTTCAATCATCGGCCCATGAAAAGTTACAAGCCCCGCGCGACGTGAAAAAGCAATATGTAAAGCAGTAATATCACTATATCCCCAAAAGACTTTCGGATTCATTCGAATAAGTTCGTATTGAATATGGGGGAGGAGACGAGCGCTTCCATAACCACCTCGTGCACAAAAAATTCCCTTTACGTCAGGACGTGAAAATGCCTCATGTATATCATCAAGACGAATTTGATCACTTCCAGCTAAATAGCCATACTTCTCGTATACGCTCTTACCAATTAGGACAGATAACCCTAGTTCCTTTAATACTTGCACTCCTTTTAAAATATTTTCGATTGTTGGTGGTCCTGATGGGGCGATAATCATTACAGTGTCACCTTGTTTTAATGCATTTGGATAAATCATTGTCTTCCCTCCTTCTCTTTCAATATATTCGCGTAGTGATGGTTCAATCCTTGGAAAAGAAGGGGAATTCATGTGATATAAAGAAGGTATAAGGAGAGTAGGAGGGAAAATGATGTTTACAAGCCGAGTTACAGAGATATTACAAGTGAAGTATCCTATCATTCAAGCGGGGATGGCCGGTGCCATTACGACGCCAGAACTCGTTGCAGCTGTAAGTAATAGCGGAGGATTAGGTACGCTTGGAGCTGGCTATATGAGCCCAGAACAAATTCGTGAAGCTATTTATAAGATAAGGGAGTTAACGGATAAACCATTTGGTGTTAATTTACTTTTAACAAAAGAGTTGAAGATAGAAGAAGAAAAGATAAAAGAGGCGAAAGCATTACTTACGGCGGTGAATAAAGAATTGGGTATAGAGGAAGGGCAGGCGCTAAAGCTGCCGAAAAGCTATAAAGCGCAATTACAAGTATTATTAGAAGAAAAAGTACCAGTCGTTAGTTTTGCATTTCAAATGTTAGAAAAAGAAGAAATAGAGGCTCTAAAAAGGGAAGGAATAAAGGTCCTCGGAACAGCTACTCATGTTGCAGAGGCGAAAGCACTCGCAGAATTAGAAGTAGATATTATTGTCGGACAAGGCAGTGAAGCTGGTGGGCATAGAGGAACGTTTATCGGTAAAGAACAAGATGCAATGATTGGCACGTTTGCGTTAATTCCGCAATTAGTAGCAGCAATACCAAATATCCCAATTGTAGCAGCTGGTGGCGTGATGAACGGACAAGGCATTGTTGCGGCATTTGCATTAGGGGCAGAAGCTGTTCAAATGGGATCAGCTTTTTTGACGAGTGAAGAAAGTACTACACATGATGCATATAAAGAGGCGGTATTACAAAGTACAGATACGAGCACGACGGTAACGAGAGCATTCTCTGGAAAATATGCAAGAGGGATTCGTAATTCATTTATCGAAAAGCACGAAGGGAAAGAAGGAAACTTACCTATGTATCCAGTGCAAAACGTATTAACTTCAAAAATACGTCAAGAAGCAGCGAAGCAAAATAAGGGAGAATATATGTCTCTTTGGACTGGACAAGCATCATCGTTGGCGCGAATAGAATCAGCTCGGCATGTAGTGGAGCGAGTCATGAAAGAAGCGAAGAACGTAATTGAACAATTACAAAATGTATATAGAAAAAGACCACTTGAGTAATTCAAGCGGTCTTTTCATTAGTTTGCTTTATAAAATTGCTGGATAGCTTCGTCGATGTAAACCCAGCCTTTCCAACCTAAGTGCATATGATCTTTTAAGAAGTATTTATCATACTCATGGTTTGAGAAGTCGGCAATTGGATAACCAGCTTTCTCAATTTGCTCATGAACTTTCTTATAGTACAATTCACGTCGTTCTTTCGGGAATCCAGCGTAATCGTACCAAGGACCTTTTACAGGAACAGAAATGAAGAGTGGTTTTGCACCAGATTGTTTTAATAAATCAAGTACAATTTGTAAGTCTTCATACTCTGGTGATTGGTCATAAGCATCATTTTTCAAGTAACCTTCACGTTGTTTTAATTTCTTCTTAATTTTGCTATTGAAGTAATCATCTTCGATACCATACTCGTTAGATTTTGATTCTACTGCACCTGTTTGATCAGCATGCTTACGAGCTTCTTCCCAGTTCATTTGTTTCAATGATGGATCAAGCGTTTCTGTATGCGGCTTAATATCAAACATCGCTGTAAATAAATCTTTACGATCTAAAATGTTACGATAAATATAAGCGAAAGGTTTAGCAGCAGCTGCTTTTACTTTATGCTTCGTATCATCATAAGCGATACCTTCAAGCGAAATTTTTAATAAAGTTTCTTTCTTAACGATCTCAAAGTTTAATAAACGCTCTGCAATTTGCTTTTTCATTTCAGGTTTTAAATCATCGTTGAAAATGAAGTGATAACCTTGTTGTTTTGAAAAGTTAGGTGCAAAGTGTGTTTCATCAATACCTTGTGGTACAAACCATTGCGGAGAAAGAACGAATATCATTTTCTTATCTTTCAATTGATCCATTGTAGATGCAAAGTTTAATACATGTACAAGGTCTTGTGTTCCGCCTCGTCCAAGCAGGAATGGTGTGAATCCTTCAGGCTTTACTTTGAAATAATTTGATGGATGGAAAGCATCCATACGTGCGAATTCCGATGAACCGTACATCGGAAGATATTTTGGATCTGCTAACATCTTTTGCTGTAAAATCATACTTTGAATTTTTTCTTCTTTTAAAGAAGTCGCAGCTTGTTCTACTTTCTCATCACTTACAAGTGGAAGTAGGAAGCGCGTTGGAATAAGTAAGAATACAGCAAAAAGGGCCAATGCTAAAAGCATCGGACCAAATTTTGCTTTGTTCATCGGATTTCTTCCAACTTCTTAATAACCATATTTGGTGTAGCCCACTCATCACGGTCAAAATCAGAAATAGAAACTTCAATATCTAAACGCTCTTGGAATTCAACTAATAAAGATACTACAGCGAAAGAATCAAGAATACCTTCTTCAAATAATTGAACATCTAAGTTTTCTTTCACAATATCGTTTTCACATACTTCTTCTAAAATATCTAATACTTGCTCTTTGAATTCTGCCATTTTTAAAATCTCCTTTATATCCGAAATATATTATATGTGCAACTTCTTAATAGTATAAGAAGGGTGCATTAAAAGTATCTGTTAAGGTGTCCAGAGAAGATTAGGAAACCGAAACATACAAAGTGGAACGTAATTACAATCGCAAGGACATGCGTAAATTTATTCTTTGGCCAAAACTTAAGCTTCTTGTTTTTTCGTTCGAAAATATCGAATAAGATGAACAGAGCGGCATGGTAAAGACCGTAAATAATATATTGCGCAATGGCACTTCCTTGGATGTGCCAAATTCCCATAACGAAAAAGTTTAAAAATGCACCGATATACGAAATTGTGTATCGGTTTTTAATTAACTTCTTCTTCGTTGCGAAAAAGACGAAACGCATGTAAATAAAGTCGCGGAACCAGAATGATAAACTCATGTGCCAGCGGTTCCAGAAGTCTTTAATGTTACGACTAATGAAAGGCATATTAAAGTTTTCTGGAGTTTTAATCCCCATCATATAACTTACACCGATTACGAATGCGCTATAGCCAGCAAAGTCAAAGAATAAGTATAAACTATAACCATACATGTAAATCATGTTTGAAAGAAATGTATCTTGTTTGGCCATTGCCGTATCGACAACATGCTGATTTAGTAAATAAGCAATAATAAATTTATACAAGAAACCTTGGAAAATACGATTTAGCCCTGTATATAGTAAATTTTGATATTCTTCTGCACTAGGCGGCTTTTGAATATCTTTTTGGAATCTTCGATAACGATCGATAGGTCCTGTTGAAATCGCAGGGAAGAATAAAACGAATTCCCAAAAGTTAAAGAAAGAAAGTTCTTTAATTAAACCATCACGAACTTCAAATACCATTTGAACTGCTCTAAATGTTACGTAAGATATACCTAGAAAAACAACAAGCTTTAACTCAGGTAAAAACGTTGCAAACGGTGCGATTTTCGCCAAAATAAGAGGCAAAATCGATAAAATAACAGCTATACAAAACGTGAATGTACTATTATTTTGTTTTCTTAAAATTAAATAGCCTTTAATAAGGGCATATTGCCAAATAATAAATGCGGCTAACATCATTGCTTGCTTCGGTTTATCAGAGAAGATAATAGCAAGCATTACTAATGTTAAAACGGCATTATATTTACGCAATATTTTACCTTTTAATCCAGCTATGATAGTAGGTATTAATAAAATGCCCACTATAGCGAAAAAATAAAATGATCCATACGCGGTCATGCTGTAACCTCACTCAATAATTTTTTACGATCTACCTTTCCATTTGGTGTCATTGGAATAGAAGATTGATACATGAATTTACGTGGAATCATGTAATTTGGTAATCGCTCATTGAGTTCTTTTTTGATTGCAGATGTTAATTTAAATTCTTTTTCAAACGAATGCTCTCCAGGAACAACAACCGCTAATAAGTAATCGTATTTTTCACCTTTTTTAATTGGAACAACAACTGCTCCTTCTACGTAAGAACACGCACGAAGATGATGTTCGATTTCTTCTAATTCCATTCGATAACCATGAAGCTTAATTTGGAAATCAAGACGACCATTATAGAATAGAAGACCATTTTCTACATAGCCAGCATCACCTGTTTTGTAGGCACGCTCACCGTCAAACATGGTAAATACTTTTTCTGTTAATTCAGGGCTTCCTAAATAACCAACGCTTACACTCGGTCCGACGATTACGATTTCACCTTTTTCACCATCTGGTGCAATCGTGCCATCTTCTTTCATAATAAGAAGGCGACAGTCTGATTTACAGTAACCAACTGGAAGAGATTTGTATTTATTTACAACTTCTTCTGTAACGTGAATGCCTGTTACAGCAACAGTAGCTTCTGTAGGACCGTACGTATTCATAATTGCTGCTTTCGGGAAACGCTCAATTAATTTTCTAGCCACTTCATTTGGTAACACTTCACCGCAGAATAAGAATGTTTTCATGTTTGGTAGCATACTCTCAGAGAAAGATGCTTCCATTAAACACATTTCTGCGAAAGATGGTGTAGAAGTCCATACTTGTATATCCGATTGCTCTAAAGAAGCAAACAAGTCTTTTGGACGTGCAATCATATCTTTATCGATTGCCCATAGTGTACCACCTGTTACTAACGACGGGTAAATATCCATTACAGATAAATCGAATGAGAAAGGTGCTTGATTTAAGAATACTTGTCCTGTTTGTAAGTTGAAATCTTCAACAGCCCACTTCGTAAAGCTAACAAGACAATTATAAGTAATCTGAACCCCTTTCGGATTACCTGTGCTACCTGATGTGTAAATAATGTAGAAGTTCTCATCATCTTTTACCGCATGTTCAGGATTTGGAGTGTTCCCTTTATGAGTAAAGAAAATATCTTTTAAGTTGTCTTCAGATACGATGCGAACGGGTAAATCAGCTACAGTTACTTCTACCCCTGATAACAGTAATTTCGCACCAGAACTTTCAGCAATACGTTGTACACGATCAGCTGGGATAGATAAATCTACAGGAATGTATGCATGCCCAGCTTTCACACATCCTAAAAAGTTAATGATCATTTCAGGTTGCATATGGCCATAAACCATAATTGGTGAATGATCATCTGGATACTCAGAAGAAATCCAATGTGCTAACGCATCAGAATCTTCCTTTAATTGTTTGTACGTAATTTTCGCATCTCGCCAAACAAAAGCGGTTTGATCAGGCGTTTCTGCAGCCCACTTTTCAATTTGTTCTAATAACTTCATAACGTTCCCACCCTAAAATTCATTGTAAATAAACGTACTTGTGTTTGTATCATGGAATCCATACAACCAAAGTAATGCAAATAAAATTGCAAGGTAATAAACCGTCTTTGCAACCCATTGTGTGAGTGGTCGAGACCATATCTCTTTTAATCTTTCCATGTCTTTCCCTCTCTTAATGAAATAATAGCTCTTTGTAGGTATCATGTCCTACATTATTGTGAAAAAAACAAAATTCCACATTTTAGGTAAAAATAAGACAAAAGGCTCTTTTTTGATATTAGCACTAAATACTAAAAAAGAAAATCCCTAACTTAGCAATTATATTACATTCAGCATGAATTTGTAATGGATTTATCATGTGAAAAGAAAGTGGTTTGTGTGAATACGTGAAAATACAATTTATGTTATTCCATTTCTGAATTGGCGTGGGTGAATAATCAATGGATACTGAGTAAAGTTTCAAGTTATAGGGCTTTTTAAAGGGAGGGGGAATTATTATGAAGAGAGAGTGGAAAAGTCTTATTTCAGAAGAAAATATTATTAAATGGAGACGGCATTTTCATAAACATCCGGAACTGTCGTTTCATGAAAAAGAAACTTCGCAATTTATATATGATACATTATGTTCATTTTCTTATTTTGAAGTAACAAGCCCCACTAATTATAGTGTACTAGCAATTAAAAGGGGCGTGAAAAAAGGAAAAGTAGTTGCTATTCGAGCCGATATAGATGCCTTACCAATTCACGAGGAAACAAGTAAGTCTTATACATCGGTTAATAAAGGTGTAATGCATGCATGTGGACACGATGCACATGCAGCCATTTTATTAAGTACAGCAGAGACGATAGCAAATATGAAGGAAGATTTTGCAGGAGAAATTCGTCTGTTTTTTCAGCATGCAGAGGAAGTGTATCCTGGTGGCGGACAAGAATTGGTGGAGGTCGGCGTTATGGACGGCGTCGATTATGTAATAGGTTTGCATGTTATGTCTGGATTAGAAAGCGGGAAGATAGGAATTGTATATGGTCCAATGATGGCAGCGCCAGATGTGTTTACAATTGAAATTTTAGGAAGGGGTGGTCATGCGGCACGACCAGAGGAAACGATAGATCCAATTGCTATCGGAGCGCAAATCATTACAAATTTGCAACATATTGTATCAAGAAATACAAGTGCCTTTATGCAAAGGGTAGTTTCAGTTACTCAATTTCATGGAGGAATAGCGGATAACATCATTCCAAGTGCAGCAACTTTAATGGGAACGGTTCGATCTTTTAATCAAACATTAAGAGAGGAAGCAGAAGAGAAAATTGAGCAAATCGTGAAAGGAATTACAGAAGCACACGGAGGGGGGTATACATATACGTATCGCTACGGATATGATCCAGTTATTAATAATGAATATATTACGAAAATAGTAGAAGAAAGCGCGATAAAACTGTTTGGAAATTACAGTGTTGTGAAGCTTGAACCTTCTATGGGAGGAGAAGATTTTTCAGCGTATTTAAGAAAAGCACCTGGTTGTTTCATTAAAATAGGGACAGGAAATAAAAATATCGATACTTGTTATCCACATCACCATCCGAAATTTGATGTGGATGAATCAGTCCTAATTTATGGGGTTGAATTATTTCTAGAGACGACTATAAGGTTACTAGAAACGTATAAAGAATAAAAAAAGGCAACTGCGCTCTATCGCAGTTGCTTTTATTTCTTCCGTCAGAGAGGGTTGAGAAAGAACTATACTCATTTATAGTATATGAATAGCTCACGATCAAGCTTGTACATTTTAACTATTTTTTAAAAATAGTTATTGACTTTGATAATCAATTTCAATTAATCTAAATGCATAGTTGGAATTGATTATTATTATCAATTGGATGAATGAGGAATATTAATGAGAAAAACATTTCGCCTTCTACGAAGGGGATTAAAAGATAAAGGTAAAAATGTAGATAAGCATATTGAATGGCAACGAAATGTAATTCGTTCTGAATATGTAGAGGAGAATAGCACAAATAAAACAGAAAAAGCGATACATAGTAAAGGGAGAGATTCAGTTGAGTAAGTTAGTAATGATTTATGCAAGTATGAGTGGAAATACAGAGGAAATGGCCGATCATATTGCGGGTGCAATTCGTGAAACGGAAAATGAGATTGAAGTAATTGATATTATGGATACACCAGAAGCTTCTATCTTAGAACAATATGACGGTATTATTTTAGGCGCTTATACTTGGGGAGACGGTGACCTTCCTGATGATTTCTTAGAATTTTATGATGAAATGGAATCAATTAATTTAACTGGTAAAAAAGCGGCAGTATTCGGTTCTTGTGATTCTGCTTATCCGAAATATGGGGCAGCAGTTGATATTTTAATAGAAAAGCTACAAGAACGCGGGGCAGTGATTGTGTTAGAGGGGCTAAAAGTAGAATTAACGCCAGAAGACGAAGATGTAGAAAAATGTTTACAGTTTGGAGCTGAATTTGTAAAACATCTTTCTTAATGGCGGAAGGGAGATGTAGAGCAATTGCATGAGAAAATCTCAATCAAAACGATGACAGATTATCATTTATACGATTTTATGCGTTGTCCACATAAATTTTATTTCCGTCATATAAAAAGAAGAGAACCATCTTCATTTGAATGGCAACAAATAGCACAAATGATTGTGAATCAAATTATTAATGAATATTACACAGTACCTGCGGGTCAACAAACGAAAATTTTTCTTTTACTACTATTAGAAAAGTATTGGAAAAAAGTAAGGGTTAATATGTTTGCTTCTAAGGCGGAGTACTATATTGTCTTAGCGAAGCTAACGGATCACTTATTACAGTTTGTTGAAAGAGATGAGAGTCAGGTACCACCGTTATTTTTATATGAGAAGTTTCAAACATATATGGAAGAGTTAGGTGTTCATATTTCGTTGACGTTTGAAGTTGGTGAGTGGAGTACAGAATCATTTGTAATTAAAAAGTATGTTGTTGATGCAAATGAGGAAATGCTAGCTCTTTGTCAGAAGCTAATGACTGTTTTCAGTTATAAAGCCTTTGGTGTTATTCCTGGGAAAATTGAAGTTATCAATTTAATAGAAGGTAATAAGTATGAGTACATTCCGAAACAGGAAGATATTATAACTGGAATGGATGATTTATATAGAATGAAAGAAATGCTGCAACAACCTGAGCACTACACAGAGCGTCATTTTCGTTCTGAGTGCATGAGTTGTGCTTTTCGTAGTGAATGTCAAGTGGAAGCGGTAAAAGAGGAAGCAGTGCAGAAGAAAAATATCGTACATTAAAGGATGCAATTTTGCATCTTTTTTTGTTATTGACATGAAAAGCTTTTCATCATTTACGGTAAATTTGTAGCAGATTTTATAAGAGGAGGAATAAGCAATGAAAGATGAAGCGACGGTATTTCAATGGTTAAAAGAACAAAATGCTCCTTTTGGAATTCAACTGCAAATTTTACAGGCGTTTCAATTGTACGAAGTTATTGTTGAAATGGATAAAAAGTTAATGATGTATGAGGAGAGAGAATATAGGGAGAGAATTTAATCTCGTCCCTGTAATATCGCTTTCAATTGTTCTTTACTCTTGTTAAATTCTATTTCGTTATTTGTCTCAATGTTATAAACAAGATTATGCAGTAAAGGGCTGTATTGATAAAAGGTAGTGATGCGGTGAATGAGTAATGGGTCGTGGTGAGAAACAAGTGCACTGTATTGTTCATATACAGATATCGTAAACTCATGACCGAAATCATAATATAGTCCAGCAAAATCAAAAGCAGGATCGCCAATTTGAGCATCACCAAAATCAATAACCCCTGAAATTGTTTTGTTCTGTGTGTTAAATAAAATGTGGTGATGTGTAAAGTCAGCATGAATGATTGTATTTTGAAAAGTTGATTTAGTTATACATTCAAAAAATTTTTCAAATAAACTATTTAAGGCCATTTTCTGTAAAGATGTAAGGCTATTAGTAAGATGTTGATTTAATTTCGTTTGTAGGTTTTTCCAGTAGGTAATAGTTTTTTCAATATGGAATCCTAACGTCTCAATACGTTTTAAAGGAATGTTATGTAAAGCCGCAAGGAAAGTAGCGAGTTGTGTAATAATTGCTTCAAGTTCTTTTTTCTCTAGTTTTGCAACTATTTCAGCTGTTAACGGCTTACCATGAATGAGAGGGTAATAGCTACAAAATGGAACAGTATCACAATTATTCTTATACAATAGGTGATAATTAGGGACTTCGATTTCTTGTAATGAATGAGTAAGAATTGTGCACAGTTCTTTTTCTAACGGAATTCGCTTTACGTATTCAAGTTTTCGCGGGAAACGAAATAGTAGCTCGTCATTTATAATAACCGCTATATTATCCCAACCTTCTTCATTTTGCGTATATGAATGTATAGAAAGATCGGGCAGAGCTTCTTTTATATATTGTTTGTAAGAGTCCATAGTCGTTCCTCGTTTCTAAGTTAAAGTTAGGGTATTCCACTTTAAAATATCAGAATTTTCTTTCTATATGTTAAAATGTAACTATCATTATGAAGGAGGGTGGGGTGTATTACGAAGAAAAGAATATTAATCATTTCTATATGTATCGCTTTTGGTTTGTTTTGGTCATATAAAGAGACAGTTTTTGCTGCCTTTAAATCGATAGATCAGTACGAGTTAAATCAGGCAATAAAGAACAAGAGTATAGAAACTTTAACGCATAAAGAAATGAAAAAGGTAGGAGAACACTTTGTCACAGCACAACTATCAGTGTTTGAGTTTGATAATAAAAAAGATGTGAAGACAAAAAGCGAAGAGCTATTTGTAAATAAAGGGTATGAACAATTAATGAGAAATTATTATCCAAATCGTTTTCGGGATTTAGAGTATAAATTTACAAACGAGGAGATACATGAAGTGACGGATGAAAGTTTTTGCTATCATGCTGAGGCATATGTTGCTGGTACTGAAAATAGTAAAAGAAACGAAATGAAATTACATTATGACATGAAAATTGTAAAGGTTAATAATTTATTCAGGGTGTTAGAACAAAAACAGTATGTACAATAAATAATCCCTCAAGAAGAAGAGGGATTCTAAAGATTTTCATTTTGTTGACCAATTTCTTTTTGAGCAATGTATAAGTTTCCTTGTTCGACTTGTTTAAGGGTATTAACAGAATCTCCTGCATATCCTTTTTGTGTTTTAACAGTTCTTTTTGAACGATTGGACTCTTGTTTCTTCATATAATAGACCACCTTCCATTAAAAATAAACGAAAATGATGAGTACGAGTAATACGGCTGCGAAAATTGTAATGCCCATTAAAAAAGAGGTGTTTTTATATTTAGGTGGCTTATGTACATCTTGCCTGTATCCAGGTGAAATTTCAGGGGCGAATTCTTCATCGAATGATTGTTTCTTTTGTTTTTCGTCCATATGTATCCACCTTTCTTTTTCATTATGTTACACGTTACAAGAAAAAATATGCATGAGGAAAACAGCCGCTATAACATTAGCGGCTGTTTTGCGTTGTATATTTTCTTTGTACTTGAAAAAGGCGGATAAGAAGGAAACTTGCGCCAAATGCTAGACCGATAATAAGACCGATCCAATAACCTTTTGCGGCCCAGTCAGTATAAGTTGCTAATAGGTAGCCAAGAGGTAGGCCTATTACCCAATAAGCGATCAATGTCATAATTAAGGTAACATTTACGTCTTTATAACCACGCAACGCTCCTTGTACTGGAGTTGCAATTGCATCTGAAATTTGAAATAAAATCGCGAATATAAGAAATTCTTTTGCTAAATGGTGAACATTTGCATCTGTCGTATAAATAGAAGCAATTTCATCATCAAAGAAATAGAGGAGAATTGAATATAAAAGAGCGAAAGCAAGGGCTAACCCAATGCCGATAAA
Source organism: Bacillus paramycoides (assembly GCF_001884235.1). Taxonomy (GTDB): domain Bacteria; phylum Bacillota; class Bacilli; order Bacillales; family Bacillaceae_G; genus Bacillus_A; species Bacillus_A paramycoides. The sequence goes on along the minus strand of NZ_MAOI01000013.1, from coordinate 4,322 downwards.
TCCATATTGTTTCGCATTATTGTATCGTTTTGCTCCAACTTCAAATCCAACGGCTATCGTCATTGCCATTGCTAAACTTAAAGGGGTCATATATAACAAGGAAGCAAAGTTCATAGCTGCTTGATGTGCTGCTATTGTTGTCGTACTAAAATTACTCATCATAAGTGTTACAGCAGCAAAAATACTCGTTTCAAAAAAGATAGCAAATCCGATAGGGACGCCGAGTTTTAAGAATTCCTTCCAACTCGAAAGAGAAGGGCGATATAACTGCTTAAAAATATTGAAAGATGCGAAAGGCTCTTTCGTACGAATAATAATGACGGTAATAATTAAAATGCACCAATAGGTTGCCGCAGAAGCGATTGCTGCACCAACACCACCGAGTTTTGGAAAGCCAAAGTGGCCAAAAATTAATACATAATTTAATACTACGTTAATTGGTAATGATAGTAATGTAATAATCATCGTTGTTCGAGTTTTTCCTAATGCATCAATAAATCCACGTAAGACTGTGTAAGTAAATAAAGGGATAATTCCAATTGCGATAATACTTAAAAATTGTGCTGCAATACGTTCTACAGGTTCTTCTAAACGCATGCCGTTTAAAATAGGTGAAACAGCGAAGAAACCGATAAGGATGACAACGAAACTAGCACAAATTGCTAAATATACTGCTTGTATGACAACGTGGGGAACGTCCTCTTTTTTCTTTGATCCAACGAGCTGTGCAACAATAGGAGTAGTAGCCATTAAAATTCCTGTTAATCCTGTACTAACTGGAATCCATATACTTGTTCCGATAGCAACACCCGCTAAATCAATAGGACTTGCATGTCCTGACATTGTCGTATCAAAAAAGCTCATCGCAAATAATGACATTTGCGTTACGAAAATCGGGAAAAATAGTAGTACAAATTGCTTTAACTTTTGTGAGAATGAAGTAGTTTCTTTCATAAAATCCCCTTTCAGCATAAAAAACAAACTCTTACTATCATACAATTTAATCAAAAAATAGAAAAGAAATACGCGCATGCAACATATGCAATCGATAAAAAAAGGATGCACTTTGAAAAGGGATAAGGTATTATGATAAGGTGTGAAAAAATTACATATTCGTTATTAAGGAGGCACTACTCGTGGCTGATTGGTTAATTGGATTAATCATGGGTGCTGTTGAAGGTTTAACAGAGTTTTTACCAGTTTCATCAACAGGACATATGATTTTAACAGGTCATTTACTTGGATTTGAAGATGAGAGAGCGAAAGTTTTCGAAGTTGTTATCCAGTTGGGATCGATTTTAGCAGTTGTTGTTATATTTTGGAAACGTTTGTGGTCATTAGTTGGAATAGGGAAAGTAACAGATGGGCCATCGTTAAATTTATTACATATTATTATCGGGATGATTCCTGCCGGAATTCTTGGTGTATTATTCCATAGTGCAATTAAAAAAGTTCTATTCGGTCCAGGGCCGGTTGTTATTAGCTTAGTAGCTGGTGGTATTTTAATGATTGTTGCTGAGAAGTTTTCAAAACCAAGTACAGCAAGAACGTTAGATGAAATCACATATAAGCAAGCATTTACAATCGGGATGTTCCAATGTTTAGCACTTTGGCCAGGATTTTCTCGTTCTGGATCGACAATAAGTGGTGGTTTATTAGCTCGCGTTTCGCATACAGCGGCAGCGGAATATACGTTTATTTTAGCCGTGCCGATGATGGTAGCTGCAAGTGCTTTAGATTTAATTAAAAGCTGGGATGTATTAAGTGCAGCAGATATACCGTTATTTGCAACTGGATTTATTACAGCATTCGTTGTTGCGATGCTTGCAATTGTTTCATTCTTAAAATTGTTAGCACGTGTAAAACTAACACCGTTTGCTTATTATCGTTTCATTTTAGCAGCGGTATTCTATTTCTTCCTTATGTAATAAAAAACCTGCCGGACTCGGCAGGTTTTTTATTTTACTACTTTTTCAATCATGCTTTCCATTACGTGCTCCCAAAGCGAAGTATCATCAGCTAATGTAGCGCGGAAATTAGTATACATTTCTTTTTGTTTTTCCTCGAATGTTGGATCTTCTTTTTCTGGCAATGTAGCACGCATAGAAGTTACTAATTCTTGTACTTTTGGAGCGCGTGGTCCCCAAACAGCTTGTTCATTTCCGTCTTTATCAATGAAAATAAAGATTGGAATTGCACGTGCAGTCCCGTTTGTTAAGTATTGATCCATTAATTCTAAATTTTCATCGCGAATTAATAGTCTCATATCAATATTTGCAACCTCAGAAATTCGTTTCATAACGGGTACACATAAAAGAGCATCGCCACACCAGTCAGCTGTTAATACGATAACACGCCAGTCATCATTTTGACGTTCTTCTAGAACGGGAAGTAATTCATTTGGAATTAAAAAGTTATTGTAGATGTGTAATAGTTCATATTGGTTTACTTTCATTTCATTTACATATGTATCAAAGGACATGCCTTTATCAGCCCATTGTTGTAAATTCATAATTAACACCTCTTTAGTATGATTTGCTTTCATTGTACCAATTTTTATATAGAAAAGCTTGTATTCTTACTCTGTCTTATCGCTTAATAATTTATTTAAGATGAATAAGAATAGTACGACACATAATTCAGCTATGTTGGACATTTGTACGCTTTCTATCCAATCATCGGCAGTATGAATGACGAACCAATCTAGCGTAATTTCGATGATTGAGAAAAGAGAAAGTGAGAGCCAATTTGGCATATTTGTCGTCATTGGATATAACAGTACTTTAAAGAAGATTAAGATAAAGTATGTAATGCCATCTAAGAGAAGGATAAATAAAAAAAAGAGTAGTAAAGCAGTTCGTGATGAGTATTCTATACCTGTAATTTGAAAGATTCCTACATATACAAAAAATATAAATGCAAAAAATATAATGAGAAAAAGAGCAATAATACTAATGATAATTGTTTTATCTTTTAGGCTGAAATTAGAGAACTTTTCCTCTTCCTCCATTAAAACCACTCCTTTTTCTGGAAAATCAATTTCATTGTATCATGAAATATATTCTAAAAAACTGCGAATTATGGGAAAATAAGATGACAAAAAGTAAGATTTCATGTAGAATTATTAATAAGGTTTTTATTTAACTAAATTAAATAAAAGGGGCTGTCAAAATTGTCTCAAAATCGAGAGCAATTAATGGAAGAACTATCGACAAATGTTTTTTCTATGTTCCGCACGTTGCGTAATGATATTGGAAGAATATTTGGTGGTTACATACCGTGGAATGAGTTCATTGTCCTTAGAATATTGAACCGCACGAATAAAGAAATGGTATCACGTGTAGCTAATGAGTTAAATGTATCGAATAGCCATATTACAGCTGTCACAGAAAAACTAATTAATAAAGGCTTTGTAACCCGTTCACGTTCTACATCAGATCGCCGTGTTGTATATTTAGAGATTACAGAACAAGGAAAAGATTTAGTTTCAAAAATGGAAAGTGAGAAAAAGAAATATTTACAGGAAAGATTTTCCGCACTTTCAGAAGAAGAAATGAATGTAATGATTTCTATTTCCAAAAAACTTATTTAAGTAATTACAAATGAGAAAACGCTTACCTATGAAAAAGAGGACCTTCCTTAAATGTGGAAGGTCCTCTTTTTCATAATAGATTATAAAATGAAACTTTAGTTAGTAGTGGCCATCCTTGCTGATTACTAGCCACACCAATCGGGATACAAAATAAAATGTGTATGAAAAAAGATAGAGCGCCATACTACTAATAAAGGAAGGAGGGGAAAATATGACGAATCGTAATGGTAGTAAAGGAAGCGGTAATCAAGGTTCACCGAAATCAGGGCAATTTCAACAGGAGTTTAGTACTGAATTTGAAACTGGTAATGATAACAAAGGAAAAGAATATCGTTCTAAAAAAGGAAGTAAATCAAAAAAGGAGTGACATTAGTCACTCCTTTTTTGATTTAGGAGGCTATAGAGCTAGAAGTACTGAACCAAATGGTTATGACTGGCTCAAAATGTTTGATAAAGCGGTGTGAATAGTATTTTGTATTTGGACAAAAAAATAAGACCATCACATATCGGATGGTCAAAGGAAGGGGACAATTTATGTCAATTTAATTAGGGATGGAAGCTATTCAAGACACTGGGGAATGTCTTATAAATTAGGGAGGAACAGCTTCGATACATATACTATAAAAGATAGATGTGACCTGAATGTGAACATAGAGTGAAAGAGAATAGGATTTTCAAGTAAGAAGATAGAGAGAACAAAAAAATAAGACCATCACATATCGGATGGCCT
>NZ_MAOI01000011.1 GCF_001884235.1 Bacillus paramycoides | reverse complement strand
GCAGTTGATCTCCCACCTAACTCCTTTGCTTTACAGCCGAATTTTGAGGTGGGAGTCTTACTGCCCGTTAATGCGGGATAAAAATAAAAAAGGGGGATTTCTCATTTTAGCCCTTCTTTTTTTACTTTTAAATATATCTTTCTCTCTCCCCCTCTGTCTGCTATAATGCCTAAAGGAAAGAAGAAAGCTTTGTTCCTTTAGGAGTGAAGCTTTCTTTTAACTTTTAATATGAATTAATCCTAATACTAAGATTTTAAAAGGAGGCTTTTTTATCATATGAGTTTTATGAGCATTAGAAAAAAACTGCTGTTCATGATGGGAACGGTTTGCGCTTTATTTGGCATCGCCTTAGCCTTTATTCTATTCTTCGCTATTGATCAAACTCGTAAGGCTGAAGCACTGCAAAAAGAAATTTCCCCCCTTGCAACAGAATTAAAAGAGCGTGGAGACGCTTATCAAGTTCAACTTTCTGCTTTAAGAGGTTATTTACTGCAACACGATCAGGTCGAATTAGACAAGTTTCATGAAATGAGTAAGCTTCTTGAAGATAAGAAAGCACAACTTCTTTCTAACCCTAACGTATCCCAATCCGTGAAAGATACAATGGAATTAGGCTCTACTTGGAGAAAATTTATTGAAGAAAAAGTTTTCTCTCTTGCAAAAGAACAAAAGTGGGACGAAGCATTACAAGTTGCTTCTTCAGAAAACGGCACTGTTTATAAAGTTATTGGTGATTTTACAAACTATAGCAACGAACAAGCTAAGTTACGTGAACAATCCATTGAAAAAATTGATCAATCAGCACTACTAATTGAATACGTTATATTCTTATCACTTGTTATATGTATTGTCGTTGCAATTATTCTTGCATGGTGGTTCTCTGGTAAGCTTGTAAAACCAATTCAGCAAATTGATACTAAACTAAAAGAATTATCCTCTCAAGAGGGTGACCTAACAGCTCGCCTACAAGTAAATAGCAATGATGAAATCGGTGCAATTGCAACATCATTTAATAAAATGTTAGAAAATCTGCAACATATCATTAATCGTGTTCAAAAAACTTCTGTGGAAGTACAAAACGCTTCTGAAAATATGCTAGAAAAGACCAATACATCGCTTGATGCGACAATAAAAGTTCAAAACTCGATGTCTAATTTAAATGCAAGCATTCAATCGCAAACTTCTAGTATGGAAGAAAGCTCGACTGCAATGGATGATATGTCAATAAGTGTTCAACGTATTGCAGAATCCGCTTCGTCTGTAGCCGAACTAGCTGTAGTCACATCTGAACATGCTAACGACGGAAGTACTGTAATCCAAAAATCTATTTCACAAATGACAACGATACACGAAGCCGTAAATGCTACATCCGAAGTAGTCGAACGTCTAATCACTCATACGAGATATATTGATACAGCTGTACAATCTATTTCTAATATCGCTGAGCAAACAAATCTACTTGCTTTAAATGCTTCTATTGAAGCGGCTCGTGCCGGCGAACAAGGGAAGGGATTTGCTGTCGTAGCAGATGAAGTTCGTAAACTTGCTGAACAATCAAAAACAGCTGCAACAGATATTAACCAATTGCTGCATCAAATTCAAAATGACACAGAAACTGCTAGCTCTATGATGTCTCAAGGTCGTTCCGAAGCATTTGAAGGTATTAACGTCATTCGTGAGGCCGGCTCTTCTTTCACAACAATCGTTGATCAAGTGAATAAAGTGTCCACTCAAATTCAAGACATATCAGCAACTGCTGAAGAGATGGCTGCAAGTGCTGAAGAAATGAATGCTTCACTCAATAACATTGCTTCAATTTCTAATGAAGTATCAAGTGAAACGGCCGCAACAGCGCAATCGGCTGAACAGAAAGTCGTTGTTATGAATGAAATGACTCTAACTGCAAAACAAATGAAACAAACGGTTGGAGAATTAGATCAACTTGTATCTCACTTTAAAACTGAATAGCTTTTCAAAAAAATTCCTCTTCCACGGAGGAATTTTTTTTAAGCTCATTTCCTGCACATTGCACGTATTTCCGTTATAATGAGAATCGATATCATTAATGTGTAGGAGGTGCTGCTCATGTCACAAGAAGCATTTGAAAATAAGTTGTATGCAAATTTAGAGGCTGTTATTGATCCAGAGCTAGGTGTTGATATTATCAATCTTGGATTAGTTTATGACGTTACAGCCGATGAAAATAATAATGTTGTCATTACAATGACGATGACTTCTATCGGTTGTCCAATGGCTGGCCAAATCGTATCAGACGTTAAAAAGGTATTATCAACGAACGTACCTGAAGTAAATGAAATAGAAGTAAACGTTGTATGGAATCCACCGTGGACGAAAGAACGTATGTCACGCATGGCAAAAATCGCATTAGGTATCCGTGATTAAAGAAAGAAAAGACCTGACAATCCAGTCAGGTCTTTTTTCTCTTATTATTTTACTCCTACAGCGTCATAAGCTTTCGTTACAGCTTGTACAGCTTTAGAGTTTTTACCATATAAATCTTCTGCTGATTGAAGTGCAGCTTGACGCATCATTTTAAAGTCAGAGTTTGCAGTTAAATATTTAGTAAGAGCACGGTAATAAATTTTCTCTGTCGCTTCACGGCCCACTCCAGTTACTTTCACACCGTAATGCTCTCCGCCGTCAGATACTAAGTATGCAGCTTTATTGTTAATACTACTGTTAATGTGAACGCCGCCATTATCAGCTGTTCCAGTATAGCGTTTATTGTAATGATCTGGGTAACCTTCACCTGGTTTTAATGGATTTGGAATAGATGCTGGATCTTTCAGAGAACGAAGCGCATCACCAGGTTTTCCAGGTGTATAAATATCCGCACCTAAATCCCAGCTCTTCTTCTCAACCATGACACCCATAATATCAGATAACGATTCATTTAACGCACCTGACTCATTTTTGTAAACAAGATTTGCTGTATGTTCAGTTACAGCATGCGTTAACTCATGGCCAATAACGTCTAGGCCAGCTGATAATGGAATAAATGTCTTTCCATCACCATCACCATACATCATTTGCACACCGTTCCAAGCCGCATTATTCCATGCTGTACCTACGTGAACAGTAGAAATAAGTTTTGCACCTTTATCATCGAAAGAATTACGATTAAATGTCTTTTTATAGTAATCGTATACTTTTCCTGCGTTCACATGCGCATCAACTGCCGCTTTATCTTCGAAGAACTTAGATTTACTTTCAACTTCTTCTCCTGTATATCCAAGCCATTGTGAGAATAAATTAAACCAGTTTTCGTCCATATTCTCTGCATCAAATGTATGGATACCTTGTCCTCGTTTACCATCAAATAAGTTGAACGCTCCTGTTTTCGCATCTTGAGCGATTTCAAATGATTGTCTACCGCCTAATACGCCATAACCAAATCCAGTAATTTGATCTACAGCATTATATTTCTCAATAATATTTCCATTTGTCGCATCAACAAAATAATGCCAATATCCTGGAGCTGGTTTTGAAACTGACGCTTTAACAAGGTATGCAAGATAGTACTTTCCATCTTTTTCATACACAAATAAATCTTTTTTCACACCATCATAATTATTTACTTTACCAATTTCTTTCTCAATATCAGCTTTTGCGATCGTTTCTGCTTGTTCCGCACTAACGCTTGCTGCCGCTGGAATATTTTTATCTTCTAAATTCGGAATAACTTGTCCGAAAAATGCTTTTACATTATTCTCTTTATCAAGAGTAACAGTTTGATCTGATCCATACACAGGAATGTTATTATGTTTCTCAACTAACTTCACATGTGTCGTACCAGATTCAGCATCTTTTTCTTCCCCAACGACATTGAAATGTTTGTCAATGTTTCCCGCTAGTTTAAACATATCTTTTTTACTCTCTAAATATTGAAAGACCGTCTCTTTTTTATCTAGTCCTTCCGGTGCTTTCCATTCTTCACCTATGTAAGCTGGTGTTTTAAACTCTTGGTGATACTGGATTTTTTGCTCTTCCGCTTGTGTTTTTGTTGCTCCAAATGCCCCAAATCCTCCAATAACAACGGATAACGCTAATGCTGATGAAACTACTTGCTTTTTCAATCTAACACTCCCCATTCCCCTAAAAGTTTTTGACACCTTTATAATATTCTGAATATTCATCCTAATACCTGTTTCCAAAAATTGAGAAAGTTTTTTCTGATAATTCAACGTATAAAAAAGAGGACATCTTTTTTCGATGTCCTCTTTCCTCTAACTTTTCATCCCGTTATTCATATACTGAAAAATCACCACAAATTAAAATCTTGTTTTATCCTGCATTAACTGTCCGTAAAAGCCTGATTGGTGTGGGATGAACACCTCTCCACTGATTAAAGTTTCACTTTATTGTATTTTCATTTCAATTGCTAAATAATGTGACTTCTCTTTCGCTTGAATGTGAATATCCTCTTCTACAGCCTCCGCTGCATCACGCATTACAAGTGTTTCACCGTTTACAACACTACTACCTTCAATTTGTACAAGGTACAATTGACGTCCTTCTGTAACAGGAAAATGAATTTCTTTACCAGCTTCTAACGATAAAGAATATAAATTTGCATCTTGGTGAATACGAATTGGTGCATCTCCATCAGAAGAAGATACCATATGGAACCACTCGTTTTCACGTTTACTCCAATCAAATTTAAACTCACCATAGTTTGGCTTATGATCCGCACGGTCTGGTAAAATCCAAATTTGTAATAAACGCAATGTCTCATTTCCTAAATTATGCTCACTATGAAATACACCAGTACCTGCACTCATATATTGAACATGTCCACGCTCAATTGTTCCGCGGTTTCCCATACTATCTTCATGCGTTAAAGCACCGTCTACAACGTACGAAATAATCTCCATATCGCGGTGTGGATGCATATCAAAACCAGTTTGTGCCGCTACTAGATCATCGTTAATCACACGCAATGCTCCAAAGCTCATGTTATCTGGATTATAGTAATTAGCAAAGGAAAAATGAAAATGTGTATTTAACCAGCCGTGATTTGCTCTTCCCATATTTTTATGATCAACTTTTCTAAACATATCCTTCACCTCATATTATCTCGAATTCAAGATTTATTTTAAAATTTTTTCTTACTGTAATTTTTTTAGTAATTTTAATAATTGATTTTGTTCTTCTATATTTAAATTATGAAACTGCTCCGCTTGGAACGTTTCTTGAGGTGGGACGATTTCCTCATATAAAGCTCTTCCCTTTTCTGTTAACGAAATATATTTCGTAGTACCTTCTTGTTCACGCCCAATCCACTCCAGCTGCTCCATTTTATTTAAAAGCTGAGTGACATTTCCTTTCGTAACAAATAGCTTATTTCCAAGTTCTTGCTGCGTTAAACGATCGTGGCCTCCAATTTGAACTAATACATCAAACTGAGCAGCAGATACATTCCACTTTTTCAAATGCTGATTTGTCTCACGAATACTTCTATTATAAAAGCGTGATAAACGAAACCATAATAGTAACCCTAGTCTTTCTTCTGTTTTCATTCCATCACCTCGCTCGTTTGATATTATTAGTTTAGAACTAAACTTTATAAAAGTCAAATACTTATTTTTAGTAAGCACAAAAGAAAGCACAGCACTATTTCTCCACTATGCTTTACATCAATTTTCTATTTTTATATTCATCTAATTTCCTCTCCGCGAAATTCCTCGCATCTTTCTCAATCCATCTCTCTTCGTACGATTCACTTCCAACATACAATACATCCCTCTTATGCTGCATCGCATGGCGAAATTCATGCAAAAGTGTTTTAAGCACTTGCTCATACTCTTCCCACATACAAACGAAAATTAATTGTTTTTCCTTATGATAAAAACCACCTACTGGGAATAAAAACTCCTCTTCTTCTTCCCCTAGTGCTAAAAGCACATTATTTGCATCACACGTATCACAAAAAATAACTGGTGTTTTACTTACTTCAATAAGAGAAAACAAATCATTTCTAATCCTTTTGACATCCCAAGGAAGCTCCGAATCCAACACATACCAATTCTCAACTTGTTGATATACATTTTGAAACTGGAGTTCCATTTCTCTATAATCCCCTTCCAAAACTCCCTTTTCTTATATATATGCCACAATATGGCAAATATTAAACATATCCCTCTCTAACCAATGTGGCGTCATATCTATTTCTTGTAAAAAAGGAATCTATTTATCAATAGATTCCTTCACGATAATGATTTTTATAAAATCCGATCTTATATGTCAATTTTTCAAAGCAAAGCTTTATACATAATATATTCCTATTTGTTACTCTGTTTTCGTACTTTTTTCAACACGAAATAACAAATGCCTAACCCTATAGCCGCAAGTGCAAAATATTTAACATAAGGGCCAGCCACTTTATTGATACTTTCCCATTCTTCACCTAATTTTAGGCCTAAATACACAAATACAATTGACCACGGAATAACAGCAAGTGTAGTCAGCGTAATAAATTTAACATGCGACATTTTCGCAATACCTGCTGGTATCGAAATAGCATGACGTACAACAGGAATAAAACGTGCTGTAAAGATAACACCTATTCCATAGCGATTAAACCACGCTTCCGCATAATCAATATGTTTCTTTTGAATTAAAATATATTTCCCATAGCGTTCAAGAACTGGTCTTCCCCCGTAACGGCCGATCCAATAAATAAATAGTTGCGCGATTACACCGCCAATTGTACCGAATGCAACAGCACCCCAAAATGTAATGCTTCCTGTTGATACTAAATACCCTGCATACGACAACACGATTTCACTTGGGATAACTTCCAGCATTAATCCAAGCATAATTCCCCAATAACCGAGTCCTTCTAGAAAAACTAAAACTGAATGAATTAAATCTCCTAACATCTTTTACCTCTCTCTTTACTGTTTTCATTATCCAAAATAAAAGTACAAGAAGTGAATATCTTGTACTTTTGTTTTTTCTAAGTTTAGGTAGTCTTTGTATTCCACTTAAAGATTTTATTCAAGAACTTATATATATTATTTGATTCCTTAGTAAGAAGCGGTCCTAAAATGGATAGGATGAGCACATATAGCGCAGAGAATGGCTTCAATACTGACATTAAACCACCCGCAATACCAATGTTGGCCATGATGATAGAGAATTCTCCTCTTGAAACAATTGTTAGACCAATATTTGTCGATGCTTTATGAGATAATCCAGCTTGTCTTCCTGCAATCATTCCCGCTACAAAGTTACCGATTATTGTAAGGAGTACAGCACCTAACGTTAGCCATATTGCTCCGCCTAATGAGAACGGATCTATACTTAACCCGAAACTGAAGAAGAAAATAGCTCCGAAAAAGTCTCTAAATGGAACAACAAGATGTTCGATTCGATCACTATGCTCTGTCTCAGAGAAAACTAGTCCTAAAAGAAGTGCCCCGATTGCTTCTGCAACGTGAATTGTTTCTGAAAAACCTGCAATAAAGAATAACGAAGCAAATACTACAATAATAAAGATTTCATCTGAACTAATATTCAACAGTTTATTTAATAACGGCGTAGCCTTTCTAGCTACAATAAAGAATAGAAGCATATATCCTAAAGCAATTCCAATTGAAGTGAGAGCACCTAAGAATGAAGCGTGATCCCCAAGGACTAAGCCAGAAACTACCGATAAATATACAGCAAGGAATATATCTTCAAACATAATAATTCCTAAAATTAGTTCGGTTTCATTATTACCAGTTCTTCTTAAATCAACTAACACTTTAGCAACGATAGCGCTAGAAGAAATCGTAATAATACCCGCAATAATTAAGATTTCAAGTAACGGGAAGCCCATTATAAATCCGTATAATAATCCTAGCGAAAAGTTAATTAAGATATAAATCGTTCCACCAATCGCAATAGAGCGTCCAGATTTAATTAGTTTTTTCATCGAAAATTCTAATCCTAGATAGAAAAGAAGGAACAGAACGCCAATCCTTCCAAGGAAGGAAATCACACTTGCACTTTCAATAAATTTGAGATCGATAACACCTATTGTCGGCGCGTGCGGCCCTACTAACATTCCGAGTACAATTAGAAAAGGAATTACTGAGAATTTAAACTTTCCAGCAATCACCGCAGCAATTGCAACTAATATTAACGCTGTACCAACTTCAAAAATTAAAGTATCCATCTAGTCAGTCCCCCTATTTGAAAGTAATTCATTAATAATTTTTTTAATTTCTTCTCTCTCACCTGAAACTACAAGCATATCTCCTTCTTCAATTACCGTTTCTGGTCCTGGATTAAATAGCTTTTTCATATTCTTTTTCATAACTGCAATTATCGTTACGCTGTATGTTTTTCTTATTTCAAGATCACCAATTGTTTTTCCGATTGCCGGAGCTGTATTCTCCACTTTAAACCACTCAATCGCTAAACCTTCAAAAACCATTTCAACATTTTCTAATGCTCTAGGCTTGTATACCATTCCACCTAATATTGCTGCAATTTGTCTTGCCTCTGAGTCACGTAATGAAATACTTGAGATGCTTTCTTCATGGTCTGAATCAAAATGATACATTTCTCTACGCCCATCATCATGAATGACAATCACCATCTTTTCGTTACCTTTCGTAACGATTTGAAATTTGTAACCAATACCCGGAAGTTCACTTTCTCTAATATTCATATTTAGCTCCTCCACAACGATTTTTATTTGAATTTTCTGTTTTTCTGTCTTTTATTCATCCAATCCATTTTAGAAATTCTAACCATTCAGGATACCTGTGATTTGGAAATCTTTTATTGTAATAATAAGTGGCTCCTAAAAAGATACTTAAAGATGTAATGATAAAAAATACATTACTTCTCATTTTCAAACTCTTAAGACTTACTTTCAATAAAGATTCTTCTTTCAAATTATCCCCTCTTTCTCGCTTTAAATTTAGTTTTTTAAAATGTAAATAATTCTAAAAATATTACGATGTAACATAATCATAACATAAAATACGTTTAAGTAACATAATTTTTTAGAAAAATTGATTCTGGTATATTTTTTGCATATAATTTTCTTATTACGAAAAAAAGGAAGTGTATTATATGGTTGATATCTTTAGCAGATTCCTTGAGGTGACGAATAATATTTTGTGGTCATATATTCTTATTGCAATGTTAATCGGCTTCGGTCTTTATTTCTCTATTAAATTGAAATTTGTCCAAATTACGCATTTCGGTGAGATGGTCAGTTTAATTAGTAAAGGATTCAGTCAAAAAGAAAAGAAAAAAGATAGCATCTCCCCATTCCAAGCATTTTGCTTAAGTGCAGCGGCACGCATCGGTATCGGAAACTTAGCTGGTGTAGCATTAGCAATTTCCATGGGTGGACCCGGCGCAGTATTTTGGATGTGGTTTATCGCTATTCTCGGAGCAGCTACTAGTTTTGTAGAATGTACGCTTGCACAAATTTATAAAGTAAAAGATGGAAGCAGATTCCGTGGTGGCCCAGCATATTACATGGAAAAAGGGTTAAACAAACGCTGGATGGGCATTTGGTTTTCACTTCTCATTACAGTTGCGTACGGATTAATTTTCAATTCAGTACAAGCAAATACAGTAACAATAGCGTTTGAAAATGCTTTTGGACTAGAGCGAACTATCGTAGGAGCTCTATTAGCTTTATTAGTCGCAGTTATTATTTTTGGCGGTATTAAGAGCATTTCACGTATTACAGAAATGATTGTTCCTCCAATGGCAATCGTTTATATTTGTGTGGCTATTTTTGTCGTTATTAAAAACTTCAATATGTTACCAAGCATTTTTCTAGAAATATTTAACGGTGCATTCGGTTTAGACCAAGCCATCGCTGGTGGTATTGGAGCAGCAATCAAGTTCGGAATTCAGCGCGGTTTATTCGCGACAGAAGCAGGTATGGGTAGCTCTCCTAATGCAGCTGCAACATCAGATGTATCTCACCCTGCAAAACAAGGACTTGTTCAAGCATTAGGTGTTTTCGTAGACACATTCTTAGTATGTACATCAACAGCATTTATCGTATTATGTTCTGGACTTTACAAAGGATCAAATTTACAAGGAATTGAATTAACACAACAAGCATTAAGTTCACAAATCGGACCGTGGGCAAGCACTTTCTTAGCGATTATTATTTTCCTATTTGCTTTCAGTTCCTTACTAGGAAACTACTATTATGGTGAAACAAATATCGCATTCATTAAAGAAAGCAAAACATGGTTAATGATTTATCGCGTTGCAGTTGTCGGAATGGTGTTCTTCGGATCAATCGCTGCCCTTCAAACAGTTTGGAGTTTAGCTGATTTCTTTATGGGACTAATGGTATTTACAAACTTAATTGCCATCTCATTCCTTAGCAAGTTCGCCTACGCAGCATTAGTAGACTATATTAAGCAAAAGAAACAAGGAAAAGATCCTGTTTTCTATGCAAGTTCTATCCCTGGCTTAAAAAATACGGAGTGCTGGGATGGGCAGGATATAGAAGAGAAACAGCAGGCTGGATAACGACTAAAAGCGGAGGTGACTTGCTCAGAACAGGAAGGCGCGAAATGACCGACTGTTCTAGTCACCGGAGCTGGATACTAAATAGAAATCCCTATTACTTCACAGTAATAGGGATTTTTATTTACAACAGTTCATAATTTGTTCAAATTAATTCCAGCAAAAGGGTTGATTTATACAAATTACTAGATTATAATAATTATAAATTAGTAATTGATATAACATAACAACTCAAAAGGAGATTGATCATAATGAATAAACAAGTAATCGAAGTATTAAACAAACAGGTAGCAAACTGGAGCGTTTTATTTACAAAACTACACAACTTCCATTGGTACGTAAAAGGACCTCAATTCTTCACACTACATGAGAAATTTGAAGAGCTTTACACAGAATCAGCTACTCACATCGATGAAATTGCAGAACGTATTTTAGCAATTGGTGGCAAACCAGTAGCAACAATGAAAGAATACTTAGAACTATCTTCTATTCAAGAAGCAGCTTACGGAGAAACTGCAGAAGGGATGGTCGAAGCAATCATGAAAGACTACGAAATGATGCTAGGCGAATTGAAAAAAGGTATGGAAATTGCACAAGACTCTGACGACGAAATGACATCAGACTTACTACTTGGCATCTACACAGAACTAGAAAAACACGCTTGGATGTTACGCGCATTCTTGAATCAATAATAACTTAAAAGCGGAAGCGGCTCGTTCAGAATGTGAGGAGGATGGAGTTTTTGACGTAGAGGCGCTCTTTGCCT
>NZ_MAOI01000010.1 GCF_001884235.1 Bacillus paramycoides | reverse complement strand
GAAGCCACCGAACATTCTAGCCGCTGGAGCTGGATAACAACTTAAAGCGGAAGCGGCTCGTTCAGAGTCGCTTCTTTTTATGCAGTGCTCAAACATGATGGTGCATGGAATTATATCGGCGATTTTTCAAATATATCGGCTTTTCCACAAATAGTGACAATGTTAGCACCCCCTCCTCTACTTTTATCACTATATTACAATCCCTTTTATGTTAAAATATAGAAAACACCCTTTAGTAAACAGATCCAAAAAGCTTTTCCAAATTCATCATTTACTACTTAAATGGCGGGAGTGGTTCAGTTGAAAGACTACTTAATTCGGGCATTTTTCGCGTTAATAACAGTTGGGATTCTCTTACTTATAGCTAATATTTTCAACATACATGTCGAGGTTAAAGACTATCCTTTCCTCATTGTTGTAGCTATTGGTGGCGGTTGGGGTGGCTGGTACCTGTATAAAAAACAAAGTAATCAAAGTGATAAAGGCATTCCAAAGTAATATGGAATGCCTTCTTTTTATTGCCGCCTATAATAAATAATAAAATTCAAACCGCTAATACAACCAATTCCTATAAACATATAAAAAGTCTGTGGATCTCCAACAAGACCATATTCATCAACGATAAAGCCCTCCATGAAGAGTGCTATCGCCGAAACACCAATACACAATATAGAAATAAACCAAAGCGAAAATTCATTAATCAGCTCTTTCTTCTGTCTTAAAACAATTAGCATAGCAAGAATAGACGCTGCTAAAATGCTTTTAAAAACCGGACGCAAGTACACAAACTCTTCCATCTATTTCTCCTTTCCCAAAACATTACATTTCAACATTAACATATTTAACCAACTCAAAAACACATGCCTTTTTACGATAAAAAAGACATGTGTTTCTATAAAAATATACTATGATAGTTGTTTCCACTTCGTCCCCAAAACAGGACGCTCGTAATTTTGTATCTTATGAATTAATTCGTCTGCCGTCTCAGCTGAAACGATTAACTCTTTATTCGATGGATTCATAAAGCCTTCTTCAGCTGCACGATTAACCATTTGTAAAATTGGTCCGTAAAAATCTTTAATGTTTAATAAACCAACCGGCTTATTATGTATACCAATTTGTGACCAACACACAACTTCAAATAGCTCTTCAAACGTTCCGTATCCGCCTGGTAATGCAATGAAAGCATCTGCAAGCTCTGCCATTTTCGCCTTACGCTCATGCATCGTTTCTACTTCAATTAATTCTGTTAATCCTGTATGAACAATTTCACCGCGGAATAAACCACGCGGCATAACACCCGTTACGCGTCCACCTAAGCGAAGAACTTCGTTTGCTACTTCTCCCATTAATCCAACGCATGAACCACCGTATACAAGCTCATAATCGTTCTCAACAAACATTTTTCCTAATTGAATTGCCTGCTCTTTAAATTCTGGTCTCTCCCCTAAATTTGAACCTGCAAACACACAAATCTTTCTCATTTCCACACCCCGAAACTATATATTGTCATGATACAATGAATATTGTACAACATATTGAAGGGATGAGGAAGAAATGGATATCGTTGCATTTCAAAGATGGGTTGAGGAATTTTACGAAAAACGGAGCTGGTCTCAGTATAACTCCTTTATTCGCTTAAATTTCTTAACTGAAGAAGTTGGGGAAGTTTCACGCGTTGTGCGTGCAATTGAAATTGGTCGTGATCGTCCTGATGAACAAACGAAAGGACAAGAGGAATTAAGGTTAGAATTAAAAGAAGAACTTGGGGATGTTCTTGCGAATCTTATTATTCTCTCGCAAAAATATGATTTAGATTTACAAGACATTATGGAAGCACACGTCACAAAGCTTTCGAAAAGGTTCGAAGTGAATAAATGAGAATATTATCAATTATGATATAATGTTCTTGTCAAAATCATAAGGAGGATTTTATGTTATCCAAAAAATTGCACGACGCACTAAATGAACAAATGAACTTTGAATTTTACTCTGCCCACGCTTACATGGCAATGGCTGCTTACTGTACAGCCGAAAGCTATGATGGCTTCGCTAACTTTTTCCTTGTCCAAGCTGAAGAAGAGCGTTTCCACGCAATGAAACTTTACAACTATATTAATGACCGCGGCGAGCGCGCTATTATTACTGGATTCGATAATCCTAACAACGAATATGAATCTGTATTAAACGCTTTTGAAGTCGCACTTGAGCACGAGCGTGAAGTAACGAAACGTATTTATAACTTATCTGATATCGCTTGGGATGAGCGCGAACACGCAACAATTACGTTCTTAAAATGGTTCGTTGACGAGCAAGTAGAAGAAGAAGCTTCATTCGATAGCATCATTCAAAAATTAAAGCGTATTACAAACGATTCAAATGCACTATTTATGCTAGATGCTGAATTAGAGAAGCGTACATTTACGCCTCCGGCTGAATAACAAAAAAAGCAATGAGCCCGCGCTCATTGCTTTTCTTAATTTATTAAAGCATAACCCCAACGATAATCGCTGATAATATACTTACTAACGTTGCACCGTATACAAGTTTTAATCCGAAAGAAGATACAACGTTTGCTTGTTTTCCATCGATACTCTTCGTTGCACCTGCGATAATTCCGATAGATGAGAAGTTCGCAAATGATACAAGGAAGATTGATAAAATACCTACTGTACGAGCTGATAAGTCGCCAGCTACTTTTCCTAAATCAAGCATCGCAACAAATTCGTTTGTTACTAATTTCGTTGCCATAATTTGTCCTGCTTGTAGCATCTCTGATGTTGGAATACCCATTATGAATGCTAATGGTGAGAAGATATATCCTAAAATGCTTTGGAATGTGATTCCGAAAATTGAATCGAATACACCGTTAATTGCTGTAATTAATGCTACGAAACCGATTAACATCGCCGCTACTGTTACAGCGATAGAGAAACCAAGCATAATATATTCGCCTAACATTTCAAAGAATGTTTGTTTCTTATCTTCTTGTAATTCTAAAATATCGTCTTCTTCTTTTACGTCATATGGATTAATGATGTGAACGATAATGAATCCACTAAATAAGTTTAGTACAAGTGCTGTTACTACATATTTTGGATCAATCATTTTCATGTAAGAACCGACGATTGACATCGATACTGTTGACATTGAAGATGCACATAGTGTGTATAAACGATTTTTCGGTAATTTGCTTAGTTGGTCTTTTACTGTAATGAATACTTCACCTTGACCAACAATTGCAGCCGCTACTGCATTATATGATTCTAATTTTCCTAAACCGTTAATTTTACTTAATACGAAACCGACTGCACGAATGATAATCGGTAAAATTTTAATATGTTGTAAAATCCCGATTAATACTGCTAAGAAAATAATCGGTAATAATACTGTTAAGAAGAATGGTGCTTGTCCATCGTTTGCTAGACCACCAAATACGAAATTAACCCCAGCTTCCGCAAATTTTAAAATAGCGCCAAATCCATCTGCAATCCCTTTTACTAATACAAATCCGACCTTTGTATTTAGTAAGAAATACGCAAGTACCAATTGAATAACAAGCATAACTGCAATTGGTTTATATTTAATTTTCTTACGATCTGAACTGATAAGGAAACCTAGTACAAACACTACAAGTAAACCGACTAGAAACATTACTAGTTTCATATGTGAATCCTCCACTTCTCCCACGAGTTATTGGTCGTATAACGTATAACGAATGACGTCTGACCATTGATGTTAAAAAAATTTAAAACCCCTAAATACTATTCAACTGTCACCTAAAATCAGTAAGCGTTTACATAAATTGCAATTTATAAAAGGTAGCCTCTTCTCTCCTACCGTATTGAAAGTCTGAAATTGATACCACCTACAAATCAAATTGTAAGCGTTATCTAGACGAAATGCAATATAAATTTTAAAAGATTTTTATATGTTAATATATTCCTAACTAATTGGTTTTTTTATGTAAAATTACCATAAAACAATAGCCCTAACTATGAGCTAGGGCTATCCTTTTTTATAACATAACACCAACGATAATCGCTGATAAAAGACTTACTAGTGTCGCACCGTATACAAGTCGTAATCCAAATGATGAAACAACGTTTGATTGGTTTTCATCAATTCCTTTCGTTGCACCTGCAATAATTCCGATAGATGAAAAGTTCGCAAATGATACAAGGAATACAGAAAGAATACCGACTGTACGAGCTGATAAATCACCAGCTGCTTTTCCTAGATCAAGCATCGCAACAAATTCGTTCGATACTAATTTCGTTGCCATAATTTGTCCCGCTGTTACCATTTCTGATTGCGGGATACCCATTACGAACGCTAATGGTGAGAAGATATATCCTAAAATAGCTTGGAATGTAATACCGAACACTGAATCAAACAAGCTATTGATTGCTGTAATTAATGCTACGAAACCAAGTAACATTGCTGCTACCGTAATCGCAATCGTGAAACCAAGCATAATATATTCGCTCAGCATTTCAAAGAATGATTGCTTTTTCTTATTTTCTAACTTTAGTGTATCCTCTTCTTCCGTAATATCGTACGGATTAATAATATGAATAATAATGAAACCACTAAATAAATTTAATACAAGTGCTGTTACTACATATTTTGGCTCAATCATTTTCATATAAGAACCAACGATTGACATCGATACTGTCGACATCGAAGATGCACATAGTGTATATAAACGATGTTTCGGGATTTTACTTAATTGATCTTTTACTGTAATGAATACTTCTGCTTGTCCAACAATTGCAGCCGCTACTGCATTATATGATTCTAGTTTTCCTAGACCATTTACTTTACTTAACAAAGTACCAATAGCACGAATAAATATCGGTAAAATTTTAAAATGCTGCAGAATTCCGATTAATACCGCAAAGAATACGATTGGTAATAACGCCGTTAAGAAGAATGAAACTTCTCCCTTATTAACAAGACCTCCAAATACGAAAACGATTCCAGCTTCCGCATATCCAAGAAGTGCCCCAAATCCATCCGAAATTCCTTTTACTAAAATATAACCAACTTGTGTATTTAATAAGAAATACGTTAACGCTAACTGAATAACAAGCATAACCATGATTGGTTTATACTTAATCTTCTTTCGATCCGCACTTATAAGAAAACCGAGTACAAATACAACGAGTAATCCTACAAGAAACATAACAAACTTCATTAATAAAATCCTCCATTTAACTCTTCTTTAATGTTGAACGTCTGACAACTCGAAATAAGAAATAATCCGAACTTTCCATTTATCCTCTCAAACCATTAGTCGGATATGAAAGACCATAAAATCTCTTGTCCCAAAGCCATTTTCCATTCTAACACAAATTACAACTCACATCCTCATATTTCTCTAAAAAATTACGTTTCATTATAAAACCCTCATTAATGTTCGTCTTTTACCTCTACACTCCGTTTATTGCTATAAAAAAAAACGAGCATCAAATTTCTTTGATACTCGCCTTTTTATTATACTGCTTTTTCTTTATCTGCTACTGCTGGCTTGTCCCAGCACTCTGTATTATTCAAACCAGGAATAGATTCCGCATAAAAGACTGGATCTTTCCCTTGTTTCTTTTGCTTTACGTAATCTGATAATGCAGCGAAAGCAAATTTAGAAAGGAATACAATTGCAACTAAGTTAATAATAGCCATAATACCCATGAATAAATCTGCTAAATCCCAAACAATTTGAATTGTTGCTACAGAACCTAACATAACCATACCAAGTACAGCAATACGATATGCTGTTAATAAAACTTTACTTCCATTTAAGAATTCAATATTTGTTTCACCATAATAGTAGTTACCCACTAATGAACTGAATGCAAACAAGAAGATTGCAACTGCTACAAATATAGAAGCCCACGGTCCGATATGTTGACTTAATGCTTGCTGTGTTAATTGAATTCCATTTAAATCAGCCGCATTATGCACATCTGATAATAAAATAATAAATGCTGTACAACTACAAATTAATAATGTATCTGTAAATACCCCTAAAGTTTGAATGAAACCTTGTTTAACTGGGTGCGTTACGTTTGCAGTCGCAGCTGCATTCGGCGCACTACCCATACCTGCTTCATTTGAGAATAATCCACGTTTTACCCCTAGTAAAATCGCAGCTCCTAATCCTCCGCCTACTACTTCTTTAATTCCGAAAGCATGTAAGAAAATTTCTTTAAATACATACGGAATTGCCGTAATGTTTGTTACAACAACGAACAATGCAACTGCTACATATATAATTGCCATTACTGGAACAATCATTTCAACTGCACGAGCAATTCGCTTAACCCCACCGAAAATAATGATTGCAAGTAAACCAGCCATAACAACACCAACAAGTCTGCTATCTGTTTTAAATGCACCATCAAAAGCTGCTGCTACAGTATTAGACTGTACAGCGTTAAAAATCAATCCGAAACTTACTGTTATTAAAACAGAGAAAATAGCTCCAAGCCAGCGCTTATTTAATCCCTTTTCCATATAATACGCTGGACCACCTCGGAATGCATTTCCATCTTTTACTTTATAAATTTGCGCTAACGTGCTCTCTACAAATGCAGAAGCACCCCCAATTACAGCGATTAACCACATCCAAAATACAGCTCCTGGACCACCCGCCGAGATTGCAATAGCTACACCAGCTAAGTTACCAGTACCTACACGAGAAGCTGTGCTCATACAAAATGCTTGGAATGAAGATACACCACTTTTTTCTTTTTGCGCTTTTCTTGTTTTCGAACTCGCTCCATCCCCAAGCAAGCGAATCATTTCACCGAAGTAACGAACTTGGACAAATTTCACACGAAATGAAAAGTAGAGCCCTAACCCAATTAACATCGCAATAATGATATATGACCAAAGAATATTATTTACATCCCCAACCACCTTAGCTAAAAAATCCATAATTGCACTCCCCTCTTCTACCAATAAGAAAATTATATTCTAAAAACTTTTAGCAATCAAGAATTTTCGACAAAAATGTAAGGTTTTATCACACTGTGATGTTAACTTTCCTAACATATGTATTTTTATAAAAGCTATAATAATGTTCATCTTTTACCCTTTACATCATTTATTACAACAAAAAAGGCGAGCATCGATTTTCTCCCGATGCTCGCCTTTTTATTATACTGCTTTTTCTTTATCCGTTACCGCTGGTTTATCCCAACACTCTGTGTTCGTTAAACCAGGAATAGAATCTGCACTGAAAACTGGATCTTTCCCTTGTTTCTTTTGCCTTACATAGTCTGCTAATGCAGCATACGCAAATCGTCCAAGAAGTGTAATCGCAATTAAGTTTGTGATTACCATTAGACCCATGAATAAATCTGCCATATTCCATACGACTTGAAGCGTCGCAACAGAACCGAATAATACCATTCCCACTACCGCAATACGATAAATCGTTAACCAAGTTTTGCTTTGTTTAATGAATTCAATATTCGTTTCACCATAATAGTAGTTTCCTAGAAGTGAACTGAAAGCAAATAAGAAAATAATAATCGCTAAAAAGCTACTTGCCCATGAGCCAATTTGTGAACTTAATGCATTTTGTGTTAATTCAATACCTTCTAAATTTGTCGCTTTATACGCACCAGAACATAATACGATAAATGCTGTTGATGTACATACTAAGAACGTATCTACTAAAACACCGATCGTTTGAATAAAACCTTGTTTCGCTGGATGCGTTACATCAGCGGTTGCTGCTGCGTTCGGCGCACTACCCATACCTGCTTCGTTCGCAAATAATCCGCGCTGGATACCATATTTCATCGCAGCACCGATACCGCCACCTACAGCTGAATCTAAACCGAATGCACCTTTAAAGATTTCTGTAAACACATCTGGTAGTAAATAGAAGTTTTTAATAACAACGAAAATAGCTACTGCAATATAAATAATTGCCATCGGCGGAACGATCATTTCTGACATACGCGCAATACTTTTCACACCACCAAAAATAATAATCGCGACTAATGCTGCAAGTACAATCCCTACAATATAACGCTCAATACCGAAAGCATTTTTAAATGCTAACGTAACTGTATTTGCTTGTACTGAGTTAAAAATTAAACCGTAACTAATTGTGATTAGAATAGAGAACCAAATCCCCATCCAACGTTTATTTAAACCTTTTTCCATATAATAAGCAGGACCACCACGGAAGCCACTGCCATCTTTTATTTTATAAATTTGCGCAAGCGTACTTTCTACGAAACTTGAAGACGCCCCGACAATCGCAATAACCCACATCCAAAATACAGCTCCAGGTCCACCCATAGAAATAGCTAGCGCTACACCAGCTAAGTTTCCGATACCAATACGAGCTGCTGAACTCATACAGAAAGCTTGGAATGATGATACGCTTCCTTTTTTACGTGTCTTACCAGTTAACCCATCACTCATTAATCGAAGCATTTCCCCTAAATGAGTAATTTGTACGAATTTCAATTTAATAGAAAAATAAAGCCCTAAACCAATTAACATTGCAATAAGAATATATGACCAAAGAATTGTATTCGTTGATGAAACGAATTGTTCTAAAATATTCATACAATTAACCCCTCCTTTTCTCCATAAATCGAATTATATTCAAAAAATATTCAAAAATCAACATTTTTCGACATCTCACGACTTCCAAATATTAGGTTACTCAGCAGGGTTATGTTGTTTTTATGACTTTACTTTTACTAGCTGTACATACTAAAACAAAAAATAAATTCATAAACACCCCCATTGACAAAAACAGCAACCTGTAACTATAATGATTACATCAGGTTGTAACAAACCTAATTACACTAAATTCATTCATTTTCACATATACACTTTAATAAAACACTTTGGAGGGATTTATTATGAAAATCGGAATTATCGGAGCAAGCGGAAAAGCAGGAAGTCGTATTTTAAAAGAAGCATTAGATCGCGGACATGAAGTAACTGCCATCGTAAGAAGCGCTGCAAAAATTACAGAAGACAATGTAAAAGTTTTAGAGAAAGATGTATTCAACCTTACATCTAATGACCTACAAGCATTCGATGTTGTTGTAAATGCATTCGGTGCTCCAGCGGGTGAAGAGCACCTTCACGTAGATGCAGGAAACGTACTAATTGAAGCACTAAAAGGTGCACCAAATACAAAATTACTTGTAGTTGGCGGCGCTGGAAGCCTATTTGTAGACGAAGAGAAAACAACACGTGTATTCGACACACCAGGATTCCCAAAAGAATACCTAGCAACTGCGCAAAACCAAGGAAAAAACTTAGAAATCTTACAGCAAACAAACGATATTACTTGGACATTCATCAGCCCTTCTGCACTATTCGCATTAGGAAAACGTACTGGCTCTTACAAAGCCGGCAAAGACAACCTTCTTGTGAACTCAAAAGGCGATAGCTACGTAAGTTACGAAGACTTCGCAGTCGCAGCAATTGATGAAATCGAAAATCCAAAACACGTAAACGAACGCTTCACAGTAGTTTCTGAAGCTGAGTAATAAAAAAGCTCGTAAACATTATGTTTACGAGCCTTTTTTATTTATTTTAAGCATTTACCTCTTGTATACCTTCTGTTCTTTCAAAACCTTGCTCTGTAATTTTAAAGAACTTTTCTTCTGTCTTCTTAACATCATCTTGTATTACATCATTAATTATATTTTCCTAATATAATTAATGATGTGTGCATAGGAAAAAGCATTGGCAAATGCCAATGCTTTTTCCTTTATCTTTTATGTTGATTCGGTTTATTTGGTTTATGTGGCCCTTCAGCCTTCTTCCAACTTACCGCTAACTCTGGACTCGTTTTTTCTTCACTACGCTCAAGTAACACAACTGCATTTTGAATCGTCGGCGTACCTTTATGCGCAATTCCTTGTAATTTCGTTAAATTTCCTGATACTTTAAAGCTAAATCCACCCGATGGCGTTTGTTTCGGAATTAAAATGCGGAATTTCTCTCCTACATTAAATTCAGTTTTCGCTTCACCTTTTTCATTTACGAACTTCGCGCCTTCTGGTGCGCCTGTTGCTTGTACTTTATACGTTCCGCTTTTAGCGTTTGTTTGCACTGTATATAAACCAGTTTCAAAAAACTCATCTTTCAATACTGCTTCTTGTTCTTCTGTAGGATTTACACTCATCGTAATTTCTTGTAGTTCCTCACTAGCGCTTGCTTTTGCAACTATATCTTTCGTTACTTTTTCTACATTTTTATTACGGAAATCTAAATCGTTAATATCAATTTGTTTTAACGCATTCCACACCGCAAGCTGCGTTGCGTAATGTGCCTCTCTCCAATCAGAAACACCTAATTCTTGCGGACTCTTCTGTGGATATCCGTTTAATAATACGCGGTACACTTCAATATCCACTTTCCCCATTTCCGGTAAATCTTGACCGCTTGGAGATTTCAAATCAACATTTAAGCAAAAAGCAATTTTACCATCTGCAGTTTTAATAAGTTCTGTTCGAATTGGCTTCTTCTTTGACCTACTATAACTCCAATCCATTTCATACTTTGTATGATCCATAACTTCTGCGGATGCTTTTTGAAGTGGGAATAATAAGTTCGTAAATACAAATAAAACACTCAAAAAAGCAGCCATTAGCTTGAACGATCGTTTTATATTCATGTCTACAACCCCTTATAAATAACAAATTTACTACTGTTTATTATTTAGTTAGAACATTTTTTTATGCATAAGCAAAACAAAAAAAAAGAGTGCAAACTGTTTGCACTCTTTTTTACCTACTTTAAACTTAGAAATCGAAGTTATCAGGATCTGGACCAACACGATGATTTTCATTTAACGCATCGATTTTTTCCATATCTTCTTTTGTTAATTCAAAATTAAATACATCAGCATTTGCAATAATGCGGTGTTCTTTCGTTGATTTTGGAATCGTGATAACTCCATTTTGTAAATCCCAACGTAAAATAACTTGCGCTGTTGTTTTGCCATATTTATCAGCAATTTCTTGTAATGTTTCGTTATTTAATAATTGACCTTGCATAAGCGGTGACCATGCTTCCATTTGAATACCTTGCTCTTTACAGAAAGCTTGTAGTTCCTTTTGCGTTAAACGCGGATGATATTCGACTTGATTAATCATCGGTTTAATTTCTGCACCTTCCATTACATCCTTCAGGTGATGGATTTGGAAGTTACTTACACCAATTGCACGTACACGCTCTTCTTTATAAAGTGTTTCTAAAGCTCTCCACGAATCTTTATATTTTCCTTCAACAGGCCAATGAACAAGATATAAATCTAAATAATCTAGCTCTAATTTTTTTAAGCTCTCTTCATATGCAGCAATTGTTGCTTCATATCCTTGATCCGCGTTCCATACTTTTGAAGTGATAAATAATTCTTCTCTTGAAATCCCAGTTGCTTCAATTCCTGCACGAATTCCTTCACCTACAGCTTTTTCATTTCCATAAATCGCAGCTGTATCGATGCTGCGGTATCCTGCTTTAATTGCCAATTTTACAGCTTCTACAAGTTCTGGTCCTTCTTCTACTTTAAATACACCTAAACCGAACCAAGGCATTTCTACACCGTTATGCAATACTGTTTTACTTTGTAAGTTTTTCATTTTATTTTCTCTCCTTTATTTTGCTTGATCTCTTTTTTCTAATGCCATACTCCAAGCTGTTAAAATAACAGCTCCTACTACCATAATGCCGCCTACCCAAGCAGTATGGATTAATCCTAACGAGTTCGTTACAATGCCACCTATATAAGAACCTAGAGCAATCCCTGCGTTAAATGCAGCAATATTAATTGCTGAAGCAACATCAACCGCACTTGGAACGAAGCGCTCCGCCAATATAACTACATATACTTGTAGCCCCGGAACATTCATGAATGCGAATAGTCCCATGAAAATAATTGTGATTAATCCAGCGACTTTAAATGGTGCTGTAAATGTTAAAACAAATAATATAATCGCTTGAATAAAGAACATGTAAAATAGCGCTCGAATCGGATTATGATTCGATAACTTTCCGCCGACCATATTCCCTATCGCAATGGCGATTCCATACACTAATAAAATGATGGTAACCGTACTTGCTTCAAATCCTGTTACTTCTTGTAATAGCGGTGATAAATACGTAAATGTTACGAATGTTCCGCCGTATCCAAGTGCAGTAATAATGAAAACAAGTAACAGTCTTCCATTCTTAATTAGTTTGAATTGATCACGAAATGATACAGGTACACCATTTTTCAAATTAGATGGGACCAGTATACTGTTTGCGATTAAAGCAATAACTCCAATTACAACAATCGCCATAAACGATGCTCTCCAGCCAAACTCTTGACCGATAAATGTTCCAATTGGCACACCTGTAATAGTCGCAACTGTTAATCCAGTAAACATAATTGCAATTGCGCTAGCACGTTTATTCTCTGGTACGATCGCAGCCGCAATTGTAGATCCTATCGACATAAACACGCCATGCGCAAACGCAGAAATAACTCTCGCAATAATTAGCACAGTGAAGCTAGTTGCTACCGCCGCGATTCCGTTACCAATAATGAAAATAACCATAATCCACATTAATAATGTCTTTCGCGACATACTAGCTGTTAACGCTGTTAAAATAGGAGCTCCTACTGCTGCTCCTAACGCATATAAGGAAACCGTTAAACCAGCTGTTGTAACTGAAACATTTAAATCTTGCGAAATGGATGGTAATAAACCGACACTAATAAACTCGGTTGTACCAATCCCAAACGCACTAATTGCTAGTGCTAATAAAGCAAACATACTTCTTCGATTCGTCTGAACTTCCGAAGATGGTATTGTATATGAACTCAATTGAATTCCTCCTTATTACAAGAAATCCAATCATAATAGTATGATAAAAAGGCCCTTTTATCTTCTAAAAAATATATTCCATACTTACAAATGCTATTATGAATGGTTTCATTCTTTTTTTGAAGAACGCACTTTAAAGTACGATAGGCACTAAAAAGTAACATAGTCACTTTTCAGTACCGTACTACTCATTTGCCTCTTACATGTGCTATTATGAAACATATTTAACATGATAAAAAGTACGTACTTTAAAGTGCTATAGGTACTAAAAAGTAACATTTGTATTATTTAGCTTACTTTTCTCACAAGCTGAAATCTGCATTGACCAAAGGAGGCTTTCATATGAAGAAATACAATATTCCTGTAGAGGCGACTTTAGAGGTTATCGGCGGAAAATGGAAGGTTGTTATTCTTTGTCACTTAACGAAAGGTACAAAGAGAACAAGTGAACTAAAACGTTTAATGCCTGGTATCACACAAAAGATGTTAACACAGCAATTACGTGAATTGGAAGATGACGGAGTTATTCAAAGAAAGGTATACAATCAAGTCCCACCAAAGGTAGAATATTCCCTTACTGACTACGGTTGGTCTTTAGAATCGATTCTTGATTCTCTTTGTACTTGGGGCGAATGCCACCTTGAAAAAGGCGGCAACACATCCATGTTAATTACAGAGGGTGAACAATAAGAAAAAAGGAAAAAAAGAACAAAAATTTGTTCTTTTTTTCCTTTTTTTCTACATATATATGTACATTTTTAACCTAGACAAAATAATTTATGCGCTTTCATGCCTTGTCAGTACTAGGCTACGGGCTCAATATCAAATAATTAGGAATCATTTTTATGTTAACATACGTGTATATAGTATATAATATAGGTTATATATTATATACACTTTCCGATAAAGGAACTTTCCATTATGCGGACAAGCCATGTATCGGACAGTTCATAGATAATAGGTAAGACATTATGGTTTTAGATTTATGATTTCGGCTTATTTGCCATCATAAATTTAAAGGCATTTTATTGTGTTTTGTGAAACTTTGTATAAAGTTTTGCAAACTTTTTCTGTCCTTACCTATGCCAGGAATATTAATTCCAAAAAATAAGAGTATTGCTATCGTAAAGGAGAATTGGAGATGCCAGAAACTATGACTCAAACAAAGCCAGAACAAGAAACTGTACAAATTTCTGCTAGCCAAGGACAACTTGATGTACTTGATCAGTTGTTAAAACCTGAGGTACAAGAATCATTAACAACACTAGTGGAGCAGCTTCCAAAATTAACTGAGCTTGTTAACATTTTAACTAAGTCTTATGACTTCGCTCAAACTGTTGCTACTGACGAAGTATTAAAAAGCGACACTGTTAGCGCAATCCAAGAGATTGTAGAACCTGTAAAAGATACAGTGAAAAGCATGGCTGCAACTGCTATCGAAGCGAAAGATCGCGCTGATGAAAGCAGCGAAGTTATCGGCCTGTTCGGTCTATTAAAATTATTAAAAGACCCACAAGCACAAAAAATGTTCCGCTTTGTAAACGCATATCTTCAAGTTAGTGCAGAACGTAATAATAAATAATTTAACTTATAACAACAATTAGTAAAGACGGGGGATATCATACTATGTCAAAACAAATTGTCATCTTAGGCGCTGGTTATGGCGGTCTTCTTGCCGCTTTAAACGTACGTAAATATTACAGCAAATCAGAAGCACAAGTTACAGTGATTAACCAATACCCAACACACCAAATCATCACTGAGCTACACCGCCTTGCAGCTGGTAACGTTGCTGAGCAAGCAGTTGCAATGCCACTTACAAAGCTTTTCAAAGGCAAAGACATCGATCTTAAAATTGCAACAGTTGATTCATTCTCAGTTGATAGCAAAGAAATCAAACTAGCTGGTGGCACTACTTTATCTTACGATGCACTTGTAGTTGCTTTAGGAAGTAAAACTGCTTACTTCGGTATTCCAGGACTAGAAGAAAACAGCATGGTATTAAAATCTGCTGCTGATGCAAACAAAATCTACAAACACGTTGAAGACCGTATTCGTGAATACGCGAAAACGAAAAACGAAGCTGATGCTACAATCGTAATCGGTGGTGGCGGATTAACTGGCGTTGAGCTAGTTGGTGAGCTTGCTGACATTATGCCTAAACTTGCAAAAAGCCACGGCGTAAATCCAAAAGAAGTTAAACTTCTTCTTGTTGAAGCAGGTCCAAAAATCCTTCCAGTATTACCAGACCACTTAATCGAACGTGCAACTACTAGCTTAGAAGCACGCGGCGTTACATTCTTAACAGGTCTTCCTGTAACAAACGTTGCTGGCAATGAAATCGACTTAAAAGACGGTCAAAAACTAGTTGCTAACACATTCGTTTGGACAGGCGGCGTACAAGGTAACCCATTAATCGGTGAATCAGGTCTTGAAGTAAACCGTGGTCGTGCAACAGTTGATGCATACCTACAATCTACTTCTCACAAAGACGTATTCGTTGCTGGAGACAGCGCTGTTGTCTTCTCTCCAGACGGCCGTCCATACCCACCAACTGCACAAATCGCTTGGCAAATGGGTGAGTTAATTGGATACAACTTATACGCAGCACTAGAAGGCAAAGCATTCGAAGAGTTCGCACCTGTAAACTCTGGAACACTTGCAAGTCTAGGACGTAAAGATGCTGTTGCTACAATTGGAGCAAGCAATACTCCACTTAAAGGTTTACCAGCATCATTAATGAAAGAAGCAAGTAACGTTCGTTACTTATCACACATTAAAGGTCTATTCAGCTTAGCTTACTAATCTGAATATAAGCCCGAATCATGCCCTGCATGGTTCGGGCTATTTTTATCCGTAATTTTCTCTACTTAATTTTATTCGGCAAAAAAATGGTATTACCTTTAAATTTATCTAAATATACTGACTTTTATAAGGGAGCTAATCCAAAAATTATTTTGGATCAGTCTCCTATTGTCATTTTTTGTTGTTAAATCGATATATCATGAAAATCGCCGATATAATTTCATTCACTACCGCACTTCCCCATTATCCCAGTTTCACTAAGCTGTAGTTCTTCTTCCCTTTACGAATAATAATAAATCTTCCATCAAAAGAATTTTCTACAGTAACATCCGTGCTGACATCCGTTACTTTTTCACCGTTCATAGATATAGCACCATTATTAATATCCTCACGTGCTTGTCTTCTAGATGGTTCAATTCCTAAATCAACTAGCCACTCTACAACATTTTTCGTCTCTTTTGAAGATTGGAATGTCGGCATCTCTTTAAATCCTTGTTCAATTTCATCAGCTGTTAACGATTTAATATCTCCGCTAAATAATGCCGATGTAATTTTCACAGCTTGCAAAAATGCCTCTTCTCCGTGAACGAATTTCGTCATTTCTTCCGCTAATACTTTTTGCGCCTCACGTTTATGTGGTTCTGTTTCCACCTTCACTGCCAATTCATCAATGCGCTCTTTCGTTAAGAACGTAAAGTATTTCAAGTATTTAATTACGTCACGGTCATCTGTATTCACCCAAAACTGGTAAAATTCAAACGGTGTTGTTTTTTCAGGATCGAGCCAAACTGCACCACCTGCTGATTTACCAAATTTCGTACCGTCTGATTTTAACAATAACGGAATTGTTAACCCGAATACTTTCGCCTCGTGTCCTTCTAACTTACGAATTAAATCTAAACCGCTCGTAATATTTCCCCATTGGTCACTACCGCCAATTTGTAATTGAACATCTTCTTTTGTGTATAAATGATGGAAGTCCATCGCTTGCAAAATTTGGTACGTAAATTCTGTGAAAGAAATTCCTGTATCTAAACGACTCGCTACAATGTCCTTCGCTAACATGCTATTGATACTAAAGTTTTTGCCGTAATCACGTAAAAACTCGATAATGTTTATTTCATGTGTCCAGTCGTAGTTATTTACCATCTTCACTTCGCTATTCCCGCCGAAATCAAATAGCTTTTTCATTTGCGCTGTTAACGCATCTACGTTATGCTGCACCACTTCTAAAGTTTGCAGTTGGCGCTCTGATTGGCGTCCACTTGGATCACCAATTGTTCCTGTTGCCCCACCAATTAAAATAACCGGATGATGTCCAGCTAATTGAAATCTTTTCATCATCATAAAAGGAATCAAATGTCCGATATGCATACTATCACCGGTCGGATCTACCCCACAGTATAACGAAATCTCTTTCTCTTCTACTAGCTTACGTAACCCTTCTTCATCCGTCTGTTGATTAACAGCACCGCGCCATTCTAATTCATCAATAATATTCATCTCTTGCCATCCCCTTTATTTTTTTAAAAACAAAAAAGTCCCTATGTCTACGATAGACATAGGGACGATTATTCACCGTGTTACCACCCAGCTTGCATAAATAGCATAGCTATTCATACCACTCTTAGCAATAATATCGATTGCTACTCCGCTTAGCATTAACTAAGATACTCCAGAGTGTAATTCACAAGTTTGTTTGTGCTAGGTTCCAGCAACCCCTAGCTCTCTCGATAACAGTGACAAACTGCTACTGGGCTCTTTCAACGTATTTCATATGTTAAATTATTAGCCATTATATTGAATTAAAACCAAATTGTCAACAATACCCAAATGTTATTTTAAAATAATTCATACGTTTTTAGTTCAAAGATTATTATATATCTTCTCCAATAATCCTTACTTCTCTCTCTAATTTCACACCGAATTTTTCTTCAACTGTTTTTTGTACGAAATGAATTAGATCGATATAATCTTGTGCAGTTCCGTTATCCACATTCACCATAAATCCAGCGTGTTTTAAAGAAACCTCTACACCGCCAATTCGCTTACCTTGCAATCCTGATTCTTGAATAAGCTTACCCGCAAAGTTATTTGGTGGGCGCTTAAATACACTACCACATGAGGGATACTCTAACGGTTGTTTTGATTCACGCTTAAACGTTAAATCATCCATCTTTTCTTTAATTTCTTCACGTACACCTTCTTCAAGTTCAAACTTCGCTTCAAGAATAATATAATGATTGTTCGCAAACACACTCTTACGATAGCCAAATTCAAATTCATCTTTCGTTAAAGTACATAGCTCTCCATCACCTGTCATTACGACAGCTTCTGTTAGCACATATGCAACTTCACCGCCATATGCACCAGCATTCATATATAACGCTCCGCCAACTGAACCTGGTATACCACAAGCAAACTCAAGTCCTGTTAAACAGTGATCTAATGCAATTCGTGACACATCAATAATTGCTGCACCACATTGCGCAACAATTGTTGTCCCTGTTACAGTAACATCTGTAATATGAATTAAACTTACTGTAATCCCGCGAAGACCGCCATCTTTAATAATAACATTAGAGCCATTTCCTAAAAACGTAACTGGAATATTGTATTGATTCGCATACTTTATAACTTCTTGAATTTCATCATAATTCGTAGGAGCAACGAACACATCCGCTTTTCCCCCTACTTTAATATGCGTATGATTCTTTAACATTTCATCTTGCTTCACATGACCTTCAGGCAATACTGTACTTAAATATTTATAAACCTCTTGCATATTCATTTTACGATTCCTCTATTTCTATAATCTTTTTATCCCGCTATCTACGGGCCCATAATATCCCCACATAAAAAACGTACTACAAATAAAAAGCTCAAGTGGTAGATAAAGTGTGCATAAAACACACCTATAAACCTCTTAAATTATAAGAGGTGCCACTCATATTAAAATATATATCGCATAATAAAGCAACCCAAATGGACTACTAAACTTGACATGTAACCATATAGACAATAATTTGTAAAATATATAGGTTTTTCAAAGCACTATCCTTCAGTATCTTACTATACCACACGAAAGGAAAGTGGTATTTTTTTGTAATTTTTACTTTATTTTCATCAATAAAAAAAGAGCACATCCCACAGAATGTGCTCTTTCTATACTCTTTAATTTATTTTTCGTTCTCTTCTTTTTCCTTATCAAACCATAATAGCTCATTGTCATCAACTTCACCATTATAATTGATTAGAATCTCTTCTCCCGCTTTTATATCTTTATAAGCGAAGAAGTTAAACGTATGATTCTCGAAAACAATATCATACGTTGCATTCGGCGTATATGAATGATTAAATAACATACCGTATCCTAACAGGATTGCCGTATGATTTATCCCATACTCAAATGCGTAGTCAGCAAGTAACGTTTTCTCAATGTGTTCATGCTGTTCATTCGGATAAGAGATAACTGGTGCTGCGTGTATCAACTCACCCTTTTTAATATCACGAGTTGCAAATACACCTCTATTAAATTCTCCATCACTAAGTTCAGAAGTCTTAACTTCAATCATATTCGTCACCTATATAATTCTTTCTTTGAAGTATTTTATCTCCTTAAGCTTGGCAGAAAACGAAGAGAAAAGCAATTAAATTCCTATCAAGTATTCGTTTGAATGAAAAAAGAGCACATCATTTGTACTCTTTTAAAGTAAAATTATTTTTCTAAAATATTTTCTAACGACTTCACTTGCTGATTAACCATGTGTAACATCCTTTATACTACTCTGTTCCTACACTTATACGTTTCGATTACTTCAGTTTAAATACTGCACTCACTGGGTTATGATCACTATTTTCAAACTTTAAATCTTTGCCTTGTACATTTACAATTTCGACATTAGGCGAAACGATAAAACCATCAATAATAGTGACGAAATTTTCACCTTCCACATATTTCTTCACATCATCCCTTACCGTCATAACAGAAGGGTCTACAGCCCATTGAAATCCTCCGTCCGCAAAGTCTTTTGGCAATTCTACTAACCATTCGGGACGCTCTTTTACAAACTTAGGATCACTTAATTGGACATTAGAAAGTAACTGGTTCCAATCTCCACCTAATATTACGTAATCACCATTTTGATAACACTTGTTCATATATTCTTTTAAATATTCTACTTGTTGCTTTCTAATTTTTCCGCCTTCATCATAAGCAGATAAATGTACGTTTACGAGCCTAACATACTTGCCATTATTAACTGGGATTTTATGTTCGACAATTGCCCGATCTAAATCGAATAAACGCTTCGGCCAAGGCTCCATTCCTGGCAGTTGGAATCGCGTTGTTTTTTGAACTGTGTATTTAGAAAATGTACTTAGTCCTCCCTCAGCATATCCCATCGGTTTTGTGATCGGGACAGGAACCCACTTTGTATCATAATTCTTCCCAAACGTTGTAGCATAATCTGATAATCCTTGTTTCAAAAATTCATGCTCATTTATATCAAATGAGCGAAGAGATTTTTTATCAACTTCTTGTAACAATGTAAAATCACTATTCTCACTTTGTAAAAACGAAAGTATATTTTTTAAATTAGTCTCGGTTTGCTCCTTACTGCTCGAACCCGAACCTTTTCCCCCGTCCATAAAGAAATCTTGATCCTTATCTAATCCAGCATATCCAATATTAAATGTTGTAACTTTAAATTCATTTCCTGGCTGTAATACGCGCTCTTTATTATTTTCAACCTCTACGTCTATAACGTCCGCCGGCCGCTCTTTTGTAAGTGTCATATACGCTAAAAATCCACCTAGAATACACGCCACTATTAAAATACATATTAATACTATCTTTAAAAATTTCTTCAAAACATATGACTCCTTTATTCACAAAATAATATTTAACTTTTCTGTATTTTCAGTTAAACGAAAGTACATTAAAGACACAAGAGATATTTTACCATAAGAAAAACTTAACATTAACATATTTATTGGCAATCCAAAATAATATTTAGTAAACTATAAATAGAACTTATAGGCGATGGAGTTCGCCATAACCGCTGCATAGCTAATGACTCCTACCAGTATGTACACTGGTAGGAGTCTATTTTTTTTGAGTAAACTATTAGAGAGGTGAAGAAATTGATATATATTATTGTTGGCATAGCTGGTATATTAGGAGCCCTTTCCCGTTATTATTTAGGCCTTACTATCGATATGTTTTGGCATCATTCATTACCATTCGCTACATTAACGATTAACTTAATTGGCTGTTTCTTACTTGCTTGGTTGACCACTTATATTGCTCGGTTAAACATCTTACCTTCCGAAGTTATCACAGGGATTGGAACCGGCTTTATCGGTTCATTTACGACGTTTTCAACATTTAGCGTCGAAACTGTAAAACTAATCAATCATTCTGAGTTAGGTATCGCCTTTTTATATGTATTATGCAGCATGCTAGGTGGTCTAATTATGTCTGGACTCGGCTATAAACTTGGCAACCTTTCACTACAAAACGCCTTGGGGAAGGTGGAAAATCATGATTAGTCCTTTATTAATAGCCGTCGGCGGATTCTTCGGTGCCATCACACGATTTGCGATTAGCAATTGGTTTAAAGAAAGAAACAAAACTTCATTTCCAATTGCTACATTTCTCATTAATATAACGGGAGCATTTTTACTCGGATATATAATTGGCAAAGGGATAACTACAAGTTGGCAATTATTATTAGGCACAGGGTTCATGGGCGCCTTCACTACATTTTCAACATTTAAATTAGAGTCCATCCAGCTGCTTAATCGTAAAAACTTTTGCACCTTCTTTTTATATTTAAGTGCTTCTTATATAATCGGTATCACATTCACATTCCTTGGGATGAAGTTAGGCGGAATATAAAGTGAAACTTTAATCAGTGGGGTTTTGTTCATCCCCCACTGATTATTAGCCCACACCAATCGGGCTTTTACGGGCAGTTGATCTCCCACCTAACTCCTTTGCTTTACAGCCGAATTTTGAGGTGGGAGTCTTACTGCCCACAAATAGCGGGATAAAAAAGAAAGCGACTCCTATCAGTCGCTTTCTTTCATAAAAAGTATGTTGCACCATAAGGAATTGAAAATAGACCAGCTGGATACACATTATAATGTACGATTTGCATCGGAGGCTGTGTATACGGCATATACTGACTCTGCATCATGTGCCCCATCTGTGCTTGTTGTTGCATTTGAATAGCCTGATGTACTGCTTGAATTGTCTCCTGTGCCCCGGCCAGTGTAATAGCCGGCCCTGCTTGTCTTCCAGTGTAAAAATAATGGTTCATCATTATTCAGCTCACTTTATATACAGAGTAACTTCCTTTTACATGTTATGTTTACATACGATGTGAGTGTTTTAAATTTACATAAAACATGTTTTTAGCCCAACCCATACATAAAACACCTTCATAGAGTATATAAATGCCCACCAATATATGAAAAGGAGTGAGAATATGAGTTTCTACGAACAACAACCTTTTACTCAAGATGACTATTATCGAGATCAACATTGGCATCCCCAGAATCCACTAAAACACCAAACAATCACTATAATTGGTCCTGCTGTTTCTCACGGATTACGTGAAGCTGCTCATCTCGGCTATCAACACGCATTAACCGAAGCTGTTGCTATCGGCTACTTACTTGGAAGAGGTTACGATTATAATACCGCTTGGAAAACCGTTGAATCTTGGTGGAGACCACCAGGATCCCCGCTTCCTACTCCATACTAAAGTAAAAAAACATAAAAGACCGTAAAAATACGGTCTTTTCAATTACATATAAAGTAAAAATTTAATCAGTGGGAATTTTGTTCATCCCTACTGATTATTAGCCCTCATCAATCGGGCTGCCCATTAATGCGTGATAAAATTATACCTGTTTTTTTCTAAACATCGAGAAAATAGCTACAAACAATATCGCCATAACTCCACTAAAAGCAAATAAATAAGCTAATGGAATTAAGAAAAATGGTTCCACTAAAGTTCCATCCGGCTTCACTTCCGAACCAATTATATTAAACATAATTATACATAACACTCCTAAAAATATCGGACTAGACGCTAATAAATACTTTTTCTTCATCATAATTTCTCCTTTTCATACTCTAAAATATCACCTGGCTGACACGCTAAAACTTCACATATTTTCTCTAAACTTGAGAATTTAATTGCTTTTGCTTTTCCATTTTTTAATATCGAGACATTCGCCATTGTAATTCCTAATTTCTCAGATAGCTCTGTCACGCTCATTTTTCTTTTCGCTAACATTACATCGAGATTTACTACAATCGCCATAACAGAACACCTCAAATCGTTAAGTCATTATCATCTTTTATTTCACTTGCTTTTCTAACTAAATGAGAAAGTAAGGAAGTAAAAATAGATATAACGACCGAGAAGAACAAAATAAGTAGCAGAATAACTAAAATACTTGTATGATAACTTCCAGCTACGAAAATATATAGTAATGCCCCGATATATATAACACCTTCAGTCATTGATAAGATGCTAATTATCTTTAATCTATTCGCATTTTTTACAGTAAAGGCTTTGTCTGAACCAATGTCTGAACATATTTTCCATCCTAAAAATAAAGCGCTGAAAAATGGAATTCCCGTGATCCAAATGAATGTTACAAATGGCTCATATAGTCCCTTCAAACTTTCTGAAGCTAACAATACCGCTCTTCCCGTTTCTGGCCCAATATATATACAGAACAATAAACCAAAACATCCACAAAGTACGATAATCAACTTTAGCCATAATGACAATTCTTTTTGTTTCACAAAATAACCTCCTGAACTAACAGTGTGTATCTATTACTGTTTTTTCAACTTTGAAGTAATAATTCCAAATAGCGACACACCAATACCACTAAAGAACAGTAAATAACTTATTGGTACTAGAAACAAGAATGGTTCTACAAGCAAACCATTTGCTGCTACTTTACTAGTTGTCGCATGAATTGTTAAACAAGTAGCCCCTAAAAGCATTAAAGTCATAGCTACTAAATATTCACTTTTCATAATATACTCTCCTTTTCACTATGCTTGCTACCATCATAATAAATCTAACCACATTATAAGTCAACAACTATTTATCGTTTTACGATAAATAGTTGTTGTTTAACATAATAAAAAGACTATAGACAAATCACTGTCTATAGCCTTATCACTCAATCATTTTGCTCCTAAATATGCCTTTTGGAACATACACATTCTTATCGCATTATGGTAAGTACCATCAACGAAAAACTCGTCTTGTAACTCACCTTCCACCATAAATCCAACCTTTTTATACACATGTACAGCCTTTTCATTCTCTTTATCAACAACTAAATATATCTTATGCATATTTAATACAGAAAAAGCGTAATCCATCGCTAAACGCGTTGCATCAGCTGCATAACCGTGTCCTTGATAATTAGGATCAATAATAATTTGGAATTCAGTTCTACGGTGAATATAATCAATTTCTACTAATTCGACCAATCCAACCATCTCATTATCTTTCTCAACGATAAACCGGCGTTCACTTTGATCATGTATATGTTTATCATATAAATCCTGCAGCTCCACAAATGCCTCATACGGTTCTTCAAACCAATAAGACATAATATGTGCGTTATTATTAAGTTCGTGTACAAACTTTAAATCTTCTCGTTCTAATGGACGTAACTTCAATTCCTGATTCATTCCTATAACCTCCAAATAAAAGAAACCTCTTCACTTAATTTCTCTATTTTTTTCGATTTCAAACGCCCTAATTACATTGTAAACCTTCAAGTTACTTGAAGGTCAAGACGTAAAAAAGTAGTGCAAACTTATGTCTGCACTACTACTCTTTTCTTAAATCTCTCAAATTTGATATGTATAAAGCAATGACTAAAACAAGAATGGATCCTGCATATAATAACGTCTCAAACGGTTCATCATGAGATACAATAATTAATCGAATTAATGCCGTAATTCCAATATAAATAAAATAACGTAACGGGAAATGATAATTCGATTTGAAATACTTAATAATTAATGCGATAAACTCGAAGTATAAGAAGTAGACAATGATACTTTCAACTAATTTATAAGATGTATACTTCTTCGCTGAAAATATGTATTGAACAAATGTGATTGTCTCATTAATTAAAAAAATAGATAAGACAATGGATAATATGATTAGAGCAAAATTTAATATCCACTGTAAAACACTCGCAATAAAATGATCGATGTTAAATGATTTCATTTTCTCTTTAAACTCCCCTTCGTATAAGTGCATATTTATTATAGCAAAATTATACTTACAGAAGTGTTAAATCAAATATGATCGTCCTCTTTCACTATCACTTCACCATTCGGATATTTATGCTTAATATAGTCGCTTCCCCAATCGCAAAGTACTTTTAAACCTTCTTTTAATGATTGTCCCTGTTCTGTAAGGGAATATTCCACTTTCGGCGGCACTTGATTGTATACTTTTCTAGATACAAGTCCATCCACTTTCTATTTCTAGATTAAAAATCTACAAACAAAAAATCACATCTGTAATTATCCCAATCTTTGCTTTGTAAGAAACTTTATAAAAGAATATTTTAGTTTTTTCACAATTTAACTATATTAAGTATTACAGTATTAATCAGTTCAGAAATAATGTTTCTTCCAAAAAGTGCACTTAGCGGCATTCCTTCTTCCTTACAATGTGTTTCTGGATTACTCGTAGGTATTATGATTTTCATTCTACTGGAACCACTTTGGCAAGTATTTAAAAGCACAACACTTGCCAAAGTGGTTATTTTTTTATAAACATGAACAAATTTTAGGAATTAGTTTATCTTTTTTTAAGGATTTATTTAGAGGGAGTTTATACTCGGGTATTAACATAATAAACGTAGTAACTAAGTTCATTAATTGAATCTGAGTCTTTTCATATATAACTTATAACAATGTTAAGGACTCAGAAGGACGAATTGCGACTATAATCGCAAACCGTACCACTAGTATAAATACGGGTAAACCATGTGAATAACATGAAAATCATAAAATGAGGAGACGATAAAAAATGAACAAAAAAACAAAAGCCCTATCATCAATACTGCTCGGATTCACATTAGCGCTAACAGGATGTGCTGGTACTAAAGCCGAAGAAAATCATAGTAAACCGAAGCAAGAACAAGCTGCTCAAGAGAATAAAAAGGAAAATAAGTTAACTAAAGGGCAAAAAATGGCTAACAT
Source organism: Bacillus paramycoides (assembly GCF_001884235.1). Lineage (GTDB taxonomy): Bacteria > Bacillota > Bacilli > Bacillales > Bacillaceae_G > Bacillus_A > Bacillus_A paramycoides. The sequence goes on along the minus strand of NZ_MAOI01000010.1, from coordinate 3,123 downwards.
TCTTAGCGAGACAAATTGGCAAGGTACAAGAGTGTATGACAAAGATAAGAATGACTTAACAAAAGAGAATGCAAACTTCATTGGTCTAGCAAAATATGATGCGAAGTCAGGAAGATATGAATTTTTTGATGCTAAGACAGGTGAAAGTCGTGGCGATAAAGGAACTTTCTTTGTCACAAATGATGGGAAGAAGAGAATATTAATTTCAGAATCAATGAAGTATCAAGCTGTTGTTGACATGACAAAACTAAATAAAAATGTATTTACTTATAAAAGAATGGGGAAAGACGCTAACGGTAAAGATGTAGAAGTTTTCGTTGAACATGTTCCATATAAAGAAAAAGAACTTTCTTTCACTGATCCGGACAAGCAGCTGAACACTACTACAGGAGATATTGTTAAAAACGTTGATGGAGATAAAATTTTAGGCGGTACCCTTTGGCACGGAACAAAAGTATTAGATGAAGCGGGTAATGATGTAACACAGTTTAATTCGAATTTTATAAGTCTAGCAAAATTTGATGACAAGTCTAATAAATATGAGTTCTTCAATAGCGAAACAGGTCAAAGCCGCGGTGATTATGGCTACTTCGATGTTGTACACGAAAATAAAATAAGAGCCCATGTTTCAATTGGAAATAATAAATATGGTGCCGCTCTTGAACTTACTGAACTGAATAATAATAAATTTACGTATAAAAGAACTGGTAAAGACCAAGCTGGTAAAGACATAACTGTATTCGTTGAACATGAACCTTATAAAGGTGATGTTACACCAAAATTTAGTTTCTAATAAAGTTTAATTAAAAATCCTGTACTGAGCTACAGGATTTTTCTTATTAATCCACTTTTTATATTCGAAACATAAATCAGCTGTAAACTAAAAGAAGCATAAGTTGGCCAAAACGCCATCTTATGCTTCTTGTTATACACAATGTGACTTTACCCATAAAGTTGCCGCTAAAGGAAGCATATCTTTGCCGGAAATCACATGTTTTTGAGGAGATTTAGTTGATTATTCGAGGAAAAAGGAAACATACCTTCGCCGTGGATTAATTATTAACCCATAAGCTTGCCATGAATGCTGTTGGTTTGTAATAAAGTTTGATCAAAAGCATGCTACAAAAATTGATTTTTCAATAGAAAAAACCCAAATATTTTGAAAAAAGTTTGATCAAAATGCTTGGGTTATTTGTTGCTAGTGAATAATTTTTCATAAAAAAGTTTAATCATTTTTCTACCTGTGTTTGCTCAACAATCGTGCCCAATTGCGATATTATTAAATTGTTACCCTTTTTCCCTTTTCGGCCAAATAAAATTGCTTATGGCAATCAAAAGATCGATACCCAACACAAGTGTCCATACTTTTAGAAAGCCAGCCAACACTTCTGTTCGAGAAGAATCGTTAATTAAATAGATTAATACAAATAAAATTCCGGCACCTATTAGAAAAGCAAGCACATGTTGTCCCCAGCTTTTAAAGTAGTGTTTCGCATAATCAATGCCAAATCTTTTAACTGGTTTCGCTCCTTGTTTCATCACATAATATTGAAAGCGTATATCAGCCCACTCAATCATACTCCTACCGAATGCGATTGAGATTCCAATATAAACAGCAGCTATTGCATGCACTTGGGTAGCAGTCGCACCACGATACAAGTCGACACCCGTAACAACTAATAAAATTAAATCAATAACAGGTGTTAAAGCTAGGAAAAACAATCCTAATTTATTTTTCTTAAGGATATATCGTGTGAGCAGACCTAAAGTTATAACAACCCAAAACCCTATTTCACAAGCAACGATCAACCACGCAATTACATTCACCCCAACACCCCCTTGTACAACGCACGCAATTACTCGCTTTTCCTTAACAGTACCACAATATGGCCCTTTAGTGGAGTAACTTTATTGCCGCTCAACAGTTCCTTAATCCGTCTTTCAGTTCAGATCTTCTTTTCACTATAAAAACATCCCTTTAGATAAACTGATCCAAAGGGACAAAACATCGCGTCTTTTTTATAAACACCGTGACTTTATTTAAAAGCGACATTAAAAATATTCTTCAAATCCTGGAAGCATAAGTTTGCCGCAAACAAAAAGAACCATAAGCTTGCCGTTCCGGCAAACTTATGGTTCATATCATACAAAATAAAAAAACCACCAAATATGTATTGGTGGAGACGGTGGGAGTCGAACCCACGTCCAAAAATATCGGCACTTAAGCTTCTACGAGTGTAGTCGATATATTAGCATTTCGCGAACTCTTCGGCCTATCGACAGGCTTCCAAGTTGCTAGTCTGGTTGTTCTCTTCCTTTGTCCTCAGACGGCGAACTCCGGCGTAGTCCACTTAGTTTGAGTCCCTTACCCTACCACATGGACGATGGAGGGAGGAACCTTTAGTGCAATTAAGCAGCTAAAGAAAGATTGTTTTGTTTGCCAATTATAGGCTTTGACGTTTTAACGAGGCCGATCCCCTCGACTCGCAACTTAAGCTCGAACTATCCCTGTCGAATCCGTAACGTCCCCATGATAGAAATGGAGCATACGAAGAAATATCGTGATAGCTACTAAGAGCTGTTTTTCAATGTGCAACAATCTTACATAAGTTATTATATCATACGCGCGCCGTTTTACAAATGTAAATATTTGTATTACATCTTTTGACGATCACGGAACGCGCGTGCAATTTCACGTTTTGCTTCTTTCTCTTTTAAATCATGACGTTTATCATATTGTTTCTTACCTTTTGCTAAACCAAGTGCCATTTTTGCAAATCCATTTTTCAAATAGATTCTAAGTGGAACTAATGCATATCCTGTTTCTTTTGCAGCTCCTGCTAACTTATCAATTTCTTTTTTATGAAGAAGTAACTTTCTCGTGCGAAGCGGATCATGGTTGAAACGATTCCCTTGTTCGTACGTACTAATATGCATATTATGAACCCATACTTCACCATTATGTATACGTGCAAACGCATCTTTCAAGTTCACGCGTCCAGCGCGAATCGACTTAATTTCCGTTCCTTGAAGGACAAGCCCTGCTTCGTATGTTTCTTCGATGAAATAATCATGAAATGCTTTTTTATTTTGTGCAATAACCTTACCTGTACCCTTTGGCAT
>NZ_MAOI01000009.1 GCF_001884235.1 Bacillus paramycoides | reverse complement strand
ACATTCTAGCCACTGTAGCTAGATTCCATAAAAAGCGAAAGTGGCTCGCTCAGAATGTGAGGTGGATGGAGCTTCTGACCTTGAGGCGCTCTTTGCCTCTTGGGAAGAAGCGAAGCCGCCGAACATTCTAGCCACTGTAGCTAGATTCCACAAAAAGCGAAAGTGGCTAACCTCCAAGCTACCTAAAAAAGAAAAACGGCCCCGCTTTTCATCAAAGCGAAGCCGCTCTTTTCTTACTTACGCTTTTTCTTTTTCTTCTTAAACCCTGGTACATTTTCGAAGAATGCTTTTTTCTTCTTGCCATTACCATCTTTTTTCCCTGGCTGACTTGCGGATGCGGATGTTGATCCCCTTCCTTTACCTTTGCCACCACGATCAAACTTTCTACCTGTTCCACGTTCACCGCTGCGCTCGTTACTACGTTCACTACGGCTAGCGCGTTTCTTTCTGCCTGTTCTTGGTTGTTCAATAACAACCGGACGATCTTTAAATTTACGACGAGGTGTGCCTTTCATGCCAACGATTTCAAAGTCGATTGCACGCTCGTCTTTATTTACGTTAATAACACGAATTGTAATTTCGTCACCAATACGGAATACGTTACCTGTACGTTCTCCGATCATTGCGAAATGCTGCTCGTCATAACGGTAGTAATCATCCGTTAAGTAGCTAACGTGTACAAGACCTTCAATTGTATTTGGCAGCTCTACGAATAAACCAAAGTTTGTTACAGAGCTAATCATACCGTCATACTCTTCACCGATCTTATCAAGCATATATTCTGCTTTTTTCAGTTCGTCTGTTTCACGCTCTGCTTCAACAGCACGGCGTTCCATATTAGAAGAATGCTCTGCAATCTCAGGTAAGTTTTCACGCCATTTCGCTTGCGTTTCATTGTCGACTTTACCGTTAATAATGTATTCACGAATCAATCTATGAACGATCGTATCTGGGTAACGACGAATCGGCGATGTGAAATGCGTGTAGAACTCAGTTGATAAACCGAAATGTCCTAAGCTATCTGCATCGTAACGTGCTTGCTTCATAGAACGAAGCATAACTGTTGAAATTACTACTTCTTCAGGCTGTCCTTGAACCATTTCAAGAATTTGCTGCAATGCACGAGGATGTATTTCATTCGCACGTCCTTTTACCGCATATCCGAAGTTTGTTACAAACTCGAAGAAACGCTCTAACTTATCTTCTTTCGGATCTTCATGGACACGGTACATAAACGGTACGTTCATCCAGTGGAAATGCTCTGCTACTGTTTCGTTCGCAACAAGCATAAACTCTTCAATTAACTTCTCTGATACAGAACGATCACGCATGACAACATCAGTCGGTTTTCCTTCTTCATCTACTAGCACTTTCGCTTCTTTAAAGTCAAAGTCGATTGCACCGCGGCGCATACGTTTTTCACGTAAAATTTGTGCTAACTGCCCCATCTCTTTAAACATTGGCACTAGCGGCTCGTAACGCTCGATTAACGCTTCGTCTTCATCTTCCAAAATGCTTCTAACATCCGCATACGTCATACGCTCTGTCGTTTTAATTACACTTTGGAAAATCTCATGCTTTACAACATCACCTAGATTATTGATTTCCATTTCACACGATAATGTAAGACGATCTACTTTTGGATTTAATGAACAAATACCGTTAGATAAACGGTGCGGAATCATTGGGATTACACGGTCAACAAGATATACACTCGTCGCTCTTTCAGCTGCTTCAACATCAATTGGAGAACCTTCTTGAACGTAATGACTTACATCCGCGATATGAACGCCAAGCTTATAGTTACCGTTCTCAAGCTTCGTTACTGTAACAGCATCATCTAAATCTTTTGCATCTGCACCGTCAATTGTAACAATCATTTGATCGCGCAAATCACGACGATCTTTTAAATCTTCTTCTGAAATCGTTTCTGGTACACTGTTTGCGTGTTCCATCACTTCTTCAGGGAACGCTAAAGGTAAATGATGTTTATGAATAACAGATAAAATATCTACCCCTGGATCATTTTTATGACCTAGAATTTGAATAACTTCACCTTCCGCACTTAAACGGTTCTCTGGGTAGCTCGTAATTTTCACAACTACTTTATGACCTTCTACAGCGCCCATAGATGCACTTTTCAAGATAAAAATATCACTTGTCCAGCGCTTATTATCAGGTATAACAAACCCAAAGTTCTTCGATTCTGTATATGTACCAACTAGTTCTTTCGTTCCACGCTCTAAAATACGAACAATTGTACCTTCTTGACGTGAACCACTTGATTGCGAGCTAACACGCGCTAATACTGTATCACCATGAAGTGCACCATTTAATTCTGTAGGCGGGATGAAAAGATCATCGTCTCCCGTTTTCTTCTCCTCTGGAACGACGAAAGCAAAGCCACGTGCGTGTCCAATTAACTTACCGCGTACTAAACTCATCTTTTCAGGAAGACCGTAGCGGTTGCTACGTGTACGAACAACAAGCCCCTTCTCTTCCATCATTACAAGTGCCTTTACGAAATCTTTAAAGCCCTCAGAGCCTTCGATTCCAAATGCAGCTTCTAATTCTTGTATCGTTAACGGTTTATACGCTTCTTCTCTCATAAATAATAACAACTTATCAATATGTTCTTGTATGATTTCTTCCAAGTAGAAATACCTCCTTTAAACCCTTATATTATTTAGTGTATCCGAAAGATAGGGGATGTATAAAGTGAAACTTTTGTTAGTTGGGATTTTGTCCATCCCCACTAATTATTAACCCACGCCAATCAGGATAAAAAATTCCCTTATGAAAAAAAGAGGCAACTAGATCTTACCAATCTAGTTGCTCCAAGAAGTTATATACATCCTCATGTAGCACATCACGTTCTTTATCAAGTGTAATGACATGCGTAGAGTCTTCATACCATTTAATGTCTTTTAACGTAGATTCTACACCGTTATAAATAATGTTAGCACTATCTGTATTGATCATCTCATCATGGCGTGCTTGTACAACGAATGTTGGAGCATAAATCATATCAACATTATTGCGTACGTCACGAATTAACTCTTGTAATGCTTTTAATGTATTCATCGGTGTCTGTTTAAATTCAAACATTTCCTGTTCAATTTGCTCTGGTGATTTTTGTTCACGTTTTTTATATTCGCGTGCATATGCCAATATACCTTGATACATAATTTCTTCACTTTTAATGTACATCGGTGCACACATTGGTACAACACCTAAAATCGGTAATGTATAAGCAAGTTTTAATGAGAATACTCCGCCTAATGATAATCCAACCGCAGCTATTTTCTCGTAACCTTGATCTTTTAAATGCTGGTAGGCATTCATTACATCTTTCCACCAGTCTTCAGGACCTGTATGAACAAGCTGCTCTGGTGGTACACCGTGTCCTTTATAAATTGGTGCATGACAAGTATAGCCTTTCTTCTCTAAAAAACGTCCAAGCATACGTACATCAGCTGAGTTCCCTGTAAATCCATGTAATAATAAAACAGCGCGGTCTCCACCTTCAAATGTAAATGGTTTTGGAGATGCTAATTTCATCATGTATTTCTCCTCTTTCTCTTCTGTAATCTAGTCGTATTTTTTCTATTCTTAGTGTACCATATTTATAATTCCATAATCTAATTAGAAACTTTTTTCGAATAACAAATTAAAAAAAGAAGAACCATTAGCACAAATCAGCTAACGCTTCTTCTTTTTAATTCTATAAATTGAAGTACGTAACACCAATTGTTAGTACGAAGAATAATACAGCTAAAACAACTGTAATACGGTTTAATACCGCTTCAATTCCACGTGCCTTTTGCTTACCAAACAATTGCTCTGCACCACCTGAAATAGCGCCTGAAAGGCCTGAGCTATTACTAGACTGCATAAGTACCATAACAATCATTAAGATCGATACAATAATAAGTAAAACTGATAATAACGTATGCACTTGGCGTACCTCCTACAAAGATTCAGTTATTTTAAATGTAGCATAAATCCTATAGAAAAGCGAGAGCTATAGAATTGCTCTCGCTTTTCTTCTATTACATAAACATCATTGCGAATAACGGTCCGAGCAAACATGTCAAAATTGCTGTTAATGTCATTGTTACCGATCCAATGACACCTTCATGCTCATTATTCTTCATTGCTCTCATAACACCCATAATATGAGAAGCACATCCAAAGCCAATCCCTTTACCAACCGAGTTTGTAACGCGGCTCCATTTTAATAAAATTGGTCCTGTAATTGTTCCAGTAATACCTGCGATAACGACGAAGGCCGCTGTTAAGGACGGGACACCACCAACTTGTTCAGATACACTCATTGCAACTGGCATTGTCACTGATTTTGGTAAAGAAGATAAAATTAAGCTTTTATCTGTTCCCATAAGTGAGGCGATAGCGAAATCACTTGCAATAGCAACCGTTGTACCTACTAATACACCACCAGCAATTGGTACAACATATTTTTGTAAAACATGACGTTGTTTATAAAGCGGGATTGCAAATGCTACAACACCTGGTCCAAGTAGCTTCGCAATCCAGCCACCACCGCTTTCCATGTAATTTTGATATGGTATATCAAGCACTATAAATAAGAAAGCCATTAATCCTGTTGCTACAAGCATTGGAATGGTAAATGGTGTTGGAAATAATTTATAGATTTTTTTAGATAATTGATATAATAGCACCGTAAAAAGAACCCAACCGATTCCGATTAATATTTGGCTCATTGTGTCTCTTTTTCCTTTCTATTCGCAAGATATTGTCCTGTATGTCCGGCGACAATAATAATTAAAAACGTACTCGCTATAACTGTAATGAAAAGAGAAATTCCTTTACTCATAAAAAAAGCACCGTAATTCATTAGGCCAAGCGTTGGCGGAATTAATAAAAACGGCATAATGGCAACGAGTGTTTCTGCTCCTAAATCAAACCATTTCACTGGAAGTACTTTTAGGCTAAGTAAAACAAGTAAAAAAAACATCCCAATCAAACTTCCTGGAATTGGAATATTCAACATTTCTTGCACCCAATTTCCAACCATATAAAACACATAAAGAGCTGCAATTTGGACAAGAATCTTTGTAAATTTCATGTTCATCATCCCTCATGTTTATACGATCTTCTGTTAATATCTTTATCATAGTATAAATTGTAAAAAGCTGCAATTTATCAAATCGACACCAAAAAACCGTCATGTTATACGCTTACACCCTTGATATGACTGCATTTCTGAACTTAAATTACGTCAAAAACATTGACCTAATATATAAAGTTTATATTTTCTGAATTTTAACGGTTACTATTTCAATAAAACAAAACCCTTCACTCCATTTTTATTCTGTCTTCTCGCACATATATATAACAAGATAGGTAGTGAACATATGTCTAAAAAAGTTCTCATTTTTTGTGATCCTGGAATCGATGATACGATGGCCCTCTTCCTCGCAATACATTGCTATCGATTTTGATTATAACCTTTTCTTTAAATACTTCATGTCACTTATGACAGATGAACAATTTTAGCATAAAAAAACAGACCGTGATTTCTCACGGTCTGTCGTTATTTTCTACAATTATCGTTTGATATTGTAGAAAGATTTTAAACCATCGTAAACAGCGATTTCGCCTAGTTCGTCTTCGATGCGTAATAATTGGTTGTACTTAGCAATACGGTCAGTACGGCTCATAGAACCAGTTTTGATTTGGCCAGCGTTAGTTGCAACTGCGATGTCAGCGATTGTAGCATCTTCAGTTTCACCAGAACGGTGAGATACAACTGCTGTGTAACCAGCACGTTTAGCCATTTCGATTGCTTCGAAAGTCTCAGTTAAAGTACCGATTTGGTTAACTTTAATTAAGATTGAGTTAGAGATACCTTTTTCGATACCTTCAGCAAGCTTTTGAGTGTTAGTTACGAATAAATCGTCACCAACTAATTGTACTTTATCACCGATACGCTCAGTTAATAATTTGTGACCATCCCAGTCGTTTTCGTCTAAACCATCTTCAATAGAGATGATTGGGAAGTCTTTGCAAAGCTCTTCGTAGAAATCAACCATTTCTGCAGAAGTTAAGCCAGTACGGCCTTCGCCTGCAAGGTCATATTTACCAGTTTCTTTGTTGTAGAACTCAGAAGAAGCAACGTCCATTCCTAAGAATACGTTCTCGCCAGCTTTGTAACCAGCTTTTTCGATAGCTTCGATAATTACTTCTAATGCTTCACGGTTAGAACCAAGGTTTGGAGCGAATCCACCTTCGTCACCTACTGCAGTGTTAAGACCTTTGTCATGTAATACAGCTTTAAGTGCATGGAATACTTCAGCACCCATACGGATTGATTCTTTGAATGTTGGAGCACCAACTGGTAAGATCATGAACTCTTGGAAGTCAACGTTGTTATCAGCGTGAGAACCACCGTTGATGATGTTCATCATTGGAGTTGGTAATTGTTTTGCATTGAATCCACCAAGGTAACGGTATAATGGAAGACCTACGAAGTCAGCTGCTGCGTGAGCTACTGCCATAGATACACCAAGGATAGCGTTAGCGCCTAGTTTACCTTTGTTTGGAGTGCCATCTAATTCGATCATAGCACGGTCGATACCAGCTTGGTCAGTTACATCGAAACCAACGATTTCTGGAGCGATTGCTTCGTTAACGTTGTTTACTGCGTTCATAACACCTTTACCAAGGTAACGAGATTTGTCACCGTCACGTAATTCTACTGCTTCGTGTTCACCAGTAGATGCACCACTTGGTACGATAGCGCGTCCGAATGCGCCGCTTTCTGTGTAAACTTCTACTTCTACAGTTGGGTTACCACGAGAGTCAAGGACTTCGCGAGCATAAACATCAATAATTGTTGACATAATAAATTCTCTCCTTTTTATATAAGCAAATTATTTAATAATTGTTTTACCTGTCATTTCTTTCGGTTGTTCCACATTTAAAAGTGTAAGCATTGTTGGGGCGATATCTCCTAAAATACCACCTTCACGAAGCTCTACATCATTTTTTGTAACGATGAAAGGAACCGGGTTAGTTGTATGAGCTGTCATTGGTCCACCATCAGCAGTTAACTCCTGATCAGCATTGCCATGGTCAGCAGTAATAAGTGCTACACCATCTTTTGCAAGAATCGCTTCTACAACTTTTCCTAAACATTCGTCAGTTGCTTCTACTGCTTTAATTGTTGGTTCCATCATCCCAGAATGGCCAACCATATCACAGTTTGCAAAGTTAAGAATGATAACATCATGTTTATCATTTTCGATTTCATTTACTAAAGCGTCCGTTACTTCGTAAATGCTCATTTCAGGTTTCAAGTCATATGTTGCAACCTTCGGTGAGTTAATTAAGATACGCTTTTCTCCTGGGAATTCAGCCTCACGACCACCGCTAAAGAAGAATGTAACGTGCGGATACTTTTCAGTTTCCGCGATGCGAAGTTGCTTTAATCCCGCTTGCGCAACAACTTCACCTAATGTGTTATCAAGGTTCATTGGCTTAAATGCCACGTAACCATCTACAGTTTCACTGAAATGTGTCATACAAACGAATTCAGGAATGTGAGGTACTTTTTCACCACGATCGAACTCACGGAAGTCTTCGTTTGTAAATACACGAGCAATTTGAATTGCGCGGTCTGGACGGAAGTTATAGAAGATAACTGCATCATCATTATTGATTGTTGCAACTGGCGTGTCATCTTCGTTAACAATTACAGACGGCAATACGAATTCATCATAGATACCATTTGCATATGAGTCTTCTACACACTCTTCTGCAGATTTATAAGTAGGGCCTTCACCATTCACCATAGCACGGTAACATTTTTCTACGCGATCCCAACGCTTGTCACGGTCCATGGAGTAATAACGACCAGAGATAGTCGCGAATTGTCCTACTCCTGTTTCTTTAATTACTTCATTTGTTGCATCGATATAACCTTTTGCTGTTTGTGGTCCAACATCGCGGCCGTCTAAGAATGCATGAATATAAACTTTCTCCACACCTTCTTTTGCTGCTAAGCGAAGAAGAGCAAACATATGGTTCATGTGACTGTGCACACCACCATCAGAAAGTAAACCGAATAAATGAAGAGCAGTACCTTTTTCTTTTACGCTTTTAATTGCATTTTGGAAAGTTTCGTTCTGATCGAACTCACCTTCACGAATTGCAACGTTTACGCGAGTTAAGCTTTGATATACTATGCGACCAGCACCAATATTTAAGTGACCAACCTCAGAGTTACCCATTTGACCTTCTGGAAGACCTACTTCCTCACCACAAGCTGTAAGCGTTGTATGAGGGAATTTGTTCCAGTAACCATCAAAATTAGGTTTCTTAGCTTGTGCTACAGCATTCCCGTAAGTTTCTTCACGTAGTCCGAAACCATCAAGAATGATTAAAGCTGTTGGCTTTCTCATTTTACCGCCCCCAGAAGACCTAAGAACGAAGCAGGCTCTAAGCTAGCACCGCCAACTAAAGCGCCGTCGATGTCAGATTGTGCCATATACTCTTTAATGTTTTCTGGTTTTACGCTACCGCCGTATTGAATACGAACAGCTTCTGCAGCTTCTGGAGAAACAGCTTCTGCAACAACTTTACGGATGTGCGCACATACTTCATTTGCATCTGCAGAAGAAGAAGATTTACCTGTACCGATAGCCCAGATTGGCTCATAAGCGATAACAGTTGCTTTAACTTGCTCTTCTGTTAAACCTGCAAGTGCTTTTGTCACTTGACCTGCTACTAGATCAAATGTTTTTCCGCTTTCGCGCTCTTCTAAAGTCTCACCACAGCAAACGATTGGTGTTAAACCATGTTCAAATGCTGCAATAGTCTTTTTGTTTACTGATTCGTCTGTTTCAGCAAACATTTCACGACGCTCAGAGTGGCCAAGTACTACGTAGCCTACTTTTAAGTCGCTAAGTGCTACTGGGCTAATTTCGCCAGTGAATGCACCATTTTTTTCGAAGTGCATGTTTTGTGCACCTACTTGTAAGTCAGTTCCTTCAGTCGCTGCTACTAAACGCTCTAAGAATAGAGCTGGAGAGCAAACTACTGCATCAACAGCTGAAGCTGCTGGGATTTGACCTTTAACTTCCTCTACGAAGCTAACTGCTTCAGATAGAGTTTTATTCATTTTCCAGTTACCTGCGATAATTGGTTTACGCATGCTTTGCACCGTCCTTTTTCTTTGGCTGCTACTTATTTGTCGTTAAGACAAACTACACCTGGAAGCTCTTTACCTTCCATGAATTCTAATGACGCACCGCCGCCAGTAGAAATGTGGCTCATTTTATCAGCCATACCGAATTTTTCAACAGCTGCTGCAGAGTCCCCACCGCCGATAACAGAGTATGTATCTTCTGCATCTGCTAATGCTTGTCCTACTGCTTTTGTACCTTCTGCGAATGGAGTCATTTCGAATACACCCATTGGTCCATTCCATACAACAAGCTTAGAGTTTTTGATTACATCTGCATAAATTTCACGTGTTTTAGGACCGATGTCCACGCCTTCCCAGTTAGAAGGGATAGAGTCGATACCAACGATTTTAGTTGTTGCAGTTTCAGAGAATTCCTCTGTGATTACAACATCAACTGGCATGTAGAAGTTTACGCCTTTTTCTTTTGCAAGTTGCATAAATTCTTTAGCTAGTTCAATCTTGTCGTCTTCACATAGAGATAGACCAATTTCATGACCTAAAGCTTTAACGAATGTGTAAGCAAGTCCGCCACCGATGATTAAGTTATCTACTTTGTCTAATAGATGACGAATTACACCGATTTTATCTTTTACTTTCGCACCACCGATGATAGCTGTGAATGGACGTTCTGGGTTAGAAAGTGCTTTACCTAATACATCTAACTCTTTTTCCATTAGTAAACCAGATACTGCTGGTAGGTAGTCTGCGATTCCTGCTGTAGAAGCGTGAGCACGGTGAGCTGCACCGAATGCATCGTTTACGAAGATATCAGCAAGAGCTGCAAATTCTTTCGCAAGTTCTGCATCGTTCTTTTCTTCGCCCGCATAGAAACGTACGTTTTCAAGAACTAATACGTCGCCTTCGTTCATTGCTGCAACCATTTCTTGTGCAACTGGTCCGAATGCTTCGTCCGCTTTCTTAACATCTTTACCAAGAAGCTCGCCTAAACGTGCTGCTACTGGAGTAAGACGTAATTCTTCTACTGCTTGACCTTTTGGACGGCCTAAGTGGCTTGCTAAAATAACTTTCGCACCTTGCTCTACTAAATATTGAATTGTAGGAAGAGCTGCACGGATACGAGTTTCATCTGTAATTTTGCCTTCTTTCATAGGTACGTTGAAGTCAACGCGGCAAAATACACGCTTACCTTTTAAATCTACGTCACGAATTGATTTTTTGTTCATTGGTTTTCCCTCCGACTACTAGTTAGGATTGACAAAACCCATTCAAAAGCTTAACACATTTGCTTCTAAAACGAAAGAAGAGAGAGAGGGAACAAACCCTCTCCCTCGTTTTGTCATTGATTACTTATATACTTAAGAATTAAAGACCTTTAGAAGTCATATATGCAGCTAGGTCTACTACGCGGTTAGAGTAACCAGTTTCGTTATCGTACCAAGAAAGTACTTTAACCATGTTACCTTCCATTACCATTGTAGATAATGCGTCGATTGTAGAAGAAGCTGTGCATCCGTTATAGTCGATAGATACTAATGGCTCTTCGCTGTATCCAAGGATACCTTTTAATTCGCCTTCAGCTGCTGCTTTGAATGCTGCGTTTACATCTTCAACTGTTACTTCTTTGTCAAGTTCAACAACTAAGTCAACAAGAGAAACGTTAGCAGTTGGAACACGTACAGCGCCGCCGTTTAATTTACCTTTAAGTTCTGGTAATACTAATGCTACAGCTTTAGCAGCACCAGTAGATGTTGGGATCATGTTTTCAGCTGCTGCACGAGCACGACGTAAATCTTTGTGTGGTAAGTCTAAGATTTGTTGGTCGTTAGTGTAAGAGTGAATTGTTGTCATCATTCCGCGTTTTACGCCGAATTTTTCGTTTAATACTTTAGCGAATGGAGCTAGACAGTTTGTAGTACAAGAAGCGTTAGATACTACGTTGTGGTTAGCTGCATCGTATTGTTCGTGGTTAACACCCATAACTACAGTGATATCTTCGTCAGAAGCTGGAGCTGAGATGATAACTTTCTTAACTGATCCACCTAAGTGTTTTTCAGCGTCTGATTTTTTAGTGAAACGACCAGTAGATTCTACTACTACTTCTACTCCGTAGTCGCTCCATGGTAATTGAGCAGGGTCACGCTCAGCGATAACTTTAATTTCTTTACCGTTAACAACGATGCTGTTTTCGTTAGCAGATACTTCTGCATTTAAAGTTCCGTGAACTGTGTCATATTTTAAAAGGTGAGCTAATGTTTTAGCATCTGTTAAGTCGTTGATTGCTACTACTTCTACCTCAGAGTTGTTAAGAGCTGCGCGGAATACGTTACGTCCGATACGTCCAAATCCATTAATACCAATTTTAGTCATTTGAATTTCCTCCTTGGGGGATTATATTTAAAGGGTAATACCCTTTGTTAACTGTTTTGCTGCACCTTCATCTGTAATTAGAATTGAAGTGTGCCCTTGCTTTATTACAGCCTGTATTGCCTTTGCCTTCGAAGAACCTCCAGCGACTGCAACAACGTGAGATACATGTTGTAAATCTTCAAGTTGCATACCAACTGTTCTTACTTTATGAACAACATTTCCTTGTTCATTAAAGTAGTAACCGAAAGCTTCGCCAACTGCTTCGCTTGCCTGAATCTTTAACCAATCTGCTTCTGAAGTATTTCTACGACGTGCCATTGTTAACGCATCACCGATTCCATGAATGACGATATTGGAAGATCGAATCAACTCAAGAACTTCTTTCACGGATGGCTCTGTTACAATGGACGCATATGCTTCGCTACTAACGTGATCTGGAACATACAATAAGCGATAATTACTCATCGTATTTTGTGCCATTTTGGCACAAATAGTATTGGCTTCTAACTCAACACCTTCTCCAATTCCACCACGTGCTGGGACAAATAGCATATGTAAATCTTTGCAATCAAGTTGCATCATGTCCGCAGCAGCAGCTAGCGTAGTTCCTCCAGCCACAGCAACGATATTATTCGCTGTCAGACGGTCTTTTATACAAGTCACACAAGCACGGCCCATCTCCAGTTTGACCCAAGGTGATTCATCACTATCACCAGGGACAACGAAAACTTCATCCAAATCTAATGTTTCCTTAAGTTGTTTTTCTAAAACCTTTAACCCGGAAATTTCTTTCATAAAGTCTTCCAAAGCAAGAACTAAAGCTGTTCCTTCTTCTGTCAAAGTCATTCCAGAAGAAGCGACGTGAACTAAGTTTTGTTCTTTCAAAACTTGAACTTCACTTCGCAATACTCGTTCTGTCATACCAAGACTTGCAGATAAGTTTCTTCTTCCAATCGGCTGCATAAGCCTGATGTACTGAAGAACTTGCATTCTCGTTTGCATAACAGGTAGCAGATCAGGTAATAATTTTTTTGTGTTCTGAATCCATGAGCGCATATCTTTTCTCCTCACTACATTGGTTCATTTTTCCTTGTGGTCACTTTGTGTCCCGTAGTGACATTTTATGTCCCACATAGGTTAAAAAAATAATCCCTGCTACGTGTATTATTGTAACAGGAGATTGAAACTTATTCAACTCTTAACTGCATTGTTTATATAGTTTATTATGACACCTTTGTGAATGTTACCATATTCTACTTGTTTTCCGCCTATTTCTACAACCGGAATCATTAAATGATATTTTTCTAAAAGGTCATTATCTTCATATATATCTATTTCCTCGATTTGAAAAGAATATTCACATTGTACTTCCTGTAAAACTTGTTTCGCCTTTTCACAAAGACCACAATCTTTTTTTGTATATAGTACAACTTTCATCTTCTTCACCTATCCAATTGTTTTTCTTAGAGACGAAGCAGGAATGTGCATTTGTTCTCTATATTTCGCAACTGTTCTTCGAGAAATAACGATTTCATGCTCTTCTTCTAATAATTTTGAAATCTTTTGATCCGAAAGTGGCTTTTTCTTATTTTCCGCCTCCACAAGCGTTTGAATAATCCGCTTCACCCGCTTCGTTGAAACGGCCTCATCCTCTGTCGTCGAAACAGCATTACTAAAGAAGGATTTCATCTCAAATAAACCGTGCGGTGTTTGCACATACTTATTTCGCGTTGCACGACTAATTGTAGACTCGTGCACACTTAACTCTTCCGCTACCTCTTTTAAAGCAAGTGGCTTTAAATACTCTGGACCTTTCCAGAAGAAATCACGCTGTTTTTCCATAATAATAGTCATCACTTGTAAGAGTGTTTGTTTTCTCTGTTTCAAACTGCGCATAATCCATTGCACATGTTGATACTTCTCCGATACGTAAGAAGCAACTTCTCTTTCACTATTATTAAGAAGCGCACTATACTCAGAATGAATTTCAATTCTCGGCATATTTCTCTCGTTCATCTGTAAAACGAGACGATCACCTTCTTTTTTCACCGCCATATCAGGCACAATATAAAGTGGTTTATCAGAAGAAAACGCAAGACCTGGTTTTGGTTGTAATGACGTAATACAATTTACCGCATGCTGTAATTCCTCATTACTACACTTCAGCACTTGAACGAGCTTTCGCCAATCTTTCTTCACGAAGTAAGTGAAGTGCTCCTCTACAACCTCTTCCGCTAATCCATTCCGTCTTTGTAAGCGCTTCAATTGCAAGGTTAGACATTCCTGAATATTACGCGCCCCTACCCCTGCTGGCTCTAAAGATTGGACAAGCTCCACAGAACGGTCTACTACATCCATCGACGCAGAAAGAAGCTCTGATAGCTCTTCATTCGTTTCTTGTAAATACCCATTTCCATCCATGTTCATAATAATGAAAGAAGCTATTTTTCGCTCTTCTTCATCTATTTTATAATACTGTATTTGATTTAATAAATGTTGCTGAATCGTTGTTGAATCCACACTGTAGATTTCCATCTGATTCTCGACTTGTTTGCCGGTACTTTTACTTGTGTTAGAGCTCTTTTTCTTCTCCCTCTCAAAACCACCTAACTCAATAAGGGGATTCTCTAACGATTGCTCATACAAAAACTCCGATAATTCTTGTACATTATACTGGAGCATTGTAATCGCTTGCCTTAACTCTTGTGTCATTGCCAAACGTAAGCTTTGTTCTTGTAAAAGACTTGCCTTCAAACTAATCTCCCCCTTGTTTCTATTGTACAATAAGTTTGGTAAAAGGAGAATCCTATCGCAGACACCCATTCCAAAATATTATTAATTTATATGTATTAATGAGATTTACATCTTACAACCTAAAAATGAATAATATTGAAATAAAATAATAAACCACAACATTATCACCAAGTACTAATAGTAAATCTTATCACTAGATATAACAAGAGAAAAATAAAAAAGTCCTAACCTACAAAACGTAAGTTAGGACTTTTTGACGCGCCCAGAGGGATTCGAACCCCCGGCAGACGTGGTACCGGAAACCACCGCTCTATCCGACTGAGCTATGGGCGCATGATTATAAAAAAACACTTCATTTTCTTCTCATAATAATAGCAATAAAATCCATCTAAAGCAATAAAAATATACCCTTAATCCTTTATGCCCCTTAGCTGGAAGCATATAAATACATACCCCTCCCCTAAATTTTCCAATCATAAATTCTCCCCAACTCACAAATTATAATCTTTGAATTGATATTCCAAAGGGGGCTTCATTCAATGACTGTAATTACAAAACTAAAGCAAACTGTTTCTGGATTAAAAAGTGCACAAGCTAGCTTAGAGGGATTCGCTCTTGATACGGATAACCAACAAGCAAAGCAACTTTTCCAAACAGCTGCGCAGCAAACACAAACAATTATCGATTCTTTAAACCCACGTGTTGAAGAAGTCCAACAAGAAGAACCACAATACACACAGCAATAACTAAAAGTACCATTTCATCTAATGGTATACATTGCTGTGAAACAGAAAAAGGATGATATGCAGTCATCCTTTTTCTCTCACATTACATAATGCAATAGAAATGGAATGATGATTATGCGAAAGATTGGACTTATAACCGCGTTATTTGTACTTCTATTTAGCTCTTTTACTGGCTGTGATAATAGCCCATTAGATAAAAAGGTAAAGAAAGAAGAAGCAAAACGAACAGAGAAAGAAAAAGGCCCCAAATTAACGAAGATGAGCACGGAATCCTTTAATCAATCTATATCGCAAGAAGCAAAGAAAAAAGCTCTCGCTATGGATGAAATTATAAAAAGCACCGCAGTTAATTCAAATTTAGACCTCTACATAGCGGTTAAACCTGAACATCATGAAAGGTTTGGACTAAAACCACTGCGCAAAAAACTTCAAAAGCAATTAAGTGATGAATATCCTACTTTCGATGTTCGTGTCAGTACAGATAAAAAGATCTTCATGTTACTCGAAAAGCTTGAAATCAAAATTAAGAGAAAAGAAGTAAATAAAGATGAAATCAAAAAACAGTTAAAGCTTATCGGATCAGAAATGGAATCTAACACTTAACGCTTTCTAATAGAAAAGGAAGGATTGAAATGTCTAGTAAAGATAAAAACTTAACCCCTGTACAACAGGAATATAAAAAATTCGAGCAAGAACGGGAGCCCAAGCGTCCTGTTTTGAAAAATTGTATAAAAGCTTTTTTCGTCGGTGGTTTTATTTGTTTAATTGGACAGTTTATTTCTACTTTTTACATCACATATTTTGATTTCACTGAGCGTTCAGCAGGAAATCCAACAGTCGCAACTCTTATTTTCATCTCGATGTTACTAACTGGATTCGGTGTATATGACCGCCTCGGACAATTTGCCGGAGCTGGCACAGCTGTACCTGTTACTGGATTTGGAAACTCGGTAATCGCAGCCTGTATCGAACACCGGACTGAAGGATTCGTTCTTGGTGTTGGAGGTAACATGTTTAAACTAGCTGGCTCTGTTATTTTATTTGGTGTATTTTCTGCTTTCGTCATCGCACTTATTAAAACGATTCTCGTTCAATGGGGAGGGCTATAAATGTTACAAGGACACCGAACGTGGGTATTTGAAAACAAACCAGTCATTATCTCAACCGGGGTAGTCGGTGGACCATTTGAAGCAAAGGGAAATATCCCTGAAGACTTCGACACCCTCCATGAAGATTTATGGCTTGGACAAGATTCTTACGAAAAGGCACATAAAATTTTATTTGAAGAAGCTTGTAGCCGCGCTACCGAAAAGGCAAAACTTCGTAAAGACGATATTCAATTCGTACTCGCAGGAGATTTAATTAATCAAATAACTCCAACGAGCTTTGCATGTCGTACACTCGGAACACCTTATCTCGGATTATTTGGAGCTTGCTCTACTTCTATGGAAGGATTGGCACTTGGGGCAAGCATTGTAAATGCAAAAGGGGCGAAATATTTATTAACTGGAGCATCAAGCCATAACGCTGCCGTAGAAAAACAATTCCGATATCCAACTGAATACGGTGGTCAAAAACCTCCTACTGCCCAGTGGACAGTAACCGGTGCAGGCGCAGCTATTTTAAGTGACACTGGATATGGTCCACAAGTAACATCCGCAACAATTGGTCGCGTTGTCGATATGGGATTAACTGATCCATTTAATATGGGTGGCGCGATGGCCCCAGCGGCTGTCGATACGATTGAAGCCCATTTACGTGAACGACAAATTGACGCCTCTTACTACGACTTAATTGTAACAGGTGACCTTGGACATGTTGGTCGCGAAATTGCCTACGACCTACTACATAAACATGGAACAAAAATAACGAGCGAGCAATTCCAAGATTGCGGAATCATCATTTATAGAGACGGGCAACCTGTCATAGCTGGTGCAAGTGGCCCGGGATGTTCTGCAACAGTCGTGTACGGTCATTTATTAAATCGAATGAAAAGGGGAGAATTTAATAAGATACTTGTCGTTGCAACAGGTGCTTTACTATCTCCGCTGACATTCCAGCAAGAAGAAACAATCCCCTGTATCGCTCACGCTGTTTCGATTGAATTTGGAGGTGCAACGCAATGATTTTTTTCTGGGCTTTCGTCATTGGTGGACTTATATGTGTAATTGGGCAACTGATGTTTGATGTCGGTAAGTTAACGCCAGCTCATACAATGGCAACACTCGTTGTTATCGGCGCAATATTAGATGGGCTTAATCTTTATGAACCATTAATTGATTTCGCTGGGGCCGGAGCAACCGTACCAATTACAAGCTTCGGTAACGCCCTCGTTCACGGTGCGATGGAAGAAGCGGCTAAACATGGAATCGTCGGTGTCATTACCGGTATGTTTAAAGTAACGAGTGCTGGTATATCCGCAGCTATTATTTTCGGATTCATCGGTGCATTACTATTTAAACCGAAAGGATAAGAGGTGTTTGTATGACTGTTATCGCTAGCGTAAAAACTTGTCTTGCTAGTGTAAGGGGCGCTCAAGCAAGTTTAAGCTCCCTTTCATTAAATTCACAAGATGAAGAAGCAAAACGCGTATTTCATGAATGTATGTTAGAAATGGACAGCGTTATTGCTGATTTAAAGAATAGAATTTCAGTATTAGAACGTGAAGAACCTCAATATAAAGGGTTTTAAGTAGACTGGAGGAATTTACTATGTCTCACCTACCCGAATGGACACTTGTCATTCTCCGCTCTGTATTCATATTAATCATTTTATTCGCTATTACGAAATGGTTAGGGAAAAGACAAATCTCTCAGCTCTCCTTTTTTGAATACATAGCCGGAATGACAATCGGTGACATCGCTGCCCAAGTATCTACAGGGCTCGATTCAAAATTTTTCCACGGCGTCTTTGCGATACTCATTTTCGCTGTGGTACCTTTTTTCACAGGAATCCTCTCCTTAAAGAACAAAACAGCTCGGGACTTCTTTGAAGGGAAATCTACCGTATTAATAAAAGATGGAAAAATACTCGAAGATAACTTAAAGAAAGAAAAATATACAAGTGACGAATTACTTGAACTACTCCGAGGAAAAGATGCGTTCAGCGTAGCTGATGTTGAATTTGCTGTATTGGAACCGAGCGGTGAATTAAATGTATTATTGAAGAAAGATCGCCAGCCACTTACAGCAAAAGACATCGGCTTAAAAGTACCAAATGAAAAAGAAACACAAACTGTTATTATGGATGGAAATGTACTAGATGAACCTCTTTCTGCTAGCGGGCATAACCGCGCTTGGTTACATTCAGAATTAGAAAAACTTGGTGTTGTCATTGAAAATGTCTTTCTCGCTCAAGTTGATTCATACGGACAACTTACTATCGACATTTACAATGATAAACTCCAAATGCCATCCCCTCAGAACAAACCTTTATTATTAGCATCTTTAAAAAAATGCCATGCTGATCTTGAATTATTCTCTTTAGAAACGAAATCAAAATCAGCGAGTGATATGTATAGTAAAAACGCGGAACAAATCGAGAACATCTTAAATAAAGTAACCTATCTTTTAAAAGAATAGGTAATGAAAGAACGCTTCTGTATAAAAGG
Source organism: Bacillus paramycoides (assembly GCF_001884235.1). Taxonomy (GTDB): domain Bacteria; phylum Bacillota; class Bacilli; order Bacillales; family Bacillaceae_G; genus Bacillus_A; species Bacillus_A paramycoides. The sequence goes on along the minus strand of NZ_MAOI01000009.1, from coordinate 870 downwards.
CGTTCTTTTGCCTTTTATACAGCTTTAATCACGTTTAAATTTATGTAATTCGGTTATGATGTTGAAGATACATAAGCAGGGAATTTCAAAAACATAGCGAATAAATCATGGTACAACTACATATTTTTTTGATTTAAAGTGGTTTCGTTTGACCTTTATTGACCATAATTGTATTATAAGACTAAGAAAGCTTTCAAAGGAGGAAATAACAGATGAATTTAATTCCTACAGTAATTGAACAAACAAATCGTGGAGAACGCGCTTACGATATTTACTCTCGACTATTAAAAGACCGCATCATTATGCTTGGTAGCGCAATTGATGACAACGTAGCAAACTCAATCGTTTCCCAGCTTTTATTCTTGGAATCTCAAGATCCAGAAAAAGATATTCACATCTATATCAACAGCCCTGGTGGTTCTATCACAGCAGGTATGGCAATTTACGATACAATGCAGTTTATTAAACCACAAGTATCAACAATCTGTATCGGTATGGCTGCATCTATGGGTGCATTCTTACTTGCAGCAGGTGAAAAAGGAAAACGTTTCGCTCTTCCAAACAGTGAAGTAATGATTCACCAACCACTTGGTGGCGCACAAGGTCAAGCGACTGAAATCGAAATCGCTGCAAAACGTATCCTATTCTTACGTGAAAAATTAAACCAAATCCTTGCTGACCGTACAGGTCAACCACTTGAAGTTTTACAACGCGACACAGACCGCGACAACTTCATGACAGCTGAAAGAGCTTTAGAATACGGTTTAATCGATAAGATCTTTACAAATCGTTAATAACTAAAAGCGGAAGCGGCTCATTTAGAACAGGAGGGCGTTGGAGCCCCTGATTCTGAGGCGCTTTTTGCCTCGA
>NZ_MAOI01000008.1 GCF_001884235.1 Bacillus paramycoides | reverse complement strand
TAGAATGGGAGGGGGATGGAGCTTCTGACAAAGAGGTACTTTTTACCTCGGCGGAAGAAGCGAAGCCACCGACCATTCTAGCCGCTGGAGCTGGATACATTTAAAAGCGGAAGCGCCCTATCAACAGGGCGCTTTTTTATATCATGCAATCCCCTGTTTACATAACCAACCTAGTATTCGAACAAATATATCGACTTACCGAAAATTCCCGATAAACGCAAACCATCCACATACCCCGCTAATTGTTAACATACACCAATCGGACTACTCCCAAAATAACAAAATAAAAGGCTATCGCGCACGCGCGATAGCCTTTTATTGCACATATGCAGCTAATGCTTCTAAAGCTTCTTCTGCATCTGAACCTTCTGTTGTAATTGTTATCATGCTACCCGTTCCGATTGCTAAGCTCATAATCCCCATTATGCTCTTTGCGTTAACTGCCTTTCCATCTTTCTCGATGAAAATATCAGAATGAAAACGATTTGCCTCTTGTACAAACAACGCAGCCGGACGTGCTTGTAAGCCGTTTTTTAATGAAACTTTAACCCGTTTTTGAACCACAGCTCCATTTCCCCTTTAACCTCTTATTTTTTTACTACCGTTTCTCCCGCGCGTAATTTCTCTGCAATCTCATCGATTTTACGCAAACGATGATTAATACCCGATTTACTAATTTTTCCCCCGGATACCATCTCACCTAACTCTTTCAATGTTACATCTTGATAATCTATCCGCAACTGTGCAATTTCTCTTAGTTTATCTGGCAAAATATCAAGACCAACCGTCTCATCAATATAGCGGATATTCTCAATTTGCCTTAACGCTGCACCAATTGTTTTATTTAAATTGGCCGTTTCGCAGTTAACTAAACGATTTACTGAATTACGCATATCGCGAACAATTCGAATATCTTCAAATCTTAAAAGTGCATTATGGGCACCTATAATATTTAAAAACTCTGTAATTTTCTCAGCTTCTTTCAAATACGTAATGTACCCTTTTCTTCTTTCCAACGTCTTACTATTTAAATCAAATCCGTTCATCAGTTCACATATAGAATCATTATGTTCCTTATATAACGAAAAGATTTCTAAATGATAAGATGATGTTTCTGGGTTATTTACTGAACCACCTGCTAAAAATGCACCGCGCAAATACGATCGTTTACAACATTTCTTCTCAATTAATTCCTGTGATATATTTCGAATAAACGAAAAATCATCTCGAACAATGTGAAGATCTGCTAGTATTTCGCGAGACTTCTCAACAAGCCGCACGATATATACATTATTTTTCTTCAATCGCATTTTTTTACGAACAAGTAATTCTACCGTCACATCATATCCTTTTTTCAAAAGCGTATAAATCCTTCTTGCAATTGCTGCATTTTCCGTTTGAATATCGATAGATAGGCGACGATTTGAAAAAGAAAGCGATCCGTTCATTCGAAGCAACGCCGATAATTCTGCTTTCTCACAGCATTCCTTCACTTCAAGATTGGTCAACTCTTTCTTTGTTTCTGATGCAAATGACACAGTCAACACCTCCTTATACTATTATTGCGGAACAAAAATCTTGTCCTATATGAATGAGGAGCGTTATCTCATCAAGAGATAACGCACATTTATAACAGTGAATATAAAATAGAAGCTAACTTTAATGTATCATGTCTTACAACACGATCATCATACTTCGCTAATTGCTCTTGAATTACATCAATACCATTTTCAGCAAAACGGTCTTCATCCACTACAACTGGTTCCGACATTTCTTCCTCATATAACTTACGTAATTCACAAGGGATATCACGATTATTTACAATTGCAGTATCAATAAACGGTTTACCTAAATGATCATGCAACGCCTGCACATGATCAAACGCAGTATAACCCATCGTTTCACCCGCTTGCGTCATAACATTACATACATATACCTTCTTCGCTTTTGCAGCAAGAACAGCGTCCCCAATTTTGTTAACAACTAAATTCGGTAATATACTCGTGTACAGACTTCCTGGACCGAAAACAAGCAAATCAGCTCGTTTAATTTCAGTCAACGTTTCATATAGCGGTTCTACATCTTCTGGAGTTAAAAAGACACGATTAATCTTCTTCCCGAAATAAGGGATCTTTGATTCACCTGTTACAATTTCTCCATCTTCTAGTTCTGCATGAAGCACCGCACTTTGATTCGCTGCTGGCAATACACGTCCTCTGACATTTAATACTTTACTCGTTTCCGTAATCGCATGGTAAAAGTCTCCTGTAATCGAAGTCATACCTGCCAATAGTAAATTTCCTAACGCATGCCCTTTCAATCCGTCTCCAGTTGTAAAACGGTGCTGAAATAAAGCTTCCACTAATGGTTCTACATCCGATAACGCAACAAGTACGTTACGAATATCACCTGGAGGTGGAATTTCTAACTCATCACGTAGTCTACCTGAACTGCCTCCATCGTCGGCTATCGTTACAACTGCTGTAATATCAACAGGATATTGTTTTAATCCTCTTAATAAAACAGAAAGTCCAGTTCCTCCTCCCATGATGACAATTCTAGGTTTTCGCTCTTTTTTCATCCCTTAATGGCCCTTTCTCTTCTCCACATCACGATGAGATACATGAACGCTATACTCTGGTTTCAAATGTTTCCCAAGGTACTCTGTAAGCGTAACAGAACGATGTTGTCCACCTGTACATCCAATCGCAATTACAAGTTGACTCTTACCTTCTCTTTTATAATGAGGCAGCATGAAAGTGATAAGGTCCGTCAATTTCTCTAAAAACTTATGTGTTTCATTAAATTTCAACACATATGACGAAACTTCTTCATCTAGTCCTGTTAATGGCTTCATATGTGGAATATAATATGGATTTGGTAAAAAACGCACATCAAATACTAAATCAGCATCAATTGGAATTCCGTACTTAAATCCAAACGACATAACATTTACACGGAATGCTTGCTCAGTTTCTGTTGAGAACAAGTGAACAATTTTTTCTCGTAATTCTTTCGGTTTCAAATCAGATGTATCAAGCACAATATTCGCTCGCGCCTTCATATCAGTTAATAAACTACGCTCTGCTTCAATTCCCTTTAATGGCAAGCCAGTTGGCGCAAGTGGATGCGAACGTCTCGTTTCTTTATAACGAGTTACAAGTGTGCTATCTTTCGCATCTAAAAATAAAATATGAGGGATAATCCATGTGCGTTCTGATAAATCGTCAAGTGCTCCCCATAAATATTCAAAAAACTCTCGGCCACGTAAATCAATACCGAGTGCAACTTTATTCATTTTTCCTTTTGAATCTGCCATAAGTTCAATAAACTTCGGCAATAACATCGGTGGTAAATTATCTACACAAAAATATCCTAAATCTTCAAAACTTTGTAACGCTACCGTTTTTCCAGCTCCAGACATCCCTGTAATAATTACCATTTTTATATCATTATTCTCTGTCATCGTATCCTCTCCTTGAAGGTTTAACTCGGATCTAATCGATATGAAAGCAACTCAAAATCTGGGGTATATACAAATGTACCGTAGATTATACCATTCCCTTTAATTAAATAATCAATAATGTGATAATCTCCTGGTGCCATTGCTAAATCATCAATTTTATCAAATGTATGCCAACCAATGATGCCTTCTTCGCTCTCTAATTTGTTTTCTCCTGCAAAATCTGTTGCTAAAAAGGAGAACATCATCCATTCAGAAACAACCTTATCACCTTCTTGGATGACAAAGGTGAAGACCCCCTTTAACGCTGGGTTCTTTAAATAAATACCTGTTTCTTCACGATACTCGCGAACAACTGATTCTCTTACCGTCTCACCACGTTCCATCTTTCCACCTGGTGCAACCCACCAATTTCGGCGAGGTTTTTGAAGTAAGAGTACTTCATTATCTCTAATTAACACACAGTTTGTCACTCTTTGCATGTTTCTTCACCTCAGCTACTTGCAGCAAAATTTCTCACTGCATACTCATTTCATTATACTATCAAAAACAATTTGCTACAACGAAGGAGCCAGTCCCCTTTCGCTAAGCACATAACATGAAACAATTGTAAAAAAGCTTGCTATAACAAGCAATCTAAACGCTCTGATTCCCATTAAAACGTATAAAAATCCCCTTAACGATTTTTATCATCAAGGGGATTAAAGTACTTATTTCTTACCGAAATAAGTAACAATCGCAAATCCTAAAATAAAAGTAATGATTGAACTTACAACTGACATTCCACCAGTCGGAATACCAGGGAACACAATTACAATCGATCCGATAACAAGTCCAATAATTGCTGCAAACGTCATACTCTTATAACGCTCTAATAGATAACTAATTCCTTTACTACTTACAACAAATCCAGCCATAACTCCGGCACCGATAACCACGATTAATGGTAAATTCAATGTAGTTAAAGCGTTAATTGCTGTTGGATACACACCAATAATTAACAAAATAAACGATCCACTAATTCCAGGAAGAAGCATAGCCATACTAGCCATCCATCCTGCGAAAAATAAACCAATTGTATTTAAAATTGTTAACGTCGTAATCGGATCTGCCGCTTTATCCGGCTTGAAGAAGGCCGTTATAGCTACAAGAATTGCTGCAATTACCAATACGACGATATGATTTCCTTTAAATGTTTCTTTCGCATCAGCTTCTCTCATTAACATTGGTAAAATGCTAATAATTAAACCGAGGAAGAAAAACTGGGTTGGTTCATAATGATTTGCAAGTAAGTATTTAATAACATGACTTAATGTCAAAAACGCTGCCGCTACACCAGCTGCAAGTGGAATTAAAAACCCTAAATGTTTTTTCCATTCACGACTAAAGAAACCGCTAATTGCTGCAAGCAATTGTTCATAAATCCCTAATACAACAGCGATTGTTCCGCCGCTCACACCAGGAATTAAATCACTAACGCCCATACAAAATCCACGGTATATATTACGCCATTCCATACTGAATAAATTCCTCATTTCTTATAGTGATTTTTTCCGTAAAGTCCAGTATATCAATAAGAAAGCTTATAATCCTAATTGTTTTTGACAAAATTTTGACATTTTTACATAAAAAAAGAAAGCTCCTATCGGTAGCTCTCTTCTCAAAAGGTATATTACCCCTTATTTTTCTGTTGCAGTTTTTAGTTCTTCTAACAATTCTTCTACATAGTGTTGTGCACTTTGTGCTGCAATACTGCCATCGCCTGTTGCAGTTACAATTTGACGAAGCATTTTTTCGCGAACATCACCAGCTGCGAAAATACCAGGAACTTTCGTTTCCATACGCTCATTCGTTTCAACATAACCATTTTCATTTGTAATACCAAGCTCAACAAACGGTTTTGATAATGGTAGCATACCGATGTATACGAAAACGCCGTCAGTTTTGACTTCTTGTTCTTCACCGCTGTTTACATCTACAAGTGTTACACTTCCTACTTTACCATTTGTATCGTTAATTTCTTTTATATTGTGATTCCAAATGAAATCTACTTTCTCATTTTGGAAAGCACGATCTTGTAAAATTTTCTGTGCACGAAGAGTGTCACGACGGTGAACGATTGTTACTTTTGATGCGAAGCGTGTTAAATATACACCCTCTTCAACAGCAGAGTCTCCCCCGCCAATTACAACAAGTTCTTTCCCTTTAAAGAATGCGCCATCACATACTGCACAATATGATACACCGCGGCCGCCAAGTTCTTTTTCACCAGGCACACCAATTTTTTTATATTCTGCACCGCTTGCAACGATAATTGCACGTGCTTTATATTCTTTTTTACCAGCTACAATTGTTTTGTACTCTTTACCATCGATGACTTCTTTCACATCACCGTATGCATATTCAGCACCAAATTTCTTCGCGTGCTCAAACATTTTATTTGATAGATCTGGTCCTAAAATAGACTCATAACCTGGATAGTTTTCTACATCTTCCGTATTTGCCATTTGTCCGCCTGGAATACCGCGCTCAAGCATCAGTGTGCTTAAATTCGCACGAGATGTATATACTGCAGCTGTCATACCAGCTGGTCCTGCACCAATAATAATGACATCATAAATTTTTTCTTCTGACACACTATTCACTCCTATTCATTCATACACGTTAAGTTAACCTCATTATACTGTTAGCATCATTTTTTTCCCAATGATTTGCTTATCTTATGTGTGCGTACGCTTAACAGCCTGCACATACTTTCGTACAGTGGCTACAGATACATTATATACATTTCCAAGCTCCGCCTGTGTCATCTTATTTCTTTGTTCGCCACGCACAATATATTCAATTGCTGCTGACCAACCGTACACATTTGTAAAGATTGCCCCAGATGTATATAAACGTATGAACGTACAAAACCAAAAATGTAAACACTCTTCGATTAATTCATCATCTTTTTTCGTATAATTGTATAATGCATCCGCGATTCGCACGCACTGTTCAAATTGCTGTAAATCAGCCGGAATGCTTTTATGACTATTAAGTAAAAAGAAATACTTTGCAAGTTGCGATACGATTGGAACACCATTTTTCGCTTGCGTTACATCAAAGAAGAAACCAACCTTCTCTGGCGTTGACAATTCATTCATTAAATATAAAGCTAGCATTTGCTCTTCTAGCGTCGCACTTTGCTGAAATGATTTTCGTAATTCTTCAAATAAAAGGTTTTGCCCCTCATCTGCTAAATTCAGTGCATTCCACGGTTCTTTTCCCTTTTTATCAGGATGCAATTCTACAACATGTTGCCACATCTTTTCAGCTACTTGTTGATCTTCCACCATATAAGCAGAGTATGCAAACCAATAATAGAAACTAACGTCTCCTTCGTATCCTTGACGCTTTAATACTTTGAACCATTTATATGCATGTTCGAAATGACCGATTGTTGCAAGTGTTGTTCCAAGTTTCAAACGGTGCTCAAATGAAATTGGATATACCGAAACTAACTGCCCTGCTAATGTCTCTACTTGCTTATGCTCTCCAATTGAATATAGAAAAATAAGCGTATTACAAAGCGCATGCATATTACCAGGGTTTTTCTCTAAAATCATTTCTGTTAACTTGAGCGCTTGATCTACATTACCTGATTGAAAATGTGCAATCGCTAAATTATTATGGCCCGACCAAAATTCTGGATATTCTTTCGTAACAACTTCTAGTGTAGCAATGGCCTCTTCTAATTGTCCGTTACGAATGTATCGATTCGCCTCTTCCTGCATGACAATTAGCTCATCTTCATCCTCAATCTCTTCCGGACCCATTGCTTCCTCTTCCATAATCTCAAGCAATTCTAATGTATCTTCTACGAATTCCTTCTCCACCGCAACTTCTAAATAACGCTCTGCATACTTCTTCGCCTGTTGAAACAAGCCCATATACGCATAATTATTTGCAATAAAATAATAGCATTGTTCAAGTTCCGGGTTAGATCTAACAAGCTTTAGAAATGTTTGATTCGACTCTTGATATTCACCAGCTTCAGATAACGCTATTGCTAATTGGCATAAAATAAACGGCTCCTTCTCGCTTTGTGCCGCTCTTCGAAAATATTTAATTGCATCTTGCAATTTTTGCCCTTTATAAGCCCTCATCCCTTTTTTATAAAAGAAATCCGCTAATTGATTAAAAGAGATAACTTGTCCGTTCTCCTTATATATTCTTTGATTTTTCCCCATATATCCTCCAGTTTTTTGTTTTCTTCGTTCACACATTCTTTTATCTATAAGTATAAACGATTCCGTAAAAAACAAAACAGTATATTATAATCAATTATTTCCTTTTTATTCATAAAAAGAGAAGGGAAATGTTACATTTTTAACATCAACCTTCCCTAGCAGCCATTTCTTCTTTCGTATAAATAATACGCATCGGATTTCCGCCTACGAAAGAGCCAGCTGGTACATCTCGATGGACAAGTGTACCAGCTGAAACGATAGCACCATCTCCAATCGTTACACCTGGTAAAATCGTCGTATTTGCTCCAATCATAACTTCATTCCCTATGACGATTTCTCCAAGCCGATACTCACGAATTAAATATTCATGTGCTAAAATCGTCGTATTATAGCCGATAATTGAATTGTCTCCCACAGTAATCTTTTCTGGAAACATAATATCTGGCATTACCATAAGTGCAAACGATGTTTTCTTTCCTACTTCCATCCGTAAAAATGTTCGATACAACCAATTTTTCACGGATAAAAATGGCGTGTAACGTGCGACTTGGATAATAATAAAGTTTTTCATTACCTTCCAAAAAGAAACAGTTTTATACACATTCCACAATGAATTTTCTCCTGAAACAGGGTAGCGCGTTGTCCGTCGCACTTAACTCTCTCCTCTACTCAGATAAAGTGAAACTTTAATCAGCGGGAGCTTTTTTCCCCACTGATTATTAGCCTTCATCAATCTGGCTTTTACAGGCAAACTTCCCACATAACTTCCTTACTACCCGTTAATGCGGGACAAAATTGGTAGTAAATCACTCATTTTATCTAGCACATAATCTGGTTTATACGCTTCTAAATACGCTCTACCTTTTAATGTCCATGAAACCGCTACTGTTTTCGTACCTGCATTTTTCCCACCGACAATATCATGATGATTATCACCAACCATCAATGTTTCTTCTGGTTTTGCCTCTAATAATCCCAACGCTTTTTGAAGCGGTTCTGGATGTGGTTTTACATGTTCCACATCATCAATTGTCACGACCACATCAAAAAATTGATCAAGTTTCGAAAGCTTTAATCCCATTTCAACCGTCTGTCTCGCTTTCGTTGTAACAATGCCGATTTTATAACCTTGCTTCTTCAATTCTTGAACAGTTTCATATACAGTTTCATATTCTTCTACTAATTCATCATGATGCTCGTGATTAAATTGGCGATAGCATGTAATCATCTCTTCAACCTTACTTGCATCAATCTTACTAAAAGTATCGTGCAAAGATGGACCGATAAATGGCAATACATCTTCTCGCTTATACTGATTTGGATAATAGGTATGTAACGTATGTAAAAAAGAAGAAATAATAAGTTCATTTGTATTAATTAACGTTCCATCTAAATCAAATAACACTGTATTTATTTTCATCATCTCTAGTCCTTTCGCTGCCCGAATATGAAAGAAGCAGCATCTTATATAAGATGCTACTTTTCTCTAATTTTCTAAATATCTTTTATCAGATTGCCCCATTTTTCGTCTCACAATAATGAAAATGATAGAAAGAACAACAATCCCAATTGACATTACTTGTGCAATACGAAGTGGTCCTAACATTAAACTATCTGTACGTAAACCTTCTACGAAGAAGCGCCCAATTGAATACCAAATCAAGTATGTAAAGAACAACTCACCGCGGCGTAAATTCACTTTTCGTAATGCAAGCAGTAAAATAACACCTGCAAAGTTCCATAATGATTCATATAAAAACGTCGGGTGATAATACACACCATCGATATACATTTGATTAATAATAAACTGTGGTAAATGAAGCCCTTCTAAAAACTGTCTCGTTACTTCACCACCGTGTGCCTCTTGGTTCATAAAGTTTCCCCATCGGCCAATTGCTTGTCCTAGTAAAATACTCGGTGCAGCAATATCCGCTAGCTTCCAAAACGAAAGTCCGCGTTTTTTCGCAAAAATAATTCCTGTAATAACAGCCCCGATTAAACCACCATGAATCGCCAAACCACCTTGACGAATATTAATAATTTGACTCGGGTTTTGAGAGTAATATTCCCATTCAAAAATAACATAGTACATTCTCGCAAAAAGAATGGCGATTGGTACTGCGATTAATACAAGATCAATAAATGTATCTTTTGGAATACCTAGCCTTTCTCCCTCGCGAGTCGCTAGCCAAAGACCTAATAGCACGCCTGTACCGATAATAACCCCATACCAATAAACAGGGAACGGTCCAAGTTGGATTGCTACACGGTCAAGCTGTGGTACAGAACCTAACAGCATATGTATGACCTCCCTCTCCAGAGTTTACTCTTGATTTCCTAACTCAATCGCACTCATTAATCGTTCAGAGAACTGTTGTGCCGCATTGACTCCCATACGTTTTAATCTGAAGTTCATCGCTGCTACTTCAATAATAACAGCCAAGTTTCGACCAGGACGAACTGGAAGTGTAATCTTCGTAATTTCTGTATCAATAATCTTCATCTTCTCTTCATCAAGACCTAAGCGATCATAATTTTTCTTTTGATCCCAAATTTCAAGATTAATAACAAGTGTAATACGCTTATAATTTCGTACCGCCCCTGCACCGAATAACGTCATTACGTTAATGATACCTAGACCACGAATTTCTAATAAGTGTTCAATTAAATCAGGTGAGCTTCCTACTAATGTGTCTTCATCTTCTTGACGAATTTCTACACTATCATCTGCAACTAGACGGTGGCCACGCTTTACAAGCTCAAGCGCTGTCTCACTTTTCCCGACACCACTTTGACCTGTAATTAAAACACCAACGCCATAAATATCTACTAACACACCATGAACAGCAGTTGTTGGCGCTAACTTACCTTCTAAATAGTTTGTTAAACGACTTGATAATCTCGTCGTCGTTTGAGAAGAACGTAATAAAGGCACGCCTGATTCACGTGATGCTTGTAATAACTCATCCGGCACATCTTGATTACGAGTTACAATAATACAAGGTGTCTCCTCAGTACAAAGCACTTTCATTCTCTCTTGCTTTTGCTCTGTCGTTAACGTATCAAAGAACGTAAGCTCCGTTTTTCCAAGAAGCTGCACGCGATCAGCTGGATAATATGTAAAAAATCCTGCCATTTCAATTCCAGGTCGTGATAAATCACTTGTATCAATCGGACGATGAATTCCTTCTTCACCACTTACTAACTCCAATTGAAATTGTTCCATTAAATCTTTTGTCCTTACTTTCGGCATATGTATAAACCTCCACTCCGCTGCGGGTTCAGTCTCATTTGATGTGAAATTCCATTCTAACGGATATTGTACCATTTTTTTCTTAAAACAAGAAACACGCTTTCTAATAAATAGAAAAAAACATTTCATACGAATGATGAAATGTTTTTCTTTTTGTCATTTTCTCTTTTTTTCATATAATGGTTCAACAATTGCCTTTTCAATTATCATATTAAAAATCGAAATACAAATTGCCGCGACAATCGCTACACCAAATCCGGATATATTAAAAGCATCCCCTAATAATGAATCTGCTATTTCTAACGTAATCGCATTAATAACAATTAAGAAGAAGCCGAAAGTTACAACAGTAATTGGTAGCGTAATTAAAATTAAAAACGGCTTTACGAACACATTTAAAATCGCCAATATAATACTCGCAATAATTGCAGTTTGTATATTTGCTACGTAAAACGCGTCTGGTGCAACCCCTTTTAAAAGTCCGGATACAGCGATTAACACAACGCTATTTACAAGAAGTGATACAATCCATCTCATTTCCTTACACATCCTTTTAACATATATATTTCATCATACGCTAATAGATAATAAACGCAAGTATCGTACAAACACTTATAACAGCTTATTCTATTTTTTATACTTGTATACCTACTAACAATCTTACCAATTTCCCTTAGTGTTTTTCTTTCGCAGAACCTCTATAAATTCCATTTTCTCCCCCATAAAATAAAAACCGAGTGTATTTTTTATCTTTACACTCGGTTTTCACTAACAAACTTATTGTGATAACTCTACTTCTTTTATTTTCTCTTTCATCCTTGTTTTATCACGATCTAAAATCTCTTTTAAATACTTACCTGTATACGAGCGTTCTTCTTTCACCACTTGCTCTGGCGTTCCGGAAGCAACGATTTGTCCACCTTTGTCTCCACCTTCTGGCCCAAGATCAACGATATAATCAGCTGTTTTAATAACATCTAAATTATGCTCGATTACAAGTACTGTCTCGCCACTTTCAACAAGACGCTGCAACACTTCCAGAAGACGTGCAATATCATGTGCATGTAAACCAGTCGTTGGCTCATCTAAAATGTATAACGTACGCCCTGTAGAACGACGGTGTAATTCAGAAGCTAATTTCACACGCTGCGCCTCACCACCTGATAATGTCGTAGCTGGTTGTCCTAATTTCATATAACCAAGCCCTACATCTACAAGTGTTTGAAGTTTACGCTTAATTTTCGGGATATTAGCAAAGAATTCTACCCCATCTTCAATCGTCATCTCTAACACTTCAGAAATGTTCTTATCTTTATATTTCACTTCTAACGTTTCACGATTGTAACGTTTACCGTGACAAACTTCACACGGAACATACACATCTGGTAAGAAGTGCATTTCGATTTTAATAATTCCATCCCCACGGCACGCTTCACAACGGCCGCCTTTTACGTTAAAGCTGAAACGTCCTTTTTGATATCCACGCACTTTCGCTTCATTCGTTTGCGCAAACACATCACGAATATCATCGAATACACCTGTATATGTTGCTGGATTTGAACGTGGTGTACGCCCAATTGGTGATTGATCAATATCGATTACTTTATCTAACTGCTCTAGACCTTTAATTTCTTTATGAGCCCCTGGCTTCGCTTTCGCTTTATATAGCTTTTGAGCTAACGATTTATATAACACTTCATTAATCATCGTACTTTTTCCAGATCCAGATACGCCTGTTACTGCTACAAATGTACCTAGAGGGAATGACATTTTCGCGTTCTTTAAGTTGTTTTCTTTCGCACCGACAATCTCCACTTTACGTCCATCACCTTTACGTCTCTCAAGTGGTACTGGAATAAACTCTTTACCGCTTAAATATTTCCCTGTTAATGAATTCTCGTCTTGCATAACTTCAGCTGGTGTACCTGCTGATACAACTTGACCACCATGGATACCTGCACCAGGTCCGATATCAAGCAAATAATCGGCGGCCATCATCGTATCTTCATCATGCTCAACAACGATTAACGTATTTCCTAAATCTCGCATTTCCTGCAATGTACGAATAAGACGATCATTATCGCGCTGATGCAAACCGATAGAAGGCTCATCAAGAATGTAAAGTACGCCCGTAAGACGAGAACCGATTTGCGTCGCTAAACGGATACGCTGCGCTTCACCACCTGATAAAGTTCCTGCGGCACGACTTAACGTTAAATATTCTAAACCGACGTTCACTAAGAACCCAACGCGCTCCTGAATTTCTCTCAAAATTAAATGAGCAATTTTTTGTTGTTTCTCGGTTAATTCAACATTTGAAAAGAAGTCCTGTACTTCTTGAACGGAATATTTTGTTACATCGGCAATCGTTTTATCACCAACGAAAACAGCTAAACTCTCAGGCTTTAAGCGTCCGCCTTTACACTTCGGACAAGCTTGCTCTGCCATATACTTTTCCATTTGTTCGCGAATATAATCAGAACTCGTCTCACGATAACGACGCTCGATATTTGGAATAACGCCTTCAAATAAAATCTCATTTTCCTTTACTTGACCAAATTCATTCACATAGCGGAAATAAACCTTCTCTTCACCGCTTCCGTACAACACTTTATCAAATAAATCTTTCGGTATATCTTTCACCGGCATATCCATATCGATGCCGTAATGATTACACACAGATTTTAATAATTGCGGGTAATATTGCGAACTTGTCGGTTCCCAAGGAGCAATCGCATGTTCATTTAATGATAAATCCCAGTTCGGAATAACAAGTTCTAAATCTACCTCTAGCTTTGAACCTAGTCCATCACAAGAAGGACATGCACCAAATGGGCTATTGAAGGAGAACATACGTGGCTCTAATTCCCCGATTGAAAAACCACAATGCGGACAAGCATGATGCTCACTAAATAGAAGTTCTTCTTCTCCCATTACATCGATTAAAACTCGGCCTCCGCCAAGCTTTAAAGCACTTTCGAGTGAATCTGCAAGTCGGCTTGCAATTCCTTCTTTCACAACAATACGGTCAATAACAACTTCAATTGAATGCTTCTTATTTTTATCTAACGTAATCTCTTCAGATACATCCAGCATCTCTCCATCCACGCGCACACGAACATAACCTTGCTTCTTAATATCTTCTAGTACTTTCACGTGTGCACCTTTACGCCCTGACACGATAGGCGCTAGCACTTGCAACTTCGTACGTTCAGGATATTCAAGCACACGGTCTACCATCTGTTCCACTGTTTGTGATGTAATTTCAATTCCATGATTCGGACAAATCGGCGTACCAATTCGCGCGAATAATAAACGTAAATAATCATAAATCTCCGTTACCGTTCCAACCGTTGAACGAGGATTACGACTCGTCGTTTTTTGATCAATTGAAATCGCTGGAGATAAGCCTTCAATCATATCAACATCCGGCTTATCCATTTGTCCTAAAAACTGACGTGCGTACGCAGATAAAGATTCCACATATCTGCGCTGTCCTTCTGCATAAATCGTATCGAATGCTAACGATGATTTCCCAGAACCAGACAATCCCGTCACAACAACAAGCTGATTTCTCGGAATGGTTACGTCAATATTTTTTAAATTATGCGCTCTAGCACCTTTTACAACAATAAAATCTTTACTCACTCTTGTCACCCTTCCGCTTTTAATTCTAATAGTAAGTCTCTTAATTCAGCTGCACGCTCGAAATCTAACGCTTTTGCTGCTTCTTTCATCTCTGCTTCCATCTTTGCAATTGTCTTTTCACGTTCTTTTTTCGTCATCTTCTTAGCTGGTACTGCTTCATATGTTTCCGTATCCTCAGCTGCTGTTGTCGCACGAATAACGTCACGTACCCCTTTTTGAATCGTCTTCGGTGTAATACCATGCTCTTTATTGTAAGCTTCTTGCAACTGGCGCCGACGCTGCGTTTCTTCAATCGCAATTCCCATTGATCTTGTTATGCGATCTGCGTACATAATAACTTGACCGTTTTCATTACGTGCTGCACGACCAATCGTTTGAATTAACGAACGCTCTGAACGTAGGAATCCTTCTTTATCAGCATCTAAAATAGCTACAAGTGATACTTCTGGAATATCTAATCCTTCTCGTAATAAGTTAATACCGACAAGTACATCAAACTTACCAAGACGAAGGTCACGAATGATTTCAATACGTTCTAACGTTTTAACTTCAGAGTGAAGATAGTTCACTTTAATTCCTACATCTTTTAAGTAATCCGTTAAATCCTCTGACATTTTTTTCGTTAAAGTCGTAATTAATACACGTTCATTTTTTGCAATGCGATCTTGAATCTCTCCTAATAAATCATCAATTTGCCCTTCAATTGGTCGTATATCAATTGGTGGATCCAAAAGCCCTGTTGGACGAATAATTTGTTCTATTACCTCCGGTGACTGCTCTAACTCGTATGGTCCTGGCGTTGCCGAAACGTAAATAACTTGATTCGTTTTCTCTTCAAACTCATCAAACATGAGCGGTCTATTATCTAAAGCTGATGGCAGACGGAATCCATGATCCACAAGCACTTGCTTACGTGCTTGGTCCCCGTTATACATCGCTCTTACTTGCGGCACTGATACGTGCGACTCATCCATAACAATTAAGAAATCCTCTGGAAAATAGTCTAATAACGTATACGGTGTTGCACCCGCTGGACGAAGTGTTAAATGACGGGAATAATTTTCAATCCCTGAACAAAAGCCCATCTCGCGCATCATTTCTAAATCATAACGTGTACGTTGCTCTATACGCTGCGCTTCTAACAACTTACCGTTATCGTTTAATTCTTTTAAACGCTCTTCTAATTCTTTTTCAATATTTTCAATAGCGACCTTCATTTTTTCTTCACGTGTAACGAAGTGAGATGCTGGGAAGATTGCTACATGATCACGTTCTGCTAACACTTCACCTGTTAATGCATTTACTTCACGAATACGATCGATTTCATCACCGAAAAATTCAATTCGAATACAATGCTCATCAAGTGATGCCGGGAAGATTTCAACTACATCTCCGCGCACACGGAATGTACCACGCTTGAAATCAATATCATTACGTCCATACTGTACATCAACAAGTTCACGAAGCAATTGATTGCGGTCCTTTTCCATACCAACTCGAAGTGAAACAACTAACTCGCGGTATTCTTCCGGAGAACCTAAACCGTATATGCACGACACACTCGCAACGATAATAACATCATCTCGTTCAAATAAAGCAGACGTTGCCGAGTGGCGTAATTTATCGATTTCATCATTAATCTGTGCATCTTTTTCAATAAACGTATCTGTTTGCGGCACATACGCTTCTGGCTGATAATAATCGTAATAACTAACAAAATACTCAACAGAATTGTTAGGAAAAAAATCTTTCAACTCACTATATAACTGTCCAGCTAACGTTTTATTATGAGCCATTACAAGTGTTGGCTTCTGCACTTCTTTAATGACATTTGAAATCGTAAATGTCTTACCCGTTCCTGTCGCTCCAAGCAACACTTGCTTTTTCTTTCCACTATTAATTCCCTCTACAAGCTTCTCTATCGCTTCCGGTTGGTCACCTTGCGGGGAATACGCTGAGATAATTTCAAATTGATGTTCCAAGTAAAATCCGACCTCCTCATAAAAATCTGTATTATTATTTTAACACGAATACCCATAAAAAACCTAAAAAAACGAACAGATATTCGGTAAAGTTTTCGACAAGTTATACATAGAAAAAGGAAGGAGTAAACACTACCTTCCTCTATCAATTTTATTTTATAGGTACATATAATAAGTCATATCCATTGCGTCCATTTTCACTCGTACAATCTATTAACCTATAAACAACCTCTACTTCACGCGACTCTTTTTCCTATTGTCATCCTCTCCTATACAAACTGTTTGTATACCCTAAAAAGAAACCTATACTAAAATTACAAAAGCTACTTTCCTCTATGAAAGTAGCTTCTCTTTCCCTTTCTCCTTCTTAGGAAAAATCACATATGAAAATGAAATAACTGTATCCACTAAAAGAATAATCGCCCACACTTGGCTTACACGACTTGCTGCTTTATTTAAAACGATTCCTGACTCTAACCAATTTCCCCATTGTTCAAATGGGATAAGCCCATACACGAAGAAAAAGAACATATGAACAGCAACGAATAAAATAAGATGCAAAGCCCAATTTTTCATTTCCTGCTTCGCATAAGCCATGCCTGTCAATTCGATTTGTTCTTCAATAATAGGAATCGGTTCATTTCGCCATTTCGCAACTAGTTTCTGCACAAATATATCTAGTTTTCTCAAATCCTTTTTCCCATAAAAAACTGCATATAATAAGATGATTACCGTAATGATCTGGAAATTAGAGAACTTCCCTGTTTGATAATAATCCACTACCCCTAAAGTTAAAATAAATACTTCATTGACTAGCAGCACAATCCCCATAATAAAGCTCGCCTTTTTCAAGCGAAATCCATACCTTAGTAAAAAGAAACCGATAGCGGATAACCAAAATACAATCTCTGCCCCAATTAAAAAATACCATCGATATTCTGCGAGTATACTCATTTATCCTTCTCCCTTTCGTCATATATACGAAAAGCCTCATCCATATATACTAGAAGCTCTTCTTCAATTGGATACATACTCATTTTCTGCGAATCTTCTTTTGACTTTCTTACTTCCCACAATTTATCTAAAAATGCTTCATCACCATTTGCCATCTCTAAACATTTCTGCATTAATTTCTTTGTTGCCCCTTGTACTTCATCACAAGATGCTTCCTTATCGTCTTTCATAAAGTTACGTAATTGCTTTAATAAATCGACCCATTCTAAAACGTTTGGGTCTTCTTCACTCATGTTCGGTAAATTATGAAGCAACTTTTGTTCTTGCTTGGAAAAAACTTCATTTTGAAACATTTCACGTATACGAGGAGACTGTTTCGAAAGCTGAATGAGTTCAAACATAACTTTCCAATCCAGTTCCCCTTCCACATCCACTGAATAAACAACTGCCTGTAAAATACGTTCCATTCGATTGAACTTTTTCTGTTCTTCTTGCACAAACTTAAGTTGCTTTTCAAGCGATACTTTTAAATTGAGCTCACCTGTTATTAACATATTCGTAATCTCTTTTAATGAAAAACCCATTTCTTTTAAAAATAAAATTTGCTGCAAACGAATAACATCTCTCTCGCTATATAACCGATGTCCCCCATCCGTTTTCCCACTCGGATTTAATAAATCGATTTGATCATAATAGCGTAACGTTCTTACCGTAACCCCTGTTTCCTTCGTAAGTTCTTGAATCGAAATCACTGCCATCACCTCTTCTCTTTCATTATAAAAGATGACGTAACGTAACTTTCAAGTGATTTGTAAAAAAAATACAAAAAGCTGTTTATACTTTTTGTATAAACAGCTTTTATGGAAATAACACCTTTTGTATAGCGCACCCACACGATAATATAATCACTCCAATAACAACACTCGTTGCCGTTTTATGATAATGTGCTGAATTTAATAAATAGTACGATAAGCCTACAGTACCAATCATAATACATACACTTGGCACTGGATTACGAGAGAAATTTTGCATTCCCCAAAATAAAGCAAATATAGCCGTAGCGACACATAATATCGGTAATCCCATTCCACTTCCCCTTTATCTATCTATTTACTGGTCTTTGTTGCTAACACACTCGTTGATGCCATACTCATTATCAGCCTCTTTCTTATTTCTAAATTTCCACTTTGGCCAATAATTCACACCGTAATATACAAACTGTCCAACAACAAATAGAATGAACGGTGTTCCAGCGCTTCCGTAAACAATTAAATTATACAAACTCCATACAGCTAAACTAATCGCGAAAAATAACCCTACATATTTAAACGCTTTATCCGATTGAAATCTCTCAAACTCATCTTGCATTTTCTCTCTCCTTACTCCAGCGTAAATATTTCCTCCACTTTCATTCCAAAATATTTGGCGATTTTTAGGGCTAACTCTAGACTCGGGTTATAGTGATGGTTCTCAATCGCCACGATTGTCTGCCGTGTCACTTGCATCGCCTTCGTCATTTCAACTTGTGTTATATGATTTTGTTTTCGCAATTCTTTAATTATAAATATTTTCCAGTTTCAAGTGAAGATATCTTTACAAAAAAAGGTAAAAAAAGAGACATCTATAAGATGCCTCTTCGCTACTACATAAATCCTAACGCATATACAAGAACGTATCCAAGCACCGAAAGACAAACCGAGCCAATCAGCCCTGCCACAAATGCTCTACTTCCTAATTTGCGGAACGTTTTAAACTCTACATTTAAACCGAGCCCTGCCATCGCCATTGCGATAAGCATGTACGCAATTACTACAATATATCCGGCAACAACTTCTGGGATAATCCCAAGCGAATGCACCGCACTCATTGCTAAAAATCCGAAGATGAACCAAGGAATCGGAAGATCGCGCCACGACCCTTTTTCTTTGCTTCCCTCGCTCTTACCAAACCATAATCCAATTAATATCGCTACTGGTACAAGCATTGCAACGCGTGTTAATTTTACGATAACAGCAATATCAACTGCCGTACTTCCTCCTGGAGCCGCGGCCGCGATAACATGAGCGATTTCATGTAGTGTCGCACCTGAGAATACGCCGTAACCATACGGAGAAAAGCCAAGCACTGGATATAATAGCGTATAAATAAGTGTAAATATCGTACCTAAAATAGCAATAATCGCTGCCCCAACTGCTGTTTCCTCATCTTTCGCTTTCACTTGCGGTGCAATTGCCACGACCGCAGCCGCGCCACAAATTGCCGTCCCGCATGCTGTTAAAATTCCTAATTTCTTTTCTACTTTAAATACTTTCGTTAGTCCATAGACAACGAAAATTGTAAATGTAATAACAACCGCAGCGATGACCAATACTTTCGGCCCCGCCTTCGCAATATCTACAAGATTTAATCGCATTCCAAGTAAGATGATTCCGAAGCGAAGCAACTTCTTACTCGCAAAGTTCGTTCCCGCTATCGCTTCGTGAGGGATTCCAATCGCTGCTCGCCAAACCATCCCGATTAGAATAGCGATTACTAATTGTCCCATAATATTTAAAAATGGAAGCTCCGCTAAATATTTCGCAGCAATGGCGATTAATAACGTAATCCCAACCCCTTGCGAAAAACCAAGACGCTTCTTCTTTTGTATAACAAGTGTTTGTTCCACTTTGTACCACCCCAATAATCGTATTGGAACATGCATGTTCTTTCTAGTTACATTATAAGAGAGTTTTAATAATAAGTTTAATATCAATATTAAATCTCAATCATCAAAAAAACTTATGATAAAATGAAAGCAAAAATAAAGGAGCACATCCGATGAACGTCGACATTTTAAAGATTTTTGTGACCGTTGTTGAACAAAAGCATTTCTCGCGCGCTGCAGAGCTATTAAATCTTTCACAACCTGGTGTTAGTATGCACATTCGCAACTTAGAAAATGAGTTTGGAACTACACTTATTCAGCGCTCCCCAAAGCACGTCCAAGTTACAGAGGCAGGAAATATTTTATACATACACGCAAAGCAAATGCTCTCACTTTATGAAGATGCGAAACAAGAAATTAATGAATTGCACAACGTCGTAACGGGAACGCTGCGGATCGGCGCTAGCTTTACAATTGGTGAATACTTACTTCCCAAAATATTAGCGCGCTATGCTAATGAAAACCCGCACGTCGAAGTTCATACATTCATCTCCAATACAGAAGAAGTTTTGCAAAGCATTCGCTCTAATCAAATTGATATCGGCTTAGTGGAAGGCCAAGTCGTATACGCCGACGTAGATGTTGAAACTTTTATGCAAGATGAGATGAAGCTTGTCGTCCCGCCAAACCATCCATTGCTCCATACCGAGGAAATAAATGAAAATACTCTCCAAGATCAAGTCTGGGTATTAAGGGAGAGCGGTTCTGGCACACGCGCCTATAGCGATCGCTTTATACACCAACATCACTTAAAAATGAAGCGCTTCTTTACATTCAGCAGTATACAAAGTGTGAAGGAAGCCGTCGCTGCTGGGCTTGGCATCGCTATACTTTCGGATTGGACCGTGCGGAAAGAATTATTAGCAAAAGAACTATTCCACGTCCCCGTGCCTAACGAAAAGCTAATCCGCCCGTTCTCCATCGTACGCGGCAAATATTTCATCCCTTCTAAAGCCATTCAAGTCTTTTTAAATCATGTAGATTCTTTTGCAAAAAAACAGAGTTGACCTTCACATTAGTGTGAAGGTTTACAATACATGTAAAAGGAGTGAAATACAGTGCGAATTGGGGAGTTATCAAAAGAAACCGGGGTTAGCGAACGTTCACTAAGACATTACGAAGAAAAGGGATTACTCCCTTCAAACCGCCTCGAAAATGGTTATCGTGATTTTGATAAAAGTGCCATCGAAAAGGTAGCACTTATTCAAATGTACTTACAGCTTGGCCTAAATTTAGAAGAAACAGCACGAATGCTGCGCTGCCTTGAAATCGAGCCGCATTTATACGAAAATCCATGCAGTAGCATTCTCACACTTTACGAAGATAAGCTATGTGAAGTTACGAAACAAATCGAATTGCTCTCTAGTATTCAAGCCAACTTGCAAAAACACGTTTCACTCTTAAAACAAGCAAAAGAAAAGGAATGATGACATGTTTGTTATACACGGTAGTTCAAGAGAAAACGGAAATACGGAAGCCTTAACACATATGATGATTGACGGAACCGAAGCGGAGCAAATTTATTTGCGCGACCATACCGTTCATCCTATTACAGATCAGCGCCATGATGCGGAAGGATTCCAACCTGTAAATGACGATTACCAACAGTTAATTGAGCGCATGCTAGAACACGATACAATCATCTTTGCAACGCCGCTATACTGGTATGGAATGAGCGGTCATATGAAGAACTTCGTCGATCGCTGGTCTCAAAGTCTACGCGATAAATCCCTTCATTTCAAAGAAAAAATGAAAGGTAAAAAAATGTACGTTGTCATCGTTGGTGGAGATAATCCGAAACTGAAGGCATTGCCACTTATCGCCCAGTTCCAATATATCTTTGATTTTGTTGGTTCTTCATTTGAAGGGTATGTTATTGGTGATGCGAACGGACTAAACGAAATCCAAAATGATGCTGAAGCACTCGCAAAAGCACAATTGTATAATAATAAATTCAAAAATAGCAAACAGAAATGAGTTTGACAAATCCATTTGTATGCGCATACAATAAAAATAATCTTATGAAAGGAAGGTACTTTGACCAATGAAGTTCTAATTCTCTTATTTATTTCATCCATCACAAATAGTGAACAAAAATGATGAAAACTAGCAGGGGATTAGTCTGTCCATTTGTCGATACTTTCTTTCGAAACGATCATGTAAAAATATGTGCATCGCTTATTTATGTACGATTTTTACATTCAAGGGCGACGTTTATCCTCTCTAGTGAAACTAGGGAGGTTTTTTTATGACTATTTTATTCGCACGAAATATTGAAAAGAGCTTTGGTGATCGCACCATATTCACATTACCATCACTGGAAATTCAAGCACATGATCGCATAGGAATTGTCGGGGTCAACGGAGCGGGAAAATCTACGTTATTACAAATATTAAGTAAAGAAATAGAAGCTGACAAAGGTACAGTAACTCATCATAGTTCTATCGCCATCATTCCTCAGCTTAGCGTGGAAATACCGGAAAGCGCTTCTTCTCTCGCAAAAGGAAAATGGAGTATTTCAAACGTTGCAGATTCAATGAGCGGTGGTGAACGAATGCGCCTAAAGATTGCCCATGCTCTCGAACAGGATGCAGGCATTCTATTTGCTGATGAACCAACAAGCCACTTAGATATGTTCGGTACAGAGCAATTAGAAAAGGCACTTTTCTCTTATAAAGGTGCACTTGTTTTAATATCGCATGATCGCGATTTCCTAGATACCATATGTACCAAAATCATCGAAGTTGAAGACGGTACTATTCAAGAATATAAAGGGAATTATTCAAACTATCGAAAACAAAAAGAACGTGAGCGAATACAAAAACAAGCAGAATACGAGCAATATGTACAAGAAAAAAACCGTTTAGAACAATCAATTTTGCAAAGAAAGCAACGCGCTTCTAGCATGACAAAAGTCCCAACACGGTTCAGTTCATCTGAATCTAAACTTTATAAATTAAGTGGGGCTCATGGCCAAGAAAATGTTAGCAAAGCAGCGAAGGCATTAGAAACACGTCTCGAAAAATTAGAACAGAAGGAAAAGCCGAAAGATTTTTCTCAAGCCCGGTTTGACGTACAATACCATGCACCCATTCATAGTAAAGCGGTTGTACAGTTTAATAAAGCAACAAAGAAAATAGGGGACCGCACACTATTCCAAAATATGAGCGGAACTATCGCTCCCGGCGCAAAGCTTGCTATTTTAGGGGCAAACGGAAGCGGAAAAACGACATTGTTCAAAATGCTTCTCGCAAATGAGCATGGGATCCAGCTTTCGAAAAGTTGTAAAATTGGATACTTCGAACAAACATTATCTATTTTAAAAACGAATAAAACAATTTTGGAAAATGTTCTAGAAGAGACAAATTATACGGAATCGTTCGTTCGGACAATACTTGCTCGCCTTCTTTTTCGCCGTGAAGATGTTCATAAACCTGTGCACGTCTTAAGTGGTGGTGAACGGATGAAGGTTGCGCTCGCAAAAGTATTTTTAGGAAACTATAATATGCTTCTACTCGATGAACCGACAAACTATTTGGACTTAGCAACGCAAGAAGAATTAGAAAGCATGTTACAAGAGTATCCTGGCACTATACTTTTCATTAGCCATGACCGTGCCTTTATTCGTTCTGTTGCAGACCATATTCTACAAGTAGATGAAAACGAACCAAGAATCTTCCACGGCAATTACGAGCAATACACAAAAAGAACAACTCAAGCTTCTGTAAACGTTACTGAACAAGAATTATTACGATTACAAACAAAATTAACAGAAATCATCAGCCGGATTTCTATACCCAATCATCACGATGACATCACAATTCTCGAACAAGAATACGAAAAATTATTGGTTCAAATTCGAAAGTGTAAAGAAGCTCTCTAATGTCTTCCCTATATATCGACGGGACCTTCCGCATTTCCCAAGAAATATCCAGGCTTCGACATAGAATATCGACCTACCTATAATGTTAGACATGATAACAGCATCACTAATAACAAAAAGCCGTGCATCAGCACGGCTTTTCACTTTATCCCGCTATTTGTGGGCAGTAAGACTCCCACCTCAAAATTCGTCTTGAGCAAAGAAGTTAGGTGGGAGTCGGGCTGCCCGTAAACGCCCGATTGGTGCGGGCTGATAATCAGTGGGGATGAACAAAACCCCCACTGATTAAAGTTTCACTTTATATACGGACAGCAGTTCCACTCACCGCAACCATTAGCATCCCTTCGCGGACTACTTCGTAGTCCACGTCGATACCAACTATTGCGTTCGCATTTTTTTGTCTTGCGAGAGTTTTCATCTCTTCCATTGCAATGTCGCGCGCTTCTTTCAATTTACTTTCGTAAGCGCCTGCGCGACCACCGACAACGTCGCGGACAGAAGCGAAAAGATCACGAACGATATTCGCACCCATGATTGCTTCTCCATTGACGATATCGATATACTCAATAATTTCTTTCCCTTGAATTGTAGAAGTTGTTGTTACAATCATGCTTTATAGCCTCCCATATAAGGTTTCCACTTACTTATGGTGCACTAATTCAGCAGAAATTATATTTACGAACTAAACTGAGCTTCATATAATCGGCTATACCCCCCGCCCTGCTCGATTAATTCATCATGTGAACCTTGTTCTGCAATACCATCTTTATTTACAACGACGATGCGATCTGCATTTTTAATAGTTGCAAGTCTATGGGCGATAACTAACGTTGTACGGCCAACAGATAGTTCTGCAAGTGATTTTTGAATAGCAAGTTCCGTCTCTGTATCTAGCGCAGAAGTTGCTTCATCTAATATTAAAATTGGCGGGTTTTTCAAGAACATACGAGCAATCGCTAAGCGTTGCTTTTGCCCCCCTGAAAGTTTCACGCCACGCTCACCAATAACTGTATCTAAACCTTCTGGTTGCGAGTAAATCAAATCTTCTAACTGAGCACGCTTTACAGCTTGCCAAATTTCAGCTTCTGAAGCTTTTAAGTTTCCGTAAGCGATATTTTCACGAATTGTTCCAGAAAATAAGAAAACATCTTGCTGTACAATCCCAATTTGCTTACGAAGTGACGATAACGTCATCTCTTTCGTATCAATTCCATCAATTTGAATCGATCCAGATGATTGTTCGTAAAAACGCGGTAATAAACTACATAACGTTGTTTTCCCTGCCCCTGATGGCCCAACGAAAGCAACTGTTTCACCTGCATGTATTTTCAAGCTAATATCTTTTAAAATCGGTTCTTTATTTTCATATCCAAACGTAATGTTGTTATATTGAATATCGCCGTGTACATGCTTTACTTCGATTGCATCTTTAGAATCTACAATATCAGGCTCTGTTTCCAAAAGTTCTACATATCGTTTAAAACCAGCGATTCCTTTCGGGTAACTTTCAATAACCGCATTAATTTTTTCAATTGGTCGGAAGAAAATATTCGTTAACAAAACGAATCCAATGAATCCACCGTACGTTAATTCACCTTGCAATACAAACCATGTACCACATATTAATACAAAGAGCGTTACGAGACGCATTAGCATATAACTAATAGATGAGTTTAACGCCATAATTTTATACGCCATTAATTTTGTTGTACGGAAACGAGCATTATTTACAGCAAATTGCTCTTTCTCAAATTTTTCATTTCCGAATGCTTGTACAACGCGGATACCACCAACATTGTTCTCAATGCACGCATTGAAATCAGCAACGTCTGAGAATAAACGTCTAAACGTACCTGTCATTTTTTTATTGAAGTAAAGTGCCAACCATAATAGGAATGGAATGACGAAGAATGTTAATAGCGCTAACTTCCAGTTAATTATCATCATAAATGAAAATGCTCCGACTAAAGTCATAATGGCAATGAATAAATCTTCTGGCCCGTGGTGAGCAATTTCCCCAATTTCCATTAAATCGTTTGTAAGGCGCGAAATTAAATGACCTGTTTTATTATTATCAAAAAATCTGAATGATAGCTTTTGAATGTGATCAAATAATTTCTGCCTCATATCCGTTTCAATGTTAACACCAAGCATATGTCCCCAGTATGTAACGACATATTGCAAACCTGCATTTAAAATATAAACTGCGAGTAAACCGAAACAAGCCCATAAAATAAGCGTCCAGTTTTGTCCTGGTAATAGCTTATCAATAAATTGGTTTACGATAAGCGGAAACCCAAGTTCGAGTAAACCTGCGATAACTGCACAGGAAAAATCAAGTACGAATAAACCTTTGTACGGTTTATAATAAGAAAAAAATTTACGCAGCATATCTTTCCTCCCTTTTCCAAATTAAAAGACTCCCTAAATGATAACCATTATCAAATAATTATTCAAGTTATCCGTCTATGAAACTAAAATAGAGGCCACAGTTGTTATTGGGAAATCGATATCTCTTGTTGAATCGCTGATATAAATTTCATTTACTATCGCGCTGTTCCTAAAATAAAAAAGGTGTCACCTAGTCAATTTTTTGACTAGGTGACACCCTCATTTCTATCATATCGCTTCCGAATCCCAATCGTGCTCTTGCTGAACAAATACAACACCTAATTCATGATGGCCCCCGGCGTATAATGCCGTTTGAGCAAGACGAAGCTCACCATTTGTATCTAACACTTCTAATTTACAAAACGCTCCTGTCGTCTTCGTTTGAAGCGCATCATAAAACTCTTCGGTACTTCTTGGAATGATTCCATTTACTTTCGTAATAACTTCCCCAGGCTTTAAATTCATCTCTGCCCCAATTGTATTCGGAATTGTATCTAACACAACAAGTCCATCATTACGTGCGGCAAAGTATGCTGGCCTTGTCTCGTCTGCAATCTTCTCTTGCATCGAGATCGTGAAGCGTCCAAGCATTGCGACTCCCATCGCGATAATTGCGAGTACGTGCCACCAGTAACTTGCGATACCTAAAATAAGTACAATCCCTGCTAATCCATAGACACGTCTTCCTGTAAATAATAAAGCTTCCGTCGGCTCATAGCTTCTAATCTTTCTCATAAATCCAATTAAAAACGGAACGAGGAATAAAGAGTATGTAGTCGAACCAATTGAAACGACAGGCCACCAAGAAATAAAATCTGTCACCGCGTCTCCTGGTATAAGAATAAATACTGGTACAAGCCACAAGCGTTTTGATTCATGTAATCCAATTCTTAAACCACGCTTACCCTTTTTAATTTTCGGAGTAGAATAACGTACTGCATTTTTAGAGATTAATAAACCCTCTACAACGAGCATAACGCCTAGTAAAATAGCAAGTGATACAATCGTACCCTCCTCACCTTCTCCAAGCTGTAAGAAGGAAACTGACATCTTAGAAGATAATAAAACGAATGCAATCGCGATTCCAAACGAATAAGCTGCAGATAAATATCGATACATAGCAGTTAATCCGAATACTAGCGTCCAAATTAAAATCATCCATATACTCGCCTTAGACACAACAAGCCCAAGCCCAACCGTAATAATAGATACGATTAATCCGTATCCAACTCCTGCAAACAGAGATGTTCGCAGTTCAAACCAAATATCATATACTTTAAAAGAAAAGTCTTTTCGTTCTCGTAATATACGTAAGTATCCAACGAAGATACTACTAATTAAAAATACATAGACAGCAGGGTGTAAGAAAAAACGTCCAACTGCTCGTAGTATTTCAAAAAGCCATGCCTCCACGAATTCATTCACCACCATTTATCTCATTTTTTCTTTTTATCTTATCATAACTAAAGAAACGTGTGTTTAACACATAAAAAAATACAGGCACTAAAGTGCCTGTATTTCTTATTTCACTATTAATTTCAATGCTGTTTGTAATTGTAAATCATTTTCTCCAGAACGGATTTTTTCAATAATTTTAGTTTGAATCGCTTCAGCTGTCTTTTTATCAAGTTGTCCTGTCGCTTCCATCTCATTCGCATTTTGGAATGCTTTCAGTGCTGATTCTGTCTCTTTACTAAAGTATCCATCTTCACGGCCTGGTACATATCCTAAGCTCTTAAGCATTTCTTGCGCATGTTTTACTTGCTCATCATTTGAATTGTATGAAAGTGTCTTTTCAATTTGAATTGGTGTCGCATGATAATAATCTGGTTGCTTCACTTCTACAGTTGGTGCAATTCCTTTTTTATGAATCCAATTGCCGTCTGGTGTTAACCATTTAAACATCGTTAATTTAATGTTACTGCCATCTTTAAATGGAACAGCTTGCTGGACAGTACCTTTACCAAACGTTTTTTCACCAATTAAATCGTAGCCTTCTCCCTCTTTCAGCGCACCCGCTAAAATCTCTGAAGCAGAAGCACTTCCATTATCAATCAATACCGAAATTGGATAAGGCTTTCTCTCTTTAAGTTCCGTAGAGAATTTCTTCTTCTGACCATTTCGCTCTTCTACTTGTAGCATTGGCTTTTTATTCGTCATGATTTCCCCTAGTATATCTTCTACGCTATTTAAATAACCGCCAGGATTACCACGCACGTCAATAACTAAGCCTTTTATATTTTTCTTCTCTAACTCTTTTAACTGATCCTTAAATTCTTTCGCAGTATTTTCAGCGAAAGAAGTAATTTGCATATAACCGATATCTTTTCCGCTCTCTTGCTTTACAGAACTAAATACAGTAAAAATCGGAATCTTTTCACGCTTAATTTTAAATTCTATCGGATCAGCCACTCCTGCGCGCTTAATTTCAATTGCAACAATCGTTCCTTTTTTACCACGAATTTTTAATACTGCTTCTTCTCGTGATAAGTCTTTCACACTATTTCCATCTACAGATAAAATTTGGTCATTCGGTTTAATTCCTACCTTTTCTGCTGGTGAACCTTTAATTGGTGATACGATAATAAGCTTACCGTCCGTTTTGTTCACTTCAGCTCCAATCCCTTCAAGTTCAGGATCCAGTGACTGACTAAACTGTTTTGCCGTTTCTTTATCCATATACGTGGAATAAGGGTCCTTCAGCGTAGACAACATTCCTTGTATTGCACCTTCGACTAACTTGTCATCTTTCACGTCTTCCACATAACGTGAATCAATTAGTGCATACGCCTCATTAATCTTTGCCAAATTCCCTTGCGCTGTGCCAGCATTGCCATTCGATACCGTTTGCGTTACATACGCTGGGTTTATCCCAAACAAGTACATACCGCCAAACATACCGCCAGCACCAATTAAAAATGCAACAACCATTCCAATAATTGCAACTCTACGTTTCAATGCGGAATTCCCCTTTCCAGAACACACAGGTGGTGTAGCAAAAGGCATCACACGATGTGTGATGCCTTTACCTATTTCTACTATATGATAAGCTTGTACGAATTATGTTTGCAACTTTTTATACTTTTAAGAAGCGACGAATTGACATTACACTTCCCCACATACCGATTAATGCACCGATTAACACTAATAAACCAGCTAATTGGAATACGAATGGGTTGTATGGTAGAAGCTCAAAAATTGTTCCGCCAAGTTTTTCATTAAACACACCTTGTAGTGAATTATATATAACTAAAATTACGCCAATTGGAATAATTGATCCTAATACTCCTAGGAATAATCCCTCTAACAAGAACGGCCAACGAATAAACCAGTTTGTTGCACCAACAAGTTTCATAATTTCAATCTCAGTACTACGAGCATAAATTGTAATTTTAATTGTGTTAGAGATTAAGAACATCGCTGTGAATAGAAGACCAGCAATTAACAGGATCCCGATGTTACGACCAGTTTTTACAGTATCAAATAATTTTTCAACTTGACCTTTACCGTATTGAACATTACTTACAAACTGCATTTTCTCAATCTTTTTCGCAATTGTTGCCGTATCTGTTGGTTCTTTCGCCTTTACAACAAATACGTCTTTCAGTGGGTTATCTTGCTCAAATAACTCGAACGTTTTCCCACTATCGCCTAAGCTTTTAATTAAACGTTTCAACTCTTCTTCTTTAGAAGAATATTTAATAGAATCTACTTTTGAAATCTTACCCATATCTTCTTCTAATTTCTTTTGATCAGCTTCTTTTGCCGCTGGATCAATATGCACACGAATTTCTACATCTTGCTCTACTTTCGTCGCAAAATGGTTCATATTCATAATCGCTGTTAAAAAGACACCTACAAGTAATAATGTAACTGTTACTGCACTTACAGAAGCAAATGTCATCCATCCGTTACGGGATAGATTTTTTACACCTTCTCGCAAATGTCGACTAAGGGTATTAGTCTTCATATCCGTATCCTCCCTCAATCTCGTCTCGAACAATTTTTCCGCCTTCAATTGCAATTACACGATGACGAATTGTATTTACGATATCTGCGTTATGTGTCGCCATAACAATCGTTGTACCACGCTCATTAATGCGTGTGAAAATCTTCATAATATCAAGAGCCGTTTCAATATCTAAGTTACCTGTTGGCTCATCGGCAATTACAACCTTTGGTCTATTTACAATCGCTCTTGCAATCGCCACACGTTGTTGCTCTCCGCCTGAAAGTTCACTTGGAAGTGCATCTGCACGGTCATCTAGACCTACAAGACCTAACACTTCTGTAACACGTTCACGAATCGCATCTGGTTCTTCTTCAATTACTTCTAAAGCAAACGCAACATTCTCATATACCGTTAATTTAGGTAGCAATTTAAAATCTTGGAAAATCACGCCTAATTGACGACGGAAATACGGAACATCTCTTTCTGCTAATGTTTCAATTACAAGTCCATTTACATTAATTGATCCTGTAGATGGTTTCTCTTCACGATACATCATTTTAATAAATGTAGATTTTCCGGCTCCACTCGGTCCAACTACGTATACGAATTCACCTTGTTTAATGTTAACTGTGAGACCAGCAATGGCTTTCATACCATTCGGATACTCCTTATAAACATTCGTCATTTTTATCATTATTTATCACCCAATACTTAATGATTTTTTTTCGAAATACTTTTCTGTACATTTGAAAATAAAATAAAAACTTTTATTCTCTGTTTACCATTCTTGTTGAAGGCAGCTTTCTTACATGCCTTTTATTAGCAACGCTGCTCTATGTAATATATTTCATCAAAATTCTACAAACCTCATTGTAACATCAATCGGTTTCCAGTTCGGATACATTTTTGTTACAGTTATGTTACATCCTGATAAAGTGAAACTTTAATCAGTGGGGGTTTTGTTCATCCCCACTGATTATCAGCCCTCACCAATCGGGCGTTTACGGGCAGCCCGACTCCCACCTAACTCCTTTGCTTTACAGCTGAATTTTGAGGTGGGAGTCTTACTGCCCGCAAATAGCGGGATAAAGGGAAACGAGCTGACATAGTTCTTAACCTATATCGTTTTTAGGTAAGATCATATAATCAACTCGTCTATTTCACCTTTTTTATTTATGTCCAGCTAACCATTCAGCTACTTTTTTTGCGTCCTCACCTTGAATAAGTCCAGGTGACATTGCGCCGCGACCTTTTTTAATAATTTCTTCGATATCTGCAGCTTCATACTTACCGCCTACTTTTCTTAAATCAGGTCCAGTTGCTCCTGATAAATCTTTCGCGTGACAACCTGCACAACTTTTTTGGAAAATTTGTTCTGCACTATCTGTACTTGCAGATTGATTTGAAGACTTAGTCTCTTCTTTATTTCCACATGCTCCTAAAGCAAAAACGACTGATGTCCCTAACGCAATAGCCAACAATTTCTTTTTCACTTCTATCGCTCCCCATTGTTGATATTCTTCATACACACTCATTATTCATTATAAGCATTATCTTTATATAGAAAAACTAAGGTATATTTCATATTTTTCACAAATATAGTGAGAAGCCTAATAAAATAAAGCTTTCACAAATTGTTTCAATTCTGTGAACACCTTAGAAAGTTCTATAAAGAACCTCTTTCTCCAAACCAAATCAGAGAAATCCCATATAAAGTCCTACTCCATTACCGCTCTGTTTTACTATTCTCTACTTTTTACAAAACAATATACGGCATTATATGCTACATATAATCTCATCAAAAAGAGAAGTTGTCGTTTCCAACTTCTCTCCCTCTTTATTTCATCAATATAAATAAGATAAACCTCTTTATATCCTCTTTTACCTCAGCATGCGCCAACAATTCTGTTGGCTTTTTTTCTTATTAAATGCGAGAACGTAAATAAGCATCAATAAATGGATCAATTTCTCCATCCATAACTGCCTGTACGTTACCCACCTCTGTATTTGTACGGTGGTCTTTCACAAGAGAATACGGGTGAAATACGTAAGAACGGATTTGGCTACCCCATCCGATTTCTTTTTGCTCCCCGCGGATTTCATCTAATTGTGCTTGTTGCTCTTCTAGTTTCTTTTGATATAACTTCGCTTTCAACATTTTCATTGCGTGCTCAC
Organism: Bacillus paramycoides; assembly: GCF_001884235.1. Classification (GTDB taxonomy): domain Bacteria; phylum Bacillota; class Bacilli; order Bacillales; family Bacillaceae_G; genus Bacillus_A; species Bacillus_A paramycoides. Next base: position 39,604 of record NZ_MAOI01000008.1, on the reverse strand, counting down.
GGTTTTTAATTTGAGAACGCTCTGACTGACATGTTACAACCGTATTTGTCGGTGTATGTGTAATACGAACTGCTGAATCTGTCGTATTAATGTGCTGTCCACCTGCACCACTTGCACGGTACGTATCTATTTTTAAATCTTCTGTACGCACTTCAATTTCAACTTCATCATTAAACTCAGGTACAACTTCACAAGATACGAATGATGTATGACGACGCCCTGAAGAGTCGAACGGTGAAATACGTACAAGACGATGTACACCTTTCTCTGCTTTCAGGTAACCGTAAGCATTATGCCCTTTAATTAATAGTGTAACACTCTTAATACCAGCTTCATCGCCCGGTAAGTAGTCAACAGTTTCTACTTTAAATCCACGTTTTTCAGCCCAGCGCGTGTACATACGTAATAACATAGAACCCCAGTCCTGTGACTCTGTTCCACCTGCACCTGGGTGTAATTCTAAAATGGCGTTATTTTTATCATAAGGATCGCTTAGTAATAACTGAAGCTCATACTCATTCATTTCTTGAATTAAAGTTTTCACTTCAGATTCTAGTTCCTCATGTAAATCTTCATCGTACTCTTCTTTAAGTAATTCATGCGTTACTTCTAAGTTTTCGAACGTCTCATCTAACTGACGGAACTTTCCAACCATGTCTTTTAACGCATTAGCCTCGTTGATTACAGTTTGTGCGCCTTGTTGGTCATCCCAAAATCCTGCGCCCATCATCGTTTCTTCTAATTCTGCAATTTGTTTCTCCTTAGTAGGAAGGTCAAAGAGACCCCCTAAAAGCCGCTAATCTCTTAGCCATTTTCTCTAATTCTTGTCTAATTTCTACTAATTCCATTTCCTTCACCTCTATGTAATTGCTGTTACTTTCATATGAAAACAAGGGAAACTCTCTCCGCTTATTGCGGAGAGAGTTTAATCCTTTTTATTATTTCCCAATACCACAGCAGTTTTTATATTTCTTGCCACTACCGCACTTACATAAATCATTACGGCCTACTTGATCACCTTTTACAACCGGTTTTTTCTTCGCCTCTTCGCCATCGCTTGATGGATGAATAGCTTCACCTTGAACAACTTCTTGGCGCTCTAGGTTTTGCTCAATTTCAGCCTTCATGATGTAGCGAGAAATTTCCTCTTCAATAGAAGCAATCATCGATTCGAACATTGCGAATCCTTCCATTTGGTATTCACGAAGTGGATCGATTTGTCCATAAGCACGTAAATGAATACCTTCACGAAGGTGGTCCATTGCATCAATATGATCTGTCCATTTCGTATCTACAACACGGAATACAACAACCTTTTCGAATTCACGCGTCTGCTCTTCAGGTAGAAGTTTTTCTCTTTCGTTATAACGCTCTAATAATTTCGCGATGATTAATTCGCTCATTTCTTCTGGAGCAAGGCGACGTAACTCTTCTTCTTTTACATCTCCTTCTTCAAGAAGGTTTGTATTTAAGTAATCGACAAGACCTTTAATGTTCCAATCTTCCTCGATTTCTTCTTGCGTATGAAGTGCAACAGCACGTTCTATCGTAGATTTCATCATACCTTCAATAATGCTGCGTAAGTTCTCTGAATCCATTACTTCTTGACGCTGCTTGTAAATTACCTCACGTTGTTGACGAAGTACATCGTCGTATTGTAGCAATTGTTTACGTGCATCATAGTTATTTCCTTCTACACGTTTTTGTGCAGATTCTACAGCACGAGAAACCATTTTACTTTCGATTGGCTGCGAATCATCCATACCAAGACGATCCATCATCGCTTTCATATTGTCAGAACCGAAGCGGCGCATTAGTTCATCTTCCATTGATAAATAGAACTGTGTTACACCAGGGTCCCCTTGACGACCAGCACGACCACGTAACTGATTATCAATACGACGGCTTTCGTGACGCTCTGTACCGATAACTGCTAGACCAACGTTTTTAATATCGTCGCCTAACTTAATATCCGTACCACGACCAGCCATATTCGTCGCAATTGTTACAGCGCCTTTACTACCAGCTTCTGCAATGATATCTGCTTCACGCGCATGGTTTTTTGCGTTTAAGATGTTATGACGTACACCTTTACGTGTTAACATTTTTGAAATAAGCTCTGACGTTTCAATTGCAACTGTACCAACAAGAATAGGTTGTCCTTGTTTGTGACGATTTACAATATCCTCAACAACTGCATTGAATTTGCCTTCCATTGATTTGAAAATTAAATCAGCACGGTCATCACGAATAATATCTTTATTCGTTGGAATTACGATAACATTCATATTGTAAATACTACGGAATTCTTCTTCTTCCGTTTTCGCTGTACCAGTCATACCAGATAACTTTTCGTACATACGGAAGTAGTTTTGGAACGTAATTGTTGCAAGCGTCATACTTTCATTTTGAATTTCTACGCCCTCTTTTGCTTCAATAGCTTGGTGTAAACCTTCGCTATAACGACGACCTTTCATAAGACGACCAGTGAATTGGTCTACAATTACGATTTCGCCTTCTTGTACAACATAATCTGTATCACGGTGCATAACAACGTGTGCACGCAGCCCCTGATTAATATGGTGAAGAAGTGCGACATGTTTTAAATCGAATAAGTTATCAATATGGAAAGCTTTCTCAGCTTTCGTAATACCATCTTCTGTTAACATTACATTTTTCGTTTTCACATCAAATGAATACTCTTTTTCATTTTCTAATGTACGAACGAATGCATTTGCAAACATGTATAGCTCTGTTGACTTTTGAGCTTGTCCAGAAATAATAAGCGGCGTACGTGCTTCATCGACTAAAATAGAATCGACTTCATCGATGATAGCAAAATGAAGCGGACGCTGAACGCACTGCTCTCTATATAACACCATGTTGTCACGTAAGTAATCGAATCCAAGCTCATTATTTGTGCTATACGTAATATCAGCAGCATACGCAGCTTGCTTCTCCTCACGTGACATACTGTTTAAGTTAATTCCTACTGTTAAACCAAGGAACTCATGAAGCTGTCCCATTTCACTCGCATCACGTTGTGCTAAATATTCATTGACTGTAACAACGTGAACACCTTTTCCTGTTAAAGCATTTAAATATACAGGTAAAGTAGACGTTAACGTTTTACCTTCACCCGTTTTCATCTCAGAGATATTTCCTTCATGTAAGGCAATACCACCCATTAGCTGCACACCATATGGACGCATTCCAAGAACACGGGTTGCGGCTTCACGAACAACTGCAAAAGCTTCAGGAAGTAGATCATCTACTGTCTCACCTTTTGTTAGACGTTCTTTAAATTCAAGCGTCTTCCCTTTTAATTGCTCATCAGTTAGTGGCTTAATAGATGATTCTAATGCATCAATCTTCTCCACTGTCTTCTGCATACGTTTAATTTGGCGTTGGTTGACATCAAACACCTTTTTTAAAATACCGATCATAGGAAATACGCTCCTCTTTTTATTAAAATAAAACTTCTGATTGCTTTCTTTTTCTCTTTACAATCAGTCGTTATAAAAATCAAATTTATGTTATGCCAATTTTTCTCCTAATTAAAAAAACTAAAATGTATAAACCTAATGATAATTGTAACACTTGTCTTATAACTATGACAACAATCGTCCAAATGTCGGGCCTAGTTTCAGGAATTTTTTTCAGCTACAATCCCTACTATTTTATTTAAGCTGTTCAAACAAACTAAATCTTGCTATTACAAATTGTTCATTCAATCTCAGTAACAGCTTATCTTTATGTATTCAATCTAAAGATTTCCAAACCATTGAAGCACTCTATCACAATCTAATTCAACATGATGAAGTTCATATTTTAACACCTTTTTAAAAAAACTCCTTCAGCCCTGGTTATGCCATTATTCGAGATCCTTTTGGAATAGTAATACAATTGACAGTAACGAGACATAACTTCTAAATCTCATTACGAATGAGCTGTTTAAATTCATATCGATATTACGAAATACGAAAACAAAAATATAGAAAAAAGAAAAAAGCGCAGCCCCTTTCGGCTGCGCTTTTGAATTATTATTTTGTTTCGATTAAACCATATTTTCCGTCTTTACGGCCATATACAACATTAGTTTCATTTGTATCCGCATTTGTGAAGACGAAGAAATTATGTCCTAGCATATCCATTTGTAAGATCGCTTCTTCAACGTCCATCGGTTTTAAATCGAATCGTTTTGTACGTACAAGTTCTAATTCATCCTCTTCTACCTCATCCAGAACAGCTACTGCTTCTGGAAGGATAAAGTTGTTTTTAACAGAACCCTTTTCACGTAATTTACGGTTTACTTTTGTTTTATGTTTACGAATTTGTCGCTCAATTTTATCAACTACTAAATCAATTGCAGCGTACATATCGCTATTTGTTTCTTCTGCACGAAGTAATAAATCTGTAAATGGAATTGTTACCTCGATACGTTGCTTGTCAGAGTATACTTTTAAATTAACCTTAATCTCTGGGAATGTATCAAAATAACGCTCTAATTTACTTAGCTTTTTCTCTACATATTCCTTTAATGCTGGAGTTACTTCAATATTTTCACCACGAATGTTGAATTTCATAGATGAATTCCTCCTTTCAAGCCTATGTACTATAATTTCGACACTGGCTTAAAAACTCCTTCTAACTTTTTTAAAAAAATTAGTGGAATTGCGATTTTTTTATCATTTTTTGTTGAAATGAAAAGATGCATCGTTTCTATCTTTATTTTATCCTATTAACATCGTGAATAACGAATGTAACTGTGGACAATTCGTTACAGAAAAGAAACAACTTTTTGACAACTCTCCCTACAACAAAAAAACCCTTGTTACAAACAAGAGCTTCCATAATTTATAAAATGCTGCCACAAATACAGCTCTATCTTTTCCAAAAACGTAATTTTTACAACTTCACAACATTAGCCGCTTGTGGTCCACGTGCGCCATCAACAATATCAAACTGCACTTGTTGCCCTTCTTCTAACGACTTATATCCTTCTTGTTGAATAGCAGAAAAATGGACAAAAACATCGTCACCATTTTCACGCTCAATAAACCCAAATCCCTTTTCTGCATTGAACCATTTTACTCTTCCTTGCATGTTCATTCCATTCCCTTCACTCTAAAAATCAGGGCATTCGCCCCATAGTCTGACTATAACGAATGACAAGATCGTAAGTCAAAGAAGACCTGTCGTCTTTTTATTACCCCTTTCGACATTCACATATTAGCCTCTACAAAGTGTCAAACAAGAAACCTCCCTCGCTCCTCTATCATACAAAAGACTTCCAATTTGCCTAACTGTAATTCCTGTCGTATACACATCATCAACGATTAAAACATGTTGCCCATGAAACATCTCTTCTCCCTGAAAATAAAAAGGATTACTTCCCGACATCCTTTCTTTGCGCTTCTTCTTACTTTGCTTTTCTGTTTCTATCCTTCTTAATGATGTACAAGACATTTTGACAGGCAAACAAGAAGCTAGTAACTCGGCTTGATTAAAACCACGTTCGTATTCTCGTTCTTCACTAAGCGGAACAGAAATAACAACTGAAACATTCGCAAAATATTTTTGAAAAAGCCTTCGAAAAGACTGATAGAAAATATGAACTAATTCAGCATCTCCTCGAAACTTAAACTGTGCTAATATTTCTTTCATCCCTTCATTGTACACACACAACGAACGATTTATGAGAGACGGAAACCTCTCCTCGTCCATCCATCTTATGCAATCCGTGCAAATATCACCGTTTTTATATTCAGCTGGCACAAGTTCTAAAAGCCGACCACACTCTCTACAAATATCTCCTATAATATAGGAAAGTTTTTGTTCGCATCTATCACATATATACTCTTTATGAAGCTTAACAAAAAAAGTGTACCAACTAATCGCGTATGAAATATACTCATCACAAAGTAGACAATGCATTAATCTATCAATCCTTGTTCTTTAGCATTTTTATTCATGCTTTGAATATGTTTTTTCGCGCGTACCATCGCCTCTGTCTTTCCATAATGAAAATAGATGACCTCTCCATGAGGTTCATCAAAACTTCTACCAGCACGCCCTGCAACTTGAACGAGAGCACTTTCTGAAAATATTTCTTCTTCTGCCCCTAAAACTGCTACTTGCAAATTCTTCACAGTTACCCCTCGTTCCAAAATCGTCGTTGTAACTAATAAAGGAATTTCTCCTTTTCGAAAAGCCGCTACCTTTTCTTTTCTCTTCGGATCTTCTGCATGCACACCGTCAATTTGGCTGTTTATTGATTTTAATAACAAGCTGATTTCTTCTACGTATCGCACATGGGGAACAAATAAAAAAATGGGATATTGTTTACCTAAGTACATATTTAGCCATTGCAATAAAACACGAGGGATCTTTTTACGCACGAGGTCTTTTTTCCAATTTCCACACCACCGAAACACCGGAACTGGCAAGGGATGACGATGATAGCGTCCTGAAATAATAACCCCTTTTTGCTTACCACTTCGCAACTTCCGCTTCCACTTTTCATCTGGAGTTGCTGTTAAATAAATACGTGCTGCTTTCTCTTTCATTGCTTGTTTTACTGCGTAATGTAACATCTTATCCGCATGATATGGAAAAGCATCTATCTCATCTACAATCATGACATGAAACGATTTATAGTAACGCAACAATTGATGCGTAGTTGAAACGACTAACATTGCATCTTTTTCACAATCTAAACTCCCTCCGTACAAAGCTGCTACATTTATATTTGGAAACGCTTCTTGTAACCTTGGCGCTAATTCAAGTACAACATCTGTTCTCGGCGTTGCGATACAAACTCTCTCTCCCTTTTGAAGTGCCTCTGCAATTCCATGAAACAACATTTCCGTCTTCCCAGCCCCGCACACAGCCCAAATAAAGAATGATTCTTTCCGTTTAACAGCTTCAGCGACACCTTGTGCAGCCAATTCCTGTCCAGCAGACAAAACTCCTGTCCAACGTAACGGATGCAAGTAATTTTCTCCTTTTATTTCAGCTATCCCGCGAACAAGTACAGCACATTCGCTCACACGCCCCATCGTTACGCACTTTCGGCAATACGTACAGTCCCTATTGCACCTTTTACATAAAAATGACGCAAATAGTCGCTGCTCTATATTTCCGCAACGCTGACACATATATTTTGAAGACTTCTTAATTACACCTTGTACACAAACGACTTCTCGCTTCCTTTTCAAATGATTTAATTCACCCTGCAAATCTGAAGAGAGTTCTTCTAATAGTAACTGTTTCCCGGCTAACATCCTAAACCACCTCCAGCACTACTATAAATCCTTCTCATAATCTCGTAAAAACTCAAAAAAGCCGATAACCTACTTATAAAATAGTAAGCTATCGACTTTATACACGTGTTTTATTAAATTATAAATCCTAGAATCGACCGTATCCTAAGAAATGTTTCTGGTTGTAAGAACTGTTAATATCACCGTAAGCAATCCCTTTATCACTCGCATGAATCATTTGGCCATTCCCAACGTAAATACCGATGTGAGATGGACCTGCTTTATAAGTACCTTGGAAGAATACTAAATCTCCAGGTTGTGGGCTACTTACTTTAGAAACTGAGTTCCAGTAACCTGCAACGTCTTGACGACCTACACCAAAGATGTAAGAGATGAATCCACTACAGTCAAAACCGCCGTTTGATGGAGATGCACTTCCCCAAACATATGGTAAACCTAAGTAGCTTTGTGCTTTACCGATTACGCCACCCGCATTTGGTGCTGGTGTAGATTCTTCTTTTTTAGGCTGTTCTTTCTTAGGTTGCTCTTTTTTAGGCTCTTCTTTTTGAGCTTGTCCACCATTGTTTGCTGGTGCCGCTGGTTGAGCAGGCGCTTGTGCCGGCTGAGCTTGTGCCGGCTGAGCTTGTGCTTCTTTTGCTTTAGCAGCTTGCTCTGCTTGTTTTTGAGCAGCAGCTTCTTGTGCAGCTTTTGCTTGTGCCTCTTCTTCAGCAATACGTTGTAATTGTAACGCTTGTTTCTCAAGATCTTTCAATTGACTTTCCGTACTTGTCATTGTAGTTACAACGGTATCCATTTTGCCGCTTAAATCATTCACTGCAGTTTCTTTTTTCGCTTTTTCAGCGTCAAGTTCTTTCTTAGCAGTTTCAATTTGAGCTTGTGCTTCTTTTAATTCTTTTTGTTTTTCTTTTACTGTTTCAACATCTTTTTTCACGTTCACTTGATCTTCTTGTTGTGTTTTCATGATATCTTCGTCAGACTCAAGAATTTTAGACATAGAATTGAAGCGATCAACTAGATCTGCAATGTTTTTAGAGTTTACAAGAACTTCTGTTACAACGTTCGTGTTTGGTTGTTCTTGAAGTGCAACTAAACGTTTTCTCAATAACTCTTCACGTTTTGCAATTTTTGTTTGTAGTTCTGCAATATCTTTATTTTTCTTCTCGATTAATTGCTCGGTATCAGCAACTTTTTTTGTTGTTTCATCAAGTTTTGAAGCGTTCTCTTGAACAGACTTATCTAAACCTTGAATTGTTTTGTTTAAGTCATTCATTTGTTTTTGTAATTCATCACGTTCTTGTTGTTGTTTATGTAAAGTGTCATTTTGTGTGTTAATTTGTGATTTCACGTCAGAAATTTTATCTTCTGCAAATACATTTGGTGTTAGCCCTGAAAACATTAACCCTGCAACTAACGCGCAAGATGCCATTTTTAGCTTTTTCATTTTATTTTTTACACCGCTTTCTTTTTTCTTTTTCCGTACTTAACCTATTAAAATTTATACCATAATTCGGGAGTTTTTTCGCCAATGTTACGGTTTTGTAAAATAAATGTAATATTACATTTGTCTCTATAGCAAAGTATATCTAATTTTGTATATATATGTAGAATTTTAAGAACGTTTCGCCATTTTTATACAAATAGAAAAAACGTAAGGGACTCCCTTACGTTTTGAAATTATACCAACATGAATGAGACTGAAACGTTACTTCATCCATTTCTCAGCCCAATTTTGGACTTCATTCATAACACTTTCCAACGCCTTCCCTTTATCAGTTAAACCATACTCGATTCTAACTGGTACTTCTGGGTAAACGTCACGAACTACGATACCTTCGCCTTCTAATTCCTTTAAACGTTCTGACAACATACGATCGCTCATATTAGGTATAATATCTGCGATTTCTCTAAAGCGTTTCGGCTCTTCCAACAAAGATTTAATAATTAAGCCAGTCCATTTCTTACTAAGCAATGTAAAAGCTGACTCAAATTTTGGACATAAACATGAATTATGCTCCATATATTTCACCTCTCCTCTATTATAAGATAGTTTCTTGTAAAAAGTAAGTAATAAAACTTTCCTCATTATTTAATTTTACGTACATTTTACCATTTCCAAATATTAACTTGTCAAATTTTTATAAAACATCCGTAAAAAAACCCTCTTCAAAAAGAGAGCTTTTATATCTTTATTACTTCGTATACCAGCCTAAACCAAGTGCACCTTCACCCAAATGCGTGCCAATTACAGCTCCGAAATAACTCGTACGAATTATAACATGAGGGTATTGCTCTTCTAATTCTTTCTTCCATTCCTCAGCTTCCTCTTCACGATTTGCATGAATAATGACAGCTTCCATAGGTACACCTTTATTTGCCTGTTCATCAAAGATTTCAATGATACGCTTCAACGCTTTTTTACGCGTACGAATTTTTTCGAATGGAATAATTACTTTATCTCTAAAATATAACACTGGTTTTACTTGTAACAAACTACCGATGAAAGCTTGTGCGCTATTTAATCGTCCCCCACGTTGTAAATGATGTAAATCATCCACTACAAAATAGGCATCCATCGTTTGCTTCATTTCATCGAAGCGAGCGATAATCTCTTCTGGCGTCTTGCCTTCACTTGCTAATTTCGCACCTTCACGTACGTAAAACCCTTGTACTTCACAACTAATTTCAGAGTCGTACGTATATACATTAATACCATCTACCATCTGTCCAGCTGTCGTTGCTGTTTGGTATGTACCACTAATTCCACTTGAAAGATGAATACTAATTACTGCATCATATTCTTTAGATAATTCTTCATATAACTCTAAAAACTTTCCAATTGCTGGCTGCGAAGTTTTCGGAAGTTCTTCCTGCTCACGTACTTTTACATAAAAATCATCTGCTGAAATTTCAGCTTCTTCTTGATAAGATTCCGTTCCAAACACAACGTTTAATGGAATCATATATATATTTAGTTCGTCACGAATATGCTTCGGTATATACGCTGTACTATCAGTAACAATAGCTGTTTTCATTTTCGTACCTGCCTTATAAAAAAAATTTTATTCCCTAATTTTACACGAAAACCAAAAAAGGTGCACCAATACATGAAAATGCAGGTTAGAAATTATAATCACCATCTCGACAAATTACAACAAAAAGATAAAATAATCATCAAAAATTTCAACATATTTATAAAAAATGTTTGAATATAAAAACGCTCGCTTTTAAAATATAAAGTACTAGTCATTTTGAAGGATAGGGGCGTATACCATTGTTATTACAATATTTAACAGTTAAAGGCTACGGTGAGCACGAAATTGTTATTCAAAAATCCAGATTCATTTGCTATGTAAATCGAGCCACAACTGAAGAGGAAGCCCAAGAATTTATACAAAAAATAAAAAAACAACATTGGAATGCAACACATAATTGTTCCGCATATTTAATCGGTGAACAAGATCAAATTCAAAAAGCAAACGATGACGGTGAACCAAGTGGTACCGCTGGTGTACCTATGTTAGAGGTATTAAAAAAACGAGGTCTAAAAGATACTGTCGTTGTCGTCACGCGCTATTTTGGTGGCATTAAGCTTGGTGCTGGTGGATTAATTCGTGCATATGGAAAATGTACAAGTGAAGGACTTAATCACGTAGGCATTGTTGAGCGGAAACTAATGCGCGTTATGCAAACAGAAATTGATTATACATTGCTTGGCAAAGTTGAAAATGAATTACGCAATTCAGAATATGCCATTAAAGATATACATTATCTCGAAAATGTCACATTTGATACGTATGTAGAAGAAAATCGAAAACAAACATTTACGAATTGGATGATTGAATTAACAAACGGGAAATGTACAATTAAAGAAGGAGATATGTTGTACTTAGAACAAGACGTTAACTAAGAATAGCTAACTTATCCCCTTTAAAGATTAATGTAGTGAATTAATTCCCTACAAATGAACTAAGGAGATTATATATGGAAGAACGTTATTATCATCTCCAAAATAGCAGAATAAAAAAGAAACGTAGAAGAAAACTTTTCTACTTTCTTATTTTCGCATTTGTATTTGGTAGCGTAGGACTTTATATTTTAAATTCCTACTCTTCTCTCATGGGGATGTACAGTGGATTTAACCGTGAAAAATCGGATTTAAGAACCGAAGATGTAGCAATTACAAAGGAACCTTTTACAATCCTCATTATGGGAATAGAGGATTATGCAACAGACGGTCAAAATGGTCGTACAGACTCATTAATGTTTGCGACAGTCAATCCGAAAACTCAAAAGGTTTCGCTTATGAGTATTCCTCGTGATAGTCGAGTTCCAATTGTCGGAAAGGATAAAGAAGACAAAATTAACGCCGCGCATGCTTACGGTGGAGAAAAAATGGCAATCAAAACTGTAGAAGGTTTTCTAAAAGTTCCTGTAGACCATTATGTTAAAATTGATTTCCAAGGCTTTAAAGGTATCGTTGATGCTGTTGGCGGTGTTACAGTCGATGTTCCCTTCGATTTTTGGGAACGTTCTGATGTTGATTACGACAAAAAAATCCAATTTAAACAAGGCAAACAAGAGTTAAACGGCGAAGAAGCACTTGCTTACGTCCGTATGCGAAAGCAGGATCCAAATGGCGATTATGGTCGGGCCGCTAGACAAAGACAATTACTAGCCGCTGTTGCTCAAAAACTAAATTCCGCCTCTACTGTATTTAAAATTAAAGATTTAACGACTGTCGTTGGAAAATATATAAAAACCGACATTCCTATTTCAGACGGACTTGCTCTTTACAGTAAACTCTCTGGATTTGATCCTTCTACAATACAAACGTTAAAAATTGAAGGAGAAGACAGAAAAATAGGCGGTATTTATTACTTCCTTCCGGATCCAATCAGTGTAGAGACGGTACGTAACGAAATTGAAAAGGAAATAGGAGAAAAAACAAAAGCCCCAACAGAGGCTACGAAAGATGAGAATACAAATTCCGATTCAAATTCTAACTCCAGCGCAAAAGCAAAGAAGGAGCCGAGTGAGAACAAAACACCACCGCCTCCTCCCCCTTCTACAAATGCTCATGCAGAGTGGATTATGAGGAATCACCAATAATAAAAAAGAGCCAAATCACATACGATTTGGCTCTTTTTTCATTTATCCCGATTGGTGCGGGCTAATAATCAGTGGGGGATAAACACTCCCACTGATTAAAGTTTCACTTTACTTCTTGAAGTGTTGTAAAATCGCTTCTACAATACGCTCTGATGCACGGCCATCGCCGTAAGGATTAGATGCTTTCGCCATCTTATCATGAGCTTCTTTATTAGATAGTAATTCGTCAGCAAGCCCAAAGATTGTCTCTTCATCTGTTCCTGCTAATTTTAACGTACCTGCTTCAATACCCTCTGGACGTTCCGTCGTGTCACGAAGGACAAGAACTGGCACACCTAGTGATGGTGCTTCCTCTTGTACACCACCAGAATCAGTTAGCATTAAGTATGAACGAGCTGCAACGTTATGGAAATCAATTACATCTAGCGGCTCAATTAAATGAATGCGGCTATGCTCGCCTAAAATATCATTCGCTGTTTCACGAACAACAGGATTCATATGAACAGGGTATACAACTTGTACATCTTCATGCTTATCAACAAGACGCTTAATTGCACGGAACATATTACGCATTGGTTCACCTAGGTTTTCACGACGATGCGCTGTCATAAGCACAAGACGATCATTTCCAAGTTTCTCTAGTACAGGATGACTATATGTTTCTTTTACAGTCGTTTTCAATGCGTCAATCGCTGTATTTCCTGTTACGAAAATGCTTGACTCATCTTTATTTTCTTTCTGTAAGTTCGTTGCTGATTTTGTTGTAGGTGAGAAATGGAGATCCGCCATTACACCTGTTAATTGGCGATTCATCTCTTCTGGATATGGAGAATATTTATCCCATGTACGAAGTCCTGCTTCAACATGTCCTACTGGAATTTGATTATAGAAAGCAGCTAAACTTGCGATAAATGTCGTCGTTGTATCACCATGTACAAGGACGATATCTGGCTTCGCTTCTTTCATTACTTTATCCAAACCTTCTAAACCACGTGTTGTAATATCGATTAAAGTTTGGCGATCTTTCATAATATTTAAATCGAAATCTGGCGTAATCCCAAAGATACTTAATACTTGATCTAACATTTGACGGTGTTGTGCTGTTACAGTCACAATCGATTCAATCTTTTCTGGGTGCTTTTGCAACTCTAATACAAGAGGTGCCATTTTAATTGCTTCTGGACGTGTCCCGAAAATTGTCATTACTTTTAAACGTTCAGTCATTTCATTGCCTCTTTTCTTTCACTAGTTACAACTTCTATTATGACATATCAGAATAGGCATGGGGAAATAGACTTTTTAACGAATAATAGAAATATTACTATTACAAATGTTTTTTCGCCCAACAGAGTAATAATCTATCCCATGCTTCTTAGCATCCTCATTAGTATAACAATTTCTCCCATCAAATAGAATAGGTTCCCTCATAAGCTGTACATACTTTTCTAACGGATAAGTTCGGATTGATTTCCATTCTGTTACGATAAAAACTGCATTCGCTTCTCTAATCGATTCATCTATACATCCAGCGTATTGTATAGCCTTCCCAAATAAATCTTTTACATTTTGAATTGCTTGCGGGTCATATAGAACCACATCCGCACCCATATTAATTAATTCTTGTATTATAATAAGGGATGGCGCTTCCCTAATATCGTCAGTATTCGGCTTAAACGCTGCGCCAAGAACTGCAATCCGCTTCTTATTCATATCCATTACTTTCTTCGCTTTTTCAACCAATAACAACTGTTGTTTATTATTCACTTCAATGACCGCTTTCAACAAACGAAAATCATGAGAAACATCCCCTGCAATTTGCACGAGTGCTTTCGTATCTTTCGGAAAACAAGATCCTCCGTATCCGATACCCGCTTTTAAAAAAGATGCACCAATTCTCTTATCCATCCCCATTCCTGTAGCTACCTCTAATATATCTGCACCCACTTGCTCACATATATTCGAAATCTCATTAATAAAACTAATTTTCGTAGCTAAAAAAGCGTTAGATGCATATTTAATCATCTCTGCACTTCTAATATCTGTAATATACGTTTTCAAACATAATTCACTATATAAATTCTCTACTTTTCGTGCAACTGCCTCACTATTTGCTCCAATTACAATACGATCACCATGAAAAAAATCATACATACCAGAACCTTCTCGTAAAAACTCTGGATTCGATACGATATGTAATTCATGTCTGCCTTGTAACTTCTCCTCGATCCATCCCTTCATTACATCATTCGTACCTACAGGAACCGTACTTTTCGTAACAACAATAATATCGTTATTCACATATGTTCCAACATCATCACAAGCACTACGAATATACGTTAAATCTGCTGTGCCATCTAATAAAGATGGCGTTCCAACTGCAATAAATATAAATTCTGCCTTATTAAAAGCCTTCGATTTACTTGTTGTAAAAGTTAAATGGTTATTCTCATATGCTTCATTTATTAATTCATGTAAGCCACATTCATAAATAGGTAACTTCCCTTGTTTTATCCGTTCAATTTTTTCGTCATTTATATCAAAACATGTAACCGAATGTCCTAATCTCGCCAATCCTACCCCTGTAATCAATCCAACATATCCGGCACCTATTATCGTAATTTTCATTTTCCTTTCGCACAGGAATATACAAAAGAAAATATACGAATACATAGAATTCTCCCTGTGCTTCCCCCTCTCACAACAAGAATGAGAAAACTCTTTTACTTCTTTATTATATGAATTATCTTTTTTATTCTTTTTTAAGATTTTGTAAAGTTAAATGATGCAATCTATCCCAAATATAAATTTCCATATTTTAACACGAAACTTACTCATTTTTACGTGCAACACTTATAATAATACTGAAGTAAAAATACTCTTTATAGACGAAGCAACTACAATGTCATATTACAGGTCACAATATGAATAACCTTCTCAAGCGACTCAATATTCCATATACCATTGTCATATATTTTATTCACTTCCACTTACCGCTAAAAGAAAAAAAGATTGAATTCTAATCTTTTTGTGATACCATATGTTATGAGCCTGTAAATAAACATCATAATTTTCAGATAAATACACTAAAAAAATTACGTTAAACTATAAAGGGTGGGGTATTAATGGACTCACAAGTGATTTATGCCATTTTGGCATCTTTCATCACTGTACTCGTCGTTACTCCTTTAGTTATTAAATTAGCTTTTAAAATAGGAGCAACAGACAAGCCAAACGCGCGTAAAGTACACCAAAAAATTATGCCTCGTCTTGGCGGGTTAGCAATTTTCATCGGTGTAGCCGTAGGATTTGTTGTCGGTGGATTATACGAACAAAGAATGCTATCGATAACTTTAGGTGCTATCATCATTGTTATCATCGGGATTTTAGATGATATGTACGAACTATCTGCGAGGGTAAAATTCGGTGGACAACTACTAGTTGCCATCATGATTGTAAAAAGTGGATTATTAGTGCAAGTATTATATATTCCAATCCTTGGAGATACTGAACTCGGATGGCTCGCTTATCCAATTACAGTATTTTGGATTGTAGGTATTACAAATGCCATCAACTTAATTGATGGATTAGATGGATTATCCGCTGGGATTTCATCTATCGTACTTGCAACGCTAGCATATATGGCCTTCACTAGTCCGTGGGGCACTGGAGCGGCTATTATATTACCTCTAGCGCTGATTACATTAGCAAGTACAATTGGATTTTTATTCTATAACTTCCATCCAGCAAAAATTTTCATGGGAGATACAGGAGCACTATTTTTAGGATACTGTATTTCTGTTATATCGTTACTTGGATTATACAAAAGCGTAACGCTATTCAGTTTTATCGTTCCAGTTATCATTTTAGGTGTACCTGTATTTGATACGACATTTGCAATCATCCGCCGTATCGTCAATAAAAAACCTATTTCAGCACCAGATAAATCGCATTTACATCACCGCTTACTTGCAATGGGATTCTCTCATCGTAAAACGGTACTAATTATTTACGCATTTGGTATTTTCTTTAGTATAAATGCAATCCTTTTCACTAGTGCGACATTATGGTTATCCATTATTCTTCTTTTCGTTTTAATCTTCTTTACAGAAATCATTGCTGAAGTAATCGGTCTTGTACACGAACGTTACAAACCAATTATTTCCTTCTATAAAAAAGTAAAAAAACGCGAAGACTAATTGTAGTATAGCCTTTACTATTATGAAATATTCAAATAGCATCCTCTTTCTTGGAAGAGGATGCTATTTTTTTGTTTTTTACTCCTTATTCCCTATTTCCAAAATATAGATTGTTTGAGAGTCCCTCTATTGGAGAAAGATATACGTATAGCAATGATAATGAGGAAAATATCAAAATTTCTTTTTTACATCTTGATTGTCAAACTGAGGGTGAATGTTATGATCAAGCGAGTATTTCAATGTATAATTTTATTTTCAACTATTACTATGTACGCATCATCGAATACAGAAGCGACTATGGCCATTCCAGCAGAACATCACCAAACTACTCAAACCAACTCTCCTATACAAAAGATTGCGTACTTAACATTTGATGACGGCCCCAACAAATATACAACACAAATTTTAAACATTTTAAAAGAGAAGAATGGCAAAGCAACTTTCTTCGTCATCGGTGGGAAAGTACCACATTATCAAAAAACAATGCATCGGTTGATTCAAGACGGACATTATATCGGACTTCATAGTATGTCACATGATGTAAAACGTCTTTATACTGGCGATCCCTCTGTTTTAATTGCAGAAATGGAGCAAGCTCAAAATATCGTCCAGCAAGTTACGAATTTAAACACACATCTCGTTCGTGTCCCGTACGGTAGTATGCCTTATTTAAAAAAGAATTACCGCGACGCACTCGTATCTGCCCAGTACAAAATGTGGGATTGGACAATTGATACATACGACTGGAAAAGCTATGATAATCCTTCCGCAATACTAGAAAGAGTACGAAATCAAAGCGATGAACAAGTGGAGGTTATTTTAATGCACGATTCTAGTGTCACAGTACAAATACTTCCAGCAGTAATTGATTATTTGCAATCACAAGGGTATAAACTACTTCCATACAATCCATCTTCCCATCTTGAAGTGAATTTTTGGAAAGACACAAGATTGTAACAGCTTTAGTGCCTATGTACTAAAGCTGTTTTATTTTTCTCTTCCCACACTTCCCATTTTTGTGTAAAATTTTAAATAGTGATGAAGTTTCGAGGTGAATAGAAATGAAACGAATAGATCTCATTTTTAACGCAATACAAAAAGGGAATTATACAGAAGGTGTAACAGCATCAGAACTCGCTACACTTCTACAGTTAGACCGTGCAAATGTTAGTAGCGATTTGAACAAGCTTGTGAAAGATGAACGTTTATTAAAAACGAGTACACGCCCTGTTCGTTTTTATATAGAAACGAATACTTCATTGGAAACGCATTCAACAAATGGCACTTCACTAGATACATTTGCAATTGAAAATACAAGCCTAAAAATTGCAATTGAAAAAGCGAAAGCTTCTATTCTCTATCCTCCAAACGGTATGCACACTTTACTACTTGGAGAAACAGGTGTCGGGAAATCTATGTTCGCTTCTTTAATGCACGAATACGCAATTGAAGTAGAGCAACTCCCAAAAGGAGCACCTTTTATCGTCTTTAACTGTGCTGATTATGCAAACAATCCACAACTACTACTTGGACAGTTATTTGGGATAAAAAAAGGAGCTTACACAGGTGCCAGTGATCAAAAAGGGTTAATTGAAAAGGCACATGAAGGTATCCTCTTCTTAGATGAAGTCCATCGCCTGCCTCCAGAAGGACAAGAAATGCTCTTCACATTTATTGACCGCGGAGTATACCGCCGCCTTGGAGAGACAGAGAACGAGCGTAAAGCACAAGTATTAATCATTACTGCAACAACAGAAGAACCAAACTCATTTTTATTAAAGACATTTACAAGACGTATTCCAATGACCGTTACGCTTCCACCACTTCGTGAGCGAACGCATAAAGAACGCTTTGCTTTACTACAGCTATTTTTCACAAATGAAGCGATTCGTCTCCGAAAAGAGATTCATGTTAGTCCAAATGCAATGCGGGCTTTCGTTTTTTACAATTGTCCAAATAACATTGGCCAATTGAAAACAGATGTACAAATTGCCTGCGCGAAAGCTTATTCTGATTTCGTAACAAAGAAACGTGATTCTGTCGGTGTTTCAAGTACAGATTTACCTTGGTATATGAAAGAAGGATTATTTATTGAAAGAAAGAGCCGTCATCTATATCAAATACCAAATGAAACATTTGTATTTACAGGTGATGAAGGTTGGAGTAAGCATAAAACAGAACCTGAAGGAAGCCGTTCTTCCATTTACGATTATATCGACCATAAATACGAAGAACTTCAAGCACGCGGCATTGAAGAAGAAGAATTAGAATTACTAATAGAAAATGATATTCAAAGCTTTTTCGTCCAATATTTTAACCAAATGTCTAAAAAAACAAGCCATGAAAATGTTTTTAAAATTGTGGATCGTAATATCGTTTCCGTATGTGAAAAAATTGCGGAACTAGCTGAAAAACATTTATCTAAGACTTTTGATGAAAAAGTATTTCTCGCTTTAAGTTTACATGTACAGACAACTCTACAACGTTTACAAGGTGGGAAACAAATTCACAACCCACAATTAAATCAAATTCGTACGAAATATAAAGAGGCTTTTTCCGTAGCTATGCAATGTATTCAGCTGTTAGAGGAAGAATTACAAATAACAATGCCTATTGATGAAGCGGGCTTTTTAACAATGTTCTTCGTTGTTGATCCAATTCCTGCCTCACAAACAGAAGTAAAAGTATTAATATTAGCTCACGGTAATGGCATCGCAACAGAAATGGCAAACGTTGCAAACGAACTTCTCGGTATTGATGAAGTAACTGGTATTGATATGCCGCTTCATGAATCACCGAAAGATTTCTTAGAGCGTGTTAAGGTGTATATGAAAACACTTCAACATGTAAACGGGCTTCTCTTACTTGTTGATATGGGATCGCTCGCTTATATCGGTGATATATTAGAAACCGAGTTCAAAATTCCTGTACGTGTTCTTTCTATGACGAGCACACCGCACGCCCTAGAAGCTGCCCGAAAAGCTCAGCTCGGTTATTCATTAGATGCACTATATGAAACAGTGAAGAACTTAACACCGTTCTATTTAAACGTGCAGGAAGAAAAGAAACAGCCACTGTCGCCAATGAAATCCGTTATTTTAACAGCTTGTTTAACTGGTGAAGGAAGTGCTTTAGCAATTCAAAAAATGTTAGAGAACTATTTACGATTTGATAAAGATTTAATTGAAATTATTCCGATTAGCATCGTCCACGAAAAAGATTTAACGAAAATGATTGAAAACATTAAGAAAGAGCGCAATATCATTTGCATCGTAACGAATTTTAATGTACAAGTACCGTGCTTAACGTATCATTTCCAAGACATTGTGAACTACACAGCTATTCAGCCAATTCAAGAATTGATCACGTACGAGGAAACATATGCAAAAATGGCTGATATTCTTGAGCAACAAATGCAGCGTAATGATGGTGCATTGCTCATTAAAACAATTCGTTACGCATTAAATACAATTCAAGAACTCATCTCCTTGCAGCTAACCCCTGATAGTTTAATGGGTGTTATTTTGCATATGAGCTGTATGGTTGATCGTCTTCAAAAAGGAGAAAGTCTTCTCCCTCATCCTGAAAAAGACAAACGAAGACAAGATGAGTACTGGATGTATATGAAAGTGAAAAAAGCGTTGCAACCCATTGAAAATACATTTGAAATACAAATACCAGATGACGAAGTATTTTATGTAATGGACTTCTTTATCAAAAATCAACCTGTAAAAAATTAAACTAGGCGATTTTTTAAATATATCGATTTACCAACAGCACCCATTATAATTAGAAAAGGCTGTTCCAAAATGTTTTTGGACAGCCTTTTCGCTTACTTCTTTACTTCCCTTATTCTCCCCCTTATTTCTCCTTTTTTAAACGACTTTGTATCAACATTTACATACACATTTGCTTGCATTATTTCTTGAAGTAAGCTGTCAAATGCTCTCCCCTGTAAAGGCCCTTCAAAATCCTCCACTTTGGCTACACCAATAACGACTCCTTCATTCACACTAATTCCTTGCTTTAGCGGACCAAACAAACTTAAAACAACTGGACCAATTTGATCCTTTTTCCCTAAATGAATTTGGCATGATGTAACTTTTTCAATATTTTTCAATATGACCCGATATTGCAACTTCTTTAAATTCTCACTAAAAATGAACTCCGTTACACCATAAGCTTCTGTATTTACAGGAGGTATTTCCCTCTTCCCTGTTAACCTAGCAAAGAAATGTGTTGTCATACAGGCATTCTCCTTATATAAATTTCCCAGCACTACTTCTACTACTTTATGGTTTAGACATAATCATTTATGACTTTTTCAATTTATAATTACAATTAAAAGATTCACAAAATCTTTACATCAAAATCGTTTCTTTCACTTTACTGCCTCTTGTATAATGCACATAGAAAAACATTTTTGGAGGTTCTTTTGAAAAATAACAACTACTCTTTTCAAGCTCTTATAGAGATTTTTCTCGTATCATTTAAATTAGGACTTACTTCGTTCGGGGGCCCTGTCGCCCATCTCGGTTACTTTCATCATGAGTACGTACAAAAAAGAAAATGGATGGATGAACGAAGTTATGGGGACTTAGTGGCACTGTGCCAATTCCTTCCCGGGCCAGCTAGCAGTCAAGTTGGTATGGGGGTTGGATTATTACGCGGTGGATTATTAGGGGCCGTCATTTCTTGGATCGGCTTCACTCTACCATCTGTGCTCGTTTTAGTTTTCTTTGCTTCATTTCTTAACCAGTTCGAACTTGGTAGCACTGGCTGGATTCACGGACTGAAGCTTGTAGCAGTCGCAATTGTTGCTCATGCAATATGGGGAATGGCTCAAAAGTTAACACCGGACCGAAATCGGGCAACAATCGCAATTGTAACTGCCGCAATCGCCTTATTATGGCCAAGTAGCTGGACACAAGTCATTCTCATTATAGTATCTGGCTTTATCGGTTGGTTTTTATATCGCGATCAATCCGTTAGCCAAGCAAATAAAATAAACGTGCCTATTTCAAAAATGGTTGCAATTTCCTGTCTCATCTTATTCTTCGGACTATTAATACTACTACCAATATTACGACCGTACTCTTATTTTATCTCTTTATTTGACAGCTTCTATCGCTCTGGTGCACTCGTATTCGGAGGAGGGCACGTCGTACTTCCCCTTCTTGAAACTGAGTTTGTACAAAACGGGATGATGACTAAAGAACAATTTCTAGCCGGATACGGATT
The DNA here is from genome assembly GCF_001884235.1 of Bacillus paramycoides. GTDB lineage: Bacteria > Bacillota > Bacilli > Bacillales > Bacillaceae_G > Bacillus_A > Bacillus_A paramycoides. Next base: position 17,772 of record NZ_MAOI01000008.1, on the reverse strand, counting down.
AACACAGGCAGTGCCAGGACCACTATTTACATTCGCCTCCTATATAGGAGCAGTGCTAAATGGAACAATGGGAGCTACGATTGCAACCATCGCTATCTTTCTTCCTGCCTTCCTGCTCATTATCGGCGTTTTACCATTTTGGGACAGTGTAAGAAGGTTAACTTACATACAAGGTGCACTACTTGGAGTGAATGCAGCCGTTGTTGGTATTTTACTAGCAGCCTTTTATGATCCAATTTGGACGAGTACAATTATGAATTCCGTAGATTTCGTTTTTGCTTCTCTTCTTTTTTGTTTACTCGCTTTTTGGAAAGCACCACCTTGGATTATCGTTATACTCGGAGCATTCGGTGGATATGTTCTGTCCATTTTATAAAGTGAAACTTTAATCAGAGGGGGTTTTGTCCATCCCCTCTGATTATTAGTTGAACCAATCGGGCTTTTACGGGCAGTTAATCTCCCACCTAACTTCCTTGCATTTGCCGAATTTTGAGGTGTGAGTCTTACTGCCCGTTAATGCGGGATAAACCTAAAAAACGACGGCCCTATTTAGCCGTCGTTTTCCTATTAAAACTTCACAAGCTCCATTCCCTCAGGCAACTCGCTCTCCGTTAAAATACGCAATTCCTTCACACGATCCATTACGTAAGAAGAACGTTTCACAAGCTCTGGATCAATATAAGCTGGATGCACCATAATTTCTACCGTTTGTTCGTCCTGTACTCTTTCTTTTAACTTCACAAAATAATCTTCCTTCACACCGTCAGCGTAAAAATCACTGTAAAACACATCGGAAAATGGGTGCACAGCTCGCTCTTTCTCACAACGACGAATTGGAACATTATATTTACTTGCTAATCGCTCAAGAACATCATGTAAAATCGGTAACCCATGCACATGATGATGACTATCCAAATGGGTTGGTGCTAATCCGTACGATAAAAGTTTCTCAATTTGAGCAGTCCATTCTCTTTCTACCTCTTCTGGATTTATATTGCCTCCCCATACGACGCTTTGTTTATGAAACAATCCATCGCTATTTACAAGTGATGGTACGTCCCCAAGAAGCGGTTCTCCTGCCGTTAATACAAGATGCACTCCTACCCCTAACGCTTTATACTCTTTCGCTAAACTTACAGCATGCTCTGTCCCTGGCATATTCATCATCATCGTCGTTGAGTTTACAAGCCCGTTTATATGTCCAGCAATAATTCCATAATTCGTCCCTTCCGTAAGACCGAAATCATCTGCATTTACAATTAATTTAATCACTTATATCCCTCCTACTAATATAAGAAAAAAGCGGGCTAAATAGCGCCGCTTTACTTCTCTACTTTCTTAAAGAACTGTGGAAGATGTTCTTTATGTGCTTCCAACATTTCATCTAAAATTTGTTTTGCAACTTTATCTGATGGTACAAGTGGATTAATTGTCATAGCAAGTAGCGCCTTATGATAATCCCCTGTAATAGCAGCTTCAATTGTTGTACGCTCAAATGATTTAATTTGCTGTACTAAACCGCGAACTGGTACTGGTAAATCTCCAACCGCAATTGGTTTTGGACCTTCCTTCGTAATAATACAGTTCACTTCAACAGCAGAATCATGTGGTAAGCTTGCAATTGCACCGTTGTTTCTCGTATTAACAGGTTGAATATCACCTTTATTATTGTAAATAGACGTAATTAAGCTACATGCTGCATCACTATAATAAGCTCCGCCGCGTTTTTCTAATTGTGGTGGTTTAATGTCTAAATTCGGGTCTTTATATAACTCGAATAAATCATTTTCTAATTGTTTTACTACTTCTGCACGTGTACCTTTTTCAATCGAAGCTTCTTTCTCTTCTTCTAACATTTCACGAGTTTTATAGTAGTAACGATGGTACGGACACGGAATAGCGCGTAGACCACGAATGAAATCTGGCTCCCAATTAAGCCCAGCGATATTTTCCATCGTAATTTGCTTTTCTGGATCTGTTACAAGCTCTAATACACGATCCATTACACTTACACCATCTAAGTATACGTCTAATCCATATACCATATGATTTAAACCAGCGAAATCAACGTGTACGCGACTTGCATCTACTTCAAGCAATCTCGCAAGACCCATACGAATTCCGATTGGAACGTTACACAGACCAACTACTCTTTGAATGTTCGTGTAGCGAAGTACAGCTTCTGTTACCATACCAGCTGGATTTGCGAAGTTAATAAGCCATGCATTTGGACATAGTTCCTCCATGTCCTTACAAATATCTAAAATAACAGGAATCGTTCTCAGCGCTTTAAATAAACCACCAGGACCATTCGTTTCCTGACCAATTACATCATATTTTAATGGAATTGCTTCGTCCTTTGCACGTGCTTCTAATAAACCAACGCGAAGCTGCGTTGTTACGAAGTCAGCACCCTTTAATGCCTCACGACGATCAAGTGTTAAATGAATATCAATTGGTAAACCTGATTTTTTCACCATACGTTTCGCTAAGTTACCCACGATTTCTAACTTCTCTTTTCCCGCTTCAATATCTACTAACCAAATTTCACGAACAGGAAGCTCATCATAACGTTTAATAAATCCTTCAATTAACTCTGGTGTATAACTAGATCCACCGCCGATTGTAGCAATTTTAATTCCAGTCATGCTTTATTCCCCTTTCGCTTCTAGCTTTTTATAAAGGTCGATAAATTCTGCTGCTAATTCTTTTACTGTAATAGAATTCATTAAATGATCTTGCGCATGAATTAGAAGAACACTAATTTCTGTTTTTTCTCCTCTTGCTTCTGATTGTATGAGCTCTGTTTGGAAATGATGCGCTTCATTAATCGCTTCTTTCGCCTTTACCATCGCCTCATCTGCTTCCGCCATTTTCCCCTGTTTTGCGAATTGCAATGCCTCCATTGCATAGCTTCTTGCATTACCACTATTTAAAATCAATTGGAATGGAATTTGTTCTGCTGTAGTCATCATAATTACCGCCCTCTCTATAAGGTTCAACCGATTTAAATACCCCTTCAGTTTGAACATGTCTATTAAATTATTATTTTATTAATCATAGTTTGGTGTTCTTGTAGATGTATTCCATCTTTTTGAACATGATATAAAGGTAATTGTTCTCACAGACAATATTGTCTGTGAGAACAATTTTTATGTTACATAGGTAGAGAATTATCATTTCCTTGTGCTGCTGCTTTTTCAGTACGAACAACAGAACGGTCGCATAATACAACGAATGGATAATAGATTACCATCGCAATTACAAAGTTGAATAACTGTAGAATTGCACCTGAAAGATGCCCACCTGTTACAAGATAACCACTAATAATTGGTGGTGTTGCCCACGGAATCATCACAACTGTTTTTGGTACCCAACCAATAGATATAGCTGTATAAGAAGTAATTACTAATACAATTGGTGTTATGATAAACGGTAAGAATAAAATTGGATTTAAAATAATTGGTGTACCAAAGATTACTGGTTCGTTAATATTGAATGCACCTGGTCCAATCGATAAGCGAGATACACCGCGTAATTGTGCACTTTTCGCTACAAGTAATACCACTACTAAGAATGCTAATGTTGCACCAGAACCACCAAGATATACGAAAGTATCAAAGAATGGTTTTGTAACAATGTTTGGAACATCAAATGCAGATGTGCCACCTTTGAATAAATTAATATTTTTCTCTAATGCCGGTAAGTATAGTGGCTCAATAATACCACCAACGATATTCGGGCCATGTAAGCCGAAGAACCAAAGAAGATGAACAAGGAATACAATGACAATTGCACTTGGTAATGTCCCTGCTAAACTTTGCAATGGTAATTGAATCGTATTAAAGATGAATTCATGAACACTTGTACCAGCTAATTTCACTGCCAATTGAATACCTGCAACTGCTGTTAAGATAACAAATGCTGGCACTAAAGCTGCGAAAGATCTTAAAACTGCCGGTGGTACTCCATCTGGCATTTTAAAAGTAATTTCTCTTTGTACAAAGAAACGGAATACTTCAGTAACAAGAAGTGCCACGATAATTGCTACGAATAACCCTTGTGCACCTGTCCAAGCTAAGTTCAATCCGCCTTCTTTCGGTGTTGTTGGTGTAAGAATAATTAACGCACCAAATGAAATAATACCTGCTGACAAACCATCAACGCCGTAAGATTTTGCTAAGTTATAACTTGTTGTAAATGCTATGATTAGTGCTAGAATTGCGAAAGAACCGGTCCACATTCCACCGCCAACTTGTTTCCATGTTTCACCAAACAAACCTTTCATGAAATCTTGGAAAGCTTCAGATGGAAAACCATTAATTAGTGATGCAAGTGCACCAACTAAAATAAGTGGCATAACTGCAATAAATCCATCACGGATCGCAGCTAAGTGACGTTGCGATCCAATTTTACCAGCGACAGGAACAATATATTTCTCCATAAATGCAATAAACTTTTGCATTTCGCTTCCCCCCTAATTATTTTTTAAGTGTTAATGCGTGATCTAAAACTGCTTCTCCATTCATCATGCCGTAGTGCATTGGGTTAATAACATCGATCCCAACATTTTTCTCATCAGCAAGCGTTTTCATTGAAGAAAGCATGTAACGAACTTGTGGTCCTAGTAATAATACATCTGCTTCATCGATATTGTTTTTTACTGCATCCCCAGATACAGCCCAAATCTTTCCATCTAGACCGCGAGCTTTTGCAGCTGCTTCCATTTTTGTAACTAGTAAACTTGTAGACATCCCTGCTGAACAACATAATAAAATATTCATTTCTGAATCCCCCTTGTGTAGTATAAAAAATTTATGTTTATTTATTTATTTTTCTTTACGCTATTTATTAATGCAATTAGCGTGCCAACTTTTTAAAACGCCCAAAATCAGCGTTTTTTCGAGCAATTCTTTTGTGTGTTACCGCTTTCAAATAGTGTGTTATCGAAAAAACACACAGTGTGTTATAAAACAACACGCTTTTAACACATAACTGTATGAAAATAGATTAGTGTTTAGTTGTCTAGTTATGTTTAAAACAAAAAAACACCGAAAAAATTTTTTCAGCGAAAATTATTTCTTTATTTTAACCCACTATTTAGTGATGTAATGTTTCTCTTCCAATATAATGTGGTCTTCGTTTCTTAAAAACATAAAAAAACCTTGCATAAGCAAGGTTCATTCAGCTACTGACATCTTCCTATATAATTCTACAAACTCACTCGCCAATTCCTTCACTGTAATTGCGTTCATTAAATGATCTTGCGCATGTACCATCAGCAGGGTAACCTCTGTCTTTTCCCCGCCAGCTTCTTTCTGTATGAGCTCCGTTTGTAAGCGGTGCGCCTCTTGCAATTCATTTAAAGCTTCTTGTAGTTTAGCTTCCGCTTCCTTAAATTCACCGCGCTTAGCGCAATCAATTGCTTCCATTGAACAACTTCTCGCATTTCCTCCATGCAAGATTAAATGAAAAACTTTCATCTCTATCGTATCCATTTCAGTTATTTACTCCCCCTTTTCTTCCGCTACTTTTTGTTTATCCCATATTTTTAAGAATGGCAAATAAATAAAGAATGCAAGTGCAAAGTTAACGAGCTGCAAAACAACTCCTGAAATTTTCCCACCTGATCCTAAATATCCACTAAAGAGAATAGGTGTAGTCCAAGGTACAGCAGCTCCGCTCGGACGTGCAACCCATCCCCATTCCATTGCAAAATAAGAAACAATCGTTAATACGACTGGCACCAATATAAATGGAATAAGTAAAATTGGATTCATTACTATCGGCATACCAAAAGTCACCATTTCATTAATATTAAAAATACCTGGTGCAATCGACAATCGGCCTATACTTTTTAATTGCTGACTTCGCGCAAATAATAACATTCCTACAACTAAAGCAAGTGTTGCACCAGAACCGCCCATATAAATCCATAAATCAAAAAACTGCGCAGTAATCGTATTCGGTACGTCTTGCCCAGCCTGAAATGCAATTCGATTTTGATCCATTAATGACAACCAAATCGGACTCATTACACCACCAACAATTGCAGCGCCATGAATTCCGCACGCCCAAAGTACATGGACAACGATAACTGCGATTACTGCACCCCAAAGGCTAGCTCCCAGTACGCTAAGAGGCTCCTGTAGAAGCTTCCCTACAACATTATGAATGCTACCGAAAGTCGTATGTTCAAAAATCAATCTAATTATCCAAACAACCGTCACAACAATAAAACCTGGAATAAGCGCAGCGAATGAACGCGTTACTGCCGGCGGAACTGTCTCTGGCATTTTTATAATCATCTTTTTTTGAACAATAAATCGATAAATTTCAGTAGATATAATTGCAATAATCATCGCCACAAACAAACCTTGGCTTCCCATTAGTGCAGCTGGTATAACTCCATCTACAAGTACACTTTCCTTTGTATTTGGTATCATATACATAACTTGGAACGGTGTTGCAAGCAAAAACGATACAAGTGACAATGCACCAGATGCTAAAGCATCCACTTTATAATACTCACCAAGCCTGTAAGCGATTCCAAAAACAGCTATTAAAGACATTATATTAAAAGTTGCACTGACTGGGTACCCCAAAGCTTTCTGCCAATTCTCCCCAAACAAGCCTGCCATAAAATCATTATATCCTGGTATTGGTAAAGCACTAATTATAAGAAAAAAAGATCCAATAATCAAGAAAGGCATCGTCAAAATAATTCCATCACGAATCGCCTGCAAATGTCTCTGCTCGGCAACCTTTCCTGCTACTGGCATCACATATTTCTCTAAAAACCCAATCATCTATCCCACTCTCCTCATGGTTTCATTGACAAAGCTGCTTGCAAGATAGCTTCTCCATTACAAAGTCCGTAATGGACGGATTGAATGACATCAACAGGTATTCCTTTTTCCTTACATAACTCTTTCATTTTCGGTAATAAATAACGTACTTGTGGCCCAAGTAAAAGTACATCTGCATCATCAATATGATTTCGCACTTCTGAACCTGATACAGCCCAAATTTTCACCTCTATCCCCATTCCCTGTGCCGCTTTCTCCATTTTCGTAACAATCAAACTGGAAGACATTCCCGCTGCACAGCAAAGCAAAATATTCATTCCACTTCCCTCCCCTTTTTCTAAACCTAAGTTATGGCCCATCCCTTACCACCACTAGGTTACAAATATATATGTCTAGATTTCCTGCTGTATGCCGAGCTTAAAAACAAAAATTTCTCGGTTTTCACGCTATTCTATCTATCTGTATTTTCCTAGTAAAGAGGACCCTAACTCGCTATAATAATTCCGTATGATTTTTTTACAATCGATAGGAGGGTATATTAATGAAGGCATATCGCTTTCCACTTATTTTATTATCTTCCATCCTAATTGGTGGTTTCATTGGTTATTTCATGGGTGCCGATGCAGTTGCTTTAAAGCCGCTTGGTGACATTTTCTTAAACTTAATGTTTACGATTGTTGTACCCCTAGTTTTCTTTAGCATCGCGTCATCTATTGCCAATATGGATGGACTAAAACGTTTTGGTAAAATTATGTCTAGTATGGCTGGAACTTTCTTATTTACAAGTATTTTAGCTGCTATTTTTATGATTATCATCGTGAAAGTATTCCCGCCAGCACAAGGTGTTGTATTAGAACTAACACAGCCTGATAAAGCTGAAAAAGCTGTTAGCGTCGCTGATCAAATTGTCGGTATCATAACAGTATCAGACTTTTCAAAGTTACTATCTCGCGAGAACATGTTAGCACTTATTTTCTTCTCTATCTTAATGGGGATCGCAACTTCAGCAGTTGGCGAAAAAGGAAAACCATTCGCTACGTTTCTACAAGCTGGTGCAGAAATTTCAATGAAAGTTGTATCTTTCATTATGTACTACGCTCCAATCGGACTAGCTGCTTACTTCGCAGCATTAGTTGGTGAATTCGGACCACAACTTCTTGGAACTTACTTCCGAGCGGCAATGGTATACTATCCAGCTTCTCTTATTTACTTCTTTGTATTCTTTACATTCTATGCGTACCTTGCAGGTCGCAAACAAGGTGTACAAGTTTTTTGGAAGAACATGGTTTCTCCTACTGTTACCTCACTTGCAACTTGTAGTAGTGCCGCAAGTATTCCCGCGAACTTAGAAGCAACGAAGAAAATGGGGATTTCTTCTGACGTTCGTGAAACAGTTGTCCTTCTTGGATCTACACTTCATAAAGACGGATCTGTTTTAGGTGGCGTATTAAAAATTGCTTTCTTATTCGGTATTTTCAACATGGAATTCGAAGGACCGAAAACATTAGCAATCGCACTTGTCGTTTCTCTATTAGTAGGAACAGTAATGGGTGCAATTCCAGGCGGGGGTATGATTGGTGAAATGTTAATCGTTTCTCTATACGGCTTCCCTCCAGAAGCGTTGCCAATTATCGCAGCAATCAGTACAATCATCGATCCTCCTGCAACGATGTTAAACGTAACAGGAGATAATGCTTGTGCCGTAATGACAGCTCGCCTTGTAGAAGGTAAGAACTGGATCAAAAATAAATTTGCTTAATATATAGAAAGAGGATGCTCGTTTTGAGCATCCTCTTTTTCGTTGTGATTTGTCGAAACGCCGATATATTTGATTTTGCATCGATATAATTCCATCCCGCCACAATTTTGTTACAATCTTCACAAATATTCCACATCTCTCATCCCTTCTCCGTACTATAATCATGTATGGAAAAGGAGATGGACATGATGACACAAAGCGCACCAGAATTTAAAGTTTTGCAAAGCATTGCATTTCTTGCTGTCGTTTTGCAAAGTTCCTTATTATATACAATGAATCAAGGGAACATCTTACTTGAGCAATCCCTCATTATGGGTATGTTATTTAATCTCGTAAAGTTTTCAGCACCTGCATTCATATTTATCGTCGGATTTCACTTAATTCGGCAATATACGAAACAACTCGTTTATACAGAATATATTTATGAAAAAGCCTCACATTTACTTATTCCTTATTTCTTCTGGTCTATTCTTTACCTATTAACAACAAATGAAATCGTTACAATGCAAAGTGGAATAAAAAGTTTATTACTCGGAACGGCCGCACCTCATCTTTGGTACGTAATTATGATGTTCCAAATTCACTTATTGTTCCCTTTACTATGCACACTATTTTATTGGTTTCAAAAACGAACAGAAAATAAAAAAGACATATATAAATATATGACCATTTTCGCTTGTCTATATTTTCTTTTAATGTGGTACTCTTCCCACTACATTTTCAATGGAGAGAAATTGACTAACTCAACCATTTTACATTACACAGATCGTTCTTTCTTCTTCTATTCATTCTATTTCGTTATGGGAGGAATAGCAGCTGTAGCATTAAAAACTTGGCGCTTATTTGTAATGAAACATATCCCACTTGTGACAATCTTATTTTTCGTTTTATTTTTATTTATCAATTATGAGTTATTTAGTTTTTACGGTGCAAACTCTATTCATTTAACTGTTTCTACCTATTTAAAACCATCAATGTTTCTATATATTGTATGCGAAATTATCATACTATACGTGCTATCTATTACAATTGTACAGCGACGTGGTTTCTTATATAAAGCTTTACGATTTATCGGGAATTACACGTACGGTGCTTATTTAGCTCATTTTTTCTTCTTGCAACTATGTACAAAATTTCTTTCCTTATTCGCACTGCAAGAAAACACAATATTATATAGCCTATTACTATTTATAGTAACGGCCACAATTTCTCTTGCAACTATGTTTATTGTTAGCATACTACCATTTCACACGTGGATTACAGGACCTTCGCCTACAACGAAGATGAAATGGACGAGGATTTCACTCCGAAAGAATCATGAAAAAGTATTTAAACAATATCTCTGATATAATAAAGTGAAACTTTAATCAGTGGGGGCCCCATCCCCCACTGATTATTAGTTGAACCAATCGGGCTTTTACAGGCAGTTGATCTCCCACCTAACTTCCTCGCATTCGCCGAATTTCAAGGTGGAGGTCTTACTGCCTGTTAATGCGGGGTAATATTTCATATGAGAAAAGAAAGTGAGAGACAGCTATGATCAATCAAGTTGGACAAATTATGTTATATGTAAACAATCAAGATGAGGCAGTACAATTTTGGACAGAAACAGTAGGATTCCAAATCATTGCTGAAGAAAATAATGGACAAGGATTTCGCTGGATTGAACTCGCTCCAACAAAAGAAGCAGCAACAAGTATTGTCCTTCACGATAAAGCGTTAATCGCGAAGATGCAACCTGAATTAAACTTAAATACCCCTTCATTAATGTTCTTCTCTAATAACCTAGATCAACTCTATAAAGATCTTTCTGAGAAAAACGTGACAGTTGGGAAAATTATGGACTTACCTACAGGTAGAGCATTCAACTTTGCTGACAGCGAACAGAATTACTTTGCAGTTATGGAAAAGAAATAAGAAAAAGCTATCCGAAAAGGTCGTAATGAAACCTTTTGTACGGATAGCTTCTTTATATTATGAAACTTGCTCTGCATTCGTTTCCTTATGCTGTATATGACTCGTGATCCAGGCAATTCCACCAGCGACAACAAGGTAGCATAATAAAATTAAAATTTGCATTCGTAATTGCGACCAATCCCCTAACGAGATAACATCTTGTAATCCTCTAAGAGAATGAGACATTGGGAGAAACTGTCCAATTTTGCTAAGCACTGCTATATTTAACTCTCCTGGGAAAGTACCTCCACTCGTCGCTAATTGAAGGACGAGAAGCGTTACCGCTGCAAATTTCCCAACAATGCCGAATACCGTTACTAACATAAGAATAAATGTCATGAACGTAAAGGAAATAATAATACTTGATAACACGAACAGTGGTACACTTGCGACTTCTAATTTCATAAATCCAAGCACAACCGTATCTACAAGGAATGCTTGAATTAATCCAATTAAATATACTAAGCCTAATTTATTTATAAAATGTACCGTCCCGCTTACCTTCATATTTTGCCTACGTCCAAGAGGTAAAATATTCGATGCCATAATTCCACCGACATAGAATGCCAGTGATAAGAAATATGGCGCGATTCCTGAACCGTAGTTAGGTACGTCAGAAACGGTTGACTTCACTAATTGAACTGGCTCTGAGAACATCGCATTACGCGCATCATCATTACGAACATTCGCTATCTTCTCTGCGCCTTCTCCCAATTTCGTAGAAAGTTCCTTCGCACCATCGTCGAGCTTAACAAGTCCATCTGTTAACTTTCCAGCGCCATTATTTAACTCCGTTCCGCCACTCGCAAGATGATTTACACCTTCTTGTAATGATGTAAATCCATTTCCCCACTTCGTGAATCCATCAGCTAAATTTGCCGCACCATCTGCTACTTTTTTTGTTCCACTCGTCGCTTCATTTAATTTAACTCCGAATGTATTCATACCTTCTTCAATCTTATGCTGCCCGTCAGTTAACTTCCTCGCACCTTGCGTCAATTGTTGTTGACTAGCATTTAATGTATTTGTTGCTTTAGCTAATCCGCTAGAAGTAGCAACAATTTGCTGAAAGGCAGGGTCTTGCTGTACTTCTGGATGATTTTTCGCGTACTCTTCTAATTGCTTTTTGACCGCATTTGCCGCTTCATCTGCCTTAGCCTGTCCTTCCGCTAACTTTTCATTTCCGCTTATCCATTCATTTGTTCCAGCACTTAAATTACTAACTCCTTCTTGTAGCCCTTTCTCACCTTCCGTTAGCAACTCCATTCCATTATGAAGAGATGTTGCTCCCTGGCTCAGTTCATTCGCTCCTCCGGTTAACGCCCCTTGGCTAGCCGCAAGCTTATCGCTACCTTCTTTCAACTGATTTGCGCCATCACTTAAACGGTTAATACCACTAGAAAGCTCATTAATTCCGTTTTTCGCGTCTGTCGTTCCCTCATGCAATTTTCCAGCACCATTACTTGCATCATTCAAACCTTGCGCCAAATCTTGAAACTTTGAAAAGACACCTTCTGTATAAGACTTTGTAATGCTATTTGAGATTTTTGTTTTCATATTTTCAACAGCTGTCGTTCCAATTTGAGCTGCTACAAAGTTTTTACCTGGATTTACTTTATATTGTAGCTGTGCCGGCTCTGGTTTCTCATCCATTAGTGTACTTACCTTTTTCGAGAAATCTTCTGGAATTGTAACGACCATATAATATTTGTCTTCTTTTAACCCTTCATCGGCATTTTTTTCTGATACGAAATGAAAAGCTAGTTCCTTGTTTTCTTTTAAATTTTTTACAAAATCGTCTCCAGCGTGGATCGCTTTTTCATCCATCACAGCACCTTTATCTAAATTAACAACCGCAACAGGTAATTTATCTAATCGTCCGTATGGATCCCAATATCCAGCTAGAAAGAATCCCGCATAAATTAAAGGAACAATTAGTAAAAAAATTAAAGCGATACGTCCATGTTTATGATTCCACATCGCCTTCCAATCTTTAAATATAAGTTGAATTCCCTTCATGAAAAATACTCCTTCTTCTAATTTAACACTCTTCGAATGGTTTAACAGATTTACTATACACGTCACCTTTCATACTGTATAATACATCTTTAATTATCAATTCATTCCTTTTGGTCTATAGAAAGGAGATTCAAAATGGAACTTCTTCAATTAAAATATTTTCAAACTGTTGCACGGTTAGAACATATGACGAAAGCTGCCGAAGAATTGCACATTGCACAACCTTCACTCAGCAAAACAATCGCTAGACTAGAAAAGGACTTAGGTGTCCCTTTATTTGATCGCCAAGGTCGAAAAATTACACTAAACTCTTTCGGAAAAGTATTTTTAAAGCGAGTAGAACGTATTTTTCATGAATTAAGTGAAGGAGAACGAGAAATTAAAGATTTAGCAGAATTACAACAAGGCTCTATTACACTAGCCGTTTCTATCCCGAGAATATTACCGGAACTCCTCGGTTCTTTTTTATTAGAACATCCTAACGTACGATTCCAACAATTCCTCGCATCTACTCCTTCTATGAAACGGCAACTAGATGATAAGGAGATTGATTTTTGCATTTCCTCTGTGCCAATTGAAGGAGAAGAAATTGTTTGGGAACCACTTATCACAGAAGAAATTTTCTTAGTCGTCCCTTCAGACCATCGATTATCAAACCGCGAAAGCATTCATCTGCATGAAGTAAAAGACGAGCCATTCATTAGTATGAACACTGGTTACGGATTCCGACACTTAACAGATGTATTTTGCAAAGAAGCTGGTTTTACTCCGCATATCGCGTTTGAAGTAGATGAACCAACCGTTATTAGCGACCTTATTAAACAAGGTCTTGGCGTCGCCTTTGTCCCAAGCTTAACTTTATTGAAAAACTCTACTTTAGCATCAAATAAGCTACGTATTATTGAACCCAATTGCGAAAGAACAATCGGCTTAAGTTGGTCAAAGAAACGTTACTTATCAAAAACTGCCCAGCAATTTCGTAAGTTTGTTATCAAGTACTTTTCTACTATTAGTACATGAAATTATATCGACGTTTTGACAAGGAATATCGACTTATCAACAAATAACGACAAACATAAAAAGGCGCCATCCCCTAGGATGGCACCTTCTATTTCTTACTCTTCTCCAGTTCCATTTCAGCTAGAAGTGGCAATACATTATCGAATATATGTGTATTATTATTTTCACCTGTTACATATCCACCGTAATATCTACTAAATACATTATCATTTCGGAATGTAGTCATCCGTTCATACAATTCCTTAGCAAACTTTGTATCACCTGTTTGTAGTACATACAAAATAGTTAAACCGTAAGAGGCTGGTGATTCATAATTCACAGCTTGTTTTCCCGTTTCTAAGTTATAGCGACCGTATAACTTTCCATCCTCGTGGAATTTCTTCTTTATAAATTCCAAATAAGCATCTGATGAAAGACCACCTAGACTACGATGGTAAGCAACGTACGATTGATCAATAAGATTCACTTCTTTATCATACGTAAATGTACCATCTTCTTTATACTCTTTCGGAAATGCCCAACCGTTTCTCGGATAATTAGCTAAAAACTGAACAACTTCCTGATATTGTTCAGCAGAAATTTTTCCGTACCTTTTCATATAAGAGAATGCATGAGGATTTATGTAAGATGTTGTTGTAAATTTATTTTGTCTACCTGCATCTACGTCATAATAATCAACGTAATAATTATCTTTTTTATTATACCGAAGTACAGCATCGCTCAATTGATCTGCCAAATGTTTATAACGCTCTTCCTTGTACATTTCATAAGCCCGATATAATTGTTCAATAATACGAAGGTCATCTATAAGTGCATTTGTGGCTGACTGCATTTCCCCTTTTTCAGAGATTTTCCATAAAACGATATGATCCTTATGTACAAAATAATTTTGAATGACCTTTACTTGTTCATCGAATAATGCTTGATCATCTTTATCCAGCGTATACTGTAACCATAATCCTGCCGATTCCGATAAAGCTTCGTGGCCTTTCGCCTCACCTGTTCCTGCCTTTGTATCTGCTAAACGGTACGTTGCAAGTGTCCCATTTTCATTTACCATATGCCTTAAAATAAAACGTTCCGTACGATTTCCTTGTAAAGCCGCCCAAAACACAATTCCTCCTAAAGCAAGTAAGACAATAATTCCAATCCCTATATATACACGTTTTCGCAAACTTTTCACCTCCCTAGTAAGACTAACCTTAATTTTACTAGAACATACACAAATATAAAAAAGACAATCCTTTAGATTGTCTCCTCCATTATCCTTCACAAGCTTCTTTAGAAGGTCTATATAGCGATTCCACAAGTCGATCGTATTCACGACGCGTAATTTCTTTATTATACAACTTTAATAATAAATCTCTATGCTCTTTTGAAAATGCCATCTTTTTAATGACTTCAGGATACATAAGACACCCTCTCCATTTCACATAAACTTCTTCATTCTATAAACGTAACACGCCTAAATAGAACTTATGTTCGCATAAAAGATTATAAAATATTACCTGCTAAAAAACAAACAAAATATTACCGATTTTTATATTTCTTTCTCTTTCGAATATTTCAAAATCATATTACCATACTCACTTTTTAAATACACACATATTTTTGGTAGTTTTTTTGAATAAATCTTCCAATTCAATCAGAAAATAATGGCAAAAAGAGAAGAGGAGCATACATATGGATACTGTAACATTAGCAAGGGCCTTTTTCGGTTCTTCACTAGCATTCCACATTATCTTTGCAACGCTTGGAGTCGGACTGTCTTTAATGATTTTTATAAGTGAAATATTGTATCACTGGAAGAAGGATTCTGACTATGCCATTATGGCAAAAAGATGGACAAAGGCTTTTGCCATCCTTCTCGGTGTAGCAATTCCAACTGGAACAATTGTTGGTGTGCAAATTTCACTTCTTTGGCCTGGCTTCGCCAAAATTGTTGGTCAAGTTATTTCCGTTCCCTTTCAAATTGAGATTTTCGCCTTCTTTTTGGAAGCTTTATTCATGTCTATTTACGTATATGCAGCTGATAAACTACCTCCATTTATGAGGTTAGTCTCGCTCTTTTTCGTTATGCTTGGTGCCACTGCATCCGCCGTGCTTATTACATCAGCAAATACATGGATGAATACACCAGCGGGCTTTTCAATGAGTCCGGATGGCTCAGTTTTTAACGTTGATCCGTGGAAAGCTTTCTTTAATCCGAGCTTTGGTACAAGTGCATTCCACGTTGTTATTACGGCATATGCAACTGGAGCAGCAGTTATCGCCTCTATCGCCGGATTTAAATTATTGAAACGAAATATAAGCGCACGTGAAATTGCTTATCATAAAAAAGGATTACTTTTAGGACTTGTCGTTACTTTCATTACTGGTGCTACGATGTGGCTTTCAGGGCACGAGTCTGCTATCGCCTTACATAAACATTCACCCGAAAAACTAGCATCTGCTGAAGCTTTATTTGAAACGACATCACATGCTCCTTTATCAATTGGCGGGGTTGTTGATCCTAATACCCTTGAACTAAACTATGCACTCGAAATTCCAAACATGCTCAGCTTATTAGTCGGACTCGATCCTAGTACCGTCGTAAAAGGGCTAAATGAATTCCCGCAAGAAACGTGGCCACCATTTTATACACATACGCTTTTTAATTTAATGGTCGGCTCTGCTACATTTACCTTTGCTGTCGCAGCTATTGCCCTTATGTATTGGTACTTTGTTTATCGAAAAAAAGGAGCGGAGTTACCGAAATGGCTTCTTTGGGCGACTGCTGCATGTGGACCTGTTATGATGCTCGGTATTGAATTCGGATGGATTTTCAGTTGTAGTGGTCGCCAACCATGGACAATTTATGGTATGCAACGTACGTTAGATGCTGCTACACGTGCCGATTTCGTCGGTCCTTTATTTGTCCTATTCATCATTTTATACATCGGACTCGCTATTTTAACAGTCTTTGTACTACGGACATTCTTTAAGAGACATCCGCTAAAGAACGATTTACATCAACAAGGAGGCGATTCTCGTGCATGAGGAAAGCATTGCAATCATCATCTTATGGGCTCTTATTTTCGTATATAGTATATTAGGGTCCATTGATTTTGGAGCTGGTTTTTGGGGCATGGTATACGCTAAACATCCGACACTCGCTGCAAAGCTTGCCAATCGGTACTTATCACCAACTTGGGAAGTAACAAATACGTTTCTCGTCTTTGTCGTAGTCGCTTTTCTCGGTTTCTTTCCAAAAGCAGCCTTTACCCTTGCAACGGTTATGTTCGTACCAGTTATGTTAATTTTAGTACTCGTTGCGATTCGAAGTACATTTATGGTATTTGCTTACTCTTTGCCGAAATACCAACATCTTCTTCGTATTATTTCAGGTATTACTGGACTCTTAATTCCAGCTCTATTAATTACCGTTCTACCCGTCACAGAGGGCGCCTATATTACAATGTCTGAAGGAAAAGAAGTGCTCCTTTATGGAAAGCTTCTTTCTAGCCCCGTTATATATTGTTATATGCTCTTCGGACTAACATCGGAACTATTTCTCTCTTCTCTCTTCCTTGCTGATTTTGCGAGAGAACAAGGTTCTGAAGATACGTACCGAATTTATAGAAGAAATGCCATCATACTTGGTCCCGCAACGCTTGTTACTGCTATTATTGCTCTCGTTGTAATGGACCCTAAAACACACTGGCTTATGCAGGGATTAATAAAACAATTCCCATGGTTTACAGTTTCTATCGTTTTATTTGTTATCGGCTATTCCTCCCTTTGGTGGACAAATAAAAAATACGGTACACTAGGCTTCCCTCGTATTGCAGTTTTAGCTGTTGTCGCTCAGTATGCATTTGCAAGCTACGCTTACGGCGTCGCGCATTTACCATATATCATTTACCCAGATGTAACTGTATTTACCAGCTTTACGACGACCGAAACATTTTATGCATTGCTTATTCTTTACGCAATCGGGATTGCAATTTTACTACCAGGATTTATTTTCTTCTGGAATTTATTCTTGAAGGATCGAACTTTTTTGAAGGAAAAATAATAAAGTGAAACTTTAATCAGTGGGGGTTTTGTTCATCCCCCACTGATTATTAGTTGAACCAATCGGGCTTTTACGAGCAGTTGATCTCCCACCTAACTCCTTTGCTTTACAGCCGAATTTTGAGGTGGGAGTCTTACTGCCCGTTAATGCGG
>NZ_MAOI01000007.1 GCF_001884235.1 Bacillus paramycoides | reverse complement strand
TCATTAACATAAGAGAATAGTAACGTGCTTTTAACTTCAAGAATAGTCTAAATCCTTAAGTTGATGGATGTGGGGTCACACCACATGCCCGTCAACCTAACAGAACAAGTTGCCCCCAAAACGATAAAAATGAACTTCGGTGCCATAAAAAACACAAAATTTCCGTTTAAGGAGTACTTTAAAATCTTAGATTGATGGGTATGGGGCGGGACTCATTAAATAGCAAGTGTAGAGATTGCTTGTTTGTAGATTAGTTGTTGTTTACCATGAACCATCATTAGGACGGTAAATTTATCTGTTGCAAGGATCTTCCCGCGTAATGGAACGCCATTCTTTAAAAATACAGTAACTTCCCCTTTTTTTTCTTTCAATTGTTCATAAGTATCTTCTTGTAAATTAAACATGAAATGCGCCCCCTGGTTTCTTTTTATTTACTTTTCTTCTAATACCTGCTGCTTTTCACTGTTGAATATTTGTGATTCCCATTCACTTTCTATTTTTCTAAACCATTTTCCTATTTTGCTTAGATAATATCTTTTTACTTCACCATTAGGAATCCAAATTTCACGTTCCTGTATTTGATTCATCACTTCATGAAGAATCTCATCATGTTCATACTTCCTAGGTTTTCTATAATGTGTTTTTACAAACTGTGTATATTCTCTACGTAACCAATTAGAAATATGTTGCCTTTGTCTTTGCTTGAGATGTGACCATTTTTTATTTGTTTGAAGGATTTTTCCATTTACTTTTATGTGGTTTTTCATCTACACTCATCCCCTTTTACTAGCAAAACGAATATATAACTATCGTATCATATATAAATCGAAATACTGCTCTAGATACATATTTCGCAAGAAATCTATCCGAAACAAACCATACATGATCCATTTAGCGGCTTACTTCAACATAAGATTTAATGTAGACTATTAATTAGGTATTTAGTTTTTTATTAAATGTTACGGTACGTGAAATTTTATATTTCCTGTATTAAAAAAAAGCCCCTTGAAAGGAGCATTTATTTTACAAGATACTGTTCTACTTCTTTTAGTAATAATTCTGCACCTTCTGGACTTAATGTTATCTTACCATTTGCTAATGCTATGTTACGATTTGACACTTCTCCTGTTAATGTACAAACATGACCAGGTTGATACTTCTGTAAAATGATGTCTTCCCCTTCTACAAAAATCTCTAATGGTGATTTTTCTTTAATCCCAAGCGTATTTCTAAGTTCCTTTGGAATTACTATACGCCCTAATTCATCCACTTTTCTAGTTACTCCGGTTGCTTTCATCCAGCATATTTCCCCATTTCATCATCAATTTGTACCCAAGTTATTCTTTACTATTGTAACAGGCTTTCTCCATACACGAGAAACATAATGATCCAAAAACTAACGATCATAACCAGAATTTCTTTAAACCTTTGCTGAAAGGAAATACACCCTTCTTCCATTCTACATGCCCCTTTTCTCTACAACTTTTAATATGTTAAAATATAGAGGAAAGAAATCTGCCAATTTCTTTCCTCGACGGTCACTCATGACTTTGCTCTTTGTTTGCTTCTTGCAAATGAAGAGCTTTTATTTTGCATACTTATACTTACTTTCTAACATCGCATAGCGCAATAGCTTTAACTTTGTCTCTCTCTTCAATGCTTTCCACTCAGATACACCAATTTTCATTTTCCATTCCTCCAATAATTAAATTTGTTATTTATATAGCTTATAAGTTCCAGTTGTAAATCTTTCTAATTTGTTTATCGCTAAATCCTTCATGGACAGCAAATATTTCTGGAAAATCAGAGATACACAAATCAATAATTATATTATCAGTTGTTCTTATATAGTAATATTGGACAGCTCCTTCATAATTCGAATATAAATAGTACTTATGAATCTTATGATTTAATCCATTTTTCTCTAATACCTCATATAACTTATTTTTAGTTTCATCCATTACGTCAAAAATGGTTAACTGCTCCATCATTAACAGCTCCTTATTGCGTAAATTTACTAAACTAACTCTAGGAACAAGGTTGTTTCATTATGTTCATTTGTATGCACATTAAACTGTTTTCCCGTAGCTTCTAATGCACTAAAAAGCATTCTTTTATATCCTTGCTCCATAAAATCTACACTGATTTGACCATGATTCATAATAAATTGAAGATCAGCCATCATCTTTTTAACTTTTCCTTCCATATAATAACCTCCTCAATAAAGTTATATAACTTATATAATCATTCTATTACTCATTTTTCTAGTTGTCAATATAAGTTATATAACTTATAATATTTTTTATAGAGGAGGTTGTAATATGGCTGTTAATAAAGATAAGTACACTCAAATTTTAGTTACTTTTACAAAAGAACAAGTAGAACAAATAGAAAATTATTGGCATGAAAATAAGCTGAAGAATCGAAACGAAGCAATTCGTCAGATCGTAGACAAAGGGTTAAGTCGTAAATAATGGCTACCCTTTTTATTTTTCCTAAAAAACCTAAAAACGCATTTAAATCCCCTTTCTCCCTTTACATGCGTTTTTATAACAAATACGACTTATTATATTGATAACTCCATCAAAACCCCATACAACTAAATCTGAAAGGTCATTTTTTAGTTGAACTGTTTTTTTTCATGTATTCTTTAAATAAATAAAAAAAGAGCCGGATTTTCATCACAGCTCATGAATTAATTGGTTCTGTATGTGTACATGTGGGATATTGTGAACATCCAAAAAACTTATTACCTGTTTTATTTGAATTACGAACGACTAAATCATGTTTACATGTGGGACATTTCCGTTCTGCAGGTTTTACCCCTTGATACACATCTTCAGCCGAATATTCGGGATTGATTTTATTAATCAATTTCTGAAGTTCTACACGATCTATAAGTTTTACATGGCATGCCTCCGCTAATTCTTTCGCCTGTCTTGTATATACACTATTTGTTACAACCCAGCCCTCGTGTGCTTTGTAATAAGCTTGCGCTGCATATATCTCTTGTACGGCACTAATGCCGACTCTATTTTTCATCCCGTAGCGTTTCGCCTGGATTACAATACGATTCTTCCCCTTCAATACCAGATCCGCTCCGAAATCATTTGACTGCTTTGTGACTGTTGGAGAATAACCCAACTCTCGAAAGAGAGCTTTTAGGTATACTTCGAATTTATGTCCGTCCATTTTGTCTATATAGCGAATACCAGACTTAGCCATTCGCTTTAATATTCTTCGCTCCTGGATCTTCCGGTACATGAATTTACAAATACGAAAAAGAACATAAAGGATAAAACCATACATCAAAATTTGTAATATGTTTGGCATTTCTGGTAGATTAGACACTTCGCTCCACCTCTTTAATTGGTTTCATTTTCTTTGGTTGGGCTGTTTCTTTTGCCTGTTGCTCATTCACTTGTTTCTTCCGGACATCGTTCCAATCTTTTTCATTCGTTGGAATATCCTCTTTAAGATCTACAAAGCATTTCATTGTCTGAATGAAGTCTTTCCCAGCCTTATCATTATCAACTGCCATTATGACTTCTTTAATATCGTGCCCTTCTTTTTTCGCATCCATTAAAGATTGAATCACTGTTTTGGACTTCAATCCATGCATAGAAACCAGGCGAGCGTTTTGGATATTATTTTGTTTAATGCTCCAATGAGATAACATGTCGATTGGATCTTCATAAAAATAAATCTTATCCGGTTTACCTACATCAACCGTAAAACCGGCATTGATTTTTTCATAATTCGGGACAATTTGCTTAAAGCTTCCTCTTTTATTCTCCATTTTGACTGTACCTTGACGGTTCATTCCAATTACTTGCCCTTTTCCTCCTTCTTCCCTCCATTTAAACACCACATTATTTTTCTTATCCTGGGCGATGAGATCCTTTTTAATCAGCCAATTCACCAAGCGAGGATCTATTTTTCGTTCATGAATTAGATATTCTTTTATCTCTGTTTGCTTATTTACTTCCAGGTGTTTTGGATAACTAAATGGCTGCTGCTCTTTTTGGCGCTCCTCTTCAGCTTTTGAACGATCAAACTCTTTGTAGTCCCCCTTCTGAATGTCCATCACGGCTTGTGGGAATGTCATGTCATAGTACATCATCGCAAAGCTAATCGCTCCATATCCTTTTTCCCCTCGACTATTCCAGGCGTACTGATTTCCTTTAATGATGAGACTATCATGTTCCGTATGACGATAATAATTTCCTTCTTTCTTAAACGTTTCTCCTTTTGCTTCCAGATATGAAATCAAGTCAACTTTTCTTGCTTTCATCGCATCCTCCGCACTGACATATGCCATTACGGAATCCCCCCTTTACTCTATAAAATGAAATAAAAAAGAGGACTATTCCGTTTCCTAGTCCTCTTTTACATACATTCAATTTTTATTTGCCGAATAAGAATTTTAATCGCTTCTCCTGTACGCTGTATGATAAACGAGCGTCAAATTTTTTCCCGTTTTTGTTCGAGATAAACCCTTTGATCTGATCCGTTACATTCTTTTCTAATAACTTTTTCACATGGTTACTACTTAAATTTTTACCAGAGAATGTACCAAAAATAATGAAGTCACAGCCTTTTTTGTATTTCTCACATAAGTAATTACTTTTCCCTACAAGAACTCTACTCTTACATAATGGACACTTACCAATGGTACGATCTTCAGTTGTTGGAAAACGGAATTTCAAACTTCCGTCCGCTTCCATATAGATAGCTGCTGTAAATTCTCCCTTTTCCCCTTCAAAGCCATTTATAAAATCAGTCGTTTTATACTGAATCAGCTTTTTCATTTGATTACCAGGGATCGCTTTCCCTTTCATCTTTGCTGGTAACATAAAATCGCATCCGTTTTTATGTTCCGTGCATCCATAAAACGTTTTACGATGAAGGATCTCACCTTTTTTACATTTTGGGCATTTACCAAATGACAGCTCCTCTTGTGTTGGGAACTGAAATTTAACTTTCCCTTCATGTAACACTAGATAAGCGGAAAACTCCTTCTCATTGGACTTAAATCCTTTTAAAAGATCTGTTTTCTTATCCTCAAACAGCTTTTTCGCTTGCGCTTCCGGAATCGCTTTTTCTTTAATTTTTTTCGGTAAGGAGATTTCGCATTCTGGATAATTACTGCACCCATAAAAATTGCCTTTATGAAGGATTTTTCCTTTTCTACAAGGGCATTTGCACACCTCAATTTGCTGATTCCAAGTATTAATAATGCTATCCGATACTTTATCATCCATTGCGCCTAGTTGTTCCACCGTATCCTTTACAAACGTATTTGTTTTCTCTACAAATTCCTCATATTTCATTTCATTCTTTTCGATCATGTAGATCATCCCTTCCATTTCTGCCGTATAAGATGGATTTTTGATTTCATCTACCGGAAAAGCATCTATAAACGCACGACCAATATGAGTGGTTTGAATCTGATTGTTGGTAACATCAATATAGCTTCGCTCTAACAGTTTCGGGATAAATGTTTCTTCCGTTGCGACTGTCCCAATCCGTTTTCCTTTCATGAGTTCTTTCAAATGTTCATTATCCAATTTACGTCCTGCCGTTTCCATAAAGGTTAAAATGGAACTTTCCGTATGAAAGGCTGGTTTCTTTGTTCGGGACTCAATCAAGTCATACTGAACGATTCTGAAAGAATCTCCCTCCTGTAAAACGGGTATTTGAAATGCCTCAACTGATCCCTCTTCTATATCCTCTTGAAACACACTTAGAAACCCTTTCTCTTGTAGGATTTTTTCTTTTGTACTATATGTGTTGCCCTCTTGATCTATAAAGTGTACTTCTCTTACCAGGTAGATTGCCGGTTTCATAAAGTTCCCGATAAATCGTTTTACAATTAAGTCATATAACTGTTTTTCTAATGGATTTCGGTTGGTCCCGACATATAATTTTGTTGTTGGGATGATCGCAAAGTGACTACTTACTAACTCATCATTAAAAGTCGTATGTTTTTTCGTAATAGAAGATGGAACTACTTGTTGTACTAAATTTGTATAGGAGCTCTTTTCTAATGCTGCCATTACTTCTTTCACTCGTTCCACTTGTTCGGTAGGTAAGTGCCTGGATGAAGAACGAGGGTACGTGATAAAGCCTTCGTCATACAAACTCTGAATATGTTTTTTTGCCGTTTCTGCATTTACCTTCAGCTTGGCGTGAGCATCTTTGTAGATGTCTGTTAAGTTATATAACAATTTTGGTTTCTTTTTTCTCGTACTTTCTTTAAATTCCGTAACGATTACATTTGTTTCTTTCAAACTATCTCCAAGTTTTTGTAGTGGCGATGGATCTGTCAGTTGATCTTCTGTTTGCATTACTGGGGATAAACCGTTTTCCGTTAATAATTTTAAATTGTAGTAGGTTTGTTCTTTATAGTTTTGGATAGCAATTTCCCTTTGACGAATTTCATTCAAGATACACATTTGAACACGACCAGAAGCCAATAAGAATTGGTTTCTTGCTAGTTTTGATGTGCAACCTCTTGTAACATTAATGCCTAGGATATAGTCCAGGTATTGCCTTGCTTTAGCGGATTGAGCAAGCCCATCATAGTCTGTTCCTGGTTCTAATCGGTTTAATGCTCCCTCTAACTCTGCGGCCTCATAGGAAGAGATAAAAAGGCGGGATTCTCGCTTGTTAACACCTGCATGTTCAACTATCTCACGATAGATAAGCTCACCTTCCTTGTCCGCGTCACAGGAGTTGACCACATGTTCTACATCGGGACGATTTAACAACTTAACCAATATTTGAACTTGTTCGAGACTATCCGATTTCACTTTATATTCCGGCTCCAAAATAATTGGTAAATGTTCGAATTTAAATTCTTTGTATCTCTCGTCCATCTCCTCTGGATGTTTTAGTTCTAATAAATGCCCTCGGCACCAACTAATAATGTAATTTTCATTTTCATAGTAGCCATAATATGGCTTACTTCCTGGATATTTTTGCGAGTTTCTAAATCTAGGTGATTTCAATAATTCAACAGCTACCTTCGGCTTCTCTGCAATAAACAATGTTTTCCCCATACGTAGTACCTCCTATTAATCTGCAATTTCATTTTCACGATTCCATTTCTTATTTCTCCACCTTTTTATCATTCTGTGACCGAATAATAACAACGTGTTTAAAAAGACTGCTACGAGGAACATACAGCCCCCAAACAGCCATACATTCATGACATTCGCTCCTTTCGTTTTACAAATGAGAAAGAGGGCTTTACTTTTACCCTCTTTCATTTTTAGCTATAAAAAAATCACTTTCCGTTTTCTCAATTGAGTAACAAAAAATGATTTAATCTGGTTTTCCTGTTATAAAATTTTTCATCGTTCCATTTCCATTGTTTCTTTTTTTCTATTGGATTTCTTTGTAGCCTTCGACTGCTCTATATTACCTGGCTCTGGCTCCTTTTCTTTTTCATTCGTTTGTTTTCCGTTTAATGGCTGAATTTTTTTATCTACATCCATTTCCTTTGAAGTTGTAGACTGATTCACCGTTATTCCTTCTTTTCCAAGTTTCTCATCCACCTGGTTTTCTAATTTCACAACGTGTTCCTGGCTTACCAGCTCATTATCAATCGAAACATACTTTGTTGTATAATACCGCTCTTCAGCTTTTACACGAGGGACAATACTATCAATATTATCTGGTGTTTCTTCATATTGTGAGCGTCTGTATGCTTCGTATTTCCGGCTTAAATCCTTATCTAAAGTAGCTGACTCCTTTTCTTTTGAAGGTTGAATTTGTTGATCTAAAGAAGCAATAGGTGCATATCCCTCCTTCTTCATTTCTTTATACAATTCCACTTCTTTCTCATTAAATGAGGGATCTTTTTGTTCCTCCGCTTTATCAACTAAGATTCCATATCGTTCATCTTTTACGATTTCATCTAGACTCATATTTGCATCCTTTTCATAAATGACGAATGACAAATTTCCTCTTCCATCAAAAATAGAACTTTGAACCTTTTCATATAAATCTGGTTTCAAAATATTATCTAAATAGACATTTTCTCGTTTCCCGTTCTTTTCCATTAGGGAAACATATAAATCGTCCCGATCTGTTTTATCTTGATTCCATACAGACAAATAATTTATATCTTTCGTAACAGCATCCATCATGTGGATTCTTGCCAGTTCTTCATCTTGTATACCGTTTGCTAACACTTCAATTGTAATTAAGTGATTGGGTGTCTCTTTTATGTTTTCTAATGTATTTTCATGTGCTTTTTCCATCGGCATTTCTTTGTTACTTCTATAATTCACTACTTCATCTCGTAACGCTTGTTTCACTTCATCCGATAGATACCTTTTCTCGTTTAATACTTGTTCATAAGGTGTCTTATAGTCTCCATCTCCAAGATCCAAACAATCCATACTCACAAGCTCCATTCTCCCAAAATCCCTATCTACTTCTTTTGGAATGGCGATATGATAACGAGTTTTATCATATGGTACGTATTCATCTTTTTCTCTTGCTTCCTCCTTTGCTTTTTCGATATTTGAAATGACTTCAGACATTTTTTCATTTGCCTCTCCAAATGGGATTAATTGATTACTTGCAAAATTTTCGTTTTCACTCCATTGAATTAACATAGTTGGACGAGTAATTTCATTCTGATTTAGAGCTGCATATCTTTCTTTATTTGCCACGTTAAATGCATCTATGAATTCCTTATCACTCAATTGTTCTCCACGCTCTACAGGTTGAAATGCTTGGTTTCTAGAATTTGTTAGATCTCTTAACTGCGTAACGGAAACTAGTTCTTGTGTCGTATTACTTAGACTCATATATTCCACCAATAAAATATTTTTTTCATCCTGTTTTTCATTTTTATTTGCCATACCTTCCACCTCTTTTTCATTTATTTTTCCTTTTTCCTTTTCTAACGTGTTTTCAATTGTTTCAATAAATTCAATGGAGGTTTCATGTACTTCTTTCAATAACTGGGTTTTATCTTTCATCTCTTTTCCTTTTGTCCAACTGGCTAGGTAACCGAGGGAATATTCGCTCGTATCAATTCCGAAATAAGAAGAAACAGCATAAGCGGTCATTTCTGCTTGAAACTCTTTTTCTGGTGCTGTGTAATTCATATGTGTTTCTGCTGTATGAAGTTTGGCATGTGCCAATTCATGAAGTAAGGTTTTTACATTTTGTAATTCACTGTTTCGTGGATTCAATGCAACTTCTTTTGTTAAGGTGTAGCTGACACCCTTTGCGACACCAAGCTCTGCTTTTGGTTCAATAATTTTTACACCGTTCTTTTCCGCAACAGCCTTCATCCCTCTGTACAAACTCTTGTAATCTTTTACGCTTCCTTCTAGCCAACGGTTCGGAAAAATGCGTGGTAGGTCTTCCGCTTTTGCGTTCGTTTGATACACATCAAACACATGGCCAACAGCAAAATATAAGCGACCTGGTTTCACTTCTACGCTTTTAGAATCAATTTGTTTTTTCTCTTCTTCATTTGCCTTTGTAACGGATTTCCATGTCCCTTCTTTGTCTTTAAATTTTGCTATAGTTCTGTTTGGAACAAGGATCTGGATTCCTTTCTCACCCTTCTTAACCGCAAACCCTTTTTCTTTCCAAAAAGAAAAGGAACCAACTGCCCTGGCTCCTTCAAATTGACTCTGTATTAATGAAATATTAGATGGTGAATACTGATAAAACTTTGCCATAAACGATAAATAATCTTTCAAATCTCCTGGTGTACGAAAATAGCCTTCTATGCTTTTTTCCATCTTTTTTGTTAAAGCTTGCACCGCCTCTTTCTTTTCTTCCGGTGATTTCGTTTGATACTTTTTCTTATAATTTTTACTCATGATCTTCTCCTACTCTTTCACTTGCTCTTTGCAATTCCTCCATGTCTTCTTCATTCCATCTTTCATTTGTATCAAAGAAAAGCGCATGTGTTTTTACGTTAACCGGAACTAACATATTCTCTTGATTCATGACATGGACTGCCAGTTCTCTCACTTGTTCTCTTGTAATTTTAATTATTAATTCTTCATCCTTTACAAGTAACACAAGTTCATCTTCTCCAATTTCTTTAATGACTCCTAATGCGATATCTTCATAAAATAATAACATCCTAATAACCCCCTATTTTTTTTATAAAAAAGAACAATGTATCTTATGTTACATTGTTCTTTGATGCCTCATGATCTATACGTTTTTGTCTAGCATGACTAATCCGTTCCGCTACAACTTCCTTTGCCATTTTCACGCCACCGACTTCTATTTTATCCGTAGTAATAATACTCTCTAAATCTAAGTCATTGGCAAAAAAGTAACCATTCATTAATTCAATTAAAACTTGTGTATTCCTATCCGCACTATTTGCACCAAGACGAATTTTTGTTAGCTCACTTTTTAATATGTCATGAAGATTTTTAGAAACAACTTCTGAAATATAATTCAATGACCATTCTGTATTTTTTGATGCTTGATGTTCTCTACAAATCCTTACAATTGCTTCGCCGTTGTATCTAATATTGTGTTCTTCCATATAATCTTTAATATACGTATCTGTTTCTTCATCCAATGTAATTTGCATGCGAAAGTCCTTCATTTAATAACCCCTCTCATTTTGATATGCACTTTCTTTTTGCATACGCTCATAATACTTTTGGTTCTTCCAGCTTTCATATTCACTTTTAAACGCACGTTCTACTTTCCTCATAGAATACTGAATAGATACATTCTGTTGAAATTTTTGAAACGGCTTTGATTTTTTCGTGTGATGGATTCTCTTTTGTTCTTTATCGTATGCCTTCATTTCTTGTAAAAAGGCGTTCCCCATTCTTTTATACAGGTCATTGATTTTATTCGTCTTGTAATTTTCATATTGCTTCTTATCATACTTTCCTTCTCCATATGCTTCTTTAAAAACTTGCACTTCTTTATCTAACTTTTGGAGAAACTGATCGTAATCTTTTTTATGATGATGTTGAATATATCTCCTGCTTAATTCATCAATTTCCGGCTTCAATGGCTGAATTGTATTGTAGCTATATTGCCACTGTCTTTTATCACTTGGTAACTGTTTATAGATTTGTAAAAACAATGGTTTCAAATGTTGATTGCGCCAATCAAAAACCGAATCCTCTTTTTTACTTCCCACCATATTGTTTCGAATCAGATCATTAATTTGTTTTTGTTCCTGCTTACGATCTAACAGATTATTTACGACTTTTCCCCTCATCGCATCCAATGTTTTGGGTTTTCTTTTTCCACGTTCTCTCGTTGGAAATGGTTCAACAGTTGCCACGTGAATATGAATGTTATCCGTATTAAAATGAATGGCTGCCGACCAAGTAGAACTTTTTTCTAATCCCTCCCTTTTCTGCATTTCCTTCATTGCAAGCCGTGTCACATCCATTAACTTTTTTTCATCTAATGTTTTCGTTTTCTCATCATAAATACCTTGTTCCTCTAGCCAAGGATTATGAAAAGAAATGACATCTTGCCACATGATACTTCCATTTTCATGAGCGGTTTTAAACATTTCCTTTAAGGCTTTTTTCTCACTTTCTGTTAAGCGATTTGCGTGTTCCGTAAACAGTGCCGATGTCTTTTCTGGATTCCCCATATATTCTTGATACGTTTCAAACATTTTCGGATTTAGCTTCACTTCACTTTTTGCTTCTTCTCGATCTACATACTCAATATAGTTCTGAAAGGCATCCGAACTCGGCAATACAAATTTTGTTTTTAAAACAACACCAGGTGTGACGGAAGAGTGAACAGGAACGGCATTACTCATTTTCATCATCCTGTGTCATGAGTTGTATAAACTCATTCATTTTTTTCATTTCTCCATAACAATCATTCATCATATGGATGTTCTTTTGGATGATATTTTCTAATTCCATTTCTCTTTTATTTTGCTGCTGAAAAAATGCCAGCATTTCAATTTGAGCTTTCAAAAATTTTTGCCGGGATAATCCTTTCCTCTTTGCAATTTCATCTATTTTCTTTACAGCAATTGGATCTATTTCTCTTATTCTAATTTCCACTTTTCCCTCTCCTTTCTGCAATTCTGGGTAGAGATCAAAAAATAGTGAGAAGAGCATAAGGGTTTTTTGTTCCCACCTAAGGTGTGAAGCTAGGCGGAGCCTAGCAAAACGATGGGAACAAGAAAACCTTCTAGGTGTAGACTCACTCACGACTCATTTTTTCGTGATGTGGACTCACTCACGATACAAAATCCCCTGATGTAGACTCACTCACGACATGACTTTTTTCACTTTTTATTAATTTCTTGTGCTTTTTGTTCTAATTTTTTGATCTTATCTCGTGCAATTTTTTGTTCCCCTTTAAACAATTCAACGTTCTTTTCTGATGATTTTATTTTGGATTCTAAAGATGCTATTTTAGATTGTGTTTCCGTTTTTTCCGCTTCGGTTTGGTACTTCATTTCATCTTTCAGTTCTTTCACTTTCTCAAAAACTGTCTTCCCATTTTCTTCTTCAAGCTTGATTGCTTTTCCATAATTTTCGATCTTTGTTTCAATATCTTTTTTGTCTCTTTCTATAAAATCTAACTCATATGTTTTTTTATTTTCAGCTAATAATTCATCATTTGCTTTTGTTTTTCTTTGATCGGTAAAAATCGTCTGAACAAGTTTATTCGGACTTTTTGTTGATGCATTTTCTTCTTCATATTCGTTCACATCTTGTGTGAATTTGCGAATATCCATTTGTTCTTTTTCACTGTTTTTATTGTAAATATCAAAAGCTAACGCTCCCCAATTCGGAGATAATTCCTTTACTTCTACTACGTAATTTCCGTTTTCTTCATACAATACTTTGACAGGTAATTGAACACCAGACTTTGCTTTTTCTTGCGCCTTAAATGTGAATCCTGTTTCCTCATAACCTTCTATTCGAAAGCGAATTTGTATAAAGTTTTTGTGTGGATTGTATTCCCTTTGTTCTACAATCAATTTCCCCATCCCTGACAACTTGATTACTTTATTTGTTTCTGTATGGAATAGTTTTTCATCGTTTGGCATGTAAATTTTAGATGTTAAAAAAGCGAAAAAACCAAAAAATAGAAAGCTGATAATTGCTAGGTAAACCCACGACTTATTTTTTCTAAGATTAATTCTTTCACTCTTCTTACTGATTGCACCTATCACACTCTCACCCCACTTTTTTCGTTATAAAACTTTCATATTTAGCTCTTCTACACTCGTAACTCGCCATGTTTCCTTTTCTTTTTTTATGATAATTCGCAACACATTGTTTACCTTTTCTTCTCGATTTTGTGTTGAATCTGTCGTGATATTTATAAATTCGGCTAACACATTTACCTCCTCTTTATCGGGTTCATTTTCTTGTAAATAAAACTTCATTTCTATTGGTTTTGTTTTATACGTATCTCCTAATTCGTATTTGTCAGTCGGATAGAATTGTTGTAAAAGTTCTTCACTCATAATGGATTTTGCTTTTTCTTTTCGTTCACTGTACCCTTCTTTTTCTCGATGAAATGATAATTGTATAAACGTTTCGGCTGTCGATAAGTACTCCCTTCTCTGTTGTTCTTGTGCGGAAGGAAGTACTTTATCCAGACGTTTCTTTAAATCTTCATTCTGTCTTGTTAGTAATTCATTTGAAAGTTTTAACTGTTTTTCTTTACCATCACTCATTGATTTTTTACTCAAATAGATATTAAAAGCTGTTACACCTACAACTAAAATGACAAACACAATAAACAAAAATTTTCGTTTATCTTTCATTCTTTCAGTCTCCTATTCTTTTGGCTTTTAGAACCTTCTTACGTGACCAGAAAAGACTTTTTTCCAATATGGATTATTTAAATCTTCAATGGAAACCCCTTTATTTGTTTGGCATCCAATGAAAGTATTTTTATCAATTACAATGCCAACATGACCATCATGCTTGTAAGTATCAAAGAAAATAACATCACCTGGTTTCATATCATTCGCTGATACTTTTGTACCTATTTTATTTAACGTTTCCGTACTTACCGCTCCCATTGGACTAACATTCATCCCTACTTGTTCGAATGCCCAGCGTACAAAACTTGAACAATCAAATATCCCTCTTGCAATGTCATTTGTGTTACGTCCACCACCAAATACATACGTAGAACGTCCTATCCATTGACGACCTACATCGGCAACTTTTGAACCACTACTTCCACCACTTCCTGGATTTCCTCCACCACCAGAAACGACAGAACCTGGCTGATAATATTTCAAAACGGCATCAACATACAGGATGTCGCCATAACACGCATCAAATGGAACGGCTTCCGGCCTTAAACAATGATACATTCCTGTGTGCTTCACCTTTTGATACTGTTGTTGTGAAAATTTAATTGCTAATTCTTTCGTATACTTGCCACCATTTGCACCAATAAAGTCAAAAAATCCTGTCCCAAAATTATAGGCTTGAAGTGCTGTTTTGATATGATCCATGTCACCCGGACTCGTTACACCAGCTCTTTCTATCGCATGTTTAAACTCTTGTACGCCAGCCCCAATACTGTAATCTGGATCTGTAATACAGTTTGGTGATTTACAATATTTCGTATTAAATGCGCCCTCGGAACTCTGCATGGGATCACTACCACGCCCTCCGCTTTCTTGCATCATTTGGGCAAGCATTAAAGCGACAAAGGGTTCCACACCAAACTCTTTCGCATATTTCCGAATGGTTGGCTCCCATTTTAAAACTTCGGGTGAAACATTCATAACTTGCCCCTCTCCTGTATACGTAATATCACCTGTGTCTGTTCCGCTATCGCTTCCCATTGCTGCAATAAAAATACTAACGACTCCAAGTAAAAGAAAAGAAAAAAGACCCATCACAATTAGCGCTAAAGTGATGAGCCATTTCTTTGGTATAATCTTTAAAACTAGATGCATGGTATTAAGCACCTCCCCCAAATAACATCAATTCTTCGTCTGTTACTTCTACATGGAAGTGAATGTTTTTTACAGCCCCAATACTTAAAATGACATCCCCTGTTGGTAAATGTGGAATCGCTGCAATCTCACTTTCACTTAACTGTCCTGCAAATACTTTTCGTAACATATCTAAACTGTTATTATCTTGTTGCATGATGAATTTGTACTGTGTTAACTCAAATAATACTTTAATTTCATCCACCATTTCTTGTGACGATCCATCCGGTACAAAATCTCGTATACTATGACTTGCGTATAAAAGCCCTGCAAAATATTTTCGATCTTCTCGACTAAATTTGATTAAAAATCGTAGAGCATGAGCGCTTTCTTTTTTCGTGTTAATAATATGGTGCGCCTCGTCAATAATAATGAAATAACGTACAACATCTTCAAAAGCAATTTGCTTTTTATTAAAGGCTCTTAATTGAGGAGCACCATTTGAAATCATTTCATCCCAAAGGAGATTTAACACATTAAAGATTTGTGCTTGAAACACTTCTGGTTTAAAACTAGATATATTACGTAAGGAAAATGATACAACTTGTTCTTTCTTAAAATCTTCAATTGTAGAATGCCCATCAAACAATTCTGCATATGCTTCTACTAAATTCATAAGATTTAATTCAATTAATTCTAAACGATGGATTCTACTGTCCCCTAAATTATCATGATGCTTTCTACTTTCTACATCTTGATATAATTCGTTACGAACAAACGTTAAAAAGTCGGAGAAGATAGGGTATTCTTTCGGTTTTCTTGTTGTAATTTCATTTGTTGCTCCCTTTTTATCGTTCCATAATTCCATACGAATATATAATTTGCGAAGCAAATTTTCATATTCTTTAATTTCATCATCCTTTGCTTCTGGTGCAATAAAACGATAAAAAGTTGTCAGTTTAGATAAATGCTGAATGAAACTAACTTCCTCACTTTCTGCCGTCTTATATACCTGAAGTGGGTTAATTTGACCTTGCGATCCATCTAATGCAATTGTCTTCCCCCCTAGCTCATCTACTGTATCTGTAAACTCTTCTACAACATCAAAAATGCGAATGAAATGACCTTTACTTGCATAATCCACGGCTTTCTTTTTTAACAATGTTGATTTTCCAGCACCAGGCTTTCCAATCATTACTCCGTTATAACTCTTCCTTTGTTTGTCTTTATGAAAAATATCAAAAATAACATTTCCTTTTGTTTTCGTTGTTCCATAATACGTACCGTATGGATCATGCAAATAGGAATAGTGAAATGGGCACCCACCAGCCAGACTGACTGCCGGAATTTCTTTCCCTTTTCTTCGGTTCACATAGTTTTTTTGTGTATCAAAGCTCTTTACGAGTGCATCCCATTCATATTCTTGTTCATTTAAAAAGACAGCTCCTCGAAAGTTATAGGATTCTAATGATTCCACGATTTCTTTCACTTGTTTTTCTAACTCATCTAATGTTCTAGAGGAAACATAGATACGGATGTGAATACGTTTCATGACTTCACCTTGCTTCAAATCTGTATAGAGAGCTTCCAGCTCTAAGAATTCATTTTTCGCATCTATCCGATCTATGTTATCCTTCGCTGTATCATGCCGAACACTTTGTTCACTCAAAGATTTATTAATGGATTCAACAACCTCTTTTCGGTCATCACTCATTACATCTAATGTCGTGATCACATTTGGCATATTCATAATTTGCTCTAACCAAAAATCATTTACCTCTGTTGGATAGTCAAAAACATGAATACAAGTAGCAAATCCATCACCTGTTTGCACATAGCTTTCTTTAAAACTTATTCCCCCTTGTGGTTGAACTCTAGCCACTAAATACGGGTTGTAACCTTTCTTCTTTTTTAGTTCTTCTTGTCTTTCCTTTTTGGATTTTTTACTTTTGAACGC
The DNA here is from genome assembly GCF_001884235.1 of Bacillus paramycoides. Classification (GTDB taxonomy): domain Bacteria; phylum Bacillota; class Bacilli; order Bacillales; family Bacillaceae_G; genus Bacillus_A; species Bacillus_A paramycoides. The sequence continues at coordinate 24,113 of NZ_MAOI01000007.1, read as the reverse complement.
AAACATCGTGTTTCCCCCTCACTACCATATATTTTTCGTTCCCAATTTTGCATTTTGATTAAACAATTTAAACATAAGCTCTAACTTTTTCTCTTCATCCACCTCTAATAGTTCAGTAGAGCGCTTGATATATCGTTTTGCTGCATCCACACGTTCCTTTACGATTAATTCTGTTTCTCCGTAAATAAATAAAAAGGCTTCACGATTTGTTCTTCCCCATTCTAAAAACTGCAATTCTTTTAACTTCTGATTTAAAATTCGTTCATACAAAGGACTGGTACATTCTTTAATTTTTTTCTCTATATATCGTTGTTGTTCGGTTGTTTGACATGGGAAGTTCAAAAAAACAAGTTTAATTGACTGTTTGTATGCTTGATAAAAATACGCATGTGAGAAAATAACAAATGCTTGTTCTTCACTATTCTTAGAGAACATATCGTCACCTTCAACTTGAAGGATTTCTAAAAACTCCTCATTTTTCAGCTCAAATATGCCGTCTTCCGTCATATCTATGATTTGCATAATTTCCGCAATACTTTTCTTTACCTTTGGTGGTGCTTCTTTCTTTTTTCTAGACAAAAAACCTAAAAGTTTTGGATTTTTCTTTTTCAAAACATCTTTCTTGGGCTTTTCTTTCTTCTGTTTTTTTACTTTTCTTTCTACCTTTGTTTTTTCTTCCTCTTTCTTTTCGTTGGGTACCACCTTAACAATTTCTTCTGGCTCAGAAAGTGATTCCTTTACATTTTTTTCGTTAAAACGAAATGCCTTTTTCTTCGGTCTTTCTATTTGTTTTGGATTTTCTTTTTCTACATCTTTTTCGCTGAATAACGCCATATGTGATCCCTCCCTTATTGATCGTTATCAATGGCACAATATGCACCTTTTCTTCTTAACAATGTAATAATCAACACTTCGTACATTCGTTTTTGAGGATTCGTGCTTGGTCGCCAAATCATGATAATGGCAATAACCGCCATGAAAATAACGAATGGTAACTGAAGAGAATCATGTACGAAATTCCTAAGAATCATCGTTACAACTAATAAACCAATTAATAAAAAGAAATCTATTAAATAAAGCACTTTATTAATCCGTAATTCTGTACTGATTTCCTTCGGAATCCGATAGCTCCTCATCGGGATTCCCTCCTTTTCGACAATAAAAAATAAGCGTAGTCGTACGCTTATTTTTCATCTTTATTCTTTTTATTTTTACTCACGATATCTCTCCAACTTTTACCCGTGTTTTGCCCCATTTGATAGAAACGCTTTGTATTTTGTACCGTTTCAGAATTATGAATGCGCTCTTGCACTCCTCTTACCGTTTGTTTCACCGATGATGTTGTATGTTTAACTTTATCGGTTGTATATTGTCCTAATGTCCGTGTTTCCTGACTTCTACTTGCTGCCACTTCTTTATCACTTTCATAAGGAATAATTGGGCTACTATGTGTCACCGTTACGTTGTTGGCTGATGCCGGGCTACTTCCACTTGGCACTGATCTTGGTGTTTCCATTGGTGCTGGGCTTCCTCCACTTGGTACTGGTCTTGATGTTTCCATTGGTGCCGGACTTCCTCCACTTGGTACTGGTCTTGGCGTTTCCACTGGTGCCGGGCTACTTCCGCTTGGTACTGGTCTTGATGTTTGACTTCCTTCACTTGTTCCTTGTCTTACTGTTCCTGGTGTTTGACTTCCTTCACTTGCTCCTTGTCTTACTGTTCCTGCTGTTTGACTTCCTGCGCTCGCTCCTTGTCTTACTGTTCCTGCTGTTTGATTTCCTTCACTTGCTCCTTGTCTTACTGTTCTTGCTGTTTGATTTCCTTCACTCGTTCCATTTGCTTTTCCAGCCTCTTTCATTTCATCTTGAAGACTTGTTGTTCCCGATTCTTGCCCATTTGCTACCCCAGGGGTTTCGTTCCCTTCTTTTTTCATATCTTCTTGAATAGATGGCATGCCACCATTCTTTTTATCTTCTTCCTTATTTAAGTTACCTTTTTCTTTTTCATTTTTTGCTAAATCATTTCCATTTGCTTTCTTCTGATCTGCTTTTTTCATTTGATCTTGCAAGGACTCTTTATTTTCGGACTCATTCCCTTTTTTCAAGCCACTTATAAGACCAGCCATACCACCTGTTGCCATTGCTGCTGCACTTGCCGTTTTAGCTGCTGCAACACCAGTTCCTTCCGCTGCACCTTTCGCTCCTTTTCCAATCATATTCCCTAGACTCTTCATTGGTTTTGAATTTGCAAGAGCGCCAATTCCTTTACCAAGTGCTAAACCACCTGCTAAACCACCTGCTAACATGCCCCAGCTGCTCTTTAATCCAATATCTATTCCAAATAACCTTTCTACTACTGCTGGACCATCTAAAACTGCCATACTAAATGCCGCTAATGCAATAAGATACGGGACACCATTTAATTTGTCATGGAGAAACGTTGTTCCCATTATATATAGCTTCAAAGATAGGAAAATCATAATCGTTGCTACAAATATATTGAGGATATTGGATAATACAGCTTTTAACTTTTGACCATTCGCAACATCGGCTGGTGCTAATATGTTCGCCAATAAGTAGTTAAATGCCAATTCGTAAAATAATCTAGCCAACTTAATACTTACTAATAACAATGTTAAACCTGTTATCAATAACGTAAAGAATATATTCCAAAAGTTCCAATGCCAGCGATAATACTTTTCTGGGAAGAAATCAAACCAACCATCTTTCAATTCGGCTAAAGATGCGACTCCTAACGCATCCATTACCCTTTTATTCTGTAAAATTTTTTGACCACCATCTGATAAATCCTTATCTTTCGTAAATTTGAAATCGGAATCAATTTTTTCTGTAATATCTATTTGTCTGATATTTTTTTCAGGAATATTATTTTTCGGATTCATATCTTCTTTCTTTTTCCATCCGTTTTGATCTATTACTGCAATATCTGTTATATTCTTCTTAATAATTTCATCACTTAAGGAACCTTTTTGTTCTGATTTTACAACTGCTATGGCATCATCGGTGAACTTATCAACCTTTGTCATACCAGTACTTAATAAACAAAGTACACTTAGTGTTACGAAAATATTAATGATAATTTGAGAACGGTTCATTTGTTTGTTCATAATGAACATGTAGCCAATATATAAAAACGAAATGGCTAAAAGAACGACAAACAGTGGATATAACATATCCACAAAATTTTGTATTTCCGGTGAATTAAAGAATCCTTTAATCCCCAGTATGGCATCTGTCACACCCTCCAAAGCATCTACAACCAAAGATAGCCCTTGAATTAAGAACCATCCTAGCCAACGCAATACATAATTCACAATGTCTCCTACTTGAAGATAATCCGAGAACTCTTCTAAAACCTTTAAAATCTCTTCATCTTTCACTATTTATCCTCCTCTCATGCTTACTACTGCCCTAATACTTCCTTTGCTGTCCAATTCACCCTTTCATTCAGTCTGTCAATACGAATAATCAATTTCCCTTTTTGTTCCCGATCTACTGAAAGGAAAAGAACCGCATCTTCTAAACCAAGAATGACCTCATTTTCTTCTGTTACAAATGGCGAGTAACTATCTAAAATCAATTGCATTTTATCCGTTATTATCGGTACACACATTCTCTCTTCCTCCTTTATGTTTGGATTCAAAAAAGCACTCAATCATTTGAGTGCCTTTTTAACTCGTTACTTTTTCTTTTTCTTTTTCTTCTAACTCACGTAAAATTCGATTAATCTTTTTTTCAACTGCTTGATAAACACTTTTGTCGATGTGGTCATTGTGAGCTAACATTTGAAATTCACTGTAAAACTCGCCCATTTCTTGATGTTCAACCTTATCTATTGATTTCCCTAACTGTGCTAAAAAGAACTTATCAACCAGTTTCAAAACCGCTAAATCAGATTCAAAAAATTCAACAACCGTTTTTGATTTCCAATTTTCAATAGTGAGTGAGTCAAACGGGCTGTCTTCCTGCTGAAACGCCCCTTCGGGTATGTCTTCATCAATTCCCATCATTTTTGGTTCTTCTATTGGCTGCGGTGCCTCTACTGGTGAAGAAGCTTCCTGTTCTGGCTCCGGTGTTTCTTTCTCGATTTGTTCTGCCTTTCTATCTCCTAAGAAATCTACAATAAGTTTTTTAGGATCTACATCATCATGTAGGGAGTCAATATCTATATCTAAAATAGATTTATCTGTATCGAACTCTACCCCTAGGTATTCCCATCTGTATTTTAAGGCCGTTTCGTCCGTGTTATAAATTGGTCGTGGTCTGATACGTGTTCGGTTATTATCTTGACGTTTTATGACACGAATAACAGTAGTTTCTCCTTCTTTAAGAGTCATAAGTTCATTTGGTGTTAAAAGTGGTCGTTGATCTAGACTTTCGGTTTTATTTTTATCTGTAGAGAGACCTTTTCCACTTCGGGAAAGTGTGTTAATTGTCTTGTTCCCAAGCTTTTTCGATACTCTTTCGGCTGTCTGTTGGTCATTTGTTAATATATAAATGGTATTCCCACAGTTACCATCGATGGTATCTGCATCATCTCCATATTTGTTTTTTAGTTGTGAATACGCTTGAATGATGAGATTAAAACGGATATTTCTTCCCAAACAAACCGTTGCTAACGTTGCCATTCCTTCTATACTCGGCATGTTGCCAAACTCATCCAAAATAAATACTACTTCACGATGACACTCATTACCACGAGCAAAGGATGCACCTTTAGCCAATATAAAATAAAGCTGTCTTACGAAAATAGAAGCAATCACATGATTCGAAGAATCAAAGTCTGGTGTAATCATAAAAATAGCCACTGGTTTATCGAAATAATCCACTTTTGTGACTTGCATATCTTCATTTTCTTCTACTACTTTAAATTCTGTATGACCTGTCTTTTCATCTATTTTCGAAATAGAAATGGATGTTTGGGTTTGAGGATTTTCCTTTTCGTTACATTGAATGGTATCCCCAACTTTTATTACTTGCTTAAAATCTAATTCAAAACGTCCTGTAATATCTGCTTTGATAGACTCCTTTGAGCCATCTGGAAATACAATTTCTACTCGTTTTCTAGGTGTTACTTTTCCTTTTATCGTTTTTCCAAACCCTACACGTTTTAAATCCACACTGTTTTTCGAAGTCATTTTTGCAATTTCATCGAACGTAAAGATAGAGAGTCCGTTCATTGTTTGGGTGAAGATTCCGCCTCGTGTCGTTCCTTTCGAGAAGTTTGAGGTTGCATATTGCATTTTCGCAACATTATCTGCTGGCAACCCTTCAAAGTATAAATCTAATGCATTTTGTGGATCTGCTTTTGGATCTACGATTACCTCTTTTGATCCAAGTTCTGATAACATATTTGCAACTGCATACATTGTGATTTTTTCTTCTGTACCCTCCGCAATACATTTATCTGTAACTGCTAATATCATGGCGTTACACAAGCTCATAGCGCACTGTTGCCAAAAAGGATCTTTTACAGTTGGGTTGTAATACAAAGTGTGTGAGAGTGTTTTACATAATGCCTGTGCCGTTGAATAATCTCCATCTTTATAGGCATCTTTGACAAGCTGCAACAAATTATAACTCATAGAATCAAGTGGGTTTAACAAGTTCAAAACTTCAATGTGATACCCTCGCTCTTCCAGTGTTTCTTTCGATGCACTGAAGAGCTCACCTTTTGGGTCATTAAAAATTAGGGATGGCTTATTTTCCGCTCTAGAATAGACATCAATTGTAGGGAATACAAAGGTTTCCCCTTTACCAGAGCGTGTTGTACCAATGATTAAATTGTTTACCGGACTATCATCAATAAATACTTTGTCACCTAGTCGAGAGATAACGACGCCACCGCCACCTTTAAATGATTTCTCTCGATCTGGTACAGCTCGATATTGCTTTTTCAGCTCTTCAACTGTTGTAAAACGACTAGATCCTTTCTGATGATTATTTAAGTTTTTAAAGGAAGATTTTAATTTGTACACTGTTCTCACTATAGTTCCAATCACTAAAAGGAAAACAAGTAAGTAGTAAATTGGATGCTCTGTAATCGGCATCCGAAAAAGAAATCCTATCTCCATATGAAATGGTTTGGGATGTAATAAGTCACTAAATGTTGTTTCTATCAGCTCTAAAGATAAATTGAGTAAAAAATTAGCGATTAAAAACATTCCAACAAACAAAAAAGTACTCAATGGAATGAGTACTTTTTTTTCAGCTAACTTATATTTAATTGAAATTTCATCCTTGTACATGGGCAAGTGAATCCCCCTTTAAACTGTTACATCTGATTTTGACTCTTTTTTATTTAATTCTGTCGGCTTTTCTGGATTTGTTGGTTTTTCTGGATTTGTTGGTTTCTCTGGTTCTGTCGGCTTCTCCGGTTCTGTTGGCTTCTCTGGTTCTGTTGGTTTCTCTGGTTCTGTCGGCTTCTCTGGTTTCGTTGGTTTCTCTGGTTCCGTTGGTTTCTCTGGTTCTGTCGGCTTCTCTGGTTCTGTCGGCTTCTCCGGTTCTGTTGGCTTCTCTGGTTCTGTTGGCTTCTCTGGTTCTGTTGGTTTCCCTGGATCTGTCGGTTTCCCTGGATCTGTCGGTTTCTCTGGTTCTGTTGGCTTTTCTGGTTCTGTTGGCTTCTCTGGTTCTGTTGGCTTCTCTGGTTCTGTTGGCTTCTCTGGATTTGTTGGTTTCTCCGGTTCTGTCGGTTTCTCTGGTTCTGTTGGCTTCTCTGGATTTGTTGGTTTTTCCGGTTCTGTTGGCTTCTCTGGATTTGTTGGCTTCTCCGGTTCTGTTGGCTTCTCTGGATTTGTTGGTTTCTCCGGTTCTGTTGGTGGCTCTATAGGTGGTTTGGGTTTTTCTGTCCCTGTATTTTCCGTATTACCATTCTCACCTTCCGGTGTAGCTGGTAGGCTCACAATTGCATCTGGTTTCTTCTCTGGAGGAATAATTTCTCCTATACTTGCTACTGAAGAATCAATATTTTGATCGCCAAATGCAAAATGATCTCCGTTTACGGTGACTTGTGGCTTATTATCCGTAATAGCTGCAATCACATTATCTTTTGCTGTATCTTGAATTGATTTATCTGTTGTTTCTTTATCAAAGAGTGCTAGAACACGAGAAGTGGTGTCATCCCCATTTTGAAGATTACTTACAATAGATTTTTCTTTAAAATTAATTTTCGATTTATCAAGCTCTTCGAGAACATAAGCAACTTCATTATCCTTACTTTGAATTGCATTATCTGTAATTGCTTCGAAATCTTGTTTGTTCAGATTCTCTTCCTTTTCCTCCGGTTTATTCTTATCTACCTTTTTTGTAATAGCTGGTTTACTTTTTGATGATTCCTTACTTCCAAACCAACTGCAACCTGTCGTACTTAATATCAATGAACCACCAAGAAAAACAATCCCCATTTTTTTGTACAAATTCTCATAATTTAATGGCATGTTATTTCTTCCCCCTTAGATATCCTTTAGATCCTTATCAATTTTTTCAATCTTAGCTTTCTTTTCCTCTTCACTTATCGTAGATTGTTGAATATCTCGTTTCTCTAATTCTTTGACCTCTTTCATCAAGTTTTTATTTCCTTGCGTTTTGGCAAAAGAATAACAATCTTCATATTTTTTTAGATTTACAAAAGCCTCAACAATGAGTTTTTCACGTCTACCATCCATATTGACTTTCCCCTTAAGTTTAATTACCTCCTCATATTTCTTATTAAGCGCTGCCTTTTCAAAGTCGATCACATCATTTTTGACATCAATTTCATTGATTTTATTCATGTTGTCTATCCCAATAAAATAAGCAACCACACTTTCTGCAAATTTCGGCTCATATTGTAATGCCTTATTTGCCTTTCCATTTAATAAATAAGTAAATAAAACTGCCTTCTGGCTATCTTTATCTAATTCTGTGTAATTGACTTTATCGAAGTATTTAACGGCTTCCCCATACTGTTGAATGGCTGCCTGTTGTAATCCTTTTACTACATATTGTTCAGAACCAGCATTTGCACTCGAAACCGGATCGGAAGAGAATAATTTAAAAGCAAATATGGCACCAGCTCCCATTAACACCACGCTTCCTATGACACTCGCAATAATCTTGAATCCTTTTCTATTTTCCTTTTCAGGCTTTACATGAGGCTTTATTCCATCCGATGGACTATAAGAGGGTTCTTCTTTTCTTACTGGTAATTCTTCTTGATATTCATATTCTTCATGAAAAGGAGAATCATTGATTTCCCTTTCTAACGTTTCTAACAGCTCCTTTTTTTGTTCCTCTTGTTCTGGATCTAATTGCATCACATTCATTTTTTTAGAAATGTGATCAAAAATGTGATCTGCATATCTCGAACCAAGTGATAACGTACCATTATAAATTTCATTAGCATGAACATCTAACAAATCGAAATCAATATGTTCTTGCCGCCCTGTTTCTCTATAAACTCGTTCTAATCGCTTAGTTAAGGTATAAGCTTCATGAAACGAATATTGCTTACCCGACTTAATTTCTGTTCCATTGCTACTCTTAAAAATGACAAACATGGCTTCTCCTTTCTCACATTCACTTTAAATTCCAATAAAAAAAGGCAACAAAAAAAGCCATACCTTTTGCATAGCTCCCTCATTGCCTTTTTATAATTTTTCACTATTTCATCCAAAGAAATGGGAATAAGATTTGACCAAATTTAACATTGCTATTTACGCTCTCTGCTAAGTATTGGCATCCCATTACGATAACAAGTCCGGCTGCCCCACCAATAAACCACCAAATACATTTATGTCTTCCTCGTTCACCACCCCAAATTAATAGATAAGCGCCCCAGCAAAATACAATCGCTGTACTCACCATTGCCCCTCTTTGCATCCATGTAATAAATGAATTCCCCGTATTAATTAGACCATCCATCGCATCACCTAAAACTAACATTTGAGCTATTGTTCCCAACATATACATTCACTCCCTTTTCATTTTTAGATGCTTACACATTACTAAGCTGACTTGACTCATTCGGCTTGCTGCCTTCTTTTACTTCTGTTGATGTTGTTTTATAAGCTTGTAAAGCTTTCATTACTAAATCTTGATTTTCTTCAATGTATTTCTGATGATGTAAATGAAGCCAATGGTTATAATCCTGACCATTGGCTCTTAATAGGTTTGCTACCATATCTTTTTCTTTTTTTAATTCCCTTTGTGTAATCGCCACTGTATCACCACCTCGTATGATTAAGTTAGGTTTTTTAGGAATGGGATTCACCTATAAACCCAAGAGTATCCAGCTTTATGAGATACTTATATTTGTAGATAGAGTGTTGCCGATCACCACCTTGAATCCTTGTATTCGATTGAAAGATTGGTACCTCTGTCTAATAAGTAGTTTACGAATGAGTTGGATGTTGATGACCATTGGTCATTCTTCGTATCTCTTACGAGGTAGTAGCGCTTATTAGTTCAGGGGAGGATAACACTATCTAAAAATCATCAAAATAGGGGTGTATACTATGTTCTACTTAGGTATTGATATTGCCAAACACAAGCACTATGCTTCCATCATTGATTCCACTGGGAAACCTATTACCAAGCCATTTCCTTTCCACAATCATAAAGAAGGTGGACAAGCTTTATTAACTTGGCTTTACCGATACATTAGTTCTCCGACAGAACTGTCAATCGGGATGGAGGCCACCGGTCACTATTGGATAGCTGTCTATTCTTTTCTACTAGATCATGGTTTTTCTGTGATTGTACTGAACCCACTCCAAACCAATGCATGGCGAAAGGGAACAGAAATTAGAAAGAGAAAAACAGATGCCATTGACGCCACTATGATTGCCGATGTCATACGATTTGGCCGCTTCCTTGAAACTCCACTCGTAGACGAGAAAATGTTCGCTTTAAAACAACTAAGCCGGTTTCGTAATTCTCTTGTACGTAATATAAGTGATTTAAAACGTAAGGCGCTTGTCGTGTTAGATCAAACCTTTCCAGAATATCAAAGTATTTTCTCTAATGTCTTTGGCAAAACGTCTTCACAGCTCCTAATTGAATATACATCTCCTAGCGATTATGAAAGACTGTCTATTGATGATTTGACACTAATAATTGAGCAAGCAAGTCGTTGCCGACTTGAAAAAAAAACAGCCAATCAACTGATGGAATTAGCCTCAAACTCATTTGGTGTCACCTTTTGTAAAGATGCTTTCTCATTCCAATTAAAAATGTTGATGGAGCAAATCCGCTTTATTGAAACTCAGTTGAGAGAATGTGAGAATCAAATGTCTCAACTATTAAGTGACTTAGATACGCCAATCACTACTATTCCGGGTATTGGTCCTATATTAGGTGCCACTATATTAAGCGAGATTGGGGATATAGGCCGCTTTGACAAGCCTTCTAAACTTGTGGCTTATGCCGGTATTGATGCCACTATTTCTCAATCAGGTCAATACGAATCAACTGGTATGTCTATGTCCAAACGTGGCTCCTCCCATCTACGTAGAGCATTATTTCAAGCGGCTATTACTGCTTATAAACATGACCCTGTATTAAAAGCTTTTTATGAAAAGAAACGAAATCAAGGAAAACACTATTATGTTTGTATAGGAGCTGTAGCTAGGAAGTTGTGTTATATTGTCTATGCCATTCTAAAGAGTAATAAACCCTATAAAATCCCTCCATTCCCAGTCCAGAGATAACTTTTTTATTTTTTGAGACTTCTCAAGGTTTATTTAAGTTACCCTTTTTTAGGGTAACCACTCTTCATTTATATTGTATTTCACGCTTGACATTTCATAGTTGGTCTTTCAATGGTTATGTGATTACTTCTGATATTGCTCTTTGCAATTTTGGACAAAATAAGTAACTTCTTTTTCAAGTTCTGAGAGTTTATCAATTGTGAACTTAATCTCTTTTTTCACCTTACCTTTTTCATAATATGCAAGAGTATCCCTTCTTTGATATAATCCCCAATCATGAGGGTTACTTGTACTTGGAATATCATCACGATTTTCATCTAAACCCTTTACTTCAATCTTTTCTTTTTCAGCTATTTTTTTTACAAGGAAGATCCAATCTTCACTATGCCTCATGTTAGACGTTAGCATAACAAAACCTGTTCCATCCTCACTCATAAACTTCTTCATTTCTAACGGACTAAGTTCCATTACTTCCCCTTTTCCCGAACTAAAGACAAATGTTGAACCAATACCAATTGCAATTAACAGTCCAACAACAGCGGAAATGATCCACCCTTTACGACTCATATTTGTTCCTCCCTATGCCATATTTTTATAAGCGATTTTGAAGTGTGATGAGACACATTTAAACTTCAACATCCGTCTTTTTTTATAACATTTTAAGGAAAGTGGAATATAAAATGGAAATATCATTTGTGGCTGGAATGACGAACCCCGTATTGGTCTGCGTATAGAGAAAAATCCCGACTTAGTTTCTATATGCCCAATACCGCACTACGCATTTTGGCATGAACGTAGAACCTTATGTATCTACGGTTTATGATGTTCGTCGCTTCATCAGAATGTCAAAATGGGATATTCCTCACAACTACTGACACAAACGGATTTTTGATACAATGCATTTTCCAGTGGTCACAGATGAGTTTTACGATCTTACTCATCCAACGATATTCGTATACCTAAACCCTTTAGTGACCTTTTGAAGGGAGGCACGCATATATATTGAAAGCTGTATATCATCCTTCTACATCATTACTTAAAGGAAGATATACGCAATATACATCTAAATTGTCAAAGAGCAAATGACTTTGTGCTATATTCTCAGCACACTTCAAAATCGCTTTTTTATTTACATTTTTTGTTTAACAGCTACTAATTCCGCTTGTTTATGTTTCCGTTTTGCAATTAAGTTTTGATGTTCGTCTCTGACAGAACGCACTTGATAATAAATTTGAGCTACTTTCTCGATGTTTCCTGTGGTATTTTCAATTGCGATGGAACCTTTCAGTTCGTATATTTTTCCATCAAAAGTTTTGACACTATGAGCTTGTGATGCGGCAATATCATAAAATGTGAGCCTTTGTTCTTTTCCCATACGATCCCCTCCTATTTTTGATTAAGAAGGGAGAAAAATGTTTCTCCCTTGTCTAGTTTTCTAGCCATCTAGATAGGGTAAAATAGTAAACGAGTGCTTTATATCATGCTAAGATTGTTGTGTTATACGAGGTTATGATACGTTGCGCTGCCTCTTTTCCGTATATGTGCTGTAATGCGGATTGAGATTCAACTACGATTGAATGATGAATGTGGTATGTTGCGCTTTCTTTTAAAAACTGCTCCATATGAGGGATTGGATACAAATCATATTGATGAAATACCAGGTGAATTGGTCTTATATTCTTGCATTCTGTTAGATGTTGAAGAAAGTTCGATAACGCTTCCCCTCTTTCTTCATAAGTACTTTGTTCTGTTTCTACACGAATATAAACAACTACTTTTTGATACCTATCAATTTGAAGTGTTTCATATCCAACAAATAGATCATGTTTCAGTATGTGATACCCTTGTTCTTGCTTTTCCTTATGAGTATCCTCATGGAAAATGTCTTTTGGATCAAAAATAAAGATAAATTGATCTTTTGCTTCCTTCAGCTTTTCTATAACCGATTTATAAGCTCCAAAACGAGCATTTATGATACCTGCAACCTTTTTTCCCTCATCCATTTCTTTCAACGCTCTAATTACCTTTGTGTACTTCTTAGCTACACTTAACATAATTATTCTCCTTCCTATTTCACTTGTATCTACTAGCGGTTACTGAAACCAAAAATACTCTTTTTGCTCCCCTTGCTTTTCACGTTGATGTTATTCAAGAATGTATAACAATGTGATTATGATCGCATTCCCTGTTTCTGCTGAATAAAAACCCATCTCATGGAATATCTGATACGCTGGATGCTCATTTTCTAACGATTCCACCACTTCTACCAAATACGCCTCACTCTCATATATTTTTTCTATGAACTCGATGACCTTTTTTACATCCAGGTAGTACAAGTTTTTGTGTCGTTGATCCAGGTATAAAATACTTCCTGCCAATAAATTTATTTCCAATCATATCCAATAGTCATGGCGTTTTTTAGGTTTCATGACAGTTTGAGCAATCAAAATCGCTTACATCAGTTCTTCAGAAAGCCAAGAATTTTTGCGCGGCCTAACTTCTTCCCCAGGTTTCCCTAAATTTTTCATTTTTCCAACATTGACTCCTGTCACTACATTTCATCCCCCTTTTCGGTCTAATTTGCTTTTTTAAGATTTCTCATTGCAAATACGAATGCTGTTAATGCAAGAGCAATACATGCAAAACCAATCCATTTCAAATATGGATTTTCAGCTTTACCGCCTGTTGTAGGAAGATTTCCTTCTACTTCTTCTACTTTCTCTGGTGTTTTTTCTAGTTGTTGTTTTTTAACAATATGTTGTGTTTTCTCTGATTGTGGTGTAACAGGTTTATCTGTTACTTTTGGTTGTTCTGGTGTTTGTGGTTGTTCCTGTTGATGTGGTGTCTCTGGTGTTAGTAGTGTCGGCTACTTCTGGTCCTTCACCATGTGCTTAATAATTTCACCATCTTCTTTGATTTCAAAGGAGAATGTTTCTTCGTTAATCAAGTATCCTTCTGGTGCGAGCGTTTCAACATGACTAACAGATCCCTCAAATGATATGCAGTTTTTGTTGAATGGAATCAGAATTTTCAGATTAAGATAATTAAAAAAAATAAAAATAAAATTGTACCTTTTCTTCATTACTGATTTAAAATATAAATGTATAATTGTATATTACTAAGCATTGCTTCATTCCAACCTTGCTCGATAGTATGTTGCGAAAAAGAGGCTCTCGATAGGTACTCCCAAAAAATCCGCAATACTTTTTGCACGACTAGAAATCAGACCTTTTCTTCCTGATTCTACATCATACAAAGTACTGGCTGGAATTTTGGAACCGCTTGAAACCTCATTAATTGTATAGCCCTGTGATTCACGAATTTCTCTTAGAACTGTCAAATATCTCCCCCCTTATTTACAGTTTATTCGTCTTTAAGACTAAAGTCAACACTTAAAGTTCTTATTTTTAACACTTTAAGTGTAAAACGTGAAGACTCTTCTTAAAACCTACTTGTTTAAAATTGGAGTGATAACTTATATGAAAATTGAAGAAAACGTACTAGGAAAAAACATAAAAAAATTAAGGGCTTTAAAAGGAGTAAATCGCAAAGAAATGGCGGAAAATCTCAAAACTACGTATAGGACTGTTTCTAGTTGGGAAACAGGAGAAAAAAAACCCCGCCTAAACAAATTAGAAGAAATCGCAAATTATTTTGACGTTAATACAGCTTCTTTATTAAAGAGTGAAATCCCTGATAAAGAATTATTAAATACTATAAAGGGAGAGGATCCCGTTGAACGTCTAGCTCGACTTCTTTATGAAAAGTACATGAGCGTTCCAGATAAACACAAACCTAGAATTGAAGAAGAATTACTAAAATATGCAAGCAAATTGAAGATGCAAATTGATAAAGAAGAATAGAGGGTCCCTACGCTTGAGACTCTCTTATTCTTCTTTACAGCTATATTCTGAACATAATTCAATAATTTCACCAAATGTTTGTAAATCCATCTCTTTTATAATCTCTGTAAGCTCATATATACTTAATTTCATGTCTATCCCTCCATTATTAGATTGTGAATTTAGAAACATAAATTTCGCAATTCCTTATTTGGAAATTTATAAAACATTTTATAAAAGCACAAAAGACACCGTTTAAACGATGTCTTTTTTTAATAAACAAGATTAAGAATCAGCCGCCACCACCGGGATCAACCATTCTATTCATTATGTCTTTATTAACTGTATATTTCAAATTAGATTCATGTGATCCAAATAAATTCGGAGAGCCTCCACCAGGATCTACATTCATATAAGAAACAAATTGATTATCAACATGTTTATATTTAAAATGCCATTGATACGCTAGAAATTTATCTGATAAACCATTTACTATTGTTATCAAAAGTAAGGTAACTACTATCAATCCAAATAACTTTTTCACTCTATTCGCCCCTTCCTGTAAAAACTACATTACAATTTCTACATATTCTTCATATACTCCTTCTGCAAATTTTCCGTACAAGAAATCATTATTTGACTTAAACATATTAATAGATTTCTTTATTAATGCTAAATCATCCTTAGCCATCCCCATATAGCATGTCTGCAATGGTGATAAGTACCCTTTTTGAATTTCAATTTTTTCTAATATACTTATAGCTTCACTTTTTTTTCCTTCCTTAATTAAAAAAAGCGCAAATTCAGCTGAATGGAGTTTATTAAATTCTATTTTATCTATATCTTTCCACCAGACAATTCTAATAAAATTGATATCGTTTAACGCTATCGCAAATTTTAAACTCTCTTTCGCCCCACTCAATATATTTAAAGCTTCCAAAAAGAATTTTAAAGATTTATTGTAATCAGAGAACATGTAACTTTCTCCACGCCTAATATTCAAAAATGCTTCCATGACCGGGAAAAATTTTAGATCTCTATATGTCCTTAAATATGTATTATTTTCTTCAAAATCCTTACACATATCTTTTCTTAAAAGCGAATAACTCCATAGTTCTTTTACCCAAAAACAATATAAATTCTTTAAATAACTATTAGTCACCAATTTCATATTATTTTCAATCCTAATCTTATATCCTTCCATCAATCCAAAATCACCTAAATCACATAAAATTAGCATGCTAAGTATGTCACAATAGATTTCTATATCGAAATTTTTTTTATTGGTTATGTTTCTAGCTTTCTCAATATCTAAATATACATCTTTAACATTCTCTCCATCCAAACGAGCAATATATAAACTGAAAACCTTTTCCAATCGCCTCATTTCAATGTCTTCACTTTTCTTGCATAGTTGCGAAAGAAACTTCATTAATTTCAAGTAATCATTTAAATGTGCAATTGCAAATGCAACTTTTACATTTATATTCATTCTATCTTTTAAAGTACTTAAATAATTAATAATCATTTGTTCTTGCTTATCTTTATCCTCTTCAAAAACAATGTATATAATTTTGGAAAAAGTATATACTGATAATGCATTATTCTTGTTAAAGTAATTAGAAATGGTTGATTTAGCAACACCAACCTCTTTTGCAAGGTCTGTATATGTCATATTCTTAAATGATATGTAATCATCAATTTCTTTTGCTAGATTCTTCATATATATTCACCTCTTTTTCAGCGGTATTCAGTTTAGTTTATAAAATATTCAGAAATATATACATTTAAGGCGATTATACCATAACAAAAAACTCTTTATTTTTCTCATTAATAGACTGAATATTAAGTCTATTAATGGCAAATGAATAATAATTTTATCTATATTTTCCTCTTTAACATTAAATATGAACTTTAAGTGTTGATATTCTCCAAACGGAATTGTAGAATATAAATAACTTATCTATGTACGCAGGTTTTATAAACCAAAACAAAAAAAAACCCCACCGTCCAGTTTTTAATTGGCTTCTAGTTTGGCGACCGGATCCAATTAAAAACTCCAAAAGATAGGGTTTTAATTCACACTACAAATGTATGTGTTTTTCTTTAATATCATGCTTGATATTAAAATTATATCATAAGGTACATACTATGTGAATATAAAACCTCTGTTTTCTTATTTATTTGTGGTGGGAAAAATAGGAGGTTTTTTTGTGTTACTTCAAAACTTTTTGCTCAGTCGAGCAAAGTCCGAATTAAGTCCTCGAATCAAACACTTATCCAAAACACCTGGGGCTATTAATCACGCAATCAAGAAAGTTACTACTTATATTGATAATATTGTCCTAGAATATGAAGGTGTTACTACAAAGGATTATCTTACCAAACGAAAATATGAAGCATTAGAAACTGTTTTATCATATTTAGTACAAGAAGGGTATTCCCAAGTAAAGCAAGATCATATCAGCAAAAAATCAGGTATTTCAAAACCAATTATTAACTACGTGTTTAATTGGTTACAAGACTTGGGAGTGTGCCAACAAATCAAAGTACGAAGACATGGTAAAATTGCCCCTTCAATTTACATTTTAACTCTACATAGCAATTATTTAAAAATCATTGAATATTTCAAGATGAAATGGGCTGTAGCAATTGATGTCTGTTCTACTTTCACTAAAATTTTAAAGAAAAAACTCTTTAAAAAAGTTGTTGAATCCAAACATGAGGAAAAGAATACTTTATCTGATGGCATAGATATTTTAAATTTTGAAAAACTAGAAAGATCAAATACTTATTCACAAAATGCTATTGATAGATCACAAGATTTAAATGATTATTTAAGTGAAGATCAGAAAAAAGCATATCGCTATATAACAAGTCAACCAGTAACATATTTAACAGAACAGGACGCTTATACTATAGCCTTAAGAATGCCGAAAAAAATTGATCGTTATCAAAGGTGGGATTTTGAAAAATGCGTTGAATGGTTTGAATATAATCAAGCTGAAATAAGTAATCCCGCTCATTTTATGAAAATGTTCGCTGAAAAATCTAAACAAAGAAAAGAGCGTAACGATTATGAAGCGAAAGAAGCCTTAACTAATATGGAACATGCACAAAAATATGAAAGCAAACTTCCAATTATAGACTGGCTTAATAACAAGAAAATGGATTCCATTCTGCAAAAAATGGGCGCTCTAAAGCCCTAATAAAAAAACATCTAAAACTTAGCCTTGCTCAAAAATAATATAATTAGCAAGGCTATTTGTCATGTATTCTTATAATCTCCTAGCAACGTGCTATTTTTCATCAAAAAGAATTTCAAATCACCCCTCAGATCTTATAATTATTTCTCTTTTTCTAAACTATTCAGCTATGAAATTTCAACTTATACGCGACTGAAAATTCTATCATTTACTCATAAATTAACCTTGTAATTTACTAAGATAAAATCTTGAGTCCATTGATACAACTAGCCTATCATCTCTAAAATAGATTCTAATGTTTGTAATGATTTTATTTTTTAAACAAGATTTAATAAATACAGTATTCTATCCTAAAAGGGAAACATTATAAGTATGTTCTTTATCATTTTCCGACAGAAGACTCTCCCTTAATTTTTGTGATTATTTGGGGAAATATATCAAATTCATAAAAAAGTAGGGAAGCTTGTATGTTTTTACAAGCTTCCCTACTTTTTTACGTATTATTTAAGTCATTTTTTAAATAATTTAGCGAACCATGATTTTTCTTGTTGAGAAGACGCAACTAACTTTTTGGTTTCTTGTATTTCTCGAACCACTTCTAATAACTGCTGATCTCTATTGTTTATTTTTCTATCAATAGTCTTTTGCTGTTCATCAATCTTGTTCGTTAGTGTTTGATTAGTTTGTTCTAAATTGTCTATGCGCTTTAAAAGTTCCATATTCATAGCTTTTTGCTCTTGAAAATATATAGAAACCTCTTTCATACTCTCATACATTGTCTGAATAATTGGTTTCGTTATTTCGTCGTCTTCATCATTCTCTTCTACTACAATATAATCTACATTTTGTTTTAACATCTGTTCTATTATTTCTGGTGGCTCTTGTGCATCCTTCATATTGGCAATTAATTTAAAAAGCTCTAATGCTTCCTGTTCATATCTCAGCGTTCGCCCCTTCGTCCCAGCGACAGTTGGTAAGTATGGTTTGAATTGATCCCGCCAGGCCTGAAGGGTTGTCCGTGGCTTCCCAAGCATCCTTGCTATATCTGCAAGGGAATATGTTTTCTTATAAGGTTCTTCCCTATCCATTCCATCGTCCTCCCCTCATCGTCATTTGTTATTATCGATGTCCGACATGTTGTCATCGTATTGTTATTGATTATCATCCATGTCGGTCATGTTGTCATTGTATTGTTATTGGTTATCATCCATGCCGGTCATGTTGTCATTACATTCTTGTTGACCATCATTTATGTCGGTCATGTTGTTGTTTTACTGTCATTCATCATCATTTATGTTCGACATGTCGGCGTCTAACTGTTATGTGTTTAATTCGTTTGAAAGAAGGTATTTCCTTGTTTATTTTGAATTTTTTAAGTATATAGGTTAATTAAATAACAAGTATGATTCAAGTCGTACTTATTATTTAAAGTGTTCTTATTTTTGATTAAATGTGCTAAAGCATAATCAAAAGTAGCATTTAAGTCGTACTTAATGTATAAAGGGGGAATTATTAATGAAAATTGGAAGAAAAGTAGCGGATTTCGGAAATAGTTTTAATAATTTCATGGTTGATGGTTATTATATTGAACTTGCAACGAATGTAGTTAAAATTTCAAAGAAACAAGCTGAGGAT
Organism: Bacillus paramycoides; assembly: GCF_001884235.1. Classification (GTDB taxonomy): domain Bacteria; phylum Bacillota; class Bacilli; order Bacillales; family Bacillaceae_G; genus Bacillus_A; species Bacillus_A paramycoides. The sequence continues at coordinate 4,722 of NZ_MAOI01000007.1, read as the reverse complement.
TTACTTGTTGATCGTATTTCTAGACCAGAAGATTTACTAGATAGATTACTAATTTCCACTGAAATCGAAGGTGAAGAATCTTTCTATTTAGTTGGGCAATTAGCTGAAGATAATCAGTTGGCAAACTCACATGTAAATAAGATGCACGATAAAATTAAGAGTCCTATCCCATACGTAAGCTTTTTAGGAGCAATTGCATATTATCATGCCCTTAACGCTGAACAAGAAGATAATGAAGTTGAAATTGAACACATGAGTATGATGCTTCCAATTTGGCTTTTAAAACGCGAAGAAAAATTTAGCATTGCCCATAAAAAAATGGAAGAAAGATTTATCGGTGAACATAAAGTTAAAGTGTTAACACCAGGAATGGAGAAAGAACTAACTATTACAGTCAATTCAGCAAAATGTAGAAATGAATCCGAAGTTGCTAGACATTCTTTAAAATATAAAATGGTTTCAAAAGATCATAATACAAATGTAATTAGTATTGAAAAGCGATATGAATCCGAGAGATTCGATGACTATGAAATAGTTTTAACTGACATTGGTGGCGGGTCTACAGATGCTGTGCGATTAGGCAAAGGACTTACTACACCTAAGCACAGAGATTCTTTCCAAGTTATTGATATTGAGCCATTCTTAGGATACCTAGAACGCTTTAGAAAAGAAAAATTGATTCAATACTTTAAGGATATAAGAACATTAGAGAAATTTATAGTTAATAATTATAAAGTACAAAAGTATGTACTATCGAATGAAAATACTGGTGAAGAATATGATTTTACAAATGAAATTGTAGAGGCGCTGAAAGAATATGCAAGAATTTTAGTAGCTAAAATTCTTGATGTATTCATCCCATCTAGTACGAATACAGTATTGAAATTCATTTATATCGGAGGCGAAGCACCCGTTTTAGAACCTTACATCCGTCTCGCTTTATTGAATCATATGTCTGAAATGGCCGCTAAAAACAATCACTTCTTCTTGAACGATATTATTCAAAATAGCGACAAAGAAGTATTTGCTCCAACTTCACGTACAATTAATCTAACTGCATTAGAATTAAAAGTAATTGATGAAATGAAGGGACAGTTAGCTTAAAATAAAAGGACGTGCTGATAATGGCTAAACATAGAAAAATGGCATTACATGCTGATAATATGCCTGAAGATGTATATAGGATCCTTAATGAAAAAGCTAATAGTAGACAATTAACAGCATTTATTGTTGAACTAGTACTAAATGAAAAACGTTATGAGCAACTACTGCAGAAATTAGATAATGTAGAACAGAGATTAAATCTTTTAGATACAGTTGAAAATAAATTGGAGCTTTTACTTACTAATGGAGTTGTTTCCGCACAGAGACAAGAAGATTTAAAAACAGAGGAGCCCATATTGCAAGAAGGTAAAATTATTGACGCTAGGGTAGTACTTGGTGGGATTTCTGAAGAAGATAACGAAGAGCTTGATTTCTAACTAGTAAAGAAGACCTTTAGGTATAATCCTAAGGTCTTTTTATAGTTGTGTGACCTAAAAATCTGTTGAATTGAACTATCCCACACTTAACACCCTTATAGGTTATTAGAAGTGGGAGATTCCTACGAACACCAAAGTATCCTTCGGTTATCCTATTAGGCTAATCCCTTATTTCCTACGGTTAATACAAAATTCGTACGGTATCACAATCTTATTTTGTTTTTTTAACATCCAGGGTTTTGATAGTACGAATCCCACTGACATAAGTCATGTTTCCCCTTTAGGGATGAGAGTGTCAAAATGAAATAGTCCTGATATCACGGCTATAACCTCCTTCACAATATAGAAATATCCCTATTTCTATAATTGGATATTTCCCTATTACTCCACTTTTATTATTAGAAATGGCGGTATAGGGGCATTACCACACATCCATCAACTTAAGAACTCAAAATTACCCCAAAACGAAAAAAATGAGCTCAATTCTCATGAAAACCTATGAAAATATGAATTTTTCGTTTCGGGATGCTACAAAATCTTTAAGTCGATGTGCATAGGGTCACCATATTATTTCGGGAAAATTATACGTATAGACACAAATTAACCGGTACCTTGTACGTTAAGGAACCGGTTATTGACTTACTGCTTAATGGTTGTAATTTAGTTTCTTCCTAATCCCAATTGATATCTCCAGTAGTTATAGCTCCCTTAGTACAATTATGTAGTAAACTTCATGCAGCCACTGGTACCTTACTCAGCCTTAAGGGCTTAAATAAACGCTTAAATACAAAGGCAGTTTTGTTTTTACAACATATTTTTCTTTATTGTTACAACAAAAACGCTGTGAACAAACACAGACTTTAACAATTAGAATACATAAATATGTTTATGCGTTTCAATAAATTGGAATACCATCTTAAAAAAACTTTAGATGAATTTTTAAAAAAACTTTAGATAAATTTTATTTTTTCTTTCTATAATTTATGCATGAATATGAAAAATCTCTTTAAAAGATACACAACTTTTTTGTAGTAGCGAGGGTTTAAATGACCTTTATTAACAGCAAAATCTACGATTTATAAGGAGAGCAATTTATGAGTAAAAGATTAAAAGAATTAGATTCTATACGAGGCTTAGCGGCTATTACAGTGGTTTTTGGGCACTTTTGTTTAATGCTACCATCGTTGCCCATTTCTATTAAATTTTCCCCTCTTAGGTTTTTATGGGCCGGTGGGGAAGCTGTAATCATTTTTTATGTACTCAGTGGTTTTGTGCTATCTATGGCACTTTATCATTCAAAAACAAATTATTGGGGATATTTAATTAAGCGATTTGTACGAATCTATATCCCTTATTATTTCTGGATATTCCTCACCTTTGCTTTATTTATTTTGTTTTCACCATATGAAGTTACGGGACTACGAGATTGGTTCTATGATAAGTGGCAAGGGCCTATAACAAAATTAGATATTATGAATCACTTTGTACTTCTTAATAACTTTTTTACGGATAATTATAATCCGGTTATCTGGTCATTAGCTCAAGAAATGCGTATATCTATCGTGTTCCCCTTGTTATTCCTTCTGTTTTATAAACAGAGTTGGAAGAAAACGATACTGTTTGCTATGAGCTTTTCTTTAATTGGTATTTTCCTTAATATGTTGCATATTGGGAAAGCTGAAGGGTTTTATAATGGTTATGCCGATACACTGCATTTCACATCTATGTTTATGGTTGGAATGCTACTTTTTAAACATCAGGAAGAACTTACTCAATTATATAGAAGTATGAAAAACTTAAACAGAAAACTTCTTATCGCATTAGGGGTCTTTCTATATCTATATTCCATTTTGATTTATGGGCTTTCTAGTAATGATACTACTTTCTTATTAAAAGATTGGGGTGTCGTAATTGGTGTTAGCATAATAATCATTATGGCAATGAATAACCTAAAGGTAAAAGCTATTTTAAATAAGGGTGTATTTGTATACTTAGGGGAAATTTCATATAGTATCTATTTATGTCATTTTCCAATCACGATGGTACTCTTTAAACTTTTATATGCAAAGATACCCACCCTTTTTCTTCTTATCTTATGTATTACAACGACAATACTTTGTTCTATATTATCGTATCATTTAATTGAAAAGAAATGTATAAATTGGGCAAAACAAAGAACAGCAAAATTCAAAAAAAAAGTGCGATACTTGTAGGGGTACGGGAACGATTCAAAGAATAACCCGCCTTGAAAAATCCTCCAATTCAAGCGGTTGTTTTTCTTTAAATTCCTATATTAAACTTTACACCTAAAAGAAATAATTTTGAGTCCAAAAAGGTACGAATTTTTTATACGAGGAGGAGTAACATATGAGGGATACAATTAAAACACGATTTATTATATTATTCTATATTAGTATTTTAGGTGTAGGAACCATGCTTGGAATATTTTATGTTAATCATAAAACCAATATTCAAAAAAATAAAGCGCTCGCTACCGAAAAACGTTTATTGCAATATGAGCCCACCTTGAAAAAAGAATTAGAAAAATATAATTTAGGAGGTAAAACAGCAGTTTTATTAGGTATTATGTACCAAGAGAGTAGAGGTGAGGGTAACGACCCTATGCAGTCTTCTGAATCACTTGGATTAAAGCCAAATGAAATTCAAGAGACAAGCTTGAGCATTAAACAAGGGGTAAAACACTTTGCTCAAATGTACAAATATGGAACGGAAAAAGATGTTAGCATGGATACAATTATTCAAAGCTATAATATGGGACCAGGGTATATTGATTTTATTGCTAGTCAAGAAGTTAAACAACACTCGGAAGATTCGGCCAAAAAGTTTTCTAAGATGAAAGTTGATCAAAATCCAGAGATGTACACTTGTGGTGGAAATAAAAATAATTTTAGGTATCCATATTGTTATGGTGATTTCACATATGCCACAAAGGTGAATGAAAAAGCAAAACTTATTGAAGAATTTCTCCAGAAAAATTCAAAAAATTTTTAATGTAAGAATTTTAAGATTCATATGAGAGATCTATTAAATCAGGTCATAGTGATACCCGTATTCTAAAAATAGTCTGACTACATGTCCGGTTCAGATAAGTTTGGAGTGACTCATGCAAAGTAAGCAGGATTTAAAAAGCACTCCACCAAGTCACGAAAATTTAGGTTTTACCATAGGTACCATTTCACGTTCAACAAAATAATTTTGGGTTGATAATGCTTCCATTTAA
>NZ_MAOI01000006.1 GCF_001884235.1 Bacillus paramycoides | reverse complement strand
TCATCTCCCACCTAAAATTGGTGTTTCACACCTTCACATTTTTGAGGAAGGAGTCTTCTGTCGGAAAACGATAAATTTTCCTTTTCCACACTAATCATACACCTTTTTAAAGTAGTCTGATTAGTATGGATAAGTTTGAAAGAAAATCCCCATATGTTTTGAAGTTTTTGTAGCGGAACCGATAATAATTACTGGATAATTTTGAGCATGTTTAATATATCCTTGCTATTGTAAAATTATATTGATAAATATTAATGTACACATAAAAAACAGGATAGTTATTATAAAAAGTAAATACCACAATGTCTAGGAGGTTGAAATGGGGGGAAAAATAGTTTTTTTAAAGAAATTAGATAAGAAACTAATATTCATTTTATTCATATTATGTGTCACCAGTATTGTTGCAATATACAGTAGTCAGCAAACCGGACAATATGGTAACCAAAATTTTGCCATGAAACAAATAGTAAATTATGGCATCGGATTTGTTTTATTATTAATTGTTGCCAATATCGATTTAGATCAATTACAAAAATTAGCTTGGCCGCTTTATATTGTGGGGTTCATCTCAATTATCATCTTAAAGGTATTACCCGTATCAAGTTTTACACCTGAAATATCAGGGGCAAAAAGATGGTTTAGATTTCCAATTATTGGTGCTACTCAACCAGCTGAATTTTTTAAGCTTGCCTTACTTCTTCTGGTCGCAAGTTTAGCCGTAAAACATAATGCAAAGTATATGGCACGAACATTTCAAACTGATTTACTTTTGATTGGTAAAATATTTTTGATATCTATCCCACCTGCGTTAGTTGTATATAGTCAACCCGATACGGGAATGGTGTTCCTATATATAGCAGCCATTGCATGTATTATATTTATGTCAGGAATTCAAAAAAAGTTAATCGTACTATGTACAGTAATTCCGATAACTGTATTGTCTGCTTTAATATTTATATACGTAAAATATCCAGATATTTTCTTCAATAAGTTAGTTACTTTATTAAAGCCTCACCAACAATCACGAATTTTAGGCTGGTTAGATCCATTTCAGCATACAGATCAAGGATATCAAACTCAACAATCACTTTTAGCTGTTGGTAGTGGAAGGATAGAGGGAAAAGGCTTCGGTTCTGGAAATGTTTATATTCCAGAAAAACATACTGATTTCATTTTTGCCACAATTGCCGAAGAAGGCGGTTTTATAGTTGCCGCTTTTATAATATGCATATTCTTCTTACTGCTTTCCCGAATACTTATAATTGGTAATTCCGCAGATAATTTATTCGGCACCTTACTATGCGCAGGAATTGTAGGCGTTCTAATGTTACAATTTTTTCAAAATATCGGTATGATTGTGGGATTAATGCCTGTCAAAGGTATTGCACTTCCATTTTTATCATATGGCGGAAGCTCTTTATTTTCGAACATGCTAATGATGGGGCTTATTCTATCCACACGAAAAACATACAAAAAATATATGTTTTCAGTGAATTAGCACTAAATATCAAATAAGAAGTACTTATACCTTAAACTATTCGTAGAATAACACGAGATGAATAAAAAAGGTTACAGAGCTATAATCAAGTATTGTCAATAGACAGAGGGAGGAGAATAATAAACATTCTTCTCCCTTTGTCTGTAATTAGGGTTTGTATTATCAATAAATATACGTTGTACGGAATTGCTGGAATGAGTTTTGAGGTTACAAAGGGGGGAGCACGCACATTTTAACGTTATTATACGCTAAGGGATTCTCAAAACTACATAACAGATTGGCGTCATAGACTACTGAATGAAAACAAAGAGTTTTATCTCTGTGTTTCTTCAAATTTTCGTTTTTGAATATATGCTTGAGCATGAATAATTTCTTCTTGAAGTTCTTTTAATTCTTTCATGGATTCTAATTCAATAGTCATGTAAGTAGTAACTAAACTAATCATCATATCCATCTTCTCTACTATATTTTGAATGACATGTTCAGATTGCTCTTTTTTAGGGTGTTGTATTGCTTTTAATACATCTTCCATTTCTATTGTATGTACATCATATCACTACTATAATCTTCTTTTTAATATAGATATTTCCCTATTCCTCTACTTTCATTATTAGAAAGGGGGTATAGGAGCCGTCTCTGAAAAATTACTGCTTCTATTATTTGTTCCACATATCCCTATTATAATCTCTTTCAAAATAGGGATATATCCCTATTTCTATAATTGGATATTTCCCTATTCTTCTGCTTTTATTATTAAAAATTATGGTATAAGGGGAGCCTTTGAAAAATTACTGCTTCTATTGTATATAACACATATCACTATTATAATCTCTTTTGAAATAGGAAAATATCCCTATTTCTATAATTGGATATTTCCCTATTCTTCCGCTTTTATTATTAGAAATGATGGTATAAGGGGAGCCTTTGAAAAATTACTGCTTCTATTGTATGTACCACATATCACTACTATAATCTTCTTTACAATATGGATATATCCCTATTTCTATAATTAGATATTCCCCTACATCCGCTATCAGAAATCTTGCAATAGCTCATGGTCGCCAGGTTACGCTTATGCAACGTCGATTATAGGAAAGGTTGTTTCTTTTTTAAAAGGCCCCCAAAACAAAAAAAATTGTACAGTTCACCTGACGATATCAATTCTCTCGTTTTGAGATATTTACCTTTCTTAGCTTAATGGGCATGGGATATAAGGACTTTTCAAAAAATATATGGAGTGGTATAAATGACAGATCCTTTGCATGTACCACATATCACTGATATAACTTTCTTTTTAATATAGAAATATTCCTATTTCTATAAATAGATATTTCCCTATAGCCTTGCTTTTGTTATCAGAAATGGCGGTATAGGCGGAGCTTTTGAAAAATTACTGATTCTGTTACATGTACCACATATCACTACTACAATCTTCTTTATAATATAGAAATATCCCTATTTCTATAAGTGGATATTTCTATATACCCTTACTTTTTCCATCAAAAATATTGAAATAGGTCATTGCCATCAAGTTAGTGTAGCTTTGAAATAATGTTTGGTCGATTTGATACTAATAACCTTGTTGAACTACTCACCACTTAACGCCCTTACGGACTGTTTGAAGTGGGAGATTCCTGCGAACACCGATGTATCCACCGGTTATCTTAGCAGGCTCTGCCCGTAGTCCCTACGGTGAAAACATAAGTATCTTGTACGTTGACTCACCACGCTTCCTACTTTAGCTTGATTTTCGCAACTTCGGCAAGCGTGGGGCGATAGAACGTTGAAGATTTTACGGTTGCAACGTTTTTCTGCAACCAACCTCATATCTTCAGTTTTCAAAGAGCAATCTGTACAAATATAGGATAGCAAACATGTTGGCTTATGCCAACCGACATTCATCTCCCACCTAAAATTGGTGTTTCACACCTTCACATTTTTGAGGAAGGAGTCTTCTGTCGGAAAACGATAAATGAGCAAAAAGAAAGAGCGTGTTTTGAAAAAAGATTGATCATCTATTTTGAACAGATATTCTTACATTCATTCTTATAAATTATGTAATTGCTAAAACTAATAATTTTCCTAAGGTTGAATAAAAACCTCATTTACTTTATGATACGGTTCCCCGTCCTATATCTAAATGAGTTCTTTCTCTTTTATAGATATCCTAACAACGCATTTAAGCAATCATTTTCCATCCTACTAAGTAGTTTACGGGCTTGTTCGATAATTCTATTTATAAAAATTCACCTCTTTTTATTGACGGAAAATTCAAACTTATTATATAATTTTTGGTATTACCAATGTCTTTGACATGTATTACCATAAAATAAAGGGGACGATGGCTTGAAAGAAAAGGAACGCTCCTCAGACAAAATTGAGAATGAATTAATTAGATCCATATTGGCTGGTGTTTATTCTGTAGGAAGTACTTTACCACCGGAACGAGAGCTTGCGAAAGAATTTGGTGTTGGTCGCCCAACTATTCGGGAGGCGCTTCAACGTTTAGGAAGGAGTGGATGGATAACAGGGAGAAAAGGAATGCCAGCGATTATTAATGATTATTGGAGCAATGGGAATCTAACAACACTTATTAATATTGTTGAGAATCATCATACCATTACAGATGAATTTATTACGTATTTATTAGAATTTAGAGGTTCGGTGACTCCGACTTATATTCGTGATGCTGTTACGTTTAATCAACCTAAAGTGGTTGCTCTCCTTGCCAATCTTGAGCAGCTTGAAGATAGTGCAGAAAGCTATGCAGCATTTGATTGGGATTTGCAAAAAAGGTGTGCTGGGCTTGCTGCCAATCCGATCTTTCTACTCATTTTAAATAGCTTCGATTCCATTTATGTAGATATGGCGAAAAGATATTTTTCTGTTAAAGATCATCGTGGGTTGTCCTTCAACTATTATCACGACTTATTAAAAGCTGCATTAAAGGGAGATGCAATCGAAGCGGAAAGATTGTGTAAGACAACAATGGAGAAAAGCCTGGCTCTCTGGAAAGATAGAAAAAAATAAATAAAGTTGGAGGCGTAATAAATGAAACTAAAATATTTTAAAGAATATTTTTCCTACCCTGATATATTAATCATGAGCTGTCTTTTCCTCATTAGCTTTGGATTTATGATTCTACATTTAATCTCTATCAGAATTTGGGGTGCTTTTATTTTGGGAATGATTATGTATTCCTTAGCTGAGTACGCTACTCACAGGTTTATTTTTCATCTAAAGCCACCAAAGAATGCATTTTTATTAAAAATGCTTAAGCGCCTACATTATGACCACCATACAAATCCGAATGAATTACATTTATTATTTTTACCCTTATGGTATAGTGTGCCAAACATTGCAATTGCAGGAGCAATTTTTTATTTTCTTTCAGCCAGCTTTGTCATGACAAACGCATTTATTGCAGGTATTATGCTCTTTTTATTATTTTATGAGTGGAAGCATTATATCGCGCATCGCCCCCTTCAACCAATATCTCCATGGGGGCGCTGGATGAAAAAGGTTCATTTATGGCATCACTTCAAAAATGAAAATTACTGGTATGGTGTTACGAACCCAGCCTATGATTTTCTCATGGGCACCTTTAAAGACCAAAAGGATGTTGTCCAAAGTAAAACTGCTAAAAATCTAGAAAAACGTGGTGACCAGAAAATAGAATTATAAAAAATAATCCATTGTCATCATCCTGGAAATGTCGAATGGACTTTGCAACTTCGACATTTCTCAGGGAGTGACAGCTATTTCTTCCTAGTAACTTCTAACCATTCTTACTTAATCTTCTTCTCTCTTTTTCTAACCGTCTAAAAATCACACATATAACACCGCCCGCCACTGTAAACAGAATGCCAGGCACCAATAATAAAAGTCCCCCTCCACTCATCCAAATTAACGCTATTCCTAAAATCAAACATATAATTCCAATTATCATCTGACCTCTTTACCACCCTTTACATAAAATTTTCCCGTATTTGTAAAAACATTCTGATAAAATTACACCTCTTTACTTATAACAAATTCAACATCACTAAACTATCCTTTTCTCCCCCTTTCCTTTAGGAAATAAAACCCTATGATTCCATTTTTATCATACTACATATAATAATAATAATAATATGTAGTATGATAGAGTAAAAACGAAAGGAGATTATTATGGCAACGATTGGAATTGATCTAGGAACAACGAATAGTTTAGTAGCCCATTGGACGGATCATGGTGCAGCCCTTATCCCAAATGCACTTGGCGAATATCTTACACCATCTGTCATCAGCGTTGACGAGGGCGGTGAAGTTTTAGTCGGACGCATCGCCAAAGAACGGCTGATTACCCACCCGCACCTTACAGCATCAACGTTTAAGCGATTTATAGGAACAGAGAAAAAATACGAGTTAGGTATGTATACATTTTCTTCAGAAGAACTTTCATCTTTTATCATTCAATCTTTAAAACAAGATGCAGAAGCTTATTTAAACGAAGCGGTTACTGGTGCTGTCATTAGCGTACCTGCTTATTTCAACGATGCTCAGCGTAAAGCGACAAAACGAGCTGCTGAAATTGCTGGATTAAAAGTTGAACGTCTTATTAGTGAGCCGACGGCAGCAGCTATCGCTTACGGACTGCATCAGGAAGCGACAGAGACAAAATTTCTTGTATTTGATTTAGGCGGCGGAACATTTGACGTATCCATTTTGGAATTATTTGAAGGAGTGATGGATGTTAAATCGATCGCCGGCGATAATTATCTTGGAGGCGAAGACTTCACAAACAGTCTCATGTCCTTCTTTTTAGAGTCACACCAACTCGATTCCGATTCTCTTGACTCAAAAACGCTATCTCTAATTTATGCACAAGCAGAACGTTGCAAACTTACATTATGTAATGAGCCTGCCGCGATTATGAAAGTCGTTATTCATAATGAGACGTATGAAACTCGCATTAACAGAAGTGAATTTGAAAAATTAGTAACCCCGCTTCTCTTACGACTTCGCTATCCGATTGAACGCGCACTTCGCGATGCATCGCTAAACCCTAAGGATTTAGATGCTGTCATTCTAATTGGCGGGGCGACAAGGATGCCGCTTATCAAATCCGTCATTTCTAAAATGTTCGGACGCATGCCTTATGCGAATATTAATCCTGATGAAACGGTTGCTTTAGGTGCTGCGATTCAAGTTGCTTTAAAAGAACGAAACAAAGCACTAGAAGAAGTTATCTTAACGGATGTTTGTCCATATACGTTAGGAACTAGCGTTGTTCAAGCATTAGGAAATGGACAACAAGAATCCGGATACTTCTTCCCGATTATTGAACGAAATACACCGATTCCTGTAAGTCGAGTGGAACGACTTTATACTGTCAATGATAGACAACATTTCATACTTGTCGATGTTTATCAAGGAGAAAACCGCTTGGTTAAAAATAACTTAAAACTTGGAGAACTTAAAATTAAAGTCCCTCCTGCTCCTGCTGGACAAGAGGCGATTGACATTCGTTATACATATGACATAAATGGCATTCTCGAAGTCGAGGTAATAAGTACAACGACTGGAGAGAAAAAAAGAGCAATTATCCAACAAAATGCTGGAAATCTTACAGAAAAAGAAATTGAAGCTAGACTACTAGAATTGAAGGAAATTAAAATTCATCCACGAGACCGGTCCGAAAACCGATTGCTGCTCGCAAAAGGTGAACGGCTCTATGAAGAGTTACTCGGTGACGAACGCCAGAAAGTCGCGATCTTGTTACAGCGATTTGAAAGCGCGCTCACAACGCAAAATGATAAAAAAGTGAAAGAAGCCGCTCATATATTAAAAGAGCATTTAGAGAATATTGAAAGGTGGATCAGTCATTCATGAGCATTTGGGAAACGTTAGAAATTGAGCCTACCGATAATATTGCAGCTATTAAAAAGGCTTATGCCAAACTTCTAAAGATCTATCATCCCGAAGACGATCCTGAAGGATATCAGAGGCTGAGAGAAGCATTTGATAAAGCGATAAAAAGCGCAAAACAAATGAAGACCGCACCTCCCTCTCAACTAGAAAAAACAGATGAAGACGAAGAAAGGTCCTATATCCATCCTATATCTCCTACACGGATGGATGGTGACGCTGAACTTGCCGCTACTCTCGTTTCAGAACATCCCGTTCACGCATTTACGGAAAAAATCGAGACGCTGTATAACGATTTCTTTGCACGAATCGAACCGAAAAATTGGGAAGACTTATTAAGTTCCGATGTTATATGGGACGTAGAACATGCGGCAGTGATTCAAGATAGATTAATAGAATTTTTACAATATCATTACCATTTCCCCCGCTCGATTTGGGAACTTCTCGACAATGTATTTCGCTTTAGTGAACAAAGAGAGGCGTTAGAATTTGAATATGGTAAAGAGACGGTACAGTTTTTGCTAGAGAGAATTAGCGGCGAGAAGGAAATGCGTTATGATGTTTTCAAGAAAAATGATGATTTAGATTTTGAAGCGTATTTTCATTTACGTGAAGAAGTCCAGCTCACACTTATGAATAATAACTTAGAAGCAACAAAAAGTGCACTCGATTTTGCATACGAGCTTTATCAAGAAGATCCGGAACTTTTACGCATGCAGGGCATTTATTATTTGCGCATAGAAAATAAAGAACGTGCGTTACAATCATTCAATGACATACTTGTCATTTGCCCGGATGACCCAGATGGTTTACTTTATCGGGCCCAGATTTACTATGACCGCGAGCAGTTTGCAGATGCTATCAAGGACTGTGAGCATCTACTTTCGATTGAGCCGGAGCATATGGACGCACAGTTCTTATTAGTGAAGTATTCGTTCGAATCAGGTGATATAGAAACTGTAGCCACTAGGGGGCTAGATGTGGTAAAGCGTTATCCGGAGCGCTTAGAATTTCGCTCATACAGTATTCGAATTCACACTGAAATTCCAGAGAAGAGACAGAAACAAGAAATAAATAGGAAGTTTATTATCCAATATGCGCTATACCTTTTATTTATATTTATTAGCCGCACCTGGGTTTATTTGATCTTTATGATTCTTATTGTTTTAACCCCATTACCATCTAAATATGCATTACTTCTCCTACTCCCACTTATTTGGGAAGCATGGAAATTCGTTAGGCTTAAAGCATTAGCATAAGGAGGAGACAAAATGCCTGTTTTATATAAAAGAAAACGAGGGAAACAGCTCGAACTATATTTCCGCTGTCTGTCTTCCGTTTGTTTGAATTGTTTTTATCTTACAAACTACTTTACCCGATATGAATTCACCCTTATCAGAGACCGCTTTATTGGGAAACGTTTTTTGAAGAACGTGTTATGGACATGGAAGATCGAAAATTCGACGGAGTTAAAAGAGAAAATCATTTGGCTTTTAGAAGAAGGAACACGGCAGGAATTTAATCGTATACGCCATCAATTGACTCCTCTTTCTGAGGCAGCACGAAAGCAATTATCAAAAGACCATCCTGACTATGAAAAACTTTATATTACTAATTACGGGTTACATATTTTGACGGATTCCGGAATTGCAGCGTTTGATTATGCATGGTGTATCTGTTTATGTCGGGTCGGTAGAAGACTCGGTTATTTATCAAAACAGGAAGCAAAGAGCTTTATGATACAGGCTGCACGACTTTCACAACATTCTTATTCAGATTGGCACGAGTATTTTAACGCCTTTCGTATCGGCAGCCACTTTAACGCAAATGATATAGAATTCATAAATAAAGATAAGTATAATATTAATTACGTATCGCACTTGTTTGATTATAAAAAAACTCTATTGAGTGTTGTTCCATGGGAAAATAAGCTACTTAAAGATTTAAAGTTACCCTAAAACGAAAAAGAGTCCTAAATTAATATAACGGGTTCAGTTACGGGAGAGAAAATATAAAATAACACACAAATTAGGGATGTAAATCACATATGATTTAGCTGTATAGTGATAATAAAGTTATTGAATTTTGATTAAAAAAGATAAGAGCCTTACTACATCCTATATGCAGCAAGGCTCTTTAAAGTTGTTTCAAATTATATCCATCTGCTTATGTAATGCTTAAAAAATGAATAATAAAGTTGTTTACTTCTTATTGAACTAACGCCCCCGTTAGTTTAAGTGTAACTCTTCACAATTATTTCATATTATACAGGTGAATAGAAAGATAAATTAGAATTTAGTTTATAGTTATAAAAATAAGTTATTTATACCCTTATAATTCTTCAAAAAGGAGAGTGTATGAAAAAGACTATTGTTTTTGTATTAACGATATTTATATTATTCTCAGGATTCGCAACAAAAAGTTATGCGTTGTCAGATTCGAAATCTGTGGCAATACAAGCATTGCTAGATGATGCCTGTCGTACATCAGGTGTGCCTGGAATGTCAATCTCAATACTTGCTGATGGTGAAGTGTTCTACTTTTCTTCTGGGTATGCAGATCTTGAAAAGGGATTGTCTGCAAGTGAAAATACACTCTATGAGTTGGCCTCGGTGAGTAAAGCTTTTACTGGTATGGGGATTTTGCTATTGGAAGAGCAAGGGCTGCTATCAATGACTGACCCTATCCAAAAATATTTACCTTGGTTTACGTTAAAGTATCAAGGTAAACCTGTTGATATGCAAAACCTTACACTAAATAACTTTCTTCACCATACCAGCGGCCTAACAAATATTAGACATATTCAAAATATTCCACAAGGTAATACGCCTGATATGTTGCAAAAGACTGTGGAAACGCTGGTAGATGCAGAATTGGCGTTCTCTCCCGGTGAACAATATAACTATGGAACCGTTAATTATGACGTATTGGGTTTGGTTATTGAGATTGTATCACGACAAAGCTATGAAAACTTTATGAAGGAACAGGTATTTCTACCCTTAGGTCTTCACCAGACGTATGTTTATAAAGAAGATGCTCAAGCCACTGGACAGCTAGCACAGGGCTACCGTTCTTCCTTTTTTATAACAACTCCATTTAACGCTCCGGATTATGCTGGGAATAAACCTGCTGGCTATATCATTTCTAATACAAAAGATATGGCGCGTTGGATGGGCATACAGATGGGTATCGTGCAGGACATACCCGAAATATTTCACAGGGCCATCGAAAAATCACATAGGGGTGATATGTCTGTTTCGGCTGTCAATGATATGTATTATGCGGCAGGTTGGTCGGTAAACGCCGAACAAACGTTTATAAAACACACTGGGGGTAATCCAAATTTTAGTACCGAAGTAGCCATACTGCCAAATGAAAGAACAGCCATCTGCTTACTGAGCAACGGCGCAAATACCAATATAAACCTGGTACTAAAAGTTAAAAATATATTAAACGGCAATCTAACTCAGTCATATGAGATAAGCGGCACACAGCTTTTGGACATCATTTTGTCGTCTACCACAATTATTCTTTGCCTATTAGCCGTTCTGTTATTTTTCTTAGGATTAAGAAAAAGGAAAACGAATGAGCAGCAGCCAATGACAAAAAAGAGAACAATCGTAACAATTATTTTCCTAATCGCTACGATTGCCCAGTGTATAATGTTTTTTGCCTTCGATTGGTCAACGATACTTATTTGGCAAACATATAGTGTTCTTACAGCTTTAATTTCGTCAACATTATTAACAGCAAGCATTACTTGGTTTGTATATACTCACCGATTAGATGCCTCGGTCCGAAAATAAGTATAATGTTAAGTAAATAAATCCTAATTTATCGATATTCTTAATTTAAAAAACAGAAGACACCTCGGTGTCTTCTTTAATGTCATCGACACTTCTCCTAGTTAAACCCACTTGCTATTTCTTCCACTAACCTGCCTCGTTAGTAGAAGAAGGATTTTTAAACAACTATATTATTTTTTAAATGACTTTATTGTAAATTAAACAACTTTATTATCTCTGTACATTAGCATCCCTTTTTTTATTGTTATTACAGTGTTTAAGCACTTTTATCCCATTATAACTTTTGTATGCCATTTACCACAAAGGAAGGGAAAAAGAAAACAGTAAAAACACCAGCACAACGATTGGGGATTACTGACAAAGTGTTTGATTTAAAAGATATAATTTACTTTAGATAGTTCACTCAAATAATGGTGGACTATATTTTTTTAAAAGGTAAATGGAAAATTTATGTTAAAATAATTATAGAGATTGTGAAAAAATGTTCTTAAACTAACGGTCAGGTTACTTTAAGAATGATTTTTCAAAGGAAATGGTGAATATCATATTTTGAAGGGGTGATTGCAGTGGAGTAAGTGATTTTTTTAATCTTGGTTAAATACTTTGAAGGAAGGGATTTATAACTATGAATACAAAACTAATAATAGTAGAAGGTTTACCTGGATTTGGAAAATCAACCACTGCAAAGCTAATAAATGAAATTCTAAGCCAAAATAAAATTGAAGTTGAACTATTTTTAGAGGGAAATTTGAACCACCCAGCCGACTATGATGGTGTATCTTGTTTTAATAAATTTGAATTCGATAGATTATTATCTAACAGTGAAGATTTTAAAGAAGTGCTTCTTAAAAGAGTTCTAAAAAAAGGAAGCAATTATTTATTACCATACAGAAAGATAAAAAATGAGTTTGGTGACCAGTTTTCGGACGAATTATTTAACGCTATTTTTAAAAACGATATATATGAATTACCATTCGATAAAAATGTTGAATTAATTGCTGACAAATGGAATGACTTTGCTGAAATTGCTCTAGAAGACGATAAGGTTTATATCTTTGAATGTTGTTTCATACAAAATCCATTAACTATTGGGATGATTAAATATGGTGAACAAAAAGAAAAAATAATAAATTATGTAATGAAAGTTGCAAAAATCATAGAGAATTTAAATCCAATGTTATTGTATGTAGAACAAGATAATCTTGAATTTTCATTTAGGAAGGCATTAAAAGAAAGAACTCCAGAATGGTCCACAGGAATTGTCGACTATTACACTAACCAAGGCTATGGGAAAGAACATAACCATTCAGGTGTAGAAGGAGCGATAAAAGTTCTTGAAGCTAGAAGGAATTTAGAGTTAGAAATATTCGATATGTTAAAAATGAAAAAAGAAAAAATCAATAATACAAAATATGAAATTGACTCATATAGGTCAATGTTAAAAGATAAGTTAACAATACAAATGGTGAAATAGCTTTTTACACTAACTGGTGCAATTCTTTAAAAAGGCATCGCTGTTTTTGATACTTAAAGTAACATATTGTGAAATATTGTACTTACGCTAACGGGTGCTTTAGTTGAAGAAGGAAATAAAAACGCTCAGAATATTTTCTGAGCGTTTTAGTTTGCTATATATAATGCGAAACGGGGTGCGAAATGCATACAAATTATTGTGTTATTTCTAATGGTTATTAGCATTTTTCTCTCCCTAAACTGAACCCGTTAGTATAATCCTAAGGTCTTTTTATAATTGTGTGACCTAAAAATCTGTTGAATTGAACTATCCCCCACTTAACACCCTTATGACTTGTTAGAAGTGGGGGATTCCTACGAACACCAAAGTATCCTTCGGTTATCCTATTAGGCTAATCCCGTATTTCCTACGGTTAATACGAAATTCGTACGGTATCACAATCTTATTTTGGTTTTTTGACATCCAGAAATAGACTTGGTTTTGATAGTACGAATCCCACTGATATAAGTCATGTTTCCCCTTTAAGGATGGGAGTGTCAAAATGAAGTAGTCCTGATATCACGGCTATAATCTCCTTAACAATATAGAAATATCCCTATTTCTATAATTAGATATTTCCCTATCTATCTACTTTTATTATTAGAAATGATGGTATAAGGAGAGCCTTTGAAAAATTACTGCTTCTATTGTATGTACCACATATCACTACTATAATCTTCCTTCCAATATGGAATTTTATCTATTTCTATATTTAGATATTTCTCTATGTCTCTACTTTTGTTATCAGAAATGGAGGTATAGGGGGAGCCTTTGAAAATTACTGCTTCCATTGTATGTACCACATATCACTACTATAATCTTCTTTACAATATGGATATATCCCTATTTCTATAATTGGATATTTCCCTACATCTGCTATCAGAAATCTTGAAATAGGCCATGGTCATCAAGTTACGCTTATGAACGTCGATTATAGGAAAGGTTGTTTCTTTTTTAAAAAGCCCCAAAACAAAAATATTTGTACAGTTCACCTGACGATATCAATTCTCTCGTTTTGGGATATTTACTTTTCTTAGCTTGATGGGCACGGGATATAAGGACTTTCTCAAAAAATGAATGGAGTGGTATAAATGACAGATTCTATGGTATGTATCACATATCACTACTATAATCTTCCTTGTAATATGGAAATATCCCTATTTCTATAATTGGATATTTCCCTACTTCTCTACTATTATTATTAGAAATGATGGTATAAGGGCATCGCCATCAAGCTAAGATTATATAAGTTTAATTTCACATGAAATTTTTTCGTTTTTCTAAAGATCCAGTGTAAGTTCTTTAAAGGTTTGCATACCAAATAAACCCTATCGGGTTTCAATTTTTTTGATTACGCTACATGATTGTGAGACATAGAAAAGTTGTATACGACGCCTAAGATATCAAAGACTGTTTTCTTCTCATACCTATGGGGCTTTCTTCCGTTTTTCTGTAAGAAATTAATCAGACGAAAGAGAATCTTTGTTAATTCTTGGGTCTCTTTTTGTAGAGATTGATAAATAAGTGGAAAATAATCTTTTATCATATAAATCGCTTTATATTCGCTTAATTCTCGTTTCTTCTTGATGAGGAGTAACCGGCGCATTTGAAACATAGTGGAGGAACAAAGAAGGATGCTAATTAATTGTCCATATAAGTGACATTCTAGTCGTTCTAATTTTACAGAATTACAATGATGAATACGAAATAATGATTTCCATGTTTTAAAGATAAGTTCAACTTGCCATCGTAAGGAGTAAAAATCGTATACTTGTTCCTTTGGTAGATATTCCAAAGGAATATTTGTAATGTAAAAGTTAATTGCACTAAGCCGCTTACTGCGTTCTTTATAGGTAATTTGCTTCTTATGTTCTTTAAGTGCTAAATCCTTTTGTCTACGTTTCATTTGCGTTTCAGTTAATTTGTACAGAATTAGTCTTGCAGGAAGTTTTTGATACATTCCAATATAAATCTCAGGAATTTCATATGTTTCTCCTGACTGTAATTGGTCAATGAATTGTTCCATATCTAATTGGATGTACTCAGAGTGCTTTTTTATTGTTCCATTTTGAAGATATTCAGGCTCTTTATTCTTCTGATATATACGTGTATTGAGCTTTAATCTTGAAATAAAATAAGCATTACACTCTTCTATAGTTTGTAAATCTTTTAAGTCGAAGTATCCTAAATCACATATACATACATCGTTCGGTTGAAGAGATGTTAAACAAGTAGAACCATACGTTTTATCATTGTGCTTCCCTGATCCTATATGAACATGTAGGAACTGATCACTTAGTAAATCACACTCTAGTTGAATTTTCACAACAGCATTTTGACCACTACCACCTGAGCCCTGGTATGTAGAAGTAAATTTATCTGGAACCTGAAAATAGTTTGTATACAAAGTTGGAATCTTGCTAGAAGAACAAAATTGTTGATGAAGTAAATGTGCTAAGAGTTGTTGTAAAAACTGAACAGCTTGAGAATTAAAACGTTGATTGAGTCCTTCTGGACTCATGGAAATACTTGTAGTAGCTTCTAATCGGCTACATAGTTGTGTTAATGAAGTATGAGCTATGTTTTGGCTTACCCAAATACACAGAGCCACTAAATCTTCTGCACGATATTTACTTTTTCGTTGGACAAATCCCACTTTTCTTGCTAATTTTTCTAGGGCATGTGGTGACATATATTGCTATAATTCTCTAGAAAACAATTGTAATTCATCAGAAATTAATAAATTCATACCAAAGACGCCATCCTTTCTGTATATTTCTACAAAAAGAATAGCGTTTTTTTCATTTTGTGAATACAAATTCGCTTTAGTTTGATAGAGAAGTGGCATGACTGCCTTATAAACTCATTCTACTATTTATAACATATTATATACTATAAGAGGTGATATATAATGAGTGTTATATCTACAGACTTAATCCGTGGGCATACGGACATGATTATTTTAAATGTTCTTCGTCAAGGTGATAGTTATGGATATGAAATATACAAAAGGATTATTGAATTAAGTGACAATCAATACGAATTAAAGGAAGCTACTTTATATACAGCTTTTCGTCGATTAGAGAAAGAAGGTCACATCTCTTCCTATTGGGGAGATGAAACACAAGGGGGAAGACGAAAATATTACCACATTACAGAATCTGGTATGTATTTTTACAAAAATGGTAAAAAAGAGTGGAGCATTGCGAAAGAGATTATAGATCGTCTAATTAAAGGAGAGATTACAGATGTTAATAAAAACTAAAAAATTAGATGAAAAAATACAGGAGCACATCGATAAACAGTTTATAGATGTAAAAGGAACACAACAACTTTTTGATATGAAGGAAGAGTTATTTATAAATCTAAAAGAACGAATTTCAGATATGATTAAAGAGGGTTATACAGAAGAAGACGCATTTAAAAAAGGAGTCATTTCAATCGGGGATTTAAGTGACTTAGTGGAAGAAATGCAATTGTATAGTCAAGATGAAATGAAACAATCTATTCACTCTAAAGAAGCAATGCATATTTCAACAAAAGGATTAATTGGTGGAATATTATTATTTCTTTTTGGGATATTCGCATCCTCAATAGCAACTTATTTACTTGGATCGCAATTGTTTTGGATTACCTCTTGTCTTTTCACTGTTCCAAGTATGTTGTTGATTATTTATAGTTTACTAATCAAAGAGACACGTAAACGTTATGCAATGAATAAAGCTCGTGCTAGACGTTATATTTTAGCAATCGGAACTTTTCTGTATGGTTTGTGTATATCGATTATAGTTTACTCACTTCCACTAGAACTTGTTGCACTAGTCTTATTCATGGTATCCATTTTGATTAGTCTAGCTATCCTTTTACCTCTTCTATTGACTGGGAGAAGTCGCTTAAAAAATAGGAGGATATAGGGGATGAATAAATTCAAACGCAAGTCCCTTATATTTTCCACTATCGGTATAGGTATTGTTATGGTATTAGGAGGACTAGGACTTTTTCTCACCAATAAAGGTTTACTATCAATTGGTCAAGATAAGATTCATAAACAAGCCGTTAAAAATCCAATCAATTTTAAAGAAGTTGACACGATTTTGAGGACTACCCATATACCAGAGGGGCATGAAGCAATTTAGAATCAATTGCAACAGTATGAAAAACAAAAAGATTCTCGTATCAGCATGGTAAGTTTAATAGACATAAGACTTCAACAAACACGAGAAATAAATACAAAATACAGTCCTTTCTTTCATGTATCAAATTATTCAGAAAGCAAAGTTCCTATTAAGGTCACATTATATAAATATCATGAGGTCAAGTATGAAAAGATATTGCAACCAGGTGACATGTTTGCAATAAACGAACAACTAGGTCGAGGTAAATATAGTCTAATACTAGAATGTATTGGTCAAGGTTATTGTAAAGGTAAAGGAGCTATAACTACTGGAGATATCAATTGGGATTAGGAAGAAACTAAATTACAACCATTAAGCAGTAAGTCAATAACCGGTTCCTTAACGTACAAGGAACCGGTTAATCTTTGTCCAATTTGAGTCTAAACGTACAACTTTCCCGAAATGAAATAATGACCCCATCGCCATCAAGTTAAAAAACTAATTATCCCCCGAAACGTAAAAAACGAGCTGAATTCACATAAATAACTGTAGAGAGATAAAAATTTTGTTATGGGGCGCTTAAAAATCTTAGCTTGATGGGCATGTGGTATAAGGGGAGCCTTTGAAAAATTACTGCTTCTATTGTATGTACCACATATCACTACTATAATCTTCTTTAAAATATAGAAATATCCCTATTTCTATAATTAGATATTTCCCTATCTTTCTACTTTTATTATTAGAAATGATGGTATAAGGAGAGCCTTTGAAAAATTACTGCTTCTATTGTATGTACCACATATCACTACTATAATCTTCTTTGTAATATAAAAATATCCCTATTTCTATATTTGGATATTTTTATACATCTCTACTTTTGTTATCAGAAATGGAGGTATAGGGGGGAGCCTTTGAAAATTACTGATTCCATTGTATGTACCACTTATCACTACTATAATCTTCTTTGCAATATAGATATATCTCTATTTCTATAATTAGGTATTTCCCTATATATCTACTTTTATTATTAGAAATGATGGTATAAGGAGCTCCTTTGA
>NZ_MAOI01000005.1 GCF_001884235.1 Bacillus paramycoides | reverse complement strand
ATAGAAATATCCCTATTTCTATAATTGGATATTTCCCTACGTCTCTACTTTTATTATAGAAATGATGATATAGGGGTGAGCTCTTGAAAATTACTGATTCCATTGTATGTACCACTTATTACTACTATAATCTTCCTTGTAATATAGAAATATCCCTATTTCTATAATTGGATATTTCCCTACGTCTCTACTTTTATTATAGAAATGATGATATAGGGGGTGTCCCTGAAAAATTACTGATTCTATTGTATGTACTGCACATCACATCACATCACTATTATAATATAGATATTTCCCTATATATATACTCTTATTATTAGAAATGATGGTATAAGGGACGCCTTTGAAAATTACTGATTCTATTGTATGTACCACTTATTGTAGCTTTGAAATAAAGTTTGATTACAAATACCTCACAAACCCATATTTTATGGTAAAGAAAAAGAATCCAATTTGAAAAATCTTTGATCAAAATGGATTCCACTTTTGAGATTGACTATTTATCTTTCATAAAAAAGTTTGATCATTTTTGTGATCTTTCCTCCATTAAAGCGCCCTATAATGGAATACCGAAAATAGAAATCCGAATGCAAATTAGCTTATTTTCCTTCAACTAACGCCATCCACCCATGGAACAAAAAGGAAACAGTAAAGTTAACTCTTTTTCCCATAAGGAATAATGACTTTGTTCAGTAATCAGTATCATTTTGCCAATGTAATGAACTTACTTTATTAATTTTCAACGGAAACCCTCTTCATTAATCGCTTTAATTTATTTTCTGTATCTGTTTCCCCTACTGGCGTATAGATACTGCACCGTAAATCCATATCACCTTGAACTTGAAGAGAAGTTAAATTAAACAACATTTTGCCTGCTTTAGCATGTCTGAATTCAATTATCATGTCTGGAGCCTTACTCACTTGACTTTCTTGCCATAAATCCTGGAATTCTGAATGTGAATGACTCATTTCTTTAATAAACTGGCTGTACCATTCATCGTCTAAATAGCGTCCATAATAGGTACGGAAAATAGCAAGAAAACCTTTCACAAAATGTTCCCAATTGACGGCCAATGCTTTTAATTCTTTTCTAGCGAACACTAAACGAATCAAATTTCTTTGATCATTCGGTATTTGTTCAAAATCTAAAAAAACATAAGCAGCTGCAGAATTCCAGCCCACAATATGACAATGTCGATCCGTAATGATAGTCGGACAATATGTTAATTCATCTAGTATTCGTATTAAAGAAGGGCTAAGCTTTGATTGATCCTTTTTTGGACTTGTAATTTCTGAATTTGTTTCTAATGCCAGGTCATATAAGTAGTCTATTTCATCATTATTTAATTGCAAAGCTTTAGAA
Source organism: Bacillus paramycoides (assembly GCF_001884235.1). Taxonomy (GTDB): domain Bacteria; phylum Bacillota; class Bacilli; order Bacillales; family Bacillaceae_G; genus Bacillus_A; species Bacillus_A paramycoides. The sequence continues at coordinate 17,098 of NZ_MAOI01000005.1, read as the reverse complement.
ATACAATCAAGTACGATTGTAGAAACCTTTATATCTCTTCCTTGCTCTAGCCATGTATACCAAGTGGTGCTTACACCTGCTAACTGTGCAACCTCCTCTCTTCGTAACCCAGGTGTTCTTCTCCTGGTTCCGGCAGGCAAACCAATAGACTCTGGACTAATTTGGGCGCGCTTAGTTTTTAAGAATGCCGACAGAGCTTCACGCCTAGTTTTATTATTCATTTTTAAAACTCCTTATCTTATCAATTTAACCTAGTAGTAGTTATACTAGGATAAATCCCCCCTTGTAATAGGATAAAATGACTGTAAAATACAAGTATATTATTGATTGGAGGGAATGCAAAGTGGAAAGAGTTGTGATTACTGGTATGGGAGTAGTTTCTCCTATAGGAAACGACATCAAAACATTTTGGAACAATCTAATTAAAGGGGAATCTGGTATAGTCAATATCGATACTTTCGATGTTACAAATTATAAAACAAAAATTGCGGGTATCGTCCAAGATTTTGATGCAGATGAAGTTTTAGGAAAGAAAGAAGCAAGACGATTAGATCGTTTTTCTCAATTTGCTTTGGCTGCAGCTGAACAAGCTTTGTCAGATTCTAAGTTAGACCTCGATCGTATAGATGTAGAAAGGTTAGGCGTATATGTAGGTTCAGGTATCGGAGGAATTGAAACCTTGATTGAAAATGTTGATGCGCTTAGGCAGAAGGGGCCAAGAAGAGTCAGCCCAACTCTAGTACCTGCCATAATGTCTAATGCTGCTGCAGCACAAATTAGTATCAAGTGGAATGCGATGGGACCTTCTATGTCACCTGTTTCTGCTTGTGCAATTGGAAATACAGCTATCGGAGAAGCCTTTAGACTAATTCGTTCTGGAGAGGCTGACGTTATATTTGCGGGTGGAACGGAGTCAGCTATAACAGACTTATCAATAGCAAGCTTTGGTAACGCTACAGCATTATCAACAAGAAACGATAATCCCACTAATGCTAGTCGTCCATTTGATGAAAATCGAGATGGATTTGTCATGTCAGAAGGAGCTGGAATTCTAATCTTAGAATCTTTATCTCATGCTTTACGTAGAGAGGCAAAGATTTATGCAGAAGTCATTGGATATGGTGCAAGTTCAGATGCACACCATATCGTAGCTACACATCCGGAAGGTAAAGGTGCCTATCTTGCAATGAGATCAGCTTTAAAAAATGCCAATATATCGCCTGAAGAAATTGATGTTATTAGTGCCCATGCAACAAGTACAAAAGTGGGGGATATCTCTGAAACGATGGCTATTAAGCAGCTGTTTGGAAAACAAGCTTATCAGATTCCAGTAACAGCTAATAAATCTATGCTTGGACATATGTTAGGGGCAGCTGGTGGAGTTGAAGCAATTGCTTTAGCAATGAGCTTAAAGGAAGGGATAGTTCCTCCAACAATTAACTTAGAAAATCCTGATCCATTATGTGATCTGGATTATGTACCATCTGTTGCTCGCCAAGTGAAAATAAATATAGGTCTATCTAACTCATTTGGCTTCGGAGGTCATAATGCAGCTATTGTTTTAAAGAAATACGAGTGAATAAACTTTCTCTCGTCAATCTGACCGTTTCCTCTAGAAACGGTTAGATTTATTCAATTAAATGGCCCGATTGCTGAATAAGAAAAAATCCTGCACATCAACATAGGATTTTGATCAAACTTTTTTACATATTATCAATCTTTATTTTAAACGATCCGACTTTTTTATAAATTATCAAACTTTGTTTTAAAGCCACACTTATCACTATTATAACCCCTCAATAAATATAGAAATATCCCTATTTCTATAATTGGATATTTCCCTACACCTCTACTTTTATTATAGAAATGATAATATAGGGGGGAGCTCTTGAAAATTACTGATCCCATTGTATGTACCACTTATCATAACTATATTCCTCCTTCTAATATAGAAATATCCCTATTTCTATATTAGATATTTCCCTACGTCTCTACTTTTATTATAGAAATGATGGTATAGGGGGAGCTCTTGAAAATTACTGATCCCATTGTATGTATCACTTATCATAACTATAATCCTCCTTCTAATATAGAAATATCCCTATTTCTATATCTCTACCATCAAGTTACACTTATGCAACATCAATTCTCTCTTTTTGGGATATTTATTTTTCCTAGCTTGATAGGCATGGAATATGGGGACATAAGGACTTTTTCAAAAAATAAATGGCGTGGTATAAATGACAGATTCTATTGCATGCACCACATATCACTGCTATAATCGTCTTTATAACATGGAAATATCCCTATTTCTATAATTAGATATTTCCCTATATATCTAATCTTTTCACTAGAATATAAAAATAGGGATATAGGGGAATATCCTAGAAAATAAATGGAGTGGTATAAATGGCTATTACAATTACTGTTGGGAATTACAAAGGGGGCGTTGGTAAAACCACTAATGCTGTATTAAGCTCTTATGAATTCGCAAAAAAGGGGAAACGAACATTACTCGTTGACCTTGATCCACAGAGTAATGCAACAAAATCTCTTATGTTAACAAAATCTATCCTTAATCCTGACGAAAAGGTAACTTTAAATAAAACATTGATGAAAGGGATTCAAGAGGGGAATTTAGATGGATTAGAAGTTGAAATAATGGAAAATTTACATTTAATTCCTTCTTATGTTGATTTTCAGGATTTCGCAAAATTTCTATATAAATCGTGTTCTTCGGAAGAAGAAGAAGATTTCTACTTTAAGGGATTACTTGAGCAAATAAAACATAAATACGATTACATATTTATCGATGTTCCACCTATGTCAATTGAAGTTACAAAAAATGCAGTTGTAGCTTCTGATTATGTTCTTATAACTCTACAAACACAAGAACGTTCCCTTACAGGTGCAGAAAACTACATTAACCAACTAATAAAATTAAAAGAGCAATATAATCTTGATATTGAAGTTGTAGGTATTCTTCCAGTGCTATTAAAAAATAATGGTAAAGTGGATGAATACATTATGGAAAATGCTCGTGAAATTTTTGGTGAAGAAAACCTATTTAAAAATATCGTTCCACAGATGGAACGTATTAAAAGGTTTGATGTTAACGGTATTACTGAGAATGATAGACATGATTTAAATGTAATAGAACTATACGAAAAAATTAGTGATGAATTATTATCTCGTATCAATGTTTTTGAAAGTATGAAGGTTGGTGTATAACATGGCAAGAACTCCTGGATTATTAGGCAGAAAAAAGAGCAATTTTGACCCAACAGATCCTTATATCCCAAACGAGGATTCAGTTGTAACAAAAAGTGGCGAAGGTACTCCTACTTTTCCACCTAAAAATGAACAAGAACAAGTAAATCAGCAGGAACAAAAGAAGGAGCAAACACCAGAGAAAAAGAAATTTAAAAACCAACAAGGTAGTATTAAAATTTCTAGTCAATCTAAGGAAGAGCTTGGAGCACTAATGAAACTTACTAATATGAAATATGCTCATGAAATAATAGATTTACTTATACATCATTATGTAGAAAATCAATTAACTCCCGAACAGAAAAGGAAATTCAAATTATTAACAGAGATTTAGAAATATAGAAATATCCCTATTTCTACGTAGGGATATTTCTATATTTTTTGTTTTTAAAAAATAGCCTCACCAGAACTTCCTCCACAACCTTTCCTTCTCTCACCCACTGCAACAATAACCCCGTTCTAAATTTAAGACGGGGTTAAAATATAGTTGTTTAATTTTCGATATAAGATACTTCACTGTACTCAAAAATATAACAATAAAGTCGATTAAAAATCTAAGGTTTATTCAGCAATAGCGCCCTATTGTGGAAGATAATAAGCACATCTCCTCTTCAACTAACCCCTTAAATCCCCAATAATTTTTTTGGGAAAATAATTATTTCGTCTATATAATTAAATATACGATTGGACTTTATGATAATTCAATATCATGAGCTTTTCTCGATATATGTAAATATGAGGAGGTTTATTACAGAATTTACGATACGGGAAAGCCCACGCAGGACTTTAGTCCGTCTTTAGACGTGGGATGCAAGTATCGTCTTTGCGTAGCAAAACATGGTATACTTTATTCATAGTCATGCAAAAGACGTAAAAACATTTGAGAACCAACAATCTGTACGGTATGGTCACAGTACCGTAGCCCACGAACCTATATGGTCTGTTGTGGGAGTGGTGATGGCACACCGCAATCTTGCACGTCAGCGATACCAGAAATGGACTTCGCCTTTGGTAGCAAGAATCCCACTGATTTTAGTCAGTTGGCCCCTTTAGGGGTGGGAGTGTCAATAATAGGGCTAGAACCACTTGTATTTTTAGTCAATTCCAATTAAGTAATTCAACCTAAAATTCTATTCTATATTTTTTTTAGCTGCGTAATCACCATAATAGTAAGTTCTATCTAAATCATCATATTTAGGAGTAGCGATTATCGTGTATTCACCATTTTCATCGACTTCAAACAAAGCTACATTATTATATTCCCATCCCACAAAATGATCTGGATTTGAATCATCTACTAACATATCTATGTTGTATATCCCTTTTGTTAATACCCCACTTTTTTGAAAGTCCTCAATTAGATCGTTGGCCTTTGGAATAGGATGTTTATTTTTATTCATGTCAAATTCAAATAGAAAATTCACCACACCTACATACCTGCTATTATAATTTTCACGTCGGGGGTCACTTGGTATTAATGTAGGTAAAAGTCCAGTAGTATCAATCTTTTGAGTCTTTTTAAAATTATCAAGTAGCTCTTGAGAATTATTTATATTTAACTCAATGTTGTCATAAGGAAATATACGAATAGGACCATTTTCTTCTGTGACAGCTTTATTAGGATATTTTACTAACCCATATTTTTTTATGATCTGTTTCATTACTTGAACTACTTCTGGATGTTGCTCAATATATGCGCCCTTGAATTGTTCGAGATAGATATCGTCACTATCATCTTCTAAAATTTTCAAAGTATCTCTTTCAATCATTAGAAACGGATAAGTACGATATGGCTTTTTAATTTCTACATAAGTTTGATGGTCAATCCCATTAAGCCAATTATTATCTGTCCGAATAACAGAAAACTCACCTTGTATTCCATAGTTTGTTTTTAAATATTCTTGTATGGGTTGATTCAGTTTATCTTTAGGGAAATAACATCCACTAAGAATTAGGAATGATGTACTTACTAAGATGACTTGAATTAATCTTTTAATACTCTTCATTTTTCACCCTACATTTCTTAAATTTTAATAATATTATAACATTTTCATTCAACTAAACTGCCACGTTGGCTTAAGTACACTTCTTTACAATCTTAACGAAACAATTAATAAAGTCGTTTAAAACAACTTTATTATGTTTTAAACGACTTTATTGTAAATTAAACAACACAATAAATATATAAGAGCCTTACTATATTTTTTTGTAGTAAAGCTCTTATATTTTGTTTAATTCACGTTGAACTAAAGTACCCGTTACTCAATTTAGTTAGATGAGTTATTTATTAGAAAAATTATCAATTGCTTGAATAGCTAATTCCAACGCTTTTAATTCTTCAAGATCAGGAATATCATTTTAGTTTCATTTTCATTGTAGCCTATCGTTTTTGACCTCAATGGTTTAAGCATTATCCTTTAATTTTATAATTCTATTACGTGTACCACATATCATCCCTGTGCTCCTCTCCCTTAGTATAGAAATTTCCCTATTTCTATATATCACTGATTTTGTTATCAAAAATAGCGAAGATACTCCTGTTTCTTCACCTAAAAACGAGTAAAGACAAGTGAATGTATAAGAGAAAAAGGAATTTAAAAACCAATAGGGCAGCTTTAAAATTTCTAGCCAAGCTCATGAAGAGCTTGGAACACTAATGAAGCTCACTAATAAGAAATAGGCTCAAGAAATAATGGATTCACTTATACATCATAATGTAGAAAATCAATTAACTCCCGAACAGAAAAGGAAATTTTAATTATTAACAGAGATTTAGAAATATAGAAATAGGGATATTTCTATATTTTGTAGTTTGAAAAATTGCATCACTAGAACTTTCTCCACGACTTTTTCTTTTCTCTCGCCGCTGCAAATTCCTCATGTTATTCCTTCATCAATGGATTTTTCTCTAAAGTAAACTGTTTAATATTTTTCTTGTACTAAGCTACTGATCAGTACTAACAACCCATTGTTTTTGAGCTAGTAGCACCATTCTTTTTATCTTGTTAAAATCAGGAAGTTTTATTTTCATTGTAGTTAATCTCTTTTGACAGCAATGATTTATGTATTATTTTTTAATTCTATAATAGGTACCACATATCATTGCTGTGATTTTCTTTTTAAATGCAGAAATATCCCTATTTCCACAAGTAGATATTTCTATATATCCCTATTGTTATTATCAAAAATAGCGAAGATATTCCTTCTTCTTCACCTAATAGTTAGCAAAAACAAGTGAACCTGTAGGAGAAAAACAAATTTAAAAATCAACAGGACAATATTAAAATTTCTAGTTAATCTAAGAAAGAGCCTGGAGCACTAATGAAACTCACTGATAGGAAATATACTCATGAAATAGTTAGTTTACTGATTAATCATTATGTAGAAAATTAATTAGCTCTTGAACAGAAAAGGAAATTTAAATTATTAGCAAAAATGTAACTTTCCCCATAAAGTTGCCGCTAAAGGAAGCATATCTTTGCCGTGGATTAATTATTAACCCATAAGCTTGCCATGAATGCTGTTGGTTTGTAATAAAGTTTGATCATTTTTCTACCTGTGTTTGCTCCACAATCGCGCCCGATTGTGGAAGATTGAAAATGCGAAAGAGCTGCAAAAATATCCTCTAAGTTATTTTACTAACGCACCGTTTACTTTAATAAAAGATATTTATAATAAGATACTGTTTTATTTTCTTTTCGAACGCATACCTTTTAATTTAGTAATCTTATCTTGATTAGGCAATTGGTTATATATTTCACTCTTAATATCATAAATGGCAATTTTCCCTTGATCGTTATAGTGTATTCCCAAACCATAATTTTTCACTAAAGGAGAAGCTCTGAAGCAAGCCATAGATTTTGAAAAAAATTGTTTTCGCAGTTCATCTGTATTTTCTTCTTCTATTTGATTTTTGATTAAATAAGTTTTAAATTGCACGTCTTCTTGTGTAAATTTATAAGGATTATTCTTAATTAAATCATATTCAATAGAAGCAATAGTAGGTTTTCCGTTTCTGGTGACAGGTACTATGGCAGAAGTAGCTTTTGAATCCTCTGAAATGGTAATAAGTGTATTCTTGTAACTCATATAATAACCTCCTTAGTAAACCAATTTTTCATAAAGATATATAATATTTATAATTATAAAAATATCCAGGAATTATATTTCCAAGTTTAGGAATCGACTTCAAAAAAGTTCTTCAACAAAAGCGCCCTTTAATGGAAGATTGATCTACAATATCAGGGTGAAATAATCACCTGATTCATAGAAAAACCGCGGTTTATACTGTAATCCGTGCCATAACAAAGCATTAGCCAGTTCCCATTTGTTCAATGAATTGAAATGCTGTCGGGGGTGGACCATTTTCGAGCCTCAAGCGAATTAAATTAGCACACTCTTCAGGGTTTAGTACTGAAGTATCGATTTCTAAGTCATAAATACCGGGCTCATGGACGGACTCTTGCCATAGTTTTACTGGTAATGGGATTGAACCATCTTCTGAGTCACCAACTTTCCATGTTTCTATCCGTCGTTTCATAATAATTTCAATTGGACAATGTACCCCCACAAACATAACTGGCAGTCCCTTTAGTATCCGTGCACATTCGGGCAGAATTCCCCGTGGGACGGAATAATTGTCATGATGACCGACATCAACTACGACGTTTATCCCTAAACGACTGTGTGTAGCAATAGACTCATACATGGCTTTATACATAAGTATAACCAAGGGCTCAATATCGGGTCGCTCGCCACCAGGACGTAATCCAATACCTGGCTGATAGCGTTCTGGGGTCATTTGCATGAACCAATCTACTCCTAAGTTCATCCACACACCTTTAAACGTGCTCTGGATTACAGTGGCGATGCTGGATTTCCCAGATCTAGGAGTGCCGTTCATAATAACAATTTGTCCAGGTTTATCCATTGGTAACATACAGGAATACCCCTTTCATGATTCTACCTTGTAATCTCAACTCCGATTTTCCCTTTAAAGGAATAACTTACAAATTCAAGAATAATCCTCAATAGTCCTTTCTTATTTCATAATCTGGCCCTTTAGTGGAGTAACTTTATTGCTACTCAACAGTTCCTTAATCCGCCTTTCAGTTCAGATCTTCTTTTCACTATAAAAACATCTCTTTAGATAAACAGATCCAAAGGGACAAAACATCGCGTCTTTTTTATAAACACTGTGACTTTATTTAAAAGCGACATTAAAAATATTCTTCAAATCCTGGAAGCATAAGTTTGCCGCAAACAAAAAGAATCATAAGCTTGCCGTTCCGGCAAACTTATGGTTCATATCACAAAAAAAAATATAGAAATATCCCCGTTTCTAAATAGGGATATTTCTATATTTTTTAGTATATTTTAAAACAGGCAAATTCAATAACTACATTAAAAAGAATCCTATTTCTAGGACTCTTTTTAATACTAATTTTTAACTTACATTTTATCGATGATCATTTGTCTTTTATACCATTGATTTAATTTGCTTCTCGCCGTACTAGAGAGACGTTTTGTTTTTTTATTATAAAATCTAGAAAGAGTAGGCTGCGATATACCTATCTCTATTGAAAGTTCTCGCATAGTTATATTCTTTTTCATATGCATAAACTCTATTTTCTCTCTGATTACTTCTTCATTTGCACTAGTATCTAATGGTTTTTCTATAGTTTTTATTGGCTGACTTTCTTCATGTATTGTATCAATTGTTTTCTTTTTCGCTAAGTTTTCCATTGAACTAATTAGTTCTTTGGGTGGCAATATTACTATTCCTAACTGTGAATAATAGTTTTTAAACCAATTCTTCTTTGTCAGTTTTTCTTCTTCTAAACCATTATGATATTCCCAATGAGAAATTACTTCTTCTTTTTCTAAATCACTAAGAACATTTTCTAATTGTTCGCGGATACGATTAGGTTTTTGTTTCTGGTTTATACCCATAACTGCTAACAAGCCTTTATCTCCACCTATAGAATAAGGTCTTTGTAAGCTAGAAAACATTTGACGTATTCTCCATTGCCATGTCAAATATCGAATTAATCTTTTATGATATTTGTGTCTATAACTATTATATTCAAGTGCCTTTTTTGATAATAATGCGGTAGTACTATTAGATCCATATAGATATCCGGATAAGAAACTTCCCGGTTTGATTCGACACGATTCTATCCCCATGTATTCGTTTGTGTTTTTATCTCTCCATAGAACTACGGAATCTAATACAAATAGCCTTTTAATTACCTCACGTTTTACTTCATAATGCTTACCTGTTTCAGCGCGATCATTTAATACGACTACTTCATTGTCATCATTTAGATATATAAAAATACTCGCTAGGGCCGCAATCCGCTTCGCAACTTTAATTTTATCTTCCACCCTATAATATTCAACACCATTTGCCTTAGCCTTTGAGATACTGCACATTTCTAAAACTTGTTCATATGAAAAATCAATAAATTCATCAGGCGATTTTGCTTCATTCAACCATTGAATCGTGATGGTATCTAAACAATCTGCAGTTAAATCATCCATATTACTCATTACACCATCTACTAATGTATTCCATCTTGCTGTCTCTTCAATGTTCGTTAACTTTAGATCTTCATCTTTATGAGAGGAAAGCTGTGCCACTCCATTACTATCCTTTGTTTCAATAGGATAAGATTTTAACCGTGTGTTTTCATCTTCTTCAAATTGATTTTTAGCTATTCCATCTCTTAACTTATAATAGACCGCGGAGTTATTTACTTCTAAATAGTTTTCATTCAATATGTTCGCATCTGATTCACTTGTTGCTGTATGCACTATAGTACTAGCTGTCTGATTTTTACGAAACTCTTGTTCAATAAAGACACCTATGGTCTCATGAATAATTAATTTGTAATGATCTATATTTCTAAATATATCTAGAGAAGAAATACCTTTTCTTTGTTGTTGCTCTAGCCACTGTACAAGCATTGAAAATGACGGAGAAAGGTACTCTGAAGTCACAATTTTACTTTTATCTGCTTCAACGTCAACATAATAGGAAACCCATTTATGCCACAATTGATCATCTTGTTTATACAATTGTTCCGTTATTGATAATGCATCTCTAAACAATTGTAGAACGTCTTCCATATAAATTCGGCTCCTTATATACATTTATTTATTATTGATCTGAATTTGAAAATAATTAGCTATATGATGTTCCTTTTTATAAAACTAGAAAAGAAATCAGAAAATTCTTTCCTTTTCATTTCGCTGTTAACATGTTAAGGGCTCTAGTTTGCATACTTATAACCCGCTCTGTAAATGATTATACAAGACTCTATCGATTTGTAAAATCCAAATTGCAAAGAGAAGTGAACACCTAAAAGAAACTCTTGAAAAAGCTTATCAAATAAAAATGAGGTAAAGGGCGCTTTAATTGAGCAAGGATAACAAAAATTATCAAACTTTTTTATGAAAGGATGATCCAATTGAATATAGAAAAAGCGTGTTTTGAACAATCTTTTTTCAAAACACGCTTTTTTAACTTGCCTCTTTTATCAAGGTTTATTAAGTTAATTTAATCAAACTTTATTCTAAGGCTACAGCTACCTATTCCGCTAGCTAAAAAATAATGTAGAAAATTAATAACTTGAGCAAAAACAGCGTCTATTTACATACTTAACATACAAAATTGTTTTGTTAAATATAGGAGTTTTTTGGCATTTGTATATAGTAAATTCATTTAAAATCTTGAAAAATATCAAAATATGTAAATTGTATGACATTTTTAGCGAATTTATATAATATTTGTAATTTTTTGTTTTATAATGGTAATCGGGTCGTTCGTGAATGTTTTGGATATTGCGATATATACTCAGATTAATTTATTTTAGGGAGGTTTCAAAATTGGGTAAGAGAGTTATTATCAGAGTTTTTACATTATTATCAGTACTGGCATTATTCCTTAATGTATTTTTACCAAGGGCTAGTGCAGAAGTTATGACTCACGAAAAGTATTCGATGGACTGGAGTTACAGTAATCAATTAGGAAAGTATATTAGAACTGAAATTATTAAAAATTCAAGTGGCCAAATCGCTTATTGCCTAACTCTGGGATTAAAATCACCAAATGGTGAAGATCTTCCTGAAATGGGGAAAACAGATAATGTAGTATATAGGGTCCTATTAAATGGTTTCCCACAAAAAAGTGTAGAACAACTGGGAGTAGCTAATAAGAATGAAGCACATTATGCAACTCAGCTTGCGGTTTGGAATGCATTAGGCCAACTTGATGTAAATGAATTAAAGCATGAGAATAAAAATGTTGAAAAAGCGGCTAAGACAATTATTAATGCTGCAAATAAAAGTGAAGATACTCAAGATATTTTTATGAATGTGATTCCTGCTGAAAAGCAAAAGGCAGAATTAAAGGGTGAGTTCTTTGAAACAAACCTATACACAGTACAAACAAATGCTAAGAGTGGTTCTTATAAGGTAGTAGCGAAAAATGCACCTAATGGAGTTAAAATTGTTAGTGAAAATGGAGAAGTGAAAGATCAGCTTTCAGTTGGGGAAAAATTCCGCATCCAAATTCCTAAAGATACAAAAACAGGTGAATTTAATCTAAGTGTTGCTGCAAATTTAACTAAAGTTCAAGCAATTGCTTATCGAGGTACTGATACTGTTCAGAATGCTACAGTACTACTAGAAAGAAATGAGGAAAAGCTTAGTAGTGACTTTGCAGTAAATTGGGAAGCTGCTGGTTCTTTAAAAATTAAAAAGGTTGGAGAAAATGGAGAAGTATTAGCTGGTGCAGTATTTGAAGTCTTTAATGCAAATAATGAATCAGTTGGAAAAATCACGACTGGTGCTGGTGGCACTGCTGAATTAAATAACCTACCAATTGGTACCTACACAGTAAAAGAAATTAAAGCACCAACAGGTTATGTTTCAGGTGATAAACCACAAACTATTGAAGTCAAGACGGGGGAAACAGGAGCTGTTCAAGTAGTAAACAACAAAGTAACAGGTAACATCGAAATTAAAAAACTTAGTGATTCCGGAAAGGTTTTACCTAATGTTGAATTCACGGTCTTTACTGAAGATGGAAAAGAAGTGAAAAAAGTAGTAACAAAAGAAAATGGAATTGCAAACGTTGAAGATCTTACGTATGGTAAGTATTATTTCTTAGAGACAAAAACACCTAATGGATATGTTGGAAATAAAACAAAGTATCCTTTTGAAATTAAAGAGCACAATAAAACACTTACTTTTACAGTGGAAAATACTAAAGTGAAAGGCAGTGTAAAATTACTAAAAGTAGATAATGAAGTTATCAGTAAAAAATTAGAAGGTGCAGTATTCGAGCTAAAAGATGAAAGTGGAAAAGTAATTGGGGAATATAAGACAGATAAAGATGGTGAAGTTAACGTCAAAGATTTAGCGTATGGTAAATATTCATTTGTAGAAAAGTCTTCTCCGAATGGTTACGTTCTTATTACAGAACCAAATGTGTTCGAAATAAAGGAACACGGAAAAATTATTGAGTTATTAGCAGTTAATCATCTTATCAAAGGTAATCTAGAAATTACAAAAGTTGATGTAGCTGATGGAAACAACAAGCTTCCAAATGCAGAATTTACCATTTATAACGAAGAAGGAAAAGAAGTAGTAAAAGGAAAAACAGACGATAAAGGTATCGCGAAGTTTGAAAAGTTACCATTTGGAAAATACACATATAAGGAAACTGTTGCACCAAAAGGTTATGTATTGAATGAAGAAACGTTCTCTTTTGAGATTAAAGAGAATGGTCAAATCATTAAACATATTGTCAAAGATGTAAAGATTCCATCAGTAAAAACAACAGCTACTGATAAAAACGATGGTACAAAAGAAATGCACACTTCTAAGTCTGTAACTATCCAAGATAAAGTGGAATACAAAGACCTACAAGTAGATAAAGAGTACGCTTTAAAAGGTAAATTAATGGATAAAGAAACTAATAAACCATTAGTTGTAAATGGTAAAGAAGTAACAGCTGAAACTAAGTTTACACCAAAAGAAGCAAATGGTTCTATTACATTAGACTTCACATTTGATGCAACTGGTTTAGAAGAAAAAGAAGTAGTAGTATTCGAAGATGTACTGAAAGACGGAAAAATTGTTACAACACATGCTGATATCAACGACAAAGGTCAAACAGTTAAGTTTGTTAAGCCTTCTGTAAAAACAACAGCTACAAACAAAGCTGATGGTGGAAAAGAGATTCATGCAAACGATTCTATCACTATCCAAGACAAAGTAGAGTATACTAACTTAGTTGTTGGTAAAGAGTACACTGTAAAAGGTAAACTAATGAACAAAGCTATTAACAAACCATTATTAATTGATGGTAAAGAAGTAACAGCTGAGACTAAGTTTACTGCAAAAGAAAAGAATGGTTTTGTAACATTAGACTTTACTTTCGTTGGCGCTGAACAGCAAGGAAGAGAAGTCGTAGTGTTTGAAGACTTATTACATGAAGGTCAAGTAATTGCAACTCACGCTGACATCAATGATGAAGGACAAACAGTTCGATTCGTAGAGCCTTCAATTAAAACAACAGCTACAAACAAAGCTGATGGTTCTAAAGAGTTAGACGCTTCTAAATCTGTAACTATCCAAGATAAAGTGGAATACAAAGACTTAATCGTGGGTAAAGAGTACGTTGTAAAAGGTAAACTAATGGATAAAGCAACAAACAAACCATTATTAGTTAATGGTAAAGAAGTAACAGCAGAATCTAAGTTTACTGCAAAAGAGAAAAATGGTTCTATCACACTAGACTTCACATTTAATGCTTCTGAACTACAAGGTAAAGAAGTAGTAGTATTTGAAGAACTGTATCAAGATGATATCTTAGTAGCAATTCACTCTGAAATTGAAGATATGGGTCAAACAGTGAAATTTAAAGAGGTAAAAACTGACCAGCCTAAACCTGACCAACCTAAACCTGATCAGCCGCATCCAGATAAAAGCACTCCAACATCAGAACAACCTAAAGCAGAAAAGACATTAAAATCAGGAATATTACCAGTTACAGGTGGAGATATATCCATGTGGATCTCAATGGGCGCTGGCCTATTATTATTAGCTCTTGGAACTTTATTATTTATCAAACGTAGAAACGCATAATAACTATATAATTTTTACACAGAAGGTCTTCTAATAATTAGAAGACCTTTCATTTTTATTTTTTTACTTATAAATTTGCCGTAAGAGGAAGCATAATATTATCGATTTTTTAAACCATATAAGTGATATTAGTGTGGGTTTTATGTCATTTGATTGGCAGGACTCCTGTCTTAATTAGAATGGTCGTGCTTTATTATGTAGATGGTTTTCCAAGTTATACCGTTTTCTTTTGCAATATGAAAATGACTTTATTGTATGAATGACAAAACAATATTTTCGTATACTAAGGTCGAAGAGCGATTTAAGGAGGGGTAAAGAATGACTGAGCAAAATCGAAATCAATCTGCCATTGACCAAGGACGTAACAAAACAAAACGTGGGATTGAAGCGGCAAGCGATACAGTACAAAATGCAATTGATGTTGTTGAAGATGCTGGAAAAGCAGCAGTTGACCGTATTTCCGATGCAGTTAAAGACGTTACGGCAAGATGATTTATTTGAGTCTCCGTTGTGATAGTTGATTAAAGAAAACAAGGAACAAGACCATTTTTTGGCGGTTTTGTTCTAATTCCGTTACAATTCGTCCGATTCAAAATAGGATGTTAGTTAAGTAAACTACTCGCCATTTAACGGTATTCCATGTATCTATTAGCTAAAAAATCCCGCCTTCGAATAATTAACTGTAAAATTTCTCATTCAGACAAACCTAAAATTAGAAATCGTACTATGCTAACAAAATAGGTACTCTATATGTTGAAGTACATTTACAAGGAGGAAATGCTACATGACAGTAAGTACTAAGCTTAAACAGACTATCGCTGGATTAAAGAGTGCTCAAGCATGCCTAGAAGGATTTGTTCTTGATACTGATAACCAGCAAGCAAAACAATTATATAAAGGTGCAGCACAACAAACTCAAGAAATTATTGAATCTTTAAATCCTCGTCTTCAGCAAATTGAACAAGAAGAGCCTCAGTACAAGTAATAACATAATACCTTTCACATAGAGTATCGTCCACATGGAAGTGTATTTAGCATAGCAAAGGAATGCAAGTATACTGATCTATACTGCATTCCTTTATTGTAATTGTATGTCCACTATATTTTTATTCTTCCTTCTCCAAAATTAAAAACCTAACATCCAAATTTCTTATTTTTCACCTCTTTCTGGATCCACTCCATTGTAATAAAAACTCTTCGTTAAATGTTCAAACTATTAACTATCCCCCCTAAACAATAATAATTTTTAAAATAGTAATTCCAAATGTTATAAAAAAAACAAATTAAATCTTTATAAGAGAAAACAACTTGGATAAAAACAGGTTGTTTTCTTTTATAGGGAAAAACAAAGAAAGAGTGGAAAAGCAATACACAAACGTGTAAATCACATGAAGTAACCGATAAAGAGAATGAAAATTCTGATAATTTAATCGCTAAGGGTTTTCGTTTACTCTTTCTTTGTTGTTATGAGTATAACATTAAAAATAACATAAATCAACAAAAAAACACATAATTCTCATAATTTCGACATTTAATTCATCGTACTCTAATTTCAACTTAAAAACATAGACTGTAGCTGTGAACTACCACCACTTACCGATTATCACCGCTTGAAGTGGGGGCTTCCTGATTCTACAAGCATTGCCTATCTCTTACGAGATTCGGTCTTACACGCTCTCCACAGGCGTAGATTATACTGTTCGGACAAGACCTTGCCCTACAGTTATATAGATGTTATATACATTTAATATGTTGGCTGATACGCAATTTGCGTTAAGCCGGCTTTTTCAATGTTAATCGCTGCATTGTGGTCACGATCCAGTACAGTACCACATTGTTTGCATACGTGCGTACGAACAGAAAGTGATTTCTTAACTGTTTCCCCGCAATTCGAACATTTTTGTGACGTGTAGTGCGGTTTTACCATTACCAAACATCCACCATTTCGTTTTGCCTTGTAGGAGAGGAATGTACGGAACATCCCCCAACCTGCATCGTGGATGGATTTTGCTAGGTGACGGTTACGTACCATATTTTTGATTTTTAGGTCTTCTATACAAATTACACCATAGCTGTTGGTTAATCGGAAGCTTAGTTTGTGCAAGAAATCCTTACGTTGATTCGCTATCTTCGTATGAATTTGTTGTAATTTGTCTACTTGCTTGCACCAGTTCTTCGAACCTTTTTTCATTTTTGAATGTTTACGTTGCGCACGTTTTAATTTACGCCCTTCTTTGCGTAAGAACGTAGGATTCTGAACTTCTTCTCCATTAGATAGAACCGCAAATTTTTTGATGCCTACATCAATACCAGTTGTTTTATTTGCATCACAAATAGAATCTTGGTTTACGTGTTTTTCAACACAAAAAGTCGCAAACCAACGGTTTCCTTGATGTTTTATGACAACTTGTTTAACGCGGCCATCTAATTTACGGTGCCATTTGATATCAATGACCCCTAATTTCGAGATAAGAAGTTTACCGCCTTTTGTGAGAGAACACATACGACGGCTTGTCCCCAAGGAACCATCCTTCTTTTTATATTTGAACATACCAAATTGAGTAAGAGTAATAGAACGATATTCTTTAAAACTTTTCATTTTTGGATAGCCAGCATCCTTTTTAAAGAACTTTTTATAGGCTTTTTCCAAGCGCGCAAACACTTCCTGAAA
>NZ_MAOI01000004.1 GCF_001884235.1 Bacillus paramycoides | reverse complement strand
TTTTGTTTATAATATCGTTGTTTATCTAGCAAAGCGGAGTTATATTGCTGACGACAAATGGAAATCCATCTCTCTAGTGTATGTTGTTGTTCTATTGTAGGATAGATTTCAAACCTGTAGTTCAATTTCATTATGTCGTCACCTCCAAATGTTTGTTCTGATAACTCTATTATAAATAAATTTTACGATGCTTTACCACTCAGAAGTACTTTTGTTAGGTCGGGCCATTCATCTCCCACCTACGCTGCGCTTAGAGGAAGGAGAATTCTGGCTGGAGTTCGTTAAAAGAGAAGTAAAAGTAAAAAAATGTAAGGACTAAAATATTAATGTTACTTCGAATACCCAAATTCATCAAAAATGAAAATTTATAGTCATATCATGCCCCTTTCCATCAAAACATGAAACAAAAATCACATTATGTAACTCTTTTTACTAACTCGAAATTTTTTTCTAAAAGTGCTTAAATCTTGATATATAAGCGTTTCTATAACAGCTATACTATTAGTTATGAAAATTTATAGCTATATGATGTCCCTTTTTTTCAGATGAAAACCCCATAAACCCTTCCATATTAAGGCTTTACACGTTTCTAACTCTATTTTCATGTATTTATGCAACATGAAAATCCATAGCTGTATGATGTCCCCTTTTTTACCCAAACATGAAAACTAGCCTAGCCACTTCATGTTCCTTTTATAATTATAAAATGACAGATAAACCCCATTAACATCACTATTTAAAAGGGTTCATCTGTTTAATTCACAATTATAAACATGAAAATCCATAGCCATATCATGTCCCTTTTATTTTTTTGAAAATCGATATAACCGTTGATTTAATCATGTTTACAAGGTTTTTTTGCTATTTCACTTCTTTTCTAGCAATATGAAAATCCATAGCCATATCATGTCCATAAAAAAAATTCCAGGAATCCTGAAACCCCTTGATACACAAGGGATTAAGGGGCGTTTCATCTTTTTGTTTTTTCTCTTAAAGGGACGCATTTCAGCAAATTTCGATTTGGTATAATCAAAATTGGTATATTTTATAGTGTTTTGGCATTTATTTCTGAATTTATAGGTAGGAGGTGAAAAAGATGGGTAGATCATTTATTATTCGTAATCAACGTAGTCTAAATGGACAATCTACAAATGCAGTTTTAGTAACACTGAAGTCTTGGCAAAAACTTGTTGAAACTTTCGAAGAGAAATACTACAGCTATAAAGATACATACCTTGAGGATATTGTTAATCAAATGACATATGAGGAGCGTATTGCCGATGTGGATGGCTTCGTAGCACAGGCTAAACCATCTTTTTCACGTCGTACACTATCTGCTATTTCGGAAACAATGGGAAGAAAGCATAAATTATATGGCCTTACAAACGCAGATTTGGAAGTCTTCTTATATCTACATAAAAAATGTTACACGAATGGAGTCATTCCAAATGTAACAATACATATGATGTGGGAAGATTACAAACTATATAAAGAAGAATTTGCTTACATACAGCATTCTCAATTCTATATTGCATTAAAGAAATTAAGTATACATAACATTATTACGATTGAAAATGAATTAGATGGTCGATATACAATTAAATTAACTCATTTTATGAATGAAGAAACTGAAAAGGCGAATGCATATGTTTATATTAGCCCGGTGGTATTTACGAAAGCTTTCTTTGAGCTATCAGTTGCATCTAAGAAGCTATTCTTAGATATTGCTATGCAACAGCACAGTGAAACTACACTAAAACGTTCCTTAGACAAACAGGATGAAAAAGGGAATAAAACTCATTTTGGTGGGATGTACCGCTTTTTACATAAAAAATATCCACATCAAATTCGCGCAGTTATGACAGAATTAACAACTGCATTACCATGTACAGGGACTCCACTATTCAAAATTTGTAAATTACAAAAAGGGGTTAAGAATAAAAAAAGATATACGACTCTATATCTATCCTTACATACGGATTTCTTATGTGCAAAAGAAACAGGAGAAGTACAGTATCGCGATCCATTCACACCAAAGCTTACTTATGCTCGTAAAGCTCGTTTTATCGAATCCGTGCTACAAGAGATGAATATTGGTGAGTTTACACAAGATATGAACAAATTTATTCATGTATTTAAATATACATGCCATCGACAAATTCGAAGCGTAATTCATAGCTTACGTGACATGATAGATCGTAATGAAGAATATCCAAGCAAGTTAGTATATACACTGAAGAAATTATTAAATCAAACATCACAATATCAAATTCTTGATACAGCGGCTAAAGAAGGTATCTATCCTCTTATTACACAGCATGTTCCAAAAGAACAAAAAGAACAAGCTGTATTTGATTTCGGATTGCATTTCTCTATGTACTCTCTTCGAAACATCAAAAAGCTGTTCCGCAAAACGTATGAGTTACTAAACTACAAATTTGCTGTACCTGTTACAGAGGAATCGTATCACCGTAACTATCTAAAGTATCAAGAAGAAACGTTGTTTAGAAAGTACGCTTATGAACAAGGTACAAACCTAAACGCTTATATGGCTTTAGAAATAGAAATACGTGAACTCTTAAAGGCAAGAGGACATAAAGAGCGCTCTATTCCTAGTGATGTTCGGGAATTGTTCATTGAAAAGATAGATAGATTACCGAAAGAAAAGCTTCGTGTTATTGAAGTACCAGATAACTTTAATTTAATTACATTTATGCGTGCCTTTGAACAGTTAATACGCGCTGGTATCCCAGTAACAACAGCTGAGCAAGTACTGACAGCAATGAAAACGAACTAATCATAATCAGCTCTCTATTTTTGAAAAAAATTCAAGATAGAGGGCTATTCGTGTTGATACGTTTATTTAAAAGGCTTAACTCATTCTTCACAATAAGTAAACTTACTCGATTCTATTTATAATAGAGTCTTTTTTTATGCAATCATATACAAAAATAGTATGGTACCTATCTAAATTTCCACACATACTTTCATATAAACACGTTATGAGCTGTCTAAATACATTCAAATATCAACAAAAAATCATAAGAAAAAGATTAACTTTCGTGGATAAGTAGATAAATAACACATAATGTGAATAATTTAGTGCAATTATCATTGATATAAATAGCTTTAACGCCTTAATCTATCAAAAATCATCAATATTAATGTGAGTTATGTGCTAGATCTTAATAATGTTGATTAATTAACACATAATGTGAATCTTTTGTGGGTAAATACAATAAGATTGTGGAGATTCAGTGAATTCACATGAAATTTTACGATTGAATAAATATGTTTAATAATGTATTAATTTGTTTCATTTTTTATGTAGGAATACTAAATTTCATTTATGATTATTTGTAGATATCAGATCATAATATTGCCTGTTTTTCCGTTGTAAGATTCTACTTTTTATGATTTTTTACGCTATGAGATGTTAAAAGTCTATGTTACAGTAAGGATATACGTACATTTTCCAGTCCTATATAAGTTTTATCTTTATATTTTTAATATATATAAGATATATATTTATATTAGATTTTATTAACTACTCTTCGATTCCATTGTTACTAAAATTAATGAAAAGATTAATTTACAATTTTTAATTTTACTTTCGAACCACGTATAAAAAGAATACATTAGGAACCAATATTTTTTTAATCATGTATATACATGATTAAAAAAATCATACAATAAAAAAGAGAGCAACATGCTACCAACATGTGCTCCTCTTTTGATAACTACTACCGTCAGGTGGTCGCTATCAATTATCATTTATTTTTACGAAAACCACTCTTTTTCTGCTTGCGACGGCGTGAAGAAAGGGTGGTTTTCTTGTTATTAGCACAGTTTCAAAGAATTTAAGATTCTTATCGAACGTCATTCCAAAATAGGAATGACGTATTTTTTTAGGGACAAATTCGAAAATCCGTATCATTATCATATGTATTTAGTGTATCTAGAATTCTATATGGATGGTGAAGACATATGAGTCAATATCAAATGCTTTATAGTACACCTTATCTGTATTCTTCTCGAGCATTGAATCAAATGTACAAAGCTAATAAAAATGAAAAAAACATATGCGCTATACAAGAGCATATGCAACGGCATGAGGTATATTTAGATTCACAGTATCGTGGTTATTATTATCTAAGTCGAAAGATTGAGGAATATCTAAATGATGACGAGTATCCTTTAACATGGAATGAATTGCTCGATGACTATCAATTGTACAAAGATAATCAAGGGAATTTATCTATCAAACCGAAAGGATGAGATAAACATGACAATCATTGGAGAGATAGGGATTGTATATGGTGTGACCGGGGCTTCAGTTTTAGGAATAAAATTGCTGAAGAAGAAAGGGCTTTATCTTCCAGGTTGGTTGCTACGTGCGGGTCTTAAATGCTTGTTGATTGGAAGTGTTTGGTACGTTCTAATGGATATACTAGATGTGTTTCTACGTTAGTATTACATCTGGTAGTTGAAAGTGATTATAATAGCGCATCTTAAACAGCTTTTTCTAAGCTTCCATACAGGCTCAACTACCTTAAGGAGGTATGGAGGGAATGTTGTCGCTTTTATTAATTCCAGCAACCTTTATAACTGTAGCTTATTTTTATCAAAGTAACGGAATGAGTGATAAGAAAAAAATTGCAACGTTTTTTGAAATTGCAAAGATATGTGTTCAACATAAAGGTGAATTACAATACCCCATTTTTATAAAAGAAATTAAAGATGATATAAGTATGAATTATGTTTACAAGTTACCACTTGGTGTACCTAGCCAACTTATCAAAAAGTTAGCTGAAGTATTAGAAGAAGGCCTATATAAACCTGTTAAAATATCGTTTCACCAAAGAGAGCTTCATATTCGAGTATTTAGCCAACAAATACCTGAGATGTGGAATTGGTCTAAGGATCTATTAAAAGAGCGTACATGGGGAGTTATGATGGGCAAAGCGTTAGATAAATATGTATATCATGATTTTGAGAAAACACCGCATATGTGTGTAAGTGGAATGACTCGTTTTGGAAAGACAGTATTCTTAAAAAATGTGATGACTAGTTTAATTTTGCAACAATCTCAACATGTGAAGTTTTTTATTATTGATCTGAAAGAAGGGCTAGAATTTAGTCCTTACAAAGAGCTATCCCAAGTTGTAGAAGTAGCTGAAAATCCAAAACAGGCGTTAGAAATGTTGGATAAAGTACGTGAGAAAATGGTTAAACAAATTGAAGTAATGAAGAAGTCCTACTTTACTAATATCATAGATACATCTATAAAAGAGCGATGTTTCATCATAGTAGATGAAGGAGCAAATCTTTGTCCTACACAAGGATTACCTAAAAAACAACGTGATGTATTATTTTTGTGCCAGGAGATGTTATCTGAAATCGCAAGAATCGGAGGTGGTTTAGGATTCCGGCTCATATTTTGTACGCAATATCCAACCTCTGATACATTGCCAAGACAGATCAAACAAAATGCTGATGCGAAAATAGGCTTTCGATTACCAACGGCGGTCGCTTCACAAGTTGCTTTGGATGAATCAGGACTTGAGGATTTACCTTCTCTTCCTGGAAGAGCGTTGTTTAAAACAGATCGTACAGAGGAAATCCAGGTACCTTATTTAAAGGATACAGACATGTGGAAGTTACTGAAGAAATACAAGGTGGTGAAACAAAATGAGGCATCAAACACTCAAACAGAAAGCGAGACAAATCGAGATTTTATCCACTTTGAGTAAGTTGGATTTTTTAACTAGGAGGCAATTACAAGCCATCCACTGTCTAGGGAGTATTCGAAATGCAAATCGTGTATTAAAGGATCTGCACCCGTATTGTCACATTACAAAAATGGCTCGTGAACACGTATATTATTTAAATAAAAAGGGACGGGATTTATTAGGCATTACAAAAGAAGTAAAGAAAAGTAGTCAATTACAGCACATATTAATGCGAAACGAAAGCTGGATGTGGCTTGGATTTCCAGAATGGAAAACAGAAAGACCTATCGAGTTTTCAATCAATGGTCAACGGTATCAGATTATTCCTGACGCAACGTATTTTGAGGATAATGTACCCCATTTTGTTGAAATAGATCGTATGCAACATATGAAGGCAAATGAACATAAAATACAGTTATATGGCCATATAACAGATATCTATAAAAGACAGAAAGATATAGTTCCAGTAATCATTTTTTTTACACTATCAGACTATCGACAGGCAAAGTTAGAACAATACGCTGTAAAACAAAATGTATTTATGAGAACGTTCGTAATGGGTGATATATTTTAGTTGCTTTAAACATTTATGTCCCAAAAATCATGATAATCAACACGTTTATCAAATTTCCTGAGTGTTTTAATGATTTTAGTTGCTGATGTTAAAGTGGGAACACGATCTTTTTTATTTGCTAAATCACTTATTAATGATTTACTTAATCCAGTTCGTTGTACTAACCATTGCTGTTTAATCCCCCTACGATCTAAATAGTTACCAAATGGAGTTCTTTTTTTGCCTAAACCAAACAAGGGAATCCCTCCTAATGAAGAATATGGTAATAATAACTTGTCCAAATTTCCATAAATCTAAACGTTTGTTCATAAATATGGAATTATGTTTTAAAAGTAAGCATAGAATAATATCAAGAAACTCTAAAAATATGTAATAATTTTGAGGAAAGTAGCATTCATAGTAATAGCTACAAGTTGCTGATACACTAGCCTAATGGCAACTTGTTGCAAAAGGTATTCCTATAAAATTAAAAGCCCAAACCCACTGGTACACAAGGGTTTAGGCTTTTCTTAATTTATGGAGTAATGAAAACGAGTTTAATAAATTAAGAGATACTATATTGTTCAGTGGTCGAATATTGAAGAAGTATATATATAATTTCACGTATCATAATGATAATAAATAAATATTTTCTAAATGGTTATATAACGAAAAACAATAGGTTTATAACGAGAATAAATGTTCTGTTTTTGGAGGGTGAAACGATGTTTGATTACTCGAAATGCATGAATCGATTGATTTTCTGCATAGACCTTTGTTCACTTTTTGCCAGTTGTGCATGCGTTTTGAGAGGTTTAGATCCACTAAAAGTAAAATTAGCTGTCGTTGGTGATGTGAATAGAAATGGATCTATTGTGTTGGCTGCGACTCTTGAACTTGAAAAATTAGGTATTTCCACAGCAACCAGATTATACGAAATACCAAGAGATACAAATATAATTGTCGTAAATGCAACAATGAGAAGATATGTTGAAATTTCAAATCAAATCACAGAAATTTACACGAAGTATGTAGCGTTAGAGAATCTACATTTTTAATCAATAGATGAGTGTTTTCTAGACATGCAACAAACAGCTCATCTTTTCGGACGGGATCCAATTGTAATTGCTAAAAGGATTCAAAGAGAAATATATGATACAAATGGCATAACCGCATCTATTGGAATTGGACCGAATTTGTTTCTTTCAAAAATTGCTCTAGACGTGGAAAGTAAACATTCAAACTCTAGAATTGCTATGTGGTCATACGAAGATGTTTCGAAAAAGTTATGGGAAATCGGAACGGCTACTGAAGAGGCGTTGCATGGAATGGGACTATTTTCCTTGAAGGATGTTGCAAAAACACCTAAAGAGCTTCTAATAAAGCGATTTGGCAAAGTAAAAGGTGAAGAGCCGGATTGCTAATAAATACATTCTGAAAAGCATTTCTATTACAAAAGGGAAAATATTATTAGAAGACTGTTTTAGCCCCAACAAATTAAAAATGCTTCTTCTAGAATAAATAGAAGAAACCCGTTTTCGCTTACGATCTTTTGCCATGATATATAATTATAATAGTAATTTTCGTATTTCTTCTGTACTGAGACCAGTGAATTTTGGTTTACTCTTCCCATCACATCAGAAAAAAATAAGACGGCTGAAAGACTTTTGTAACATTTACGTTAGAAAAATGAAAGGCCTTCTTGTTAACATACTACTACACAGTATGTTACAGGAGGTTTTTTACTTTATGAAAAGAAAATATGTATGGTTTATAGGTGGTTTGATAATTGTATTGGGGATTTTATGGTCATTGTTCCGACCAGAGAAATTATTTATTGATAAGCACGTGAATGAAGCATTGCCACAAACAGAGGTACAATCAACTGAAGCAAGGCAACTAAGTGATCGAGTAATAAGTGAAGGTCAGTTTCGAAACGGTGTCCATGAAACAACTGGAACGGCAAAAATTCATCAATTAGCGGATGGAAAACGTGTTTTACGACTTTCTGATTTTGCAACATCTAATGGGCCAGATGTACGAGTTGTATTAGTTCCTACAAATCGTTTAAAAAATAATGAAGACGTGAAAAACTATCAGTATATTGAATTAGGAAAATTAAAGGGAAATAAAGGAGACCAAAACTACGAAATTCCTGAAGGGATAGATGTAAGTTTATATGGTTCGGTTTCTGTTTGGTGTAAAAGATTTAATGAAAACTTTGGTGCGGTTTATTTTAATAATTAAATATGAACTTGAAATTTTCCTCTTATTCAAAGGAGAAGTTCATATGGGATATGGTAATAGTTGCTGCGGAGGTTGTGGATTTGGTGGCGGATTCGCCTTACTGGGTTCTGTTGCAAAGTTTTCTACATGAAGCTACACTCTAGAAAACAGAATCTAGGAGAATCAGACATGACATATTTTAAAGGAAAACAATTTAAAATTGATGCTTTAAAATACAACTGTTGATTTAAAAAAAGAGGAATGTTTCATAAAAAAGTACTCCTAGATAAATCTAGGAGTACTTTTTGGGATGCAATTACTGAATTCAAGAGATGTTAAATTTCCAAATACATAATCTAAACGAGACTATTAAACATCTTGAACATATTGATTCTTTAAGCTTGATGGCGATTTGGTGCTATCCCTAAAACATCTGGACTTTAATAGCCAACTAAAAAAATTCAAACAAAACGACCTTTAATCAGTCGTTTTGTTTGAATTTCCTTTTTCTAAAACCACAGAAAAGATAAGTACTATAGTTAACACCATAATAAACCTTACTTCACTTCCATCGCTTACAAAAAATGAATACAAAGTATAAATTAAAATTAATATTCCATAAATAATTTTGTGCAATGAACTCCCCCCTTTTTGCCGTATATATTTTAGTATAAAAGTTTAATTCAGGTCCTATATCAAAATGAAAATAAAAAGCACCTGTGATATACACAAAGTGCTTTTCTCTTGTCAATTTATCTAGTTTCACTACATTTATCTATTTTCTTTTTATAACTCAAACTTCTTCGAATCGTACTTTTTTAGAGTTTGCTGCAATTCATTTTGTTCATATGGAATATGTTTATCTGCCTGTACACCTTCAACATTTGCTCCACCTGCTAATAATCTCCTGTACTTAAAAGAGTGCTCTGTTAATACTGTTTTAATCATTTTGTATTGCCCTCCTTTTGTTTGATTACTTGTATCATAAAACAAGTATCTGAAGTTGATATGTAGTCTATCTAGAGTGTACGTAAATTTAAAAAATCTCTAATAAAATGTTTGTGTTATAACGTTACCACCAAAACTATTGCTCCAAACACCATGATTTGAAGAGACAGTACCCCATGTTCTAGCCTCAATTCCTGCTACAGTTCTATATTGAGTAAAATTAGTTGATGCCAATAATATAAAAAGAGCACCACTTTTTGGATGCTCTTCGTTATAACTATATATTATTTAATTTCCTTCTTTTGTTTGTACCATTTTTCCTTGTTGAGAACCTGTACCTTCTGTTCTTTCAACAGTTTTTACATCTCCTTTAGGAGTTGCTGGCACTGCATCTTTAGGTGCATCAAAGTTTTGTGAGAAAGACGTTGTTCCATCTGCACTCATTGTAATCGATTGATTTGGACTATTTTCATTTGATTTTAGGTTGTCCATTTTCATATCTTCTGCACCTACTGCACCTCCCGCTAATAATCCTGTACTTAAAAGTGTTCCTGCTAATAATGTTTTAATCATTTTTCATTACCTCCTTGTTTTGTTTGAACATGTATTTAGCATAAGACAAGAATCTATAGTTGATATGGACTGTATCTGGAGATTATGTAAAAAAAATAGATAATCAGTTGCATATCCTAATAGGTGTTTAGACAAGATTGAAACTTTATATGAGTTTGATAATTGAGCTATCCTTTTTTTCTAATTTGAAAGTAAACTTTTGAATAGAAGTTTACTTTCAGTGATAGAAGTAGAACTAAATGCCCATCAACCTAATATTTTGGAGTACCTCCCGAAAAAATTCACCCCAGATACAACAAAAGAGTCTTACCTCTGTAGGCAAGACTCCACTAGTGTAGTTATATAGTATTTACATAACAACTAAGAAACTGTAAACATACAACACCAAGTAGCAAAACCCTAACATTCCGCCTACAACTAGTACCTGTTTAACCCAGCTCTTGAGTTTCAGATTACTGTCAATAATCACTTGCAATCTTTCCATATCGTTTCCTCCTATTAAGGAAAACCCTTAAAAACTCTCACTTTGCTATGGTACCATTAAGGAATGACTAATAGAGGTGTAATTTTGTCTAAACGTATAAATATGCAACATTGCATATAGAAATGTATTGTTATAAATGTAAGCGCTTACTATAATAAAGGTATAAAGATTCACCACATCTTAATACGAAAAAAGAGGAGAAAATAATATGGAAATCGCAATGGCAGTTTTAAAATTTATAGGTGGAGCAATCCCATTAGTTCAAGAACTCCTAAAAACATTTATGTAAATTCATTATTTAGCAATTATCTATAAACTTATCATACAAATGATCTGTATATCAAAGATGAATTGATGTGCAGATCATTTGTGTGAGCAAAGTCCCTTTAATATTATTAAGGGACTTTTTTAAATTTCTACATACTTGAGGTTCCATCACATCAACATCAAGTTAAAAGCACTTTTAAAACATTAAAAAGTGCTTTTAATTTATTATAAATACGAATGTAAACTTTTCAATATTAGTTTACATTCATTTCACCTTAAACATTGACTTCTCACCGAATCCCCTGATATCCTCAATTTATGTGACAAAAGTATACATTCAAAACACTATAAATAAAGAGGTTATAAATCCATGGATAAAAAGCCACATCTTATTGATGTACAACCCATTAGAAGTAAAGAACAAATCGAAGATATGAAGTGGGCCCTCAAACGTCATTGTTCCGAACGAGACTATATTCTGTTTCTTATCGGCATCCATACCGGATTACGCGTGAGTGATCTACTCCAACTTGAAACACAAACCATAATAAAATTAAAACGGAAAAAGAGAAAAGAATTCAAAATCAAAGAAGGAAAAACAAAGAAAGAACGCATGATTAACCTTACTTCCATTTTTGATGAGGTATACTCTTATGCTCAAACTCTAGATAATACCTGGTTATTTCCTTCTCGAAAAGGAGACAAACCCATTAGTAAGATCCAAGCTTATCGACAATTGCCAAAAGCCGGAGATTTTGCTGGTGTAAAATCCATCGGTACTCACACCATGCGCAAAACCTTCGGCTATTGGTTTTATAAACAAACAAAAGATGTAGCCATGTTGCAAGAAATACTAAATCACAGCACACCACAAATTACACTTAAATATATTGGTATCAATAAAGAAGAAAAAGATAATATCTTAGATACATTTCAAATTTAAAAAATAAAAAGGGAATGCTTGTATACTGATCTATACTGCATTCCCTTATTTTAATTGTATATCCACTATATTTTTATTCTTCCTTTTCTAAAATTAAAAAACTAACATCCGAATTTCTTAGTTTTCACCTCTTTCTAGATTCACTCTATTGTAATGCAAATTCCTCATTAAATTATCCAATCTATTAGCTATCGCCCCCTTATAAACCATAATAACTTTTAAAACAGTAATCTCAACTGTTATAAAAACAACAAATTACATTTTTACAAAAGAAAACAACTTGGATAAAAACAGGTTGTTTTCTTTTATAGGGTAGAACAAAGAAAGAGTGGAAAAGCAATACACAAACGTGTAAATCACATGGAGTAAACCGATAAACAAGACTAAAAATTCTGAAAATTTAATCGCTAAGGGTTTTCGTTTACTCTTTCTTTGTTATTATGAGTTTAACATTAAAAATAACATAAATCAACAAAAAAATACAAAATTCTGATAAATTCGACATTCTCTTCATAGGTTAACATAACACCACTTATCAGTAGTCACTGTATCTAGAAAAACCCCCTTCAATTTACTTGCTGAAGGAGTTTCCTGTTTACATAATTGTCGTTCTCGAAAGTTGATCTTGTAGCGTTCTTTCTCGTAATTCACTATGTTTTCCAAAGGAAATAGGGAAAGGCAAGACGATGAATACATTTATAAAATGACAAAACTGTAAGAATACACAAATGTTTGTAAGAAAGTTCGATGTTTTCCTTTTTCTTTTTTTATTATAGTGAAAAAGAAGAACGAAATATTCTCTTATGTAGGAAAGGAAGATAATAATGATTGATCTATTAAATAAATGGATGTTAGAAAGTACAGCCAATTTTAATATCGTTGTAGGACTTACAGCACTTCTATTTTTGGGTTCAGTAATTGCACTTATTATTATTTACAAAAAAATTGGTAAACCAGATGAAAGAACAAATGCTATTTATTTAAAAATTACTTCTCGTATGTTTACTACTCAAATTCTAATGAATGCTATATTTATTTCTTTAGTTGGTAAAGATATTGAGAATTTCCGTCAAATCTTTATATTATTTGAAGCTTTTGTATTCTTTATTGGAGCTATTTATTCGTTTAAATTATATAGACAGGAATACAAATGATTCACTTATAAGAAACAATAAAAAACAGTAGTGATTTTATACACTACTGTTTTTTATTGTTCATTTTCAAATGTAAACTTTTCATTTTAGGGGGTATTTTGTTTTATTAAGTTGATAGCGATGCGATGCTACCCATATAAGTAATACTTATCAATTATTATAATTAATAAATATTTTATTTATTGTATTTGATGTTATAAAATGAAAGAGTATTTAGAAATTTTAAAAAATATTTGTATAGGAGAAAAACAATACAAATTCAATTGATAATGGGAGAGGATTTTATGATTCTTGGTTTACATCACGCTCAGATAACTATTCCAAAAGGTGCCGAACTAGAGGGAAAAAAATTTTATTGCGAAATTCTCGGTCTACCTGAGAAGGAAAAGCCCGAATCACTAAAGGGGCGTGGAGGATTTTGGTTAAAAGTCGGAGATAGAGAAGTACATATAGGTACAGAGGATGATTTTGACCGATTAAAAACAAAAGCCCATATAGCTTATCAAGTAGAGGATATATCGTACTGGAGAAATGTGTTAGAACAAAATGACATTCAGATAATTGAAGGGGTACCTATACCTGGTTTTGAACGTTTTGAGTTTAGAGACCCATTCGGAAACAGAGTGGAAATGATTCAAGAAATTTAGTTACTCCATTAACTAATTGACATAAAGGAAATAATCAGTACCTGCTATATAATCATTAGGTTAAGCTTCTATAATGCTTTCAGAATGAAAAAATTATGTTTTTTATGGCAACCAAGTTTATTTTTATCGTTGTGGGGGACATCAAAACCTTAGCTTGATGGAGATGGGGTACCGCCAGCATTTTGGAAAAAACCACGCTAAGCAAAAAAAACAATAAGCTACCCATATGGACAGCTCATTTACAGAATCTCTTGTTTTGCAATTGATATCTTAGTATTCTCTGGAGGAAATTTGATGAAAAAGTTTGTCTTGATATTTGGGCCACAAGCAGTTGGGAAAATGACAGTTGGACAAGAACTAGCAAAGATAACTGATTTAAAATTATTTCATAACCATATGACAATTGATTTATTAGAGCCACTGTATGGATTCTCTCCGGAAATGTGGCGATTAACACATCTTTTTCGAAAAGAAATATTTCAGTCATTTTCAAAAAGTGACCATTATGGAATGATTTTTACATACGTATGGGCGTTTAATGAAAAGAATGATTGGGATGATGTTGAAAGCATATGTAATATTTTTCATTCTCAAGGAGTTGATATTTATTTTGTTGAACTAGAAGCTGATGTAGAAGAAAGACTTCAACGAAATAAAACACCTAATCGACTTGAACATAAGCCAACGAAAAGAAATATTGAACAATCTGAACAGAATTTATTAAGCACATTTGAAAGTTCTAGATTGAATTCAAGAGAAGGAGAAATTACAGAGAAAAATTATATAAGAATCAATAATACGAATCTAAACGCTACAGAAGTAGCTCAAATTATAAAGAAAGAATTCCGACTATAGTTTTTTTAATCATAACAAATTGAACAGTTCGGATTTTATGAATATCTCATAAATTTTCAGTTAACATAACGCATCATTATCGGTAGCAAAAAAAAGGCGTCCCCTTACTCTCATAAGGGATTCGCCTTTTTTCTTTTTATCAATCTATGCATTTTTTTATACATTCCTATTATGGTGTGGGTTTTCGGGTTCTCGGGTTCTCGTTTGTTACTGGATTAGCCGAAAAACTGTATAAAATCTTGCATGCTCTTGGCTTGGTTTTTTTCCGAAATGCTGGTCGTACCCCATGCCCATCAAGCTAAGCTTATATAAGTTTAGCTTGATGTGAGTTTTTTCTTTTTTCTAAAGATCCAGTGTAAGTTCTTTAAAGATTTGCATACCAAATAAACCCTATTGGGTTTCTATGTCCATTGCTTGTCTTTCTAAAAGAAAGCCTCCGTTATCAATCATTTCATCAAATTCTTCTTGTGAATAGATTTCCTCGCCAGTCCCCCAAAAAGCAGCTGTAATAATAGGTACTGTTTCTCCATTAATATCTTCTAACAAATATTGGAGTGTTTCATCTGTGGCTAACTCTTTCACTTCTTCAGGAGAATCCTTAAAGTATTCTAAAGCGTCTTTATAGTCTGATGCCCTTTCGTTATTTTCATCACGAAAGGCGGCTACTAAGTAGCTAGGATGGAATGTTATTGTCCCTCGTGTGCCAGAACTATCCTGTACGTTATAATTGAAGCCGTCCCAAGACTGTTTGTGAGCAAATTCAGGATAGCGTGCGACGTTGATTGCGTGAGCGATTGAAGCCAACATACACCCTTGCCAAAGCTCTTCTCTATTCCAAATCATCTTGTTCATATATATCCAATCCCTTTCAATCCATATAAGACAATTAATTAACCTGTCTCTAATTATACCGCGTCGCCATCAAATTAAAATTTTATACGTTTCAAAAACGGGGATTTTGTTCCTTTGTCAAAACTTTCATATAACAAATGTTATATAACATCCGTTATATGAAAAACTTTCTTAGCTAAAATTCAAACAACAGGATCGACTGTTTTCATTATTCCTAAAATCATCTAACCTCTTTCTTCCTTCTCCAACACACGAACTGTACAAATTACAAAAATCCCTATCAAACTTTAAAAGTGCATCTCAATATCTATACACTAAAAACCGAAGACCTTAAACTTGTCTTAAATTGTCCCTCTCTAAAAACCGAAATTAATTTTTGCATACATATTTGATCTTCCTAGCAAAAGACAAGAAGCCAGAAATCCCATGGGATAAGCCCCCTCTTTGTCCATTCCTTCGGTTTTAGGTTCGTCTAGGGATATCTTCAAAAAATGTTGCCATTAATCCAGTTTGCATAGTTTTTTTAAAAAAGATAAAATTTTCAGAAAATTAACTTGATATTCAAAATTTAACTTGCTAGAATGTTATTGAATTGTTAAATCAAAGAGGATATTAAACGACGGATTAAAAGGATTCGTATGTTCATACTCTAACTTAGATTTATATAATTTCAAAAAATATTGTTATAAAGAGCTTAGGAAGTGAGATTTAAATGTCATTAAGAGAAAAGAAAATTGCTAAGAAAAAAGAAGATATTTTGCGCTCAGCAGCTACTATCCTGTCTGAAAAGAATGATGCAACTATGGAGGAAATTGCATCAATACTTTTGATGACAAAGGGATCGATTTATTATTACTTCAAAAACAAAGAAGAGTTATTGTACCAATGCCACAAACTGATTTTGGATAGAAGAATTGAAAAAATAGCGGAAATTTCAAAATTAGACATCTCTCCCATTGAAAAAATTCGAAAAGCGATCATTCTCCATATCATACATACTATCGATGAAAAAAATATGTTTGCTGTTTTTTCTAGACCTGAAAAAACGTTTTCAGGAGATTATTTACATGAAATTTGTAAGTTAATGGATGATTACGCGAACTATTATGACCAAATTATTATCGAAGGTATCCATATACAAGCATTTCCTCCTTTAGACATCAAGATAGCTAGGAATACGATTTTAGGCTCAATTCATTGGGTTAATCAGTGGTATTCTCCTAACGGGAAAATGGATAAGCATGAGATTTCTGAGCTGATTGCGAATTATTTATTAAGAATACTTACTCCAGAGAATCCAAAATAAAATTTTCAACCCATTCGATAATACAATAGTTGCTCAGTTTGCTATTAAAACTGATTCATTTGGAAATCAGCCATAGGTTCATAAGGTGCTCAATATTTTATCTCAGACCTATGGATTTTGATAATCCATAAAAATACTATACGTATTCTCTAATTTTGTTTTCAAATCATTTTCAATAACATGAGAAGTGTAATAAGTCGAATTGACGGTAGCACAACTTGTGTAACTAAAAAAAAAGGAAGTGTTTTATAATGCGTGAGGTTGTTATTGTAGAAGCGGTCCGAACTCCGGTTGGCCGCCGTGGAGGAGTATTAAGTGGAATTCGTCCAGATGATTTAGCTGCGGAAGTATTGAAAGAAATCATAACAAGAACGGGAATCCAGCCGGAAATAATTGAGGATGTCATTATGGGATGCGTATCTCAATCAGGGGAACAAGCAGGAGATATCGCAAGGATTGCAGCTTTGCTCGCCGATTATCCTATAGAAGTTCCCGGAATAACGATTGATCGTCAATGCGGTTCGAGCCAACAAGCGGTTCATTTTGCTGCACAAGCTATATTAAGCGGAGATATGGATGTAGTTGTAGCGGCAGGAGTAGAAAGTATGTCCCGTGTTCCGATGTTTTCGAATTTGCAAGGAGCGAAATGGAATGAGAAGCTGACAGCGCGCTACGGACAATTCAATCAAGGATTATCAGCAGAAAAAATAACAGAGAAATGGGGATTTAGTCGTAATCAATTGGACGAATTTTCATTAGAGAGCCATCGTAAAGCTATAGAAGCGCAAGATGAAGGAAGATTCAAACGAGAAATACTCCCTATTGGGATTACACTTGCAGATGGTACAAAAACTATAGTAACTCAAGATGAGGGACCGAGAAGAGAAACAACACTAGAAAAACTAGGAGCGCTTAAACCTGCATTCATGGAAAACGGTAAGATCCACCCAGGAAATGCTAGTCAAATTAGTGATGGAGCTGCAGCTATCTTGTTAATGTCGCGTGAAAAAGCTGAAGAGTACGGCTTGAAACCGCGTTTTCGAGTAGTTGCTCGTTCTGTCATTGGTTCGGACCCTGAATTAATGCTTACTGGTCCGATTTCAGCAACACGTAAAGTGTTACAAAAAGCTGGTTTAACTATTCAAGATATAGATTTATACGAAGTGAACGAGGCTTTTGCTCCTGTACCACTTGTTTGGTTAGTAGAGATAGGCGCTGATCCGGCGAAGCTGAATCCAAATGGTGGAGCAATTGCTCTTGGTCATCCGCTTGGTGCGAGTGGTGCGCGTGTAATGATTACGTTGATGCATGAATTGGAGAGAACCGGTGGGCGCTATGGTTTACAAGCGATTTGTGAAGGGCATGGCATGGCAAATGCAACCATTATTGAGCGTTTAAATTAATATATTCATTTATGAAAAGGAGAAGAAATGATGAGATTACAAGATTGTGTAGCAGTTGTAACTGGAGGAAGTTCAGGATTAGGGGAAGCAACAGTAAGAAAGATTGTACAGAATGGTGGGAAAGCTTCCATTCTTGATTTAGCTAAAGAAAAAGGACTTGCTCTTGTAGAAGAGTTAGGGCATGAGAATGTTATTTTCGTACAAACGGATGTTACAAATGAATTTGACGTATGCGAGGCTCTAGAAAAAACAATAGAAGCTTTTGGTTCTATTCAAGCAGTGGTTAACTGCGCTGGAATTGGTGCAGTTGAAAAAGTATTAACTAAAAACAAGCCCCATGATTTATCAAGTTTTTCGAAAGTTATACAAGTCAACTTGATTGGAACATTCAATGTGATTCGACTAGCTGTCGAAAAAATGATAGGGAATGTTCCTAACGAAGAAGGAGAACGTGGCGTTATTATCAGTACTGCTTCTGTTGCTGCTTTTGAAGGACAAATTGGACAAGTAGCCTACAGCGCTTCTAAAGGGGGTATCGTCGGCATGACATTACCAATTGCTAGGGAGCTTGCAAGATATGGAATTCGTAATATGACAATTGCGCCTGGATTATTTGAAACACCGTTATTCGATTCACTCCCAGAACAAGCAAAGATTGCGCTTGGTGCCACGGTTCCGTTTCCACAGCGTCTAGGAAAACCGGATGAATACGCAAATTTAGTACAAAGTATCATTGAAAATCTGATGCTAAATGGATACACGATTCGTCTAGATGGTGCGATTCGTATGCAGCCGAAGTAAAAAAATGGTTAGTTACTATAAATAATAATTGTAGAGAAGGTGAGCAAATGGCTTTATTAAACTCTATTAAAATCTTGGATTTTTCAGGATTACTGCCGGGCCCTTATGCAACTATGATGCTTGCGGATCTGGGAGCTGAAGTTTTGCGAGTCGAATCACCAACAAGACCTGATTTAGTTAGAAATTTTTATCCGAAGGACGGTGAAGAATCTGCTGCACATGGCTACCTTAATCGTTCAAAGCAATCGATTACGCTGGATCTAAAGAAATCGGATTCTGTAAATCTTGTGAAACAACTTATACAAGAATACGATATTGTTTTAGAACAATTTCGTCCAGGGGTAATGAAGAGATTAGGATTGGGGTATGAGGAACTTAGAGAAGTAAATCCCAACCTAATCTACTGTTCTCTTACTGGATATGGACAAAACGGTCCTTACCGAAATCGTCCAGGACATGACAATAACTATATGGCAATCTCAGGAGTAGCTGGGTATTCAGCTCGTAAAAATAGCAGACCTGTCCCGATGGGAATTCAGATTGCAGATATTGCAGGTGGTTCTTTACATACTGTCATAGCCATCTTAACGGCAGTAATTCATCGGAAAGAAACTGGTGAAGGTCAATATATTGATGTTAGTATGACTGACACTACTTTTGCTTTAAACGCTTTATTTGGACCGGGATATTTGACGTCTGGAATAGAACCAACTCCTGAAAAGACGGTGTTAAACGGTGGAACCTTTTATGATTATTACGAAACAAAAGATGGCCGGTACTTTTCTGTAGGGAGTCTCGAATCGCCATTTAGAAAACTATTATGTGAAGCTATCGGACATCCGGAACTGATAGAACTTGGGATGAGTGAAAACGAAGAGGATATAATTACCTTTAAAGAAATAATCACAAAAGCTTTTCTCAGTAAAACATATAAAGAGTGGTCAGTTATTTTTGCTGACCTGCCTGCTTGTGTAGAGCCTGTGCTCAAGTTCTCTGAAGCTTGTGAGCATCTGCAAATAAAAGCAAGGGAAATGATTGTGGAAGTTCCGAAGCCTGATGGGACGTCTCAAAGACAGATTGCTTGCCCAATTAAATTTTCGGCATATAAGCCGGAGTATAGATTTGTGGGAGTGAAGGTTGGAGCCCATACTGAAGAAATACTACAAAAATTAAAACTAAAAAAAGAAAATCAGATTTTCGACACTATTTCGGAATAAGTTGTATTTTTAAGTATGATAAGGAAGCTCCATAAATAATAACGTTCTTGAAACAGTGCATATTCTGGTTTTAGATGCCTCTAGTCAATGCAGATAATGATAATTATGTATGAAGAGAGATATATTTGATTCTAACAAACAATAGCGAAAGAGGGAGTGGAAGTATGGCTAACACATACCTGCATGAAGAGCATAAAATTTTTCGCAGTGCCCTTCGTAAATTTTTAGAAAAAGAAGCGGTTCCGCACTACGAACGGTGGGAACAAGAACGCATAATCCCACGTCAATTTTGGGGTAAAATGGGGAATGAAGGGTTTCTTTGTCCGTGGGTAGATGAGAAATATGGAGGGCTTAATGCTGATTTTGCATACTCCGTAATTTTAAATGAAGAATTGGAGCGTGTGGGTACTAGTTTAATTGGAATAGGACTGCATAATGATATTGTCGTTCCATATCTAGATACTTATGGAACAGAAGAACAGAAAGAACGTTGGCTCCCAGGATGTGTCAGTGGGAATTTAATTACAGCCATTGCGATGACAGAACCAGGAACAGGATCAGATCTTGCAAATATTAAAACAACAGCTGTAAGAGATGGAGATTTTTATATTTTAAATGGTGAAAAAACATTTATTACAAATGGGATTCATTCAGACTTGGTTGTTGTAGCATGTAAAACGAATCCGAAAGCAACCCCTGGTTACAAAGGAGTTAGTCTTATTGTAGTAGAACGGGGTACTCCGGGCTTTTCAAGGGGAAAAAAATTGGATAAGGTTGGCCTTCATAGTCAAGATACGGCAGAACTAATCTTTGAGGATGCTCGTGTACCAGCTAGTAATCTGTTGGGAGAAGAAGGAAAAGGATTTTATTATTTGATGGAAAAATTGCAGCAGGAACGTTTAGTAGTAGCGATCGGAGCACAAGTAGCAGCAGAAGAAATGTTAAATATGACAATAGAATATACAAAAAGCAGAAAGGCGTTTGGTCAGGCAATTAGTAAATTTCAAAATACTCAGTTCAAAATTGCGGAAATGGCGACGGAAGTGGAAATTGGTCGTACTTTTTTAGACAACCTAATTGCGGATCATATGGAGGGAAAAGATATTGTAACCCAAGTCTCTATGGCAAAATGGTGGTTGACAGAAATGGCAAAGCGAGTCGCAGGTGAATGTATGCAACTCCATGGGGGATATGGGTACATGGAGGAATATCCTATTGCTCGAAGATACAGAGACATACCGGTAGCAGCGATTTATGCTGGAACAAATCAAATCATGAAAAGTATCATTGCTAAAAACCTTGGTTTATGAAGAGAAGACACCTTGTTAGATTGAGCTAGAAAAATATCGCAAATAATTATCTGAATATTCTTTATTTAATATTTATAAATAGGGTAACTGAATTGATGAAAATATCGCCTGTGTGTAATATTTACCCCATGCCAAAATTACTGCTAATCCTGATGTTTGTTTAGAGGTAAATAAGTATAAAGAAGAGGCTTTTACCATTCATAAAAATATGAGGAGCTGATTATGGTGATGAATACACCGTTATTACTAACATCCTTTATTGAACGGGCGGAACGATATTTTCCGCATAAGTACGTTGTATCGCGTACAGGTGACAAAATCCATCGCTTAACATACGCTGAGATTGGAAAACGAACTCGAAGACTAGCCAGCATGCTAGTGAAATTGGGTATGCAACAGGGGACGAAAATTGGAAGTTTTGCATGGAATCACCATCGTCACTTGGAGACGTATTTTGCGGTACCGTGCCGAGGTGCCGTTTTGCATATGATTAACATTAGGCTTTCTCCGGAACATCTTGTGTATATTATTAATCATGCTGAGGATGAGGTGCTATTGGTGGATAAGGATTTGCTGCCAATAATAGAAAACATTGCGGACAAACTTTCGACTGTAAAGGCATATATCATTATGAGTGATGATGAAACTCCGCCAGAAACAACGTTATCCAATGTGTATTCTTATGAGCACTTACTACAGCAGGGCGATGAGGAGTTTCCGTTTTTGCATGACTTGGATGAAAACGCTCCTGCTGGTATGTGTTACACTTCGGCAACGACAGGAAATCCGAAGGGGGTTGTGTATACTCATCGAGGAATTGTCCTTCACAGTATGACGCTAGGTCTTGCAGATTCAATGTCTTTATCGGAACAGGATATTTGTATGCCAATCGTTCCTATGTTTCATGCTAATGCATGGGGATTACCATTTGCATCTGCCTGGTTCGGAACGACACAGGTCTTGCCAGGTCCGTCTTTTACACCAGCCATTCTTGCAAATCTTATTGAAGAAGAGAAGGTTACCCTTACGGCGGGAGTCCCAACTATTTGGCTTGGCATGTTAAAGGAACTTGAAATGAATCCAAGAGACATTAGTTCTCTTCGTATGATAATATCAGGGGGCGCCGCAGCGCCTAAAAGTCTCATTTGTGCATTCGAGGAAACGTATGGTGTACCATTCGTTCAAGCATATGGCATGACAGAAACTGGTCCACTTGTCAGTCTAGCTATCCTAACATCTAGTATGAAACAGTTGTCCATAGATGAAAAGATAGAGATACGAGCAAAACAAGGGCTTGTTGTGCCTGGACTCGATGTGCAAATCACGAATGAAAATGGTACAGTGCCATGGGATGGAAAGACGATGGGAGAATTGGGGATAAGAGGACCTTGGATTGCTAGCGAATATTATCGAGATGAACGTACTCACGAAGCTTTTCGAGATGGATGGCTCTATACAGGGGATATAGCGACAGTGAATCAACATGGTTATATTAAGTTGACGGATCGAACAAAAGATTTAATTAAGAGTGGCGGTGAATGGATTTCATCCATAGATCTTGAAAATGCCCTTATGTCACACGAAGCCGTTTTTGAAGCAGCGGTAATTGCTATACCACATGAGAAATGGCAGGAACGACCGCTTGCATGTGTGGTGTTGAAGGATGACTACAAAAATCATATAACTAAGGAAGAGCTTATAGTATTTTTAAGAAACCAGTTTGCTAAGTGGTGGATTCCTGATGATGTAGTATTTATGGACGAATTGCCAAAGACCTCGGTTGGAAAATTTCTGAAGGAAGCGCTGCGAAATAATTTCAAACATCATTACAGCACAGTATAAATCTAGGACAAAGATTACATTTGTTTGAAATCGGCACATAGATTCTTAATGGAATGTGATTTTAAACAGTAATCCCAAACCATTAATGGATACATTTCACTTGACTTTAACCAAATTTGTTCGGGAAAACAAGTTGTATTTTTTACTATATACATAGCTTCTATTTGAGAAGGAATAGATTTAGCTATGCTAAAAGCTAACATCGAACGAACTCGTTTTTAATAACAGGTCTCATTACTAAGCTATTGAGATATTTCACTTCGTATATTTGGATGCCTACTGGCATCTTTTTTTCTTTCTTTAATTTTTCCACTGTTTGATGATGATGTGGTTCTACTAGAAAAATGCGAAAAACATACACTAAATCAACAATAAAAAGAAATATTTGGCATATAAAACGCCACCCTTTCTGTATATTTCTACAAAAAGAATAGCGTTTTTTTTCGTTTTATCATTTTAGCCAAGAAGACTCCTTCCTCAAGGAACGTGAAGGGTCGCAGCCCAGTGAGTAGGTGGGAGATGAATTGGCTTCGGACAAGAGATGGCATGAAGCCATCTTAATTGTTCGACATATGTAAAGTGTTACGGGGCAATTTGTCATTATCACTTCACTACCTATCGAATGTATGTTTGTTGTATGATAGACACATGTCGAAATGGAGGTGAAACGAATGATTATCAATAAAGCATATAAATTTCGTATATATCCAAATAAAGCACAAGTAACTTTAATCAATAAAACGATTGGTTGTTCTCGTTTTGTATTCAATCATTTCCTATCTCTATGGGATAACGCATACAAAGAAACAGGAAAAGATTTGACATATGGTACATGCTCTGCCAAACTTCCTGCCATGAAGAAAGAGTTTGTTTGGTTAAAAGAAGTAGATAGCATTGCTATTCAGTCGTCTGTTCGCAACCTTGCGGATGCTTATACACGTTTTTTCAAAAAACAAAACAGTGCTCCGCGTTTCAAATCTAAGAAGAATACCGTACAATCTTACACCACAAAACAAACAAATGAAAACATTGCCGTTGTAGGAAATAAAATTAAATTGCCAAAACTAGGTCTTGTTCGATTTGCCAAAAGTCGTGAAGTAAATGGACGTATTTTAAATGCTACGGTTAGACGGAACCCTTCTGGCAGATACTTTGTGTCATTGTTAGTGGAAACAGAAGTGCAAGAATTTCCGAAAACACATTCTTACATTGGAATTGATGTAGGACTAAAAGATTTTGCCATTTTGTCAGATGGAACAACCTATAAAAATCCGAAGTTTTTTCGATCATTAGAAGAGAAGTTAGCGAAAGCACAGCGTGTTCTTTCTAGAAGAACGAAAGGATCTTCTCGCTGGAATAAACAACGAATAAAAGTTGCTAGAATTCATGAATACATGTCAAACGCTAGAAAAGATTACTTGGACAAAATCTCAACTGAAATCATCAAAAACCACGATGTTATCGGTATAGAAGATTTGCAAGTATCGAATATGTTAAAGAATCATAAGTTAGCAAAAGCAATTAGTGAGGTATCATGGTCACAGTTTCGAACCATGTTGGAATATAAAGCAACATGGTACGGCAAACAAGTCATTGTCGTATCGAAAACATTTGCTTCAAGCCAATTATGTTCTTGTTGTGGATATCAAAACAAAGACGTTAAAAATCTAAACCTACGTAAATGGGATTGCCCTTCTTGTAGTACACATCATGATAGGGATATTAACGCAAGTATCAATCTAAAGAATGAAGCGATAAGGCTTCTAACCGCAAGGACTGCGGAGATAGCCTAATAAATTAGAGTTCGATAGAACTCTTTACTTAGGAATCCCCCACTTCTAAACGAAGTGAAAGTGGGGGTAGTTCAAGGATACATTTTCTTAGCTTGATAGCGATGGGATCCCACCCCACATCCATCAACTTAAAAATATTCAGTAGACCCTAAAAACATTTTTTCCTTCTCTACAGACAGTTATTAAATTATATTGATAAAATTTTAAATTATATTCAATTTTCTTTACAGATTAAAATAGTTATTTTTTTAACCGATATACCAAATTATAATTGTTATAATTAAACAAATAAAATAAAACAGTAATTTT
The DNA here is from genome assembly GCF_001884235.1 of Bacillus paramycoides. Taxonomy (GTDB): domain Bacteria; phylum Bacillota; class Bacilli; order Bacillales; family Bacillaceae_G; genus Bacillus_A; species Bacillus_A paramycoides. Next base: position 21,348 of record NZ_MAOI01000004.1, on the reverse strand, counting down.
AGAAGTATAATATTTTCGCTCATATTAATGCGTAATAACTAAATTACTGAATGTAATCGACAAAATTCTACTATTTACGCACTGAAAATTTAATGTTTTAATAAATATGTAATCATTGTAATATATAATTCATTTTAAATTTATGATATAAATTATTTGAAAATTATTTAAATTCTTTAAATAATGTACCATGTCAGTATTTAAAAGGTTATATACCGTATATTAAAAAGGAGGAAGAAAACTATGAAAATGAAACGTAAATTAGTAATGTCAACCGCTCTTGCAGCAATGTTAGCTACAGGAGTAATACCATCTACATCAGTGTTTGCTGCAGAAACAGAAGGTTCTATTCAGCAAGTGGAATCAAAAACTATTAATATTCAACCTTTTGGACAGAATAATTTGGAGACAGCTGTTAATGCTGCGTTACATGGTCCTGAAGTAAAAAAACTAAAAATATTTGATCATGAATTTAATGTAAAAGAAGTAGAAGTAGTAAATTTAGGCGAAGGGAAGATATATGTTAAGGGGAAAATTTCTCATCATTTAAGTTATCGTCTAGATGATCAATTTTATTATGAGTTTACAGTACAAGATGGAAAGGTAATAGATGGGCCTAAATATAATATTGATAGGGGTGGTTGGACACCAGTTGCGGCTCCACTTTTATCAATTATTGCTGCGTATAATGGGATTCCCGTTAATCCAAATGGTTTAAATACACTTGGTCAACAGCTTGGAAGAATGATAGATGGAAGCTGGGAACAGGTAGCACAATCTATTGCTACTGTAGTTAGTTTAAGTTGTAAATAAGTGTGCGTAAACAATATACTCTATATTAGAAGTTTTAAGGATATTTATATGTTAATGGAAATGCAGAACAAATTGGAGTTTCTTCTGAACAATACAATAACTACATAATAGGGATTCAACAAGAAAATGATTTAATCAAAAATGGTTATCTTAATCTTCAATCAGACACTAATGGTAATGTTATAAATCTCAACCCAACAGCTGATTTTGAGCAATATGCACAAATTAAAATGCAACAATTTGTTAAAGATCAACCTCAATATGTATCAGCAGAATTTTATTCGTGGGGATTTGGATTAAAATTAAATGAAAGAGAAACTTCTAAACTTGTTAAAGTTCTTGGTACAGCAAGTGTAGCTGCTTGGGTTGCTGCAGAATTAGCAGCTGCAGGATATATAATATTACCTGCAAGTGTACCAACAGGACTAATTGCAGCTATTATTGGCTTTTCAGCAGCATATGTTGTTATGATTGACAATGGAAGAGGTATAACTATTGGAAGAACATGGTGGGGAACAAGAAGAATATATGCTAATTAAATGGTGAGTTTTATGATACAAAAAATTTACGCTTAATACTATCTATACTTGTACTTGTCGGTCTTTTTTCTTATAACAAATTAGGGCTCAATTTAATAGTGCAAAAATTCATTTTATATTTTTAAATTTTTTTATGTTTAGTAGCTTGTATTCATTTCATTGTTAATAGAAAAGATTTTAAAGAAAAATTAAATTCTTCACTATATATTTTCATTTTAATCATACCCATTGTTACGGTAATTTTGATAAGTTTTCTTATCAAAATTATTTAATTATATAGAAGTAGCACTACATCTCTATCAAGCTAACAAAACTAAATTTCTTTAAAATGAAAAAAACGCTATTCTTTCTGTAGAACCATAGGAAAGAATAGCGTTTTTTGGCATGAACTTATTGGGGTAGTATCACACATCCATCAAGCTAAGATTTTGAAATAACCCCAAAACGAAAATTTTATATCTCTACAGTTATTTATGAGAACTCAGCTCATTTTTTTCGTTTTGGGGAAGAATGTGTTTCTTAAGTTGATAGCGATGTGGTGCTACCCCTCTATGTTTTAAAACATAATAGGGTAAAAATGTGTTGATAAGCAGCTGCTATATGGTAATAGGCAGTCTTGAATTTTGGTATGAAACGGAGTATCCACAGGATTATTATTAATGAATCACGAATTAATTGTATATCTATAGAATATAAGAAGCTGTTTTACAGAAGAGGTAAGATAGGATTATATAATCCCATTAGGCATAGCTAAAAATGACATATTAATAATTTTTGAAGAGAACACTCTTCTACAATTGGAGGAGAAGATTTGTAATGAACATTGAACAATTACAATATATCATTAGGGTTGCTGAGACAAGATCAATTTCTATTTCATCAGAGAGTCTACATATCTCTCAGGCTGGAATTAGTATGGCCATTACGAGTCTAGAGAAAGAATTAGGTATAAAAATATTCGAGCGCTCGCGAGCGGGGACAATACCAACAAAAGAAGGAAAGGACATTATTCAAAAAGCCTATGAGGTTGTTAGCAAACTACAAGAAATAAGAGATAAAGCTAATACTTATACAGATGTTATGGAGAAGGAATTGAGACTTTCATCCACTCAAGGACTATTTCTCACCATTTTGCCTCAAGCTTTAGCTTTGTTTAAGAATAAGCATCCCAATGTAAACGTTTTTATAGAGGAAAAAGGTGGATATTACGTTATCGAGGATGTAATTAAGAATAAAGTTGACATTGGATTAATGCATCTCCCAAAAAGAAAATTGAAAGAAGAAGGATTGGATTTCCGGATTTTATTAGAAGGAAAGCTTATTGTCACTGTTAGTAAACATTCTCCATTGGCTAACCTAAAAAGTGTAACTCCACAGGAATTAATTGGACAAAATCTTGTGGTCTATAACGGGCCGAACATGAATTCCTTTATTCAATATTATTTTAAGCATTTTGGAAAAATGAATATCTTATTTTCTACAAATAATACAGAAATTATGAAAAAAACAGTGGCAGAGAATTTAGCTATTTCTTTTTCTTATGATATTGGAATAAGTAGCGATCCATATTATTTGAGTGGTGAACTTATTGCTATTCCTTTAGTCAATATAGATCGTAATTCCTTAGATTTAGGGTGGGTACAATCGAAGAAACATGGCTTATCAAAAGCTGGGAAAGAGTTTGTTAAATGTCTTGAATATATATCTAAAAATAGTACGTTATCTTAGGATACGTACTATTTTTTATTTTAAGCATTTTTTAGCAATCTAATATCAATTTTATTTAAGTTATTATAAATAATCGTTAATTTACTTAAATAAAAATTATACTTATAATAAACTAAATATTTATAAATTTCAGATTTTAAAAACTTAAGAAAGTGAAATTATGATGCGAGATAGGCGAGCAGATTACAATCTAGGTATTTATTAAACCGTATGAAATTAAATAAGTAGAAAGAAGGGGAATAAATGATAACAGTATCTGAAAAGGATTTAAATGTACTTCATACAAACTTGTGCAGGTTCATTCAAGATGAATTGCTTCCTTTTGAAGCAGAACAAAAATTGAATGCAGAAGAGGATATTCCAATGGAAGCAATTAAATGGGTGAGAAAACGATCTAGAGAATTGGGGTTTTACGGGATTAACCTACCTAAAGAGCTTGGAGGACAAAATCTTAGCTTAAAAGGACTATGCATACTGAAAGAAGAACTTGCTCGTTCGGGAGCGATATTATGGGGACAAGTTATTGGTGAAATAGGAGGACCGTTGAGGATTGGGCAAATGTTGGGCAGTTTTACACAAGAACAGAAAGAGAAATATATTATGCCGATTGTAACTGGCGAGACTAGTTGTTGTTTTGCCCTAACGGAACCTAATGCTGGTTCAGATGCATTTGCAATTGAGACAACAGCTGTTAGAGACGGCGATGACTATATATTAAATGGAAAGAAGCACTATATAAGTGCGGCTCCTTATGCTGATTTTGCTATTGTTATGGCTAAAGAATTGCTAAGCGAAAAGAAAGAGAGAATCACAGCCTTTATTGTAGACAAAAAAACACCGAATACTTCAGGTTTTGAATTAGGTAATATTCAAGTTCCAATTTCAGGAGAACGTATCCATGCTGAATTAATATTTAACCAATGTCGGGTGCCAGCTTCCAATATTATAGGAGAATCGGGAAAAGGATTGTTACTTGGATTGCAAAGAATTAGTGTAAATCGCGCTTCACATGCTTGTGGATTTGTTGGGATAGCTCAATATCTTCTCGACTTATCAATTAAACAAGCTCAAACTAGGATTCAATTTGGGAGAGCGATTGGGGAATTCCAGGCCATCCAGCATATGCTTGCCGATATGGCTACGGAAATTTATGCGGCTAGATGTATGGTTTATGATGTCATTGAAAAAATTGATCGGGGAGAAGAAAAACGAATTGATGCTTCGATGGCTAAGCTGTATGCAGCAGAAATGGTCAACCGTGTAGCTGATAAGGCAATTCAAATTTTTGGATCGCAAGGATTAGAAAAAGGGCATCCTGTCGAGAAAATGTACAGAAGTGCAAGGATGTTTAGGATTCTTAGTGGTACTTCTGAAATTCAGAGAAATACGATTGCCAAGGAGTTATTAAAAGAAAAGGCCTCAAGTAATTATTTCAAAAGATAATGAAGGGAGAGTAAATAGATGGATCGTGATTATTTTAAACAGATAAAAGTCATTGATTTATCTCGAATGCTGCCTGGACCATACTGTACTATGCTACTGGGTGATTTAGGAATGGAAATTATTAAGGTGGAAGATACCGAGCATGGTGATACGACTAGGGGGACAGCAAAACCGATATTCAATATGTTGAACCGTAATAAGAAATCAATCGCCATTAATCTAAAAGAGGAAGAAGGGAAAGAGGTTCTGCGGAAGTTAGTGGAGGAGGCAGATATATTTTTAGAGGGGTTTCGTCCAGGTGTTTTAAAACGCTTGGGATTCGGATATGAGCAGGTGAAAGAAATAAATCCACAGATTGTATATTGTTCTTTGTCCGGTTACGGACAAACAGGTCCTTATAAGGATCGTCCAGGCCATGATTTGAACTTTTTAGCATTAGCCGGAATGATTGGTATTCCATCGCAAATGGAAATGCCTACGACACGACCTGCTACTCGAATAGCTGATTTGGCGGGAGGGCTAATGGCCGCTTTTTCAATCCTTGCTGCCTTTATGGATTCCAAACATTCAAAGCAGGGGAAATATGTGGATGTTTCTATGACGGATGTTTTGGCGACTTGGGTGGGACTGTTCTTACCTGCTCTAATCAAAAGTGGGAAAGCGCTTTCGGGGAAAGAGTGCCCCTTGGTTATGCCTGGAAATGATATGTATGAATCTAAAGATAGGAAATGGCTGACCCTTGGACTAAATGAAGAAAAGTTTTGGGATAAGTTCCTTCAATGCTTACAGGAAGAACTTCCTAATAGCAGTGTGGAGCAATGGAGAAACCCTGTATGCAGAATGCGTAAAAAAGTAGAGCTACACTATTTAATAAAAGAAACCATTCTATCTAAGTCCTTTAGCTACTGGGAAAGAAATTTCAATTTATTGGATATACCATGGGCTCCTGTCAATAGTGCCATTGATGTTATCAAAGATCAACATTTAAAAGTACGTCAGATTTTCAACAATTATATTAATACGGAAACAGGGGAAGAAGAACTACAGATTCGATTTCCTACACTATTTTCTACATCACTTCCTTCTTTACAGAATTCAGCCCCAGCGTTAGGACAGCATACGGAAGAAATATTAAAACGCTTGAATTATCAGTCTCAAGCTATAGATCATTTACAAAACATAAAAGCGGTGGGAGTCCGCTAATAGATTAATAGGAGGTATGGTTATTTATGGAACAGATGACATTCCAATCACTGCTTTTAAAAGGAATAGAGAGATTTGGTGAATTGCCAGCTATCACCTTATTGCCAGAAGAAGAAACATTAACATACAAGGAGCTACTAGAAAAATCACGATGCATAGCAGAGTATCTACTCTATTTAGGTGTGGAGAAAGGTACCCATGTGGCCACTCTTATTCCAAACAGTCTTGAGAATGTATTGTTTAATGTAGCTTTTGCTCAATGCGGAGCTACTTTAATACCCTTAGGAGAAAAACTAGGGGTTCGTGAAGTTGACTATATTTTGAATGAAGCAAAACCCAAATTGGTCATTATGGCAACAAACTCTCATGTTCAAACAGTTCTTGAATACTTAGAAGGAGCAGAAGAAAGCTCGGTCCACGTTATTGGTCTGCCTGGATTCGATATACATTATCCTGAAAAATTCGAGGTATTCCGATGGCCAAAACAATCAGTATGTCTAGATGTACCGACTGTCTTACCAGAAGATATTGCCCTTTTATCTTATACAGGTGGAACTACAGGAACTCCTAAAGGTGTAATGCATTCCCAAAAAGGACTAGGAGCTGCTATGATCTCTGCTTGTATTGAGGATCCACTTGATGACCAGGATAGGGTGTTGTTGAGTACACCGCTCGTGCATTCAGCTGGTTCGCTTCTATGGAGATCTCTTATCTCAGGAGTGCACGTTTATATTATGCATGGATTTCAAGGGGAACAGATTATGAACGCAATTAAGGATTATAGGATTACAACTACATTTATGGTACCAACAATGTTATACAGACTACTCGACCTGACAAAGAAGAGTACTTACAATGTGAGCTCCTTACGAAATATCTATTACGGTGCTTCACCTATTTCTCAAGAACGTTTGAAGGAAGCTTTTGAAGTGTTTGGACCTGTTATTCGCCAACAGTATGGAATGACAGAATGTAATATTGTTATCTCAAGATTTTCTAAAAGTGCTCATATGTGGGCATTCCATAATAAATTAGAGGCATTAAAAAGTTGTGGAAAGCCATGCTTATTGACGGAGATTCGTATTATTGACGATCACGGCAATGATGTTAAGCCCTTAGAAAATGGAGAGATTATTATTAAATCCCCAGCAATGATGGCTGGATATTATCAAAGGCCAGAACTAACTAAAAAGGTAATCCGTGACGGCTGGCTTTACACAGGTGATATTGGGAAGTGGGATGAGAGTGGATTCCTTTATATTGTGGATCGGAAGAAGGATATGATCATTTCTGGCGGGATGAATGTATATTCAGCAGAAGTAGAGCATGTAGTGAATCAGCATCCAGCGGTTTCTCTGTGCGCGTGTATTGGCATTCCTCATCCTGATTGGGGTGAAGCGGTATGTGTAATTATTTCTAAAAAGAAGGGAGCTAGTTGTACTGAAGACGAGATAATCAATTTTTGCAGACAAAATACTTCTAAATACATGGTACCTAAAGAGGTTTATTTCCGTGAAACCTTTCCACTCACAACAATTGGAAAGATTGATAAGAAGGAGTTGAAAAAGAGTTACTCACAACAAATAGTAGAAAATAGATAAATCAAAAGCCAGGAATAATTATTTTCTTCGCGGCTATAAACTCTTTTGTTTGAAAGCGTTCTCTAAAAAGGAGTGAAAATAGATGAATAGTTATCCGGATAGAAAACGGAAATTCATTATTCTGGGTCTTCTTTTCGTAGGAATGATTTTAAGTTTTTTTGATCGTTTAGCAATTAATGTGGGAATTATTCCTATTGAGGAAGAATTTCAACTTAATCCATCACAGACCGGATTACTGATAAGTGTTTTCTTTTTTAGCTACTCTATTATGCAACTGCTTGGTGGGTGGCTGACAGATAAGTTTGGTGCAAGAATAATGATTACTATTTCACTCATAAGTTGGTCAGTATTTACGATGTTGACTGGTTTTGCATGGTCTTTTTCTTCTTTATTATGCATTCGTTTTTTATTCGGATTAGGGGAAGGGCCGTTTCACTCAGCAGCAATATTATCGATCTACGAAACCTTCCCTGAAAAAGAAAGAGGTAGGGCAAATTCCTTTTTCATGTCTGCCCAAAGTATTGGAGGGGTTTTAGGCAGTGTAGTTGCGGCTTCACTCATAGTAATACTTGGTTGGCGCGGAATGTTTATAAGTCTTGGTATACCTGGTTTTTTAATAGCCTTTATTTTCTGGCTTGTCTTAAAACCTCAAGATATCAAAACAATAGAAAAGAGTAACCAAAAAATGAATAAAGTTGTTTTGAAGGAGTTATTTAAACTGGATAACACATGGAAAATCGTTTTCACTAAGTTTTTTGCAAGTATAGTCAACTGGGGCCTGATTTCCTGGATGCCTATATACTTGGTGAAAGAAAAAGGGCTTGATTTAGTTTCGGCTGGTGGATTAATAGTAATCCCGTATATTGCGAGTTTTATAATGTTTAATCTAAATGGCTGGCTTCTTGATAAATACATGATAGGTACGGAAAAGTACCTTGTTATTACAGGTTCTGTTTTAACTGCAGTATTTATTATTTTGATGTCAAATGCTACAAATATAGCATTTTTTATCACCTTTTTTACACTGACTGCCATGTCTATATCGTTCATTGGAACGACACTTCTTACTATAGTATTAAAATATGGACCAAAGGAAGTCATTGGCTCAATATCGGGACTCGTAAGCTTTGCAGGTCAAGTTGCTGGTGCAATTTCTCCTGCTGTTATTGGATTAATTATTAGTTTTTTCAATGGTTCCTATGATGCAGCATTTTGGCTTTTAGTTGTTTCCGCGTGCTTGGCAGCAGGTGTTGGGTTTACTTTAAATAATAATAACAAAACACATTCATCTCGAAAGCAGATTAAAAAAGCAATTTCTAATTAACCCTCCTAAATAATGCAGCCTTTCTGTATTAACAAGTCAAAAACGTTACTCAGATAAAAATAATTATTTTCTACGTTGTTTTATGATGTAATACTTGTTTGGCTGACTGCCTGTATGAATTCTTATTGCCTAACCAGATACACTTCAATCAATTTTACAAATAGAGAAAGCTTACAGTATCTATAAATCAAGTGATTGATAATTTGAAAAATAGAGGTGTTTGATATGATAAATTATGAAAGAATATCCAAAATTATTGAGGGAAATAGAGAAACATTTATTGATGTAAGCGACCGTATTTGGGAATACGCTGAAATTCGATTCGAAGAGTTTCAATCTTCCAGAATAATTTGTGAGGTGCTAGAGGAAGAAGGATTCAAAGTAGACTGTGGTGTCGCTAGCATGGAAACTGCTTTTATTGGAAGTTATGGAAGTGGGGGTCCCGTAATTGCCATTCTTGGAGAATTTGATGCTCTTCCTGGATTAAGCCAAAAACGTGGAATACCAACCCGTGAGTCAATTGAAGAGGGAGGGAACGGTCATGGATGTGGGCATAATTTGCTAGGCAGCGGATCATTAGCAGCGGTATTTGCAGTAAAACGTTATATGGAAGAAAATCAAATAGAAGGAACCATACGTTATTATGGTTGTCCAGCTGAGGAAGGGGGATCTGGAAAAACGATAATGGTACGTGAAGGTCTATTTCATGATGTAGATATTGCACTTTCTTGGCACCCTTATCCTTTTAATGCGGTAGTATCAGTGACCAATCTTGCAAACTATCAAGTTTATTTCAAATTTAAGGGGAAAGCGTCTCATGCATCGAATGCACCTCATCTCGGACGTAGCGCATTGGATGCTGTAGAGCTTATGAATGTTGGAGTGAATTTCTTACGTGAACATATCATTCCAGAAGCTCGTGTTCATTACGCTATTACTAATTCTGGAGGAACGGCACCCAATGTTGTACAAGCTGAAGCAGAAGTACTCTATACAATCCGCGCTCCAGAAAGATTACAAGTAGAAGAGCTATATCAGCGCATATGCAAGGTTGCAAGAGGGGCAGCCATGATGACTGAGACAGAAGTTGACATTATTTTGGATAAGGGATGCTCCAACCTGGTTCCAAATCATACACTCGAAGCCATTATGTATGAAAACTTTCGGGAACTTGGCGTTCCTAATTTTGATGAAGAGGAAATGGGGTTTGCACATCATATTAGGTCTACTTTAACAGTAGAGGATAAGAAAGGTATGCTACCGATACGGGACGGGGCGGATTTTGCTGAACAGCTGAAAGATCAAGATTTATCTACCATACTTTTGCCATATACGAAAAAAACGTTTCACATGAAAAGTTCAACAGATGTAGGAGATGTCAGCTGGGTAGTACCTACTGTACAATGCGCAACTTGTTGTTTCGCAATGGGGACACAACCCCATACATGGCAGATTGTAGCGCAGGGAGGAACATCACTGGGGCATAAGGGGATGCTTCATGCAGGAAAAGTAATGGCAGCTACTGCTATCGAAATTTTACTTCGGCCGGAAGTCGTTAGTCAGGCAAAAATGGAACTACAGGAAAGATTAAATGGCGCTAGTTATGTTTGTCCAATCCCACAGGGAGTCCGGTCTGTTAAAAGTCTCTAGTACTGTAAAATCTCTATGATTTTATAGGGTACGGTACTAAAGAAAAGAGCCATTTAAGGCAATAAAATGTAATGCAAGAAGAGCGAGTATTTTCTCTGTCTCTATTTTCCAGCTGTTAATAAAGGGGGAAGATGTCTTATTTATGGAAGCTTTAAATAAGATAAAAGATATAACGGGAGAAAGTGTGAAATATGCCCAACAACATTTAGCGAATGAAAGAACTTATTTAGCATGGATACGAACAGCTATATCTATTACAGGAGTAGGATTTTTAACGACTTCATTGCATTTTACTATTAAGATCAGTTCCAATCCCTATATAAATATACTAGTAATAGTTCTTGGGATTTTTGCGTGCGTTATTGGTTTTATAACGGGCATATTATCTACTATTCAATACGCAAGAAAAAGAAGAGAAATCCAGGCCGGTATCTTTATCCCATCTAATTACTCTATTATTTTCATATCTATTCTGTTTTCCTTGTTAGTTTTTATGATTTTTATGTATCTATCTTTCATATTATTTATGAAAATCTAAATTAGACGCGAGATATCATGATACTAGTTGTTTGTTTCTTAAGTATAAGGTATGGGTGACGTAAAAAGCTTCTCTTTGGAAAAATCTAAGGGAGGATTTTTATTATTAAATGGAGGAATGTTGAAATTAAAAAATCAAAATTTCGATTTATCTGTTATGTGTCGCTTTTAAATAAAGTCACAGTGTTTATAAAAAAGACGCGATGTTTTGCCCCCCCTTTAGATCTATTTATCTAAAGGGCTGTTTTTATAGGGGTACCACCCCATCTCCATCAAGCTAAAAGAACGAGTTATCCCCAAACAATAAATACGAGCAAAATGCACAAAATTTTCGTTCTGGGGGTGGTATGAGATTTTAAATTGATGGCAATGGGGTGTTTTTCTTGTTTAGATTGATGGGCATGTAGCTGTATCCCAATAAGCCCTATCGTCGATAACGCCACTGATAAAATAGACAGAAGAGTAATAGGATTAAAATGGTTAATAATGTTTTCAAGTAAAGCCCACTCCTTAAATATATTATAAAACTAGTGTAACACATAAATTGTACTGCTTTTAAAAAGCTCGTGTGAATAAACTGAAAAACACGCTATTTTTATTAGTTGTTTACTTCAGATAGCGATGGGATAGTACCCAGTATAAAATGAAAAGCTCTAGCGTGAGAATGAAGAACTGAGAAAAGGGCTTGATTTACTAAAAAAGTTACTTTATTTAATTAATCTGAGGCATGAAATTTTTAACTAAAAGACTTTGGATCCATTTTTTCCCATAAGGGAAATACCTATTTGAAAAGCTTCTGTTGCAAAGTTTGAAAAAAGCATAAACAGGTTGATAAATGAGGAGCAATGTTTATGAAGTAGCTAGTAATTGTTGAAGTTCATTGTACGTTGAAAAGGCGGAGTCTCTTTGAAGACTTCGCCTTTGTTTATATAGGGCATGAATGGTTTCAATGCCTTTTATCGTACGTGAAGCATGACGAAGATTTTGAAATCCTGCGGATTTGGCAAAACGTCTCTTTACATGCCTATGATCCTGTTCAATAAGATTGTTTAAATGTTTGATTGTACAATGGATTGTAGTTTGATAAAATCCTTTTTTTCTTAATTTGTTAAATGCGCAAAGTAGCGCTGGGGCTTTGTCCGTTGTGAGAACCGTGGGTTCTCCAAATGTTTTTACGAGCCCCTTCATAAAAGCATAAGCAGCCTGATAATCTCGCTTTTTGCGAAGTTGAATATCTAATGTGTGACCTTCTTTATCAATCGCACGATATAGGTAACACCATTTTCCTTTGACTTTGATATAAGTCTCATCCAATTTCCAAGATACATGTACATGCTTATTTTTCTTCTTCCAAATTTGATAAATCAAATTTCCATATTCATGAACCCATCGCATGATGGTTGTGAGATGAACAGATACACCACGTTCGTTCAAAATTTCAGATACATCCCGATAACTTAAAGAAAAACGACAGTAGTAGCCGACGGCTACCAAAATAATATCTTTCCTGAATTGTTTTCCTTTAAAATATCTCATTTAGGATTCTCCTCACTCTGTTTTGCAAAAGTTTAGCTTACTTTCAAAAACTTTGCAACAGAACCCGTAAAAACATTTGAGAACCAACAATCTGTACGGTATGGTCACAGTACCGTAGCCCACGAACCTATATGGTCTGTTGTGGGAGTGGTGATGGCACACCGCAATCTTGCACGTCAGCGATACCAGAAATGGACTTCGCCTTTGGTAGCAAGAATCCCACTGACGTTAGTCAGCTGGCCCCTTTAGGGGTGGGAGTGTCAATTCATGAAGTTATAAAATTAGGACCGTACATATTAGACATATCTAAAATATACAGTCCTTTTGTTCCCTAGTGGTTCACTTATCTAACCTAAAGATAAGTATGTGGTCCTTTTACAATTTGAATTTCTTTTTAAGCTTCTTATATTTTCTATATGAACGTCTAACAATGTTTAACATGAAATACGGTATTTTAACAGGGAAAGACAATTTATAAATGAAAGGCAAGTAAAATGTAAAATATGCCTTTTCTAGGTCTCTCCACTTACTATCTTCTTTTGTTTTTAAGAAATCAGATACATCGACTACATAGCCCCTTCCGTTTTCCATCATCACATTTTTCCCGTGAACATCACAAGGAGTTAATCCTTGTTCCCTTGCATACTCTAAAGCTTCATTGATATCAAGGATTACCTGCTTAGGAATTTTAATCCCCTTATGAATAGCATCGTATAAGGTAATTTCTTTTAAACGTTTCAATACTATGAAATTTTCTCCTTTATATATAAGCTTCGAATAAGAAGGATGACTTCCGATTCTTCGGTATACTTCTGACTCTTTTTCAATTCCTTCTCCTTCTCGCGCGTAAACTTTCACTACCCAATCTTTGTATTCTTTGTGCATAAATACTGCGGCATAATTACCTGTCCCTAAACACTTCCAAAGTCTAGGAATATCTTTAACTACTACAGGCTCGAATTCATCCTCACTTCTTATGCTTACCTCTTTTAATAATTCGTCCTTTATCAATCCCACAAAACTATTTATACTCATCATTCCCACTCCGGTTTTGTTAAAAGGGGTCCCATCCACATTTTAAAATGAATATGTCAAAACATATACATTTTAATTTTTCTCATACTGTTTGGCAAGTTTATAAAATGAGGAATGTTTGATGCCATACTTTTTCATAGCTCCTACGGCTGTAATTGAACCAGATTTCCATTCCTTGTAAGTATCCAAAAGAACCACCCGGAAATAAATCCTTAGTGGTTCTCTTTACAAATACTTGGTACAATACTTTACTGAACTAGATAAGGTATGGGATTCACTGCATTTGTTTTTTCAAAATTCCACTCGCCGTTATGTAATTCAAAATGAAGATGTTGCCCTGTTGAATGTCCTGTATTCCCCATGTGTCCTATCATTTGTCCGGTTTCAACCCGATCACCCGCTTGTACTGTACGATCCTTTAAATGTGCATAAACGGTTGTATATAATTTCCCATCTATCGTATGAGCAATAAACACAACATTTCCATAGGAATTAGAGTAGTAGGATTTTATTACTTTTCCGCTTGTTGCTGCCAGGATTGGAACTTCACCTGGAGCTGTGAAATCTACTCCGTAATGCATTTCTCCCCAACGAACATCAAATATAGAGCTGACTATCCCTTTCGTTGGGTACTTGAAAACAGCTGGAATAGAAGGAGTTTCTTGTGGTTTGTTTTGTAATACATAATGTTTAGCTACATATCCAAAACCTGAACCGAAACGTATTTTATACCAAGAACCTACTGTTTCTACAACTTGTAATTGGGTACCATTTTTTAAAGATCCAATTATAGAAGTGTTAGTTCCCGTTCCGCTTCGCACTCTTAATACAGGAGTTGCAACATAATAAGATGAATTTCCTTGTACGGTGGTTCCTTTAACCATTGAATAGGAACCATCAGAGACAAATTCTTTTTTCACATATCCTGTTTTTCCATTATAAGAAATTTTATACCATTCACCACATTCTTCTAAAATGGAGATGTATTTTCCATTTGGTAGTACACCGAGAATAGTAGATTCTGCATTTGGCTCTATACGAACATTTAATGCAATCGCATTTACAATATATTGATTTTTTGGTTGTGTTTGTTTTGTGGGAGAAAGATAAGATTTTTGCATGTAGCCAATTTTATTTTGTACATCTACTTTATACCAGTCAGGTGTTGTTTTTATTATTTTAACTGGAGTATTGAATGTAATATTTCCAATAGAGTTGCTATTTGTAGTAGCATCCTGATACAGATGTACTTTGTCAAAATTTACAAATCCGATTTTTACTTTGTCATTTTGTGGTATTGATACAGCATGAGAATCAGCTGCTACTACTGAAGGGAGAAGTGTAGCAATTGCAGCAGTTGTTAATGAAAAAGTGGTAGTGATCATCTTCATATAATAATAAGCCTCCTTGGGGAATGTATTACAACATTAAAATGAAAACAATATTAAAGTGAAAGATATTTAAAGAATAGCAGACTTTTAAAAGTTGTGGTAAAAAAATATCAAAAAAATGTCGAATTGAACAGAATTTTCGGTTTTTTTGTTGATTCGTGTTATTTTTTATGTTAAACTCATAACAACAAAGAAAGAGAAAACAAAAACCCTTATCTAGTAAGATATCAGAATTTTTAGTTTTCTCCGATCGCTTTACTTCTTGTGCCGTAGAAGTTTGTGCATTTTTTTCCACTCTTTCTTTGTTTTACCCTATAAAAGAAAACAACCTGTTTTTATACAGGTTGTTTTCTTTTGTAAAAATTTAATTTGTTGTTTTTATAACAGCTGGGATTACTATTTTAAAATTATTATGGTTTATAGGGAGGCAACAGGTAATAGATTGGATAGTTAATGCCTTTTGGAATGATGGGAAATAACCAAAAAGAAATAAGGAGATGCTTAAAGGTCTTTAAAAAGATTGAATTTTCTAAAAAGCATTTACAAAAATATTTATTTGAATTAGAATACGAGATACAATGATTCGACATTATACGACAAAAACGATATCATTTTTCAGAATATTACAACAACCAGAAGCGAGGTATCTATATGAATCTATTTCGAAAAAAATCTATTTCAGCATTATTAGCACAGTCAGAACAAAAAGGAGCATCTTTAAAAAAAGAACTCGGTGCATTTGATCTTACTATGCTCGGGGTCGGCGCTATTATCGGAACTGGGATTTTCGTTCTTACCGGTGTTGCAGCAGCAGAACACGCAGGACCAGCACTTGTTTTGTCGTTTATTTTATCCGGTTTAGCCTGTGTATTTGCAGCATTATGTTATTCTGAATTTGCATCAACTGTACCGGTATCCGGTAGTGCGTACACTTATAGCTATGCAACATTTGGAGAATTGATCGCTTGGATTTTAGGATGGGATTTAATTTTAGAATATGGATTAGCTTCATCAGCCGTTGCATCTGGTTGGTCAGGGTATTTACAAGGATTATTAAGTGGATTCGGTATTACATTACCTACTACTTTAACAAGTGCATATAGTCCTGAAGCGGGAACATATATAGACTTACCAGCGATCTGTATCATCTTTCTAATGACGTTGTTATTAACAAGGGGAGCAAAAAAATCAGCGCGTTTTAACGCTATCATGGTAGCTATCAAACTTTTGGTTGTCTTACTATTTATCGGCGTTGGCGCTTTCTATGTAAAGCCTGAAAACTGGACACCTTTTATGCCGTTCGGCTTCTCTGGCGTAACAACTGGGGCTGCAACTGTATTCTTTGCTTACATTGGATTTGACGCTGTATCAACAGCTGCTGAAGAAGTCAAAAATCCACAGCGTAACATGCCAATCGGCATTATTGTTTCTTTAACAATTTGTACG
Source organism: Bacillus paramycoides (assembly GCF_001884235.1). GTDB lineage: Bacteria > Bacillota > Bacilli > Bacillales > Bacillaceae_G > Bacillus_A > Bacillus_A paramycoides. Next base: position 5,102 of record NZ_MAOI01000004.1, on the reverse strand, counting down.
ATTCTATATATCGTTGTTTCATTAGTTTTAACTGGGATTGTACCTTACGATCAGTTAGGTGTGAAAAACCCTGTTGCATTTGCACTACAATACATTCAACAAGATTGGGTTGCTGGTTTCATTTCTTTAGGAGCGATTACTGGAATTACAACTGTATTACTTGTTATGTTATATGGACAAACACGATTATTTTACGCAATTAGCCGCGATGGCTTACTACCAAAAGCATTTTCTCGTGTAAATAAAAAAACAAAAACACCTGTTATCAATAGTTGGATTACTGCCACTATGGTTGCTTTCTTTGCTGGTTTTGTTCCTTTAAGTAAACTAGCAGAATTAACAAATATCGGTACATTATTCGCATTCATCGTTGTATCAATTGGAGTAATTATTTTACGTAAAAAACAACCAGAACTACCGCGCGCTTTTAAAGTGCCTTTGGTACCATGGATTCCTGCTTTAGCTGTTCTATTCTGTGGATACTTAGCATTACAACTCCCAGCAACAACATGGATCGGCTTTACAATATGGCTTGTAATTGGACTTGTTGTCTACTTCAGTTACGGTTACAAAAATAGTACACTACAAAAGAAACAAAAAGAAGACGTAGCATAATGAAAAAGCTGTTGTCCCATTAGGACAGCAGCTTTTTTCCGTTCTGGTACAAAAAATAATATCATTGTGTATCCTGAAATTATTCTTGAACTACTTACCACTTAACATCCTTACGGACTGTTTGAAGTGGGAGATTCCTAAGTACAGAAACCTAACGGTTCTAATTCATTAGGCTATCCTCGTAGTTCCAACGATTAAAAGGCGAATTGCTTTGTTTTTAAGATTGAGCACTGCATATTGACCTCTATCGTTTTGTGTGCCACAAGAAGCACACCCTCACTCACGGATGGTTAGATTTTTTACGCCTTTGTTTTTATATCTACAATTGGAACATAATTGACTAGAAGCGAATGTTTTAGATACCAAAACCACTTGTTTGCTATACTATTTTGCTTTATATTCCAACAATTCCTTATGTTTACGATACTTCCCTTCCGTTAATCGGCTGAACTGGTCGGTTATTCGTTGGGAATAATTTATGGAACGCCTCAATTTGTTTTTTGGACATCTCTATTGTCTGTTTCATCACAATCCACTGAACATTTTCTGTACAAGGAGGTGTTGTCAAAGAACCCATGTAACGAAATGACGAACGATCTGAAGGAAGAAGCTGTTTTATATCAATGGTATGCTGCACATCACCCTGTGTATTTTTGCTGTTCGGGAGATTTTCCCACATTTCTGCAAAACCTTCGTTTTTTTGTCCTTCTTTTATCATAATACCTACTACTGCTAACTGACCTTGATCATTTTGATGGACCAGATGTAGTTCCATATCTGCATGTTTTCCTTCAAATTGATGTTCACTCGGTGTATGGAAATGGAATTGTTTTAATGTGTAACGACTTTCTCCAAGCGTGAGATAATCATCAGAACTATTTGCTTTCCCCTCAATACTATGTCCATTATTTTTAATAGAAAATGATATTGGTTGATAATTAATTTGTAAATGATTAGCATCCTCAACTGTTGATTTTATTTGTTCCGTTTTGATATCTATCGGAGATTGTTCTTGCCCATTTAAACACATTTTGTATTCTGGTTTCAATTCTCCCCAGTGCTCTGGACCAGTAGTCCCTTCATATGACCATTGCGTATTTTTCTCTGTAGATTTTTCTTGTGTAGCTGTATCCTTTTTTGACTGTTCTTGTTTTGCTGTGTTACACCCCATCAACACGGCACTCATTGTTAATATAAGGGGAGCTTTATAAAGAAACTTTGAACCTTTCATACTGTTTCCTCCTAAGATGATAAAATATTGTATTTAAAGAATATTGCGTGTAACTAAAGGTTCTGTTACAAATTCATCAAAAATATCAAGAATCTAGAGAAGCATCGTTCCATTATTATGCAATTTAAACTTTTAAATAGAAAAATGGGATATCGGAAGCTATACAGTTAATTTGTGAGCAAAGGAGTAACTGTGCTCATTTCTCAAGTTAAAAAAGCTTTATACAAAGCCAGATTGAAGTCAAAAGTTATTAAATACTATAAGAAATGGAAGCAAGAACATATTACATTTCCTAATTTGCTATTATTCCGTGTGTCCTCATTTAGCATTAAATAGAATGACTTCTTACCAATACCCAAAATCGATTTTGTAATCTAATTTGGGTTCCAATTTTATTAATCTAATCATTTTTAATTGGCATTACTTCATTCATTTCGAAACAGGGGCTTGCTTTTCTACTAAATGTTTTGTCCTGTCCATACTCCCCCCCTTATATCTAATTGAGATTGACTTTCATTTTATATTCATTATAATTATATATAAATTATTAAAAAAAAATCAATATAGATTTATATTTTTTGATGTGATACTATATATTTCTGGTTCTGTTGCAAAGCTTTCGAAGCGAAGTTATGCTTTTGAAAAGATAAACGGAAGCGTAATAAGTTAAATATTTTAAAGTAAAACAATTCAAACAAGATATTATTTGGGTGTTTTTGATCAAATCTGTGAAATGGGGGAATTAGCTTAATTGGGGTCACTTTCCATCACCATCAAGCTAAGAAAATATCCCAAAAATAAAAAAATGACTTCTCAAGATGAAAATGTACAAGTTTTTATTTTGAGAGCGTCATAAAATTCTTAATTAGATGGATATATATGGCGATCCGTGTTAATTAACGACCTGTATTGTTTCGTGAAAAAAATGTCGAAATTATGCGAAATTTGAATTTTTTTGTCTTGTTATACTTTATATTTGGTGCTAAACTCATAATACAAAGAAAGAGTGGCTAAAAATACCCTTATTTAAACAGAAAATATTGAAGATTCAGTTTAATATAAGTCTGATTGATATTTACGCTTACTACTCTTTCTTTGTTTTATTTTATATATTATATCGGGTATAGATAGGGGGGACTGAGATGTGATTAATTGGTAAAAGTAGAGTGTGAGTATTCTGTTATTCTTATGACACCTTGATTACTTAAGTGCACATTTATTACAAATATTTGTAAAGGGAATTGAGGCCCATTGTGCCGATCTAGCAATGTGAAATTTGGTTTCATGCCAATAAAGAAATAAGCAACAACAATTAATTATGAATCTAGTCGTCATGCTGAGAATTTAATTGAAGGTTTGGTATAGCGAGATTTAACCATGAAGTTTATAAGTCATGTAGATTGTGATTAAAGTTCTAAATTCATAAGCGGACATAAATTAGTGAACGTTACTGTTTATTCTTTTAAAAAGCATAGGACTATTTAATTATAAACCTTGGAAATGATATATAAGAGGTACATGAATAAACAAAATTGTTTGTGGTTTTTACTAAATGAATCAAAATTTAGGCTGAGGTTTAGCACAAGCACTTAAGGATGATATTTCGGTGTATGTAGGAGCGAGTATAAAATAAAAAGCTTATCCCAAATGAGGTATTAATTTATGTTTGTTTTTTTAATTACAAAATCAGTTACAAAAGTTACAGAAACTATTTTTGGTATCTAAATAGTTTTATATTATGGATGAGAGCATGGGGGGTAATGCCTGTAGGAGGGGGCAAAAGGTTCTGGTAAATAAAATTGTGAATTAATAAAAAGGTGCTATCAAATTGGTACATACTGATGCTATGAATCTGAAAATAATGGAAAGTAGTATGAATAAACTGATAGCATTGAAATGAAAACATTATTAATCAGAAATTTATGCTATCTATAAGATGGTAGATATGATACATGCTTTCAAGATTTGATAGGGATGATGATATACGTAACATCAATAGTTACAATAATATCAATAACTATTAAATTTGTAAATAGTAAACTTAGTTAAATTAATGTTAGATTAAAGAATTGAAGCTTATTGGAGGGGAGAGAAAGCGTTTATAGAAATCTATTTTCAAGTTTTTTAGTTTATAACTGTTGAAAGAAACGGAATGCCATCAGCCTATTAAGTCATTGTCATTGTATATTCATATTAGAATCCATCTAATTATAATTTATAGGAGAATGACATGATAAAAAGAGTGACTTCGATTTTTTCGATTATAATGATTTTTATATTTACTATAGGTCAGAATTTCACATCTATAATAGCAAGTGCACAAGAATTAAATACGGCCGGGTTTGTTGATAACTTTACGTTTGACAAAACAGATCTAGGTTATGGAGAACGAACGGGAATAAAAGTTGATTTTAGTGATAAATCTGGAAATAAAATGAAGCAGGGAGACACACTAACATTAACGTTACCGCAAGAATTACAAGGATATAGTCGAACGATTGATTTAAAGAATGATGCAGGTGTCAGCTTTGGTACTTGTCAAGTATCGAAAACGAATGTGGTATGTACATTTAGCGATGTGGTGGAGAAACTTCAAAATATTAGAGGATATTTTTATTTTGAAGTGCAAGCAACTAGTAATGTAGGTCAAGATCAAACGTTAACAGTTGATACAAATCTAGGTACACAACTACAGACGAAAAGGATAACAATTAAGGGACCAACCAGTGGTGGAGGTGGTACAGCACCATTTGCCTATAAAACAGGTAGAATTGACCCGGATGCTCCAACTGAAGTGAAGTGGGAGATACCTATAAACAATAACAAGCAACAGCTAAGCTCTGATATTGTTTTGACTGATACATTACAATCGGGTCAAACATTAATACTAGATAGTTTTGTTTTGGGAAATGAAAATTTAGCACCTCAACAATTTATGGATAAGGGTTATGGAACTTTTACTTCTAACGGTAACTCTTTTGAACTTAGAATTAATAAGGATTATATAAGTGGTCAATCTTTCAATCTCAGATATAAAACTGCTATAACTGACAGTGGAATGAACCAAGAAAATTTTTATAATGATTATACGATTAATTACCAAGTTGTAAATGAGCAACCGGTATCTCATTCAGAAACTGCCAATGTTAAAAATATAAACGCAGGTGGCGGAGCGCAAGGTGATTTACCACCAAAGGGAACGTTACGAATCGTAAAACACATTGCTGGAGATGAAACAAAGTTCATACCGAATGCG
>NZ_MAOI01000003.1 GCF_001884235.1 Bacillus paramycoides | reverse complement strand
ATTTAGATCCAGGAAATTACTATGTACAAGAAATTTCAGCACCAAACTACTTGGATTTCGATCCACAAGCAAAAGTGCCTTTTACAATTGATGCGAATGCTGCAAAAGGCGTAAAGCTGATGGTTCCGAATAAGGTGAAAACGACATCGATTTCAGGAACGAAGACTTGGAATGATAACAATGCAACAGATCGTCCAAGTTCAATCCAAGTAGAGTTACTGCAAAATGGAAATTCAATTAAAACACAAGAAGTAACAGCAGCGAATAACTGGAACTATACGTTTGCAGATTTACCTGCATATGATAATGATGGTAATGCTTATACGTATACAGTAAAAGAGCAACCAGTAGCGGGATACAAATCGGAAGTAAATGGCTACAACATTACGAATACAAAAGATGCAAAAACATCTGTTTCAGGAACGAAAACTTGGAATGACAACAATGCAACAGATCGTCCAAGCTCAATCCAAGTAGACTTATTGCAAAATGGAAACGTAATTCAAACACAAGAAGTAACAGCAGCAAACAGTTGGAAATATACATTTGCAGACTTAGCACAATATGATGCGAACGGTGTTGCTTACACGTATACAGTAAAAGAACAACCGGTAGCGGGATACAAATCCGAAGTAAAAGGTTATGACATCACAAATATAAAAGTAGCGAAAATGACAGTAGAAGGAACGAAGACGTGGAAAGACGGAAATGCAACAGACCGTCCGGCAACGATCAAAGTAGACTTACTACAAAATGGAAATGCAATCGAAACACAGGACGTAACAGCGGCAAATGGTTGGAAATATACATTTACAAATTTAGAATCATATGATGCGAGCGGTGTTGCTTATACATATACAGTAAAAGAGCAACCAGTAGATGGATATAAATCCGAAGTAAAAGGTTATGACATTACGAATACAAAAGTAGCGCAAACAACAGTAGAAGGAACGAAAACGTGGAAAGATGGCAATGCGA
>NZ_MAOI01000002.1 GCF_001884235.1 Bacillus paramycoides | reverse complement strand
GAGGAACAGCTTCGATACATATACTATAAAAGATAGATGTGACCTGAATGTGAACATAGAGTGAAAGAGAAAGGGAGTTTTAAGTAAGAAGATAGAGGGAACAAAAAAATAAGACCATCACATATCGGATGGTCAAAGGAAGGGGACAATTTATGTCAATTTAATTAGGGATGGAAGCTATTCAAGACACTGGGGAATGTCTTATAAATTAGGGAGGAACAGCTTCGATACATATACTATAAAAGATAGATGTGACCTGAATGTGAACATAGAGTGAAAGAGAATAGGAGTTTTAAGTAAGAAAATGGAGAGAACAAAAAAATAAGACCATCACATATCGGATGGTCAAAGGGAGGGGACAATTTATGTCAATTTAATTAGGGATGGAAGCTATTCAAGACACTGGGGAATGTCTTATAAATTAGGGAGGAACAGCTTCGATACATATACTATAAAAGATAGATGTGACCTGAATGTGAACATAGAGTGAAAGAGAAAGGGATTTTTTTAGTGAGAAGAAAGGGAGAACAAAAAATAAGACCATCACATATCGGATGGTCAAAGGAAGGGGACAATTTATGTCAATTTAATTAGGGATGGAAAGCTGTTCAAGACACTGGGGAATGTCTTATAAATTAGGGAGGAACAGCTCCGATACGTATACTATAAAAGACGGATGTGACTTTGATGTGAACATAGCGTGAAAGGGAAAGGAATTTAAAAGAAAATATAAATGAATTAGTTGTTACTATAGTAGTTATCGAGTTATGAATGCTATGAAGTTAGAATATAAATAAAAGTTGAAATCTATGAAAAAAAGGATTATGCTCAACTATATTATGAGAGTATAGGGATTTATCCTGCTATTCATAGTTTCTTTCTAAGTTAGTCGGATAAAAGCTTCACTTAAATTAAGGGAGTTAATGACATGGAAGTAGCAAAAAAACAAGGGTTGTATAATCGTTTTATACGATTAAATCCACCGCAAATTTTAGCATTAGGCTTTTTTTGTTTAATTGTGGTCGGGGGTTTGTTATTAAAGTTACCGTTTGCAACGAAAGTACATATTAGTTGGGTAGATGCTTTCTTTACGGCAACGTCAGCAGCGACTGTAACAGGATTAGGTGTTGTAGATACTGCAAGTACGTTTACGATGTTTGGTCAAATTGTTATTATGTTTTTAATTCAAACAGGTGGTCTCGGTCTTATGACGATAGCCATTTTAATTGTTTGGGTACTAGGTAAAAAAATTGGTTTGCGCCATCGATTATTAATTGGAGAAGCATTTAATCAAACAAGTATTGGTGGTCTTGTGAAATTAGTGAAACGAGTTTTTGTTTTTTCTATTTGTATTGAGCTGATTGGAGTCATCTTTTTATCGATTCGATTTATTCCAGAGTTTGGATTTGGAAAAGGTTTGTACTATAGTATTTTTCACGTTGTTGCGTCATATAATAATGCTGGCTTTGCTCTTTGGTCAGATAATTTAACAAGATATGTAGGAGATCCTATTATTAATATTGGGATTTGCTCGTTAATTGTAATAGGAGGATTAGGGTTTACCGTATTAATCGATATATGGTATAGCCGTAGTTTCCGAAAACTATCGCTTCACTCAAAAATCATGATTGTTGGAACGATAGCCCTTAACATTATTGCGATGATTGTGATTTTTGTATTGGAATATAATAATGTGAAAACATTAGGGAACTTACCTTTAAATGAAAAGTTATGGGCTTCTTTCTTCCAAGGAATTACACCTCGTACAGCTGGCTTTAACACGATTGATTATGGCGGTATGGAAGAGTCATCGATATTATTTACGATGGTATTAATGTTTATTGGTGCAGGAAGTGTATCGACAGGTGGTGGAATTAAGTTAACGACATTCGTTATTTTAATTACATCAGTCATTTCCTTCTTTAAAAAGAAGGAGGATTTTGTATTATTTCAGCGTACTGTCAAAATGTCGACAGTAACAAGAGCGTTAGCAATTGTCGTTGCTAGTCAAATCCTTATTTTTACAGCAGTATTTTTGTTAATGCTTACAGAAAATTTCAGTTTTATTCAATTGTTATTTGAGACGATTTCAGCGTTTGGAACAGTTGGATTAACAATGGGGATTACTGCAAAGCTAACGGCAGTTGGAAAATGTATTATTATGTTTGTTATGTTTTGTGGATTAATTGGCCCGTTAACACTTGTGTTCTCTTTGGCACGACCAGCGAAACAAAAAATTAAATATCCATCAGAAGATGTATTTACAGGATAAGGTATCTCGCATAATGCGAGATACCTTTTTCATTTTAAAAAAGAGAGAACAATAAGCCAATAATCGCCGCTCGGAATAAAATTGCAATGAGTGCAGCGATACCACCAATAATCGCTGCGGTACCACCAGTTACTGTAGCTCCACGATTATAAGCGTAAATGCCTAGTAGTACAGAAACAAGACCAAATAGTGTTGGGAAGGTGAAGAGTGATAATATAGATAAGGCAAGAGCGATAAAGCCAGCAGTTGATCCAGCGGCGGACGATCTTACATCATCTTTATCGTCTTTATCATAATCAATGCGCTGTGGTGCAACTTCAGCTGAGTATTCTTCTTTATAGTCACTATAATCACTATCTATTCGATCTCTTTTTTTATACTCATCAAATTTCTCAGTCAAAGTAATGACTCCTTTCATAACAAGGTTCGATAATAGTATGTATCTCTTTACCGTTTTTATCCGGGTGTGGACAGGGAGTGATATCCAATTAGAAGATGAAAATTGTTTTTTCGAAATAGGAAAACTTAGTATGACTTCCTCTATTTTGGAAAGTATAAAAAAGAATAATGAGGAAAGGGTGCTGTACATAATGGAACATCCAATTGAAAATTTAATGAAAACAGCAATGACAAATTTAAAAGAGATGGTAGATGTAAATACGATTGTTGGAAGTCCGGTTTCAACAGCCGATGGAAATGTAGTATTAACAGTATCCCAAGTTGCTTTCGGGTTTGGAGCTGGGGGAAGTGATTTTAAGGGGGATTTTTCTCATGAGAAAAATAGTGGTGGACATGGGCAACAAAAAGAGATAAAACAAGGGCATCCTTTTGGAGGTGGAAGTGGTGCTGGTGTTTCCATTAGTCCGGTGGCTTTTTTAGTTGTAGGTTCTAATGGGGTGCAAGTATTACATTTAAATAGTAGCACGCATTTAATCGAAAAAGCTTTAAATGTTGTACCAAGTACTGTAGATAAATTTGTGAACGGTCGCTAAAGGTGAACTTGCATTTTTTAGGAATTGTGATATATTAGAAAAAGTGTGCTTAAGGACGATGGAAATAATTGAAACGTAAATATATATGATGTGCGAAATAAGGGAGAGGAATTTATGATTAATATCAAAAATTTGGTAGTCGGCTTATTTATGCTAGTAAGCGGATTTGTTGTATATGTAATAAAAGAAAAAGCTCCATTTTAAAACAGACAAACCGTTGATGTCTGTTTTTTATTTGCGAAAATAGTTGACAGTTTATCTTATTGGTGTTATAATTTTAATTCGTGTCTCGGTTACAGCTAGTGTAAAGTGAATATCTCTTATGAATACAATATGAAAAGTTTGCGAAAGATCGGGTAATCTTATCAACAACTTTTGTGAACAAACCCTATAAATTGTATTTGTAAGCTTTATATGTATACTAGTGAATCAAGGAGCGGTCAGTGGAACCGTAATGATGAGAGAGAGGTAGGGCTTTCATCCAGTATATGTTACTTTCCCGTTAGGTGAATATAAAAAAGAGGGCTCCTTGTGAAAAGGAGCCCTCTTTCTTTTGTGTATTGTGATTTGTAAAAATTTAAATGCGACTTTCAACCTGCTGACAAATTTCATCTGTTGTTAAACCATGAGCTGTAATTACCGATCCTTTTATTGATGTATCTGCAATACCCATCATATTAGAATCTTGCCCAGTTACAACACAACAATCACACCCTTGTGCATCATGTTCTGAGTTAAGTGTAACGACTTCATGTCCATGTTGCTGAAGAGCTTGTTGAACATCTGTTAACGAGTTTTCAACGCCAATTCTAGCCATAATTCTCACCTCCTACCATCTAGTTACTAGTATGCTCAAGTTTTTAGCATATATTATAAAAAGATGGTAGAAGAGTATATGTGTTTAGTCGTTATATACGCCAGTAAGCATTTGACTAACGAATTGATCATTTAATGTATCTTGTGCTGAAGCGTTATTAGAATGAATATCAATTGAAGCAGTAAAGTTATTATATTCTCTGTTACTAGGCTCTACCTCTACGTAATTGTTGAATTTACAAAGCCCTTTCGTATCCATTAGATCAAATAGTTGCAGCATTTCTACTACCTCTTGTCTTGTTCCTTTAATTTGTACACACGCCATTTTTATTTCCTCCTTCATTTTGACAAATTGTTTTTTAAAAATAGGATTATGATTGCGAAATGAAAAATATGAATGTTATTTTTAGACAGCGTTATTTTTGTTATTTTCCCCCTTTTTCACCAAAAGTCGTTGTTTATTCCCGAATATATAAAATCGGACGTCCGTTTATTGAATACAATAGATTCGCACTATTTACCGAAAATCCTTCTCTTAAACAAATATTTTTTTTAGTGGAAATTAGCGAAAAAAATATTTTGACTTTTTGTAAACGTTAACAACGTTGTTAAATCAATATAATTAAAGATGTATGTACGATTAAAAATTATAAATTTTCTAAAAATTCACTTGATTTATTTGAAAAGGAGAGTAAACTAGGAAACAATAAAAAATTCATAGAACATAGGGGGCGCTTTCAAGTGAACGAGCAGTGGATTTTCTTAAATGGAGAATTTGTTCCAAAAGACGAAGCAAAAGTTTCAGTATATGATCATGGCTATTTATATGGCGATGGGGTGTTCGAAGGAATTAGAGTATATAGCGGTAATGTTTTCCGTTTGAGAGAGCATCTTGTCCGGTTATATGAATCAGCGAAATCCATCATGTTAGAAATTCCATATACGTTAGAAGAAGCGACGAAGATCGTTGTTGAAACGATTCAACAAAACAAACTATCTAATGGATATATTCGACTCGTTGTATCAAGAGGACCAGGGAATCTTGGATTAGATCCCGATTCTTGTACGAAACCAAATGTAGTAGTAATTGCAGAACAATTATCTTTATTCCCACAAGAATATTATGAAAAGGGAATTCCGATTGTAACAGTTGCAACGCGTCGCAATCGCCCAGATGTTTTATCACCTCAAGTAAAATCTTTAAATTACTTAAATAATATTTTAGTTCGCATTGAAGCGAAACTAGCTGGAGTACAAGAAGCACTTATGTTAAATGATCAAGGATACGTAGCTGAAGGCTCTGGCGATAACGTATTTATTGTAAAAGGAAATAAATTAATTACACCACCAAGTTCTGCTGGAGCGTTAGAAGGTATTACGCGAAACGCAATTTTAGAAATCGGTGAAAAACTTGGGTATGACGTAAGAGAAGAATTATTTACAAGGCACGATGTATATGTAGCTGATGAAGTATTTTTAACAGGAACAGCTGCTGAAGTAATTGCTGTTACGACAGTAGATGGAAGAACGATTGGTTTAGGAAGAACAGGGCCACATACGAATCGTTTATTAGAAGAATTCCGTAAATTAGTTGTAGAAGATGGAGAGAAAATTTACGAAGAAAATAAAGTTGGATAATAGCTCTTTACGACATGATAAAGCGTTGAAAGGGAGGAGTAGTTGACTGTGAAGCCTCACAGAGAGTCGGTGGTTGCTGGAAACCGATGGTTCACGTCGACGAACATCACCCTTGAGTGCTAAGCTGAAGCGTTTGTTTAGGCTTAGACGGTAGCTCCGTTATTAGCTAGACTCATCCCGAGTCACTGAGGCAAGAGTATTCTTGCAAAGAAGGGTGGTACCGCGAAATCTTTCGTCCCTTCAGCACATAGCTGGAGTGTGGACGTAGGATTTTTTTATTTTATAAATGTTTTAAAAAAGGGGGCTTATAAGAAAAATGTCTTCAAAAACGGAAGAGAAACTGGCAACTGGTGCACAGCTATTGTTAGAAGCGCTAGAAAAGGAAGGAGTAGAAGTAATTTTCGGTTATCCGGGTGGTGCTGTTTTACCTCTATATGATGCACTTTATGATTGTGAGATTCCGCATATTTTAACGAGGCATGAACAAGGTGCGATTCACGCTGCTGAAGGATATGCAAGAATTACAGGAAATCCAGGAGTTGTAATTGCAACAAGTGGACCGGGCGCTACAAATGTTATTACGGGTCTAGCTGACGCGATGATTGATTCATTGCCACTTGTTGTATTTACAGGGCAAGTAGCAACAACGTTAATCGGAAGTGATGCTTTCCAAGAAGCGGATATTATGGGGCTTACGATGCCGGTGACAAAACATAATTATCAAGTGCGAAAAGCATCGGATTTACCTCGAATTATTAAAGAAGCATTTCACATCGCTAGAACAGGAAGACCGGGACCAGTCGTAATTGACCTTCCGAAAGATATGGTAGTAGAGCAAGGCGAGCGATGTAGCGACGTACAAATGGATTTACCAGGATACCAGCCTAATTACGAACCGAATCTACTACAAATAAACAAATTATTACAAGCGATTGAGACTTCAAAAAGGCCGTTAATTTTAGCTGGAGCAGGTGTATTGCATGCGAAAGCATCGAAAGAATTAACAAATTTTGCCCGTAAATATCATATTCCAGTTGTTCATACATTACTTGGTCTTGGTGGGTTTCCACCAGATGATGAACTATTTCTAGGGATGGGAGGAATGCACGGTACATACACCGCAAACATGGCGTTATATGAATGTGACTTACTTATTAATATTGGTGCAAGATTTGATGATCGTCTTACTGGGAATTTAGCTTATTTTGCTAAAGAAGCGATTGTCGCGCATATAGATATTGATCCAGCGGAAATCGGGAAAAATGTTCCGACTGAAATTCCAATCGTTGCGAGTGCGAAGCAAGCATTAGAAGCTCTACTTAAATTTAAGGAAGGGGAAGTAAACCACAATGATTGGCTCACGCTATTAAATAGTAGAAAAGAAAAATATCCTTTTTCTTACAAAGAACATGCGGAACGTATTAAGCCTCAATATGCAATTGATATGCTATATGAAATTACGGAAGGGAAAGCGATTGTAACAACAGATGTTGGGCAACATCAAATGTGGGCAGCCCAATATTATCCGCTGAAAGATCCAGATAAATGGGTAACCTCGGGAGGATTAGGAACGATGGGCTTCGGGTTTCCGGCAGCAATAGGTGCACAAATCGCAAAGCCTGAAGAATTAGTTATTGCAATCGTCGGTGATGCTGGATTTCAAATGACGCTACAAGAACTTGGTGTATTAAAAGAGCATTCTTTACCAGTTAAGGTTTTTATTTTAAATAATGAAGCTTTAGGGATGGTAAGACAATGGCAAGATGAATTTTATAATGGGCGATATTCGCACTCTTTACTTTCGTGTCAACCAGATTTCGTTGCGCTTGCCAATGCTTATGGCATAAAAGGTGTTCGTATTGAAGACCCACTTTTTGCAAAGCAACAATTAGAGGAAGCGATTGAATTAAGAGAGCCAGTTGTAATTGATTGCCGCGTACTTCAATCCGAAAAGGTAATGCCGATGGTTGCCCCAGGAAAAGGCGTTCATCAAATGGAGGGAGTGGAAAAAAGGTGAAGAGAATTGTTACAGCGACAGTTCGAAATCAAAGCGGTGTGTTAAATCGAATTACAGGTGTTATGACACGAAGACATTTTAATATTGAAAGTATTTCGGTAGGCCATACGGAATCATCGGATATTTCGAGAATGACGATTGTTGTACACGTTGAGAGTGAACAGCAAGTTGAGCAGTTAATTAAACAACTTCATAAGCAAATCGATGTACTGAAAGTATCAGATATTACAGAAGAAGCGATGATTGCTAGAGAACTTGCACTTATTAAAGTAGCAACTTCTGTCGCAAGAGCAGAATTATATAGTTTAATTGAACCATTTCGAGCCACTGTAATAGATGTTGGGAAGGATTCCATAGTGGTGCAAGTAACAGGTACTCAGGAGAAAGTAGAAGCGTTAATTGAATTACTTCGTCCATATGGTTTGAAAGAAATTGCAAGAACAGGTGTAACGGCTTTTACGCGCAGTATGAAAAAGCAAGATAAACAAGTTATGTTAATTCAATAATCATTTAAATATAGGGGGAAAAGAAAATGGCGAAAGTTTATTATGAAAAAGATGTAACGGTAAATGTATTAAAGGAAAAGAAAGTAGCAATCATCGGATACGGATCACAAGGTCATGCGCACGCGCAAAACTTACGTGATAACGGATTTGATGTAGTAGTTGGACTGAGAAAAGGAAAGTCATGGGATAAGGCGAAAGAAGATGGATTTTCTGTATATACAGTAGCGGAAGCAGCAGAAAAAGCGGATGTAGTAATGGTTCTACTACCTGATGAATTACAGCCAGAAGTATATGAAGCCGAAATTGCATCAAATTTACAGGCTGGAAATTCCCTCGTATTCGCACATGGCTTTAATGTTCACTTTGATCAAGTAAAACCGCCAGCTAATGTAGATGTATTTCTAGTAGCACCGAAAGGTCCGGGACATCTAGTACGTCGTACGTTTGTTGAAGGGGGAGCCGTTCCTGCATTATTTGCAGTATATCAAGATGCAACAGGAGTTGCGACTGAAAAGGCACTTTCATATGCAGATGGAATTGGGGCGACGAGAGCAGGTGTATTAGAAACAACGTTTAAAGAAGAAACAGAAACAGATCTATTTGGAGAGCAAGCTGTACTTTGCGGCGGAGTGACTGCACTTGTAAAAGCAGGGTTTGAAACGCTAGTTGACGCAGGATATCAACCTGAACTTGCATATTTTGAATGTTTACATGAACTAAAACTAATTGTTGACCTTATGTATGAAGGCGGACTTGAAAATATGAGGTATTCAGTTTCAGATACAGCGCAGTGGGGTGACTTCGTATCGGGACCACGTGTCGTGACGGAACATACGAAGAAAGCGATGGGGGAAGTGTTAGCAGAAATTCAAGATGGTACATTTGCAAGAGGGTGGATTGCCGAGCATAAAGCAGGAAGACCTCATTTCCAGGCGACAAATGAGAAAGAAAACGAACATCAAATCGAAGTAGTTGGGCGTAAATTACGTGAGATGATGCCATTTGTACAGCCGCGAGTAAAGGTAGGGATTAAATAATATGAAGCAAATTTTGTTCATGGATACGACGCTTCGTGATGGCGAACAATCACCTGGAGTTAATTTAAATGAACAAGAGAAGTTGCAAATTGCAAGGCAACTAGAGAAGCTTGGAATTAATGTAATGGAAGCTGGATTTGCAGCGGCTTCTGAAGGGGATTTTCAATCGGTAAAGCGTATCGCAAATACAATTCAAAATGCTACGGTTATGAGTTTAGCTAGAGCGAAGGAAAGCGATATTCGAAGAGCATATGAAGCAGTGAAAGGTGCTGTATCTCCTCGTTTACACGTGTTTTTAGCTACAAGTGATATTCATATGAAATATAAGCTTTGTATGTCAAAAGCAGATGTATTAGATAGTATTCATCGCTCGGTTATGCTCGGGAAATCATTATTTCCGACAGTACAATTTTCAGCAGAAGATGCGACAAGAACATCGAGGCACTTTCTAGCTGAAGCAGTAGAAGTTGCGATTAGAGCAGGAGCGAATGTAATCAATATTCCTGATACAGTTGGATATACGAATCCAGAAGAATATTATTCTCTCTTTAAATATTTACAAGAATCCGTTCCTTCTTATGAGAAAGCAATTTTCTCTTGTCATTGTCACGATGATCTTGGGATGGCAGTAGCGAATTCATTAGCTGCGGTTGAAGGCGGAGCGTTACAAGTAGAAGGAACCATTAATGGAATTGGAGAAAGAGCGGGGAATGCAGCTCTAGAAGAAGTCGCGGTTGCTCTCCATATTAGAAAAGATTTCTATGAAGCAGAGTCCTCTATGACGTTAAAAGAGATTAAAGCGACAAGTACATTAGTAAGTCGTTTAACAGGTATGGTTGTACCAAAAAATAAAGCGATTGTTGGAGCAAATGCATTCGCCCATGAGTCAGGTATTCATCAAGATGGTGTTTTAAAAGAAGTGACGACATATGAAATTATTGAACCGGCGCTTATAGGTGAATCTCAAAATCTATTTGTACTTGGAAAACATTCTGGACGTCACGCATTTACGGAAAAAATGAAAGAACTAGGCTATGAATTTACAAACGAAGAACGAGATGCGGTGTTTGAAGCATTTAAAAAATTAGCTGATCGAAAAAAGGAAATTACAGAAGAAGATTTGCGTGCGCTTATGCTTGGTGAAGCAGCATTTTCGGCGCAACAATATAGCATTACGCAATTGCAAGTACATTTCGTATCAAATAGTACCCAGTGCGCAACAGTTGTACTGAAAGATGAGGAAGGAAATATATACGAAGATGCAGCAACTGGTTCTGGAAGTATTGAAGCGATCTATAATGCAATTCAAAGAATTTTAGGGTTAAAATGTGCCTTAGCGGATTATCGCATACAATCTATTACGCAAGGTCAAGATGCACTTGCACATGTTCATGTTGAATTAAAAGAAGGAACTCATCAAGTATCAGGTTTTGGTGTTGCGCAAGACGTATTAGAAGCATCGGCGAGAGCGTATGTCCATGCGGCTGGAAAATTGAAATCTTTTATAACTGTTGTGAAATAAGTGTTTGATAGGTGAGGAATTCTTTCCCCACCTATCAAAATAAAGTTCTGAAAATTCTGTCAAAGGGGTGCTCAAATTGGAAAAACGTATCGTTTGTTTAGCTGGTGATGGTGTTGGTCCAGAAATTATGGAAAGCGCAAAAGAAGTATTGTATATGGTAGAGAGGTTATACGGTCATCGTTTTTATTTACAGGATGAGCACTTTGGCGGAGCTGCCATTGATTTAACTGGGCAACCATTACCACAACGAACACTTGCCGCTTGTTTAGCGAGTGATGCGGTTTTACTTGGGGCAGTTGGTGGACCGCGATGGGATAGTGCGAAAGAAAGGCCGGAGAAAGGACTATTAGCTTTAAGGAAAGGACTTGGTGTATTTGCAAATGTTCGCCCTGTAACGGTAGAAAGCTCAACTTCGCATTTATCACCATTAAAAAACGCTGATGAAATTGACTTCGTTGTCGTTCGTGAATTAACAGGTGGTATTTATTTTTCTTATCCGAAAGAGCGCACGGAAGAAGTAGCAACAGATACTCTTACGTATCATCGCCATGAAATTGAACGTATCGTTTCTTATGCTTTTCAATTAGCGAGTAAGAGAGAGAAAAAAGTAACGTCTATTGATAAGGCGAATGTTTTAGAATCTAGTAAATTATGGAGAACTGTTACGGAAGAAGTAGCTCTTCGTTATCCTCATGTTGAATTAGAGCACATTTTAGTAGATGCAGCTGCTATGGAGTTAATTCGGAACCCGAGGAGATTTGACGTTATCGTAACAGAAAATTTGTTTGGTGATATTTTAAGTGATGAAGCGTCTGTATTAGCAGGATCGCTAGGAATGCTTCCATCAGCGAGTCATGCGGAAAACGGACCGTCTTTATATGAACCTATTCACGGATCAGCACCAGATATTGCTGGAAAAAATAAAGCAAATCCAATTGCAATGATGCGTTCGGTTGCAATGATGCTTGGACAGTCGTTTGGATTAACAAGAGAAGGAAATGCGATTGAAGAGGCCATTTCTGCAGTTCTTCAAACTGGAAAATGTACAGCGGATATTGGCGGAGATGAGACGACAACTTCATTTACGAAGGCGGTTATTCAAGAAATGGAAGAGCAGGCGCTAGTAGGGAGAGGACGATAATGGGAAAAAGATTACTAGATAAGCTTTGGGAAAGACATGTAGTTGCAACAAATGAAAATGGATTGGATTTATT
>NZ_MAOI01000001.1 GCF_001884235.1 Bacillus paramycoides | reverse complement strand
TCGTTCCTTCTACTGTTGTTTGCGCTACTTTTGTATTCGTAATGTCATAACCGTGAACTTCAGATTTATATCCATCTACTGGTTGTTCTTTTACTTCATACTTATACGCATTACCTTCGGCATCATATGCCGCTAAGTCTTTAAATCCATATTTCCAGCCTGTTGCTTCACTTGCTTCTTGCGTCGCAACTACTTGGCCATTTTGTAGTAAGTCTACTTTGATTGTTGCCGGACGATTTGTTGCGTTTCCGTCCTTCCACGTTTTTGTTCCTTCTACTGTTGTTTGCGCTACTTTTGTATTTGTAATGTCATAACCTTTTACTTCAGATTTATATCCATCCACCGGTTGTTCTTTTACTTCATACTTATACGCATTAC